>JBEKIC010000001.1:0-178943 GCA_050011955.1 Xanthobacteraceae bacterium
ACATCCGCCGGATCTCCTCCAGCGTCTTATGATCCAGCTGCCGCCCATCTCGCTTCACACCGCATCATGAAACGAATCGCAGAAAAACTCAAGCGAAAGTAGCCTAAATAACTGACTGATCAGTAAAAGGCGCCGTCGACCAGTTCGGCGACCAAAAGCCGTGCCGGATCGACCGGGCCCGGCATGACGGCACGGCCCGGCGGAATGGGCCTGAAGCCGCACTTGCCGCAATACGGCTCGTCGCCGACCAGGATCACCAGCCGGTGGCCTTTGGCGCGCGCTTCCTTCAGCGCGCGCGATCGAGGCCTGGCCGACGCCGCGCTCGCGCACCACGCCTCTGTATTGCAGGAAGGCCGGAAAACGCGAATATTCATGGCAGATCGGCGGTCATCGGGGGAATGGCGGTTAAGCGGAATTAGGGGGCTGCGTGAATTTGCGAAGCGATGCTCAAACTGCGCCACCATCTGCGATGACGCAATCGCTCATTCGGCTTATGGCGATCATAGCGTTCGGGAGCTTCGGCACCATCGCAGCGCACCCATTGGCAATCGTCGCTCGGTCCGCCAAAGCTTGGTCGGTCTCGTTGGTGGCCACAGGCTTCTTGCTGGTCTGTGTTGCCACGATCGCGACTGCGGCCTTCTATTATGCGCTGAAGAAACTTGTGCCCTTCATCGACGCCAGCGCCCAGTCGCAGGCAAGGTTCCTGGATACGCTCAATGCGAAGTACGCTGATGCCGCCATTCTTTTCTCGGCAGCGCTCAGTCTTTTGCTCGAGCTCTGCATCATAAGATGGCAATCCTCGATTCTCCCATTTTTTGCTTTTTATAAGAATTTCAGTCTGCTGGCGTGTTTTGTTGGCCTGGGATTGGGTTACGCGCTTGCCACGCGGGATCGAATTCCGCTCGTGATCGTGCTTCCGTTACTCGCCTGGCAGTTCGGCTTCATGACTATCGTCAGGTATGGGCTGGACATCGACCTCAACACCGTTCCATTCCGCGAGCAACTCACCATGGGAATCGGTGTTGGCAATTTGTCGCAAATACTCTTGTTGTATGGGTTACTTGCGCTTGTTTTCCTGATTACGGCTTTGACTTTCATACCTGTCGGCCAACTATGCGGCCGGCTTATGGAACGCCGCAGCAAATTGCCGGCGTATGGACTGAACTTGCTCGGCAGCTTACTTGGCGTCCTGCTTATGCTCGTGGCGAGTTTTTTATGGACGCCTCCGCTTGCTTGGTTCGCACTGTGTTTCCTTGCAATTCTGTTATTCACGTTGAAAACGCCTTCGTTAATGATGGTCGGACTTTCTTTTACGGTGCTCTGTACGATCGTCCTGGCCTGGCCGGTGAATCCTCTCTGGAACCGAGTCTATTCCGCCTACCAACTATTGGAGATCGGGCGCAGCGAGGATACGGGTCTGACGTTGATTAGGGCCGCAGGCCACTATTATCAAAACGTTTATGACTTCTCTGATGCCGGGAGTACGCGATGGAGCAAGGCTCGCGGATACTATAATTTCCCTTATAAAGCCCATCCAACACTGGCGAACGTAGCGATTGTAGGCGCCGGAACCGGCAACGACGTCGCGGCCGCTTTGCGCTCCGGTGCTGAACACGTCGAAGCAATTGAAATCGACCCAGCCATCCAACTGACTGGCAAGTTGAGCCACCCCGAAAAGCCCTACAACGATGCTCGGGTTCATGCAGTAGTCAATGATGCCCGCTCGTTTCTTAGGACCACGGAGCAAAAATTCGACCTGGTCGTCTACGGCATGCTCGATTCGCACACCCTGCTCAGCCAGGGTTCGAGCGTGCGTCTTGATTCGTTCGTTTATACCGTAGAGGGTTTGCGTGAAGCTCGCGCCCGGCTGAAACCCGATGGCATGCTTTCGCTGTCGTTCAGCGTCTTATCGGACGCCTTGGGCCGCAAGATCTATCTCATGCTGCAACAGGCTTTTGACGGAAGGCCTCCGATTTGCCTGGAAGCCGGCTTCGGTGGTTCGATTATTTTCCTGGAATCAAATAACGAGAAGTGGGCCATTCCTCCACAACTGGTGGAAAGGGCGGGGTTCACGGACAAGACCGCTTTTTATGCTGATCCCGCGCTTCACGCCGACGTCTCAACAGACGACTGGCCGTTCTTCTATATGCCGCAACGCATCTACCCCGTATCATACCTGATCATGGTATTTCAGCTATTGGCTCTTTCCCTGCTCGTCGCTGTAAACTTCCTCCCGGAAAGGCCGAAATTCAGTCACCTCTCTTTTTTCTTCCTTGGCGCTGGTTTTATGCTGATCGAAACCAAGGGAATCACAGAAATGGGCCTGACCTTCGGGAATACGTGGCAGGTGATCGGCATTGTGATCGCCGGCATTTTGACAATGGCGTTTCTGGGGAATTGCGCGGTTCAGTGGCTCAACATAAGGCGTCCCCTGACCCCCTATCTATTCTTGTTCGCGGCACTGTGCGTTGGCTGGTATGTTGCGCGGGCGGGCGGGTTTGCCTCTACGCCGCTGGGGCGCCTGGAAACCTGCATTGTGCTGACCTTGCCGCTGTTGTTTTCAGGCATTGTCTTCTCGACCCTGCTCTCAAGCAAGGGACGGGTTTCGGGAATGATGGCGATGAACCTATTGGGGGCCGTCTGCGGCGGCTTGTTGGAATATAACTCGATGTATTTTGGTTTCCGGTTCCTATATTTGCTCGCGATCGGTTGTTACCTCCTCGCCTTCGTTTCGGAATTGGCTTTTCCGAGGAAGGACACCGACGAACTCCCGGTCGCTTGGAGCGGACAGGCCATGAACGCTGCCCGTTAATCAGCCGGCGAACCAACGTGACACTGCGTAGCCTTGATGAGTCCACGCCCAAGCCCTGCACGCCTGGCTATTCCGCCCGGATCGGTCCGGAGACGCCGTCAAAGGCGCCGTCGACCAGTTCGGCGACCAAAAGCCGTGCCGGATCGACCGGGCCCGGCATGACGGCACGGCCCGGCGGAACGGGCTTGAAGCCGCATTTGCCGTAATACGGCTCGTCGCCGACCAGGATCACCAGCCGGTGGCCCTTGGCGCGCGCCTCCTTCAGCGCCCGCGCGATCAAGGCCTGGCCGACGCCGCGCTCGCGAAACGGCGGCTCCACCGTGAGCGGCCCGAGCAGCAGCGCCTTGGTCTCGCCGATGCGGACCGGCGACAGCCGGACCGAACCGACGAGCAGCGTGCCGATGCGCGCAGTGAACGACAGGTCGATGCTGGGCGCGACGCGCTCGCGCAACCGGTAAGCGGTCTTGGCATAGCGGCCCGGACCGAACGTGCGCTCGTGCAGGCGTTCGATCGCCGGCGCGTCGCCTTCGGTTTCGGGCAGGATGGTCAACGAACTCTCGGTCATCGCGCCGCCCACTAGTGTGGCGGTTCAGAAGTCCGCATCATTTTTGCCGCGAACTCGTCATGCGGACTTCTGAACCGCCACACTAGATCAATACATTGCTAGTGTCCTTCGATTCCGAAGTTCGCAAACGAGGGTGCCGCATAATGATGCGAACTTCGGAATCGGGACACTAGGATCTCAATTCCGCAGGCCGCAAACCATGGCGGCCAACCCGTGCGAACGGCGGAATCAAGGGGAAACTAGCACATCCAGCGAAGTCAGGCGGGCACCCACGCGTCTGCGTGAGAGTGGGAACCCTGTCGCGGACCCGATGAATACTTACATAACAAGTCGAGATTACAGTCGGAGCTAGGGGATATGGCACTCGGTTTGCTCGAACGAGGCGATTGGCGGCAAGACGATCCGTCGCGCACCAAGGATGGCCGTTTCCTTCGGCCGCCGACCACCTATCGCAATTTCGTCACTGCCGATGGCAGCCCCGGCCCGACCGGCGAAGGCGGTTTTCCGGCCGAGGCAGGCCGCTATCATCTCTACGTTTCGCTCGCCTGCCCGTGGGCGCACCGCACCCTCATCTTCCGCAAGCTCAAGAAGCTGGAGGACGTGATCTCCCTCTCCGTGGTCGAGCCGGTGCTGGGCAAATTGGGCTGGGAATTCGGCACCGGGCCGGGCGCGACGCTCGACACCGTCAACGGCAAGTCGACGCTCGCCGAAATCTATCTCCTCACCAATTCCCGCTATAGCGGCCGTGTGACCGTGCCGGTGCTCTGGGACAAGAAGCGGCGGACCATCGTCAACAACGAATCCTCCGAAATCATCCGCATGCTCAATTCCGCATTCGACGCGTTTACGGATGTGCACACCGACTATTATCCCGCCGAACTGCGGGCCGAGATCGATCGCATCAACGACATCGTCTATCCGAACGTGAACAACGGCGTCTATCGCGCCGGCTTCGCCACCACGCAAGCGGCCTACGAGGAAGCGGCACGCGCGCTGTTTGCCACGCTCGACCAGCTTGAAGAGCGGCTGTCACGGCAGCGCTATCTCGTCGGGCGGCAGGTCACGGAAGCTGATTGGCGGCTGTTCACCACGCTCGTTCGCTTCGACGCCGTCTATTACAGCCACTTCAAATGCAATCTGCGGCGCATCACCGACTATCCAAATCTTTGGAATTATCTGCGCGATCTGTATCAGGTGCCGGGCGTCGCCGATACCGTCAGCCTCGATCACATCAAGCGGCACTACTACGGCAGCCACCTCAACATCAACCCGACGGGCATCGTGCCGATCGGGCCGCTGCTCGACTTCATGCTGCCACACGACCGCGATCGATTCCGCTGAACACAGGCCGCGGTAGACATCGGCACATTACAGGGCCGTCATCAACGCCATGGCGCCGGTCGTCATTGTGGCCGTGCCGAGCGCTACGGCCGTCGCGAGCGCAAGGATCTTCCTCCGCATCGAAGTCTCTCCTCTTGTCGATTTTAGTTCGCCCATGCCCTTCAACGCCGCGCGACCGCGTTGGTTGCACCGGCGCCCGCGTATGACCAAATGACGCGGCAATGGAACCGGCGGCGCGTCACGTGAACGCGCCAACAATCACCACAGCTCGGTGACGGAGCGTCCGCTGAGCACTTCGGCGATGCGCTGGCGCGTCGAGACCGTCGTTTCCCGCGGCAGCGCATCGGGTGCGAAGAAGCCATGCGCCACGATTTCATTGTTTGGTTGCGGCGCGGCGCTTTGCCGGAACGCACGCACGACGTAGAGCGCAACATGGTCACGCCGCGAGGCGCGACGATTGAAATAGATTGCAAACAAAGCCGGCGGGTCGGTCAGTTCGATGTTGCCCTCCTCGCGCAATTCGCGCGCCAGCGCCGTGGTCAGCGTTTCACCGGTCTCGACGCCGCCGCCCGGCAAGTGCCAGCCGGACACGTAGCTGTGCTTGACCAGGAACACCCGGCCATCGGCGTCGACGACGAGACCGCGCACACCGATGGTGAGCCCGCGCGCCAAGCGCCAATAAAAATGCAGCACGCGCCGGATGATCGGCTCGAAAGGGCGGCGGATCGATTCAAGCTGCATGGCAAAACGACCATACGTCATCCGAGACCGACAGACCGCAATGGAAAGTTTCGGGCGCGTCGAACCGACGGGCCTGCATTGCTTCCGCCCACCAAGAGTCTCCGCGAAGCCGATGAATCGCCGCGCAAACCCTAGCCTCGAGTTTAGAAGCATTCTAATATGAGGCTTATATCGTCGAACCATCGAGGCGACACCGTGAAGCGTTTTGCCGATTTGAGTGAGCAAGAAGTCCTGGCGCTCGCCATTTCCAATGAGGACGAGGACAACCGCATTTACCGCTCCTTTGCGGACGGCCTTCGCAGTTCGTACCCTGATACGGCGGCGATGTACGACAAGATGGCGATGGAGGAGATTGGGCATCATGACATGCTGCTTGCTCTTTATCGCCAGAAATTCGGCGAGTTTCTGCCGCTAATCAGGCGGCAAGACGTGAAGGGCTTCGTTGCGCGCCGTCCAATCTGGCTCAACCGCCCGCTGGCAATCGACGCGACGCGCAAGTTCGCCGAAGAGATGGAGTATGAGACCGCGCGCTTTTACCGGCGCGCGGCGCAAGCGGCGCGCGATGACGCCGTGCGCGGTCTGCTGAACAAGCTTGCCGCAGCCGAGGACAAACACGAAAAACTCGCCCACGAGCTTGGCGAGAAGATCACCCCGAGCGCGCGCGCAACCGAGGACCAGACCGCACGGCGCATGTTCATGCTGCAATACGTGCAGCCCGGGCTGGCCGGCCTCATGGACGGCTCGGTCTCGACGTTGGCGCCGCTGTTCGCTGCGGCCTTCGCCACCCACAACACCTGGTCGACATTCCTGGTCGGGCTCGCGGCGGCGTTCGGCGCCGGCATCTCCATGGCCTTTGCCGAGGCTCTGTCCGATGACGGCTCGCTCACCGGCCGCGGCGCGCCCGTGGTGCGCGGCATAGTGTGCGGCGGGATGACCACGGTCGGCGGCCTCGGCCACGCGCTCCCCTATCTTATTCCCCATTTCTATACGGCGACCGCGGTCGCGTTCTCCGTCGTCGCCGTGGAATTGGCCGCGATATCGTGGATCCGCACCCGCTATATGGACACGCCGTTCCTGCAGGCCGCCTTCCAGGTCGTGGTCGGCGGCGTGCTGGTCTTTGTCGTCGGCATCCTCATCGGCAGTTCGTGAAGCGTGCGGCGCATTGGCCATTGTTACCGCCATGATTCGCGTATGATCATGCCGCGATGTTCGTGCTCGGCCACCTCTCAGATCTGCATCTTGCCGCGCCGCCGCGGCCTAAGGAGCTCGCCGGCAAGCGCGGGCTCGGCTTCATCAATTGGCACCGCGGGCGCAAATTTATTCACCGCCGCGAGGTTGTCGACGCGCTGACGCGCGACCTGAAGGCTTCAGCCCCCAACCATATCGCCGTGACCGGCGACCTCATCAATTTCTCGGTGCCGGCCGAATATGTGCGGGCGCGGGCCTGGCTGGACGGGCTCGGCCCACCGTCCGATGTCACCGTCATTCCCGGCAATCACGACGCTTATGTTCCGGAAGCGGCGCAATGGCCGGCCAAGTACTGGGACGAATACATGCGCGGCGACGACGGCGCGGAGAGCGGTACCTTTCCGTTCCTGCGCCGGCGCGGCGAGGTCGCGCTGATCGCGCTCTCTTCAGCGGTGCCGACCGGACCATTCATGGCAACGGGTTCGCTCGGCGCGCAGCAGCTCACCCGCTTCGCCGCGGCGCTCGAGGAAACCCAAAATCTGTTCCGCGTCGTGCTCATCCATCACCCGCCCAAGAGCCCGCTCCGCCGCTATTTGCGGCGCCTCATCGACGGCGCGGAGTTTTGCCGCGTGCTCGCCGCCAACGGCGCCGAACTCGTGCTCCACGGCCACGACCACTGCCACTCGCTCATCTGGCTTGACGGCCCGCGCCGGGCGATTCCCGTCGTCGGCGTTCCGTCGGCCTCGGCGCGCGCGCCGCACGGCGGAGAACACGGCGCCGGCTATAATCTCTTTCGCATCGACGGCGCGCCCGGCGCCTGGCGCTGCGAGATGATCGCGCGGCAACGCGACGCCGACGGCAATATCCGCGAGCTCAAACGCCATACCTTGCATCCGGTCGCGCCGGCGTAAACGGCGGCCGCACAAGTTTTATCGCCACTGATTGCGATCTAAAATCGGCTGGCGGCGAAGAGCGCGATCACAACAAGCGTGACCGCGCCCAAAAGAAACCCGAGCGCCAGCGTGGCCAGTCCGCGGCTCCGGCGGCGCCGGTGTTCGCGCGCGGCCTCCGGCGCGCCGACGCGGGTGATGAAATCGGGATCTTCGTCGAGCGCCCGCTCGCGCTCGATCAGGCGGCGCGCCACGTAGCCGGTGACCGCCTGGACGATATCGGGGATGTCGTGCGACTCGGCGAGCACGTGGCGGCCGACGCGGGTATCGTGCAGGAAACGGTAGATGCGCTTGTCGCGCGCCATGGCGACGTGGGCGACGGCGTCGATCCAAAGCCGCGGCGTGTCGCCACGGCTCAAGCCGCGGTCGAACAACTCGACTTCCGGCGGAATCTCGGCAAACAGCGGATCGAGCGCCTCGTTGAGCAGTTCGAGCCGCGCCACTTCCGCGTCGCGCAAATCGACGACGACGCTGGTGCGCTCAGCTGCTTCGACCCGCGCCTGGTGCATCGCCTCTTTCAGCGGCGATGGCGGTTGCGCCTCGCTCGCCGACGCCGAAGATTTGGTTTTTCGACCCCACATCTGCGTCCCCAGAACATGCCGAAACGGCCTGCCCCGGATTTGATTCGGGGTGGAAGGCTGTTTCGCAAGATCATGCTCCAACTAGCATTTCGCACGATACACCAACCGCGCGCCCTACAGAAGCATTGCGCGCCCAAAGCGAGCGGAAACGCAGGAATTATGGCGATTCGCGGGCTCCTTCGTTCTCGGGGCCGCGCTCCGGACCGTCGTCATGGCGAGCCGTAGGGGCCACCCCTCGTGGGTGCCCGCCCGTGCGGCGGCACGCGCGCCAGCGGGCGGCCACAAGGGCCGCCCCTACAAACACAAAAATTCCTTCTCGCGACGCGCCTGCGCCCGAGCTTTGTTTGATTCGTTTGCTCCCCATAGAAAAAATCGAGGGGAGCGAAGCGCCGAAAGGCGCAATTCTTCTTGGTCCGCGCCACATCGGAAAGCGTCACCGCCTGCCGATGCGCGGGGCGCGGAAGCGCGCCAAAAGTCGGGGCGCGCTCGCCTTCCGGCGCTCCACTGCGGCACTTCGCCGATTGCTCGGCTCATCTCCGGGCCGCGCTTCCTGGAATTACCGGGTGCAAACGGGAGGACCCTCCCCGGCGCCAGTGCAGCGAGCACCTCGCGGACCGGTCATAGTGCCGGCCGGTACGATGCCCGAAGTCGCCCGAGTGCGGGGTTACGAGCCCCGCCCGCGGGAACCGATCTCGCTCCGCTTCAGGATCGTCTCTAGAAACGCCCCTCGATGAGCGAGATAAATGCTCGTATCATAAACAGGGACGAGTGTCAAGAGCCGTCTCTAATCCGGAGACGAGGCTTCCGGTGACTCTCCCGCCGCACTCATGGGCCATTCATTCACACGCCGAGCTGCGCCGCCAAATCCTCGAGGCTGCTCGCCGCGATATCGACCGGGACAATCGGCGCCGTCTCGCCGCGGCCCCGTCCGTCCTCGTTCGGCCGCGCGATGTGGGCGGTGCGCAAGCCGAGCGTGGCGGCGGCTTGCAGATCGGAGCTGTGCGCCGCCACCATCATGCAGTCCTGCGGCGCCAGATCGAAAGCGTCGGCGGCGGAGAGATAGACGCGCGGCTTCGGCTTGTAGTCGCCGGCGAATTCGGCGCCGAGGATCGCGTCCCAGGGAAAGTCGTTGCGCCGCGCCAGATCGACCATGATGGAAACATTGCCGTTCGACAGCGGCGCCAGGAGATACCGGGGCTTGAGACGCGCCAGGCCGGGCGTCACGTCGGGCCAAGCGTCGAGTCGGTGCCAGGCGAGGTTGAGGGCGCGGCGGTCATCCCCGCTCAGCGCGCCGAGCCCGAAGCGCGGCAGGATGCGATCGAGGTTGCGCCGGTGCAGCACGTCGAGCTTGCAGAACGGGATGCGGCCGGAGCGCACCTCCTCCATGGCGCCCTGATATTCGCCGCGCCAGGCGTCCGCCAAGGCCGACCAATCGAGCGCATAGCCGCGCGGCTTGAGCAGCGCCTCGGCCTCGCGCGCGATCCCACTGCGCCAATCGACCAGCGTGCCGAAAATATCGAACAACAGGGCTTTCACTGGGACCATGCATCGCTTCTAGCGCAAACCCTTTCGAAATGCCAAAACGAAGGCCGAGCAAGGCTGCGGAGATGAATCCGATGATCATCGATGCCTGGGCCCAACATCCCACCGCGCGGCATTTCCAAGATCCGATATTCGATTCGCTGCGGCGATGGACCAAAGGCTCGCTGGCGCCGCAAACCGAGCTGCCGGTTTCCGCCACCGTCGCAGCCATGGATCAGGCCGGCGTCGGCAAGAGCTTGATCTGCGCCTGGTACGCGCCGCGCAACGTGATGATCTCCAATGACGAGGTCGCCGGTTTTGTCGCGCAGGCGCCCGACCGTTTGGTCGGCGTCGGCTCGGTCGATATTTCCAAGCCGATGCAGGCGGTCGGCGAAATCCGGCGTTGCGTCGAACAGCTCTGCTTCAAGGCCATCCGTGTTCTGCCCTGGCTGTGGGAGGCGCCGCCGACCGATCGGCGGTTCTATCCGGTCTATGTGGCGTGCTGCGACCTGGGCGTGCCGTTCTGCACGCAGATCGGCCACACCGGCCCGCTGATGCCGTCGGAGGTTGGGCGCCCGATCTATCTCGATCGCGTGGCGCTGGATTTTCCCGATCTGGTCATCGTGGGCGGCCATATCGGCTATCCGTGGACCGACGAGGCGATCGCCGTCGCCACCAAGTACCCGAACGTCTACATCGACACCTCGGCTTACACGGTGAAGCGCTATCCGGCCGCGCTGATCGATTATCTGCGCGCGCATGGCCGCAGCAAGGTTCTGTTCGGCACCAACTACCCGATGATCATGCCGGTCAAGGCGCTGGAAGGGATCGAGGCGCTCGGCCTCGACGATGAGGTCAAGGCGATGTTCCTTTGCGAAAATGCGCGGCGCGTCTTTAAGCTCGCGGGCGGCGGTTAGAGCATTACAATAGCCGGCCGGAGGCTTCATTCCGGTCCGGCACGCCAAGAGGTATCCATGCCCAAATCGCCGCCGCCAAACCGGTCGCGCCGATCGCCCTCCCCTCGCCTGCCGGCGATCGACATGGCGAGCCTCAGCGGCGCGCAGCAGGCGCTGGTCGACGCGATATCGTCGGGCCCGCGCGGCGGCTTCAGCAACAGGGGCCCGTTCGCGGTCTATCTGCACGCGCCCGGCTTCGGTCATTTGGCGCAGCAGCTCGGCGGCTATGTGCGCTTAGGCACCAGCGTGCCGCCGCGGCTGTCGGAATTCGCCATCCTGTGCACCGCGCGATTTTGGCAGGCGCAGTACGAATGGACGGCGCACGCGGCGATCGCCGCCAAGCAAGGCGTCAAGCCGGCAACGATCCGCGATCTGCAGGCCGGCCGGGCGCCGAAATCGGCGCCGCGCGACGAGATGGCGATCTATGCCTTCGTCAAGGAGCTCTACGCGATGCGCCGCGTCAGCGACGCCACGTACCAGCGCGTGCACAAACTGCTCGGCGATGCCGGCATGGTCGAGCTGGTCGGCATCCTCGGCTACTACGCCATGGTGTCGATGATACTCAACGTGTTCCGCATGCCGGTGCCCAAAGGCACGCCGGCGCCCTTCCGCGAGGCGAACAAATAGCCGGCGCGGCGCGCTGCACCCCGCCGGCTGTTGGCTCGGCCGATGATGCAGGTGTCAGTGCTTCATCTGCATCATGCCGCCGCCTTGCATGGTGCCGCCGCCGGCGGGAACACCCGGCGCAGCGGCGCCGATGGCCATGATCGGGTACTCGACGTCGACCGTACCGGCCTTCTCGAATTTGAGCGTCGCCTCGACCGTCTTGCCTTGTTCCAGCGGATGCTTGAGGTCGACGAACATCACGTGCAGGCCCGCCGGCTTGAGCGTGACGGTCTCGCCCGGCTTGATTTCCAGGCCGCCTTCCACCGGCCGCATCTTCATCACGCCGCCTTCCATGGTCATGGTGTGGATCTGGCATTTCGCGGCGGCGTCGCTGGAGACGCAGCTCAGGCGATCGGGCGTCGTGCCGTTGTTGGTGACCGTCATGTAGCCGGCGCCGGAGCTTGCGCCCTTCGGCGTCGCGCGCGCCCAAGGCTGGGCGATGTGGATCGGCCCGACATCGTAGTCGGCGGCTTCGGCGCCGGCTGCCACGAGTTGCGCCGCCGCCAGCGCCAACGCCACGGTAAGGCTGTAACGGACAGATTTGGCCGCAAGAAAAGACTTGGCCGCAAGAAAAGACTTGGCCGCAAAATATGTCATCGCATCGCTCCGTATCGGATACCCGCCCACACGCCCTGGGTCGGAATTTAGGACAGATCGCTGCCGGTTGCCATGCGGCAAACGACGGCGGACATGCGCCATCCCCGGGCGGCGTTGAACTCGACGATGTCCTTCGCTATACGGGCACTCACGACCGGAGGGGCCCGCAGCGATCGGGCTTGTTCGGCGCCGATCCAGCGGCCGGCGCCATTCTGCTGCCAGCACATGAGCATGCCCGATGTCCAGTACGTTCGATAAAGTGGCTGATATCATTGCGGAAACCTGCGACATCCCGCGTGAGAACATCAAGCCGGAAAGCCACGCCATCAACGACCTCGAGATCGACAGTCTCGACTTTCTCGATATTGCCTTTGCCATCGACAAGACCTTCGGCATCAAGCTGCCGCTGGAGCAATGGACCCAGGAAGTCAATGACGGCAAGGCCACGACGGACCAGTACTTCGTGCTAAGGAATCTGAGCGAGCAAATCGACAAGCTGGTCGCGGCGAAGGGCGCCTGAGGCGCCACGCATGCAGCTTGAATATTTTCAGATGATCGATCGCGTCGTCGAGATCGACGTCGGCGCGCGCCGGATTCGCGTGGTCTGCACCGTTCCGCAGCAGAGCACCGTGTTCGAGGGCCACTTTCCGGGCTATCCGCTGATGCCGGGCGTGCTGCTGATCGAATGCATGGCGCAGACCACCGGCTGGCTGATCAGCGTGCTCGGCGGCTTCGTCGCCATGCCGATTCTGGCCGGCGTCAAGGAGGCCAAATTCCGCAGCCCGGTCTTTCCCGGCAACCTGCTCGAATTCGAAGGCCATGTGCAGCACGAGGGCTCGGGCTACGCCATCGGCCAATGCGCCGGACGCCACGACGGCAAGGTCGTCTGCGAGGCGGATTTGACGTATCGCATCATGCCCTATCCCACGCCGCAATTCCGCCAGGTCTTGTTTGATTGGGCGGAGCGGATCGACATCGCGGTCAAGGAGTTCGCCAAGTGACGGAACGCCGCGAGGTGTGGATCACCGGCGTCGGCCTTGTCACCTGCCTGGGCGAGGGGCTCGACGCGGCGTGGCGTCATCTCGAACGCGGCGATCCGCCGCCCTACGACGACAAGAGCTTTGCGCCTTACATCGTGCATCCGCTGGCGCCGATCGATTTCGACAAGCAGATTCCGAAGAAGAGCGATCAGCGGCAGATGGAGCTGTGGCAGCGCGTCGGGGTCTACGCCGCCGGCCTCGCGCTCGGCGATGCCGGCATCGCCGGCAAGCCCGACCTGCTCGACCGCACCGACATGATCGTCGCCGCCGAAGGCGGCGAGCGTGACGTCGCCGCCGATACCGCGATCCTCAGCGGCATGCGCACGGCGGCCAAGCCCGGCGCCTTCCTCAACGAACGGCTGATGAGCGATCTGCGTCCGACCTTGTTCTTGGCGCAGCTGCCGAACCTGCTCGCCGGCAATATTTCGATCGTGCACGGCGTGGTCGGGTCCTCGCGCACGTTTCTCGGCGAGGAGGCCGCCGGCGTCGACGCCGTGCGCGTCGCGCAGGCGCGCATCGCCGCCGGACAGAGCGAATTGACGCTGGTGGGCGGCGCCTTTCATGCCACGCGCTGGGACGCGCTGTTGGTCTATGAGGAATCCGGCGCACTGCTCAAAGGCTCGTTCGCGCCGGTCTGGGATCGCGGACCGCAAGGGGGCATCGCACTGGGCAACATGGGCGCATTCCTCATGCTCGAAAGCCGCGACCACGCGCAGGCCCGCGGCGCCCGCGCCCGGGGGCGGATTTTATCGGTCTGTTCCGATCGCAACCGGCGTCAAACGGGGGACATCGAGGCAACGCTCCGCCGCCAATGGCAGACGATCGCCGCACAGGTCGACCGCGCGCACGCTGCGGTGATCTCCGGCGCCGCCGGGTTCGAACCGGCGACATCGGCCGAGCGCGCGGCGCTCAAGGACATCGGCCTTCCCGTTCGCGCCACCGGGACCTATATCGGGCATGGCCTTGAGGCTCAGTTTATGGGCAATCTGGGAATCGCCTGCGCGGTGCTCGAGCACGGCAAGCTTCCTGCACCGGCCGGAGCCGGGGATGTCGGGACGAGCCCGTCCGACCTCTCACAGGTCGTCGTCACCAGCGTGGGCAACTGGCGCGGCGAGGGCTTGGCGCTGGTTGAGCGGGTCGATTGAGGGAGAACGTCATGGCCGCGGACAAGCTGGGTCGTCCGATCGTCGCCGTCACCGGGATCGGCGTCGTCACCTCGCTCGGCGTCGGCAAATCCGACAATTGGGCGAAATTGACCGGCGGCGTCTCCGGCATCCGCCGCATTTCACGCTTTCCGACCGACGGTCTGAAAACCACGATCGCCGGCGCGGTCGACGAGGTGTACCGGGACGCCATGTCGCCGGCAGAGCTTTCCGAGCGCATCGCGCTTCTCGCCGGCGAGGAGGCGATCGCGGAGGCCGGCCTCGGCGCCAAGGGCCGTTTCCCCGGGCCGTTGTTCCTGGCGCCGCCGCCGCTCGAAGTCGAATGGGCCGATCGCATCAAGATGGCCGAGATGGCCGCGGCCAATGCCGGCACCGGCTATCCCGAGCTGATGCGGGTTGCCCGCAAATTCGCCGCGGTCAACGGCACGTTCAAATTCGGCATCATCGGCGAGCACCTTGCCGAGCATTTCGGCACCGAAGGCTCGCCGATCTCGCTGAACACGGCATGCGCGTCCGGCGCCAGCGCCATCCAACTGGGCATCGAGGCGATCCGGCGCGGCGATTGCGAAGCCGCGTTGGCGATCGGCGCCGACGCCTCGCTAACACCGGAATCGCTGGTGCGTTTCTCGCTGCTGTCCGCGCTCTCGACCCAAAACGATCCACCGGAGCGCGCCTCCAAGCCGTTCTCCAAGAACCGCGACGGTTTCGTGCTGGCGGAAGGCGCGGCGGCGCTGGTTCTGGAAAATCTCGATCACGCGCGCGCGCGCGGCGCGCGGGTACTCGGCGTTCTCGAGGGCTACGGCGAAAAATCCGATTCGTTCCATCGCACCCGATCGAGCCCCGACGGCAAGCCGATCATCGCCTCCATGCGCAATGCGCTGGCCGATGCCGGGGTCGCGCCGGAGGATATCGACTACATCAACGCCCACGGCACCTCGACGCCCGAGAACGACAAGATGGAGCATCTCGGCGTCTCCGCGGTGTTCGGCGAGCGCATCCGCGGCATTCCGATCTCGTCGAACAAGTCGATGATCGGCCACACCTTGACCGCGGCCGGTGCGGTCGAAGCGGCGTTCACGCTGTTGACGCTGCAACATCAACGCATCCCGCCGACCATCAACCACGCCGTTCCGGATCCGGCGATCCCGCTCGACGTGGTGCCGAATGTGGCGCGCGATGCGACGGTGCGGCGCGCCATGTCCAATTCGTTCGGCTTCGGTGGCCAGAACGTCTGCCTGGTCATGGCGCGGGAGCCGGCGTGAGCCTCGCCGCCGGCACCAGCGGCGTGCGCCAAAGCCCGGCTGCGGTGCAGTCGATGCGCGCGCTGATGCTCATTGCCGATCGCAAGATCGAGCTGCGCGATGTCGCGGCGCCGCCGGCGCCGGGGGCCGGCGAGGTGCAGATCGCCATCAAAGCGGTCGGCCTCAATCATATCGACGTCTGGGGCTGGCGCGGCATGGCGTTCGCCAAGCGCAAGCTGCCGCTTGTTGTCGGCGCCGAAGCCGCCGGCGAAGTCGTTGCCGTCGGCCCCGATGTCGCCGGCCTCAAAGCCAGCGACCGCGTCGTCGCCTACGGCGCGCTGACCTGCGGCATCTGCAAGGCGTGCCGCGAGGGCCGCGACAATCTCTGTGAAAATGTCGGCGGCATCATGGGCTTTCATGTCGACGGCTTCGCCCGCGATTTGCTCAACATGCCGGCGCGGCTGGTGATCCCGGTTCCGGCGGGGGTGAGCTTCCGCGATGCCGCCTGCGCGCCGGTGGCGTTTGCGACCGTGCAGCACATGCTGTTCGACAATGCCAAGCTCGAGCCGGGCGAGACTATTCTGGTGCAGGCCGGCGGCTCCGGCATCGGCACGGTGGCCATCAAAATGGCGAAGGCGATCGGCTGTACCGTCATCACCACCGTCGGCGACGACGAGAAAGCGGCGAAGGCCAAGGCGCTCGGCGCCGACCACGTCATCAATTACCGGACCGAGCGGTTCGAAGGCGTGGTGCGCAAGCTCACCGCCAAGAAAGGCGTCGATGTCGCCTTCGAGCACGTCGGTCCCGATACCTTCAACGGCTCGCTGTTCTGCCTCAAGCGCGGCGGCCGGCTGGTCACCTGCGGATCGACCTCCGGTCAGTCGACCACCATCAATCTGTTCCAGCTCTTCCTGCAGCAATATCGCATCTTCGGCTCGTTCGGCGCCTCCATGCGCAACATCCGCGAGAGCCTGGCGAAGATGGCATCCGGTCTGCTGCCGGTGATCGACACCGAAGTCGCACTCGCCGACTTCGAGCGCGGTCTGGCGCGGCTCGAAAGCCGCCAGGTTTTCGGCAAGATCATCGTCACGTTCTGATGGCTGAACGGAAGCTCAAAGCCCTGCTCGATGCGGCGGCCGGCGCCAGCGCCGTCGGACTGCTCGGCGCCGTCAAGCGCTTCGATCGCAAGCGCACGGCGAACTTCGCCGGCGCGGCGATGCGCAGGATCGGCCCGCTGTTCAAGGAACACCGCCTCGCCCGCGCCAACCTGCGCATCGCTTATCCGGAAAAATCCGACGCCGAGATCGAGCAAATCCTCGCCGGCGTCTGGGACAATCTCGGGCGGATCACGGTCGAGTTCGCCCACCTCGATGAATTCTGCGTCGAGGGCGTCGGCCGGCAAACCCCGGACGTGATCACCTACGCGCCGGAAGCCACCGAGCGCTACCGCCGCATGCTGGACCGCGGCAAGCCGATGCTCGGCTTTGCCGCTCATCTCGCCAACTGGGAACTTCCCGCCGTCGTGGCGAAAGTGCTCGTCGATCGTTCCGCCGTGCTGTATCGGCGGCCGAATATCCGGTCCGTCAGCGACATCATCGTCAAACTGCGTGAGCCGCTGATGGGCGAGCTTATTCCGACCGGCCTCGAGGCGCCGCTGAAGCTGGCGCGGCTGATACAGTCCGGCACCCATGTCGGCATGCTGGTCGACCAGCATTTCACCAAGGGCGTCGAAGTGACCTTTTTCGGCCGGCGCTGCCTGGCCAATCCGCTGATCGCACTGCTCGCCCGCCAGACCGAGGCCCCCATTCATGGCTTGCGCGTGGTGCGCAAGCCCGACGGCAACAGCTTTTCGGTTGACATCACCGACCCGGTCGAGCCGGCGCGCGACGCCGACGGCCGTATCGACATCAAGGGGACCATGCAGGCGATCACCGCGGTGGTCGAAGGCTGGGTGCGCGAGCATCCCGAGCAATGGCTCTGGCTGCATCACCGCTGGCGGTGAAGCGCGCCGGCCGCGAACGCTTTACAACCTCGCGGCAGCTTCCTTGAGCCGCTTGCCCATTTCGGCACGCCCTTTCGCCGAAGCTGACCAGCCGCGGGTGACGCTCGTCATCCCGCCATCGACGACGATATCCTGGCCATTGATGAAGCTCGATCCATCGCTGGCCAGGAACACCGCTGCCTGGGCGATGTCTTCGGGCATACCGGCGCGCGGGATCGGCTGCGCCGACGCCAAAGCCGCTTTGACGACATCGGTCAGCCGGTCGGCCTTGGAACCCTCGACGCCTGCGTTCTTGGCGAAAATGCCGGTAACGATCCCTCCCGGCACGATGGTGTTCACCCGGATACCCTTTTCGCCGAGCTCGGCGCCGGCCGAACGCGTCAGCGAATGCACGGCGGCTTTGGTCGCACTGTAGATATGCCCGGAAGCGCCGCCGCGAAGGCCGGCGACGCTGCCGATATTGATGATGCTGCCGGCGCCCTGGGACAGCATCACCGGCGCCACGTGCTTGATGCCCAGCATGACACCGCGGACATTGACCGCGAGCAGCTGGTCGATCGTCGGCACGTCGATCTCGGTGATGCTGACCATCGGCGACGGCACGCCCGCATTGTTGACCAGACAATCCACGCGGCCGAACCATTTGACGGTTTGATCGACCATGGCCCTCACATCGGCCTCGTTGGCGACATCGGTGCGGATGAAGCGGACGCCGAGCCGCTTTTCCAGCGCCGCGCCCTCTTGCTGCCGGCGCGCAGCGACCACGACTTTGGCGCCCTCTTCGACGAAGAGTTCGACGATCCGTTCGCCGATGCCGCTCGAACCACCGGTGACGATGGCAACTTTTCCGTCTAACGCGCCCATGTGTGCCTCCTCACTTTCTTGCCGCGCTTCACCGCGGCGCGAATACCGTTGCGTAGCCTTTCGGATGGTCGGGACAAAAGAGCCGATCCCCTCACCGCCCGGTCTTGATCCGCGTCCATAGCCGGTTGATCAGCCGCTGCGTCTTCTGGTCGTGGGCGATGATGGTGTAGAGCTTCGCCATGGTGGCGGCATCGGGATAGATGGTGCGGTCGTCGAGGATCGATTGGTTGACGAATTTCTGGCTCGCCAGGTTGCCGTTGGCGTAGGAAATGAAATTGGTGTTCTTCGCCGCCACTTCCGGCTTGAGCAGAAAATCGATGAGCTGGTGCGCCGCGGCGACGTCTGGCGCGTCCTTGGGGATGGCGAGATTGTCGAACCACAATTGCGCCCCCTCCTGCGGGATCGCATAGCCGATCTCGACGCCGCCCTTGGCCTCGGCGGCGCGCTTCTGCGCCTGCTTGATGTCGCCGGAAAAGCCGACGACGAAACAGATCTCGCCGGTCGCCAGCGCATTGAGATATTCCGAGGAATGGAACTTGCGGACATACGGCCTGATCCTGGCCAGGAGATCGGCGGCCTTTTGCAGATCGCTCGGATTGCTCGAATTCGGATCGAGCTGAAGATAGTGGAGCGCAGCGGACATGATGTCGTCGGAGGAATCGAGCAGATAGACGCCGCAATCCTTGAACCTGGCGATCCGTTGCGGGTCGAACACATCGTCCCAAGAGTCGATTGCAGTGTTGATAAGACCGTCGCCGGCGGCGCCGTTCGCCGCCTGCGGCAGCAGGATTGCGCGCACCGCCTTCACGTTGTAGCCGATCCCGGTCGTGCCCCACATGTAGTTGACGGCATACTGACTGCCGGGATCGTAGATCGCCAGCCGCTCCGCGATCTGCGGCCACGCATTGCGGAGGTTCGGCAGCTTCGATTTGTCGAGCTTCTGAAAGACGCCGGCGGAAATCTGGCGGGCGAGAAAATAAGCGGTCGGCACCACGACATCGTAGCCGGATTTGCCGGCCAAAAGCTTGGCCTCCAGCGTATCGTTGGAATCGAACGTGTCGTAGCGGACCTTGATGCCGGTCTCTTTGGTGAAATCGTCAAGCACGGTCGGGTCGATATAGTCCGACCAATTGTAGAAATTGACGACGCGCTCCTGCTGCGCCGCTGCCGGAAATGTGCCGCCAAGGCATGCACCGGCCAGCACGGCGACGATCACGAGGATTGCGCGAGAGCCCGCCACTTGCTCACGTCTCGATCGGCAGTCCGGCCGCTTTCCACGCCAGAATTCCGCCGGCGAGATGCGCGTCGTAGACAAAGCCTTGCTCCTGCGCCGCGAGCGAGGCGGTGACCGAGCGGCGGCCGGAGCGGCACGCAAACACCACTTCGCAGCCCGGCGGCGCCGGGATCGCGACCGGATCGAAGGCCGAGAGCGGCACCAGCACGGCGCCGGGAAAGCGTTCGACGGCCGTCTCGTTCGGCTCGCGCACGTCGACCAGAACGATGCGGCCGTCCTTAAGCCCTTGCGCGACCTCCTGCGGCGTCAGATCGCGCACGCCGTTCCCGCCTGCCGGTTGATTCGACATGTCCATCTCCCTGTGGATCGTAGGATGGGCAAAATCGTCTGTTGCGTCATCGCCGCCTGGGCAATTCGCGTGCGCGATCTTACCCACGCGGAAACTGCCTCACAGCGCGCATTGCCACCCTACGTGCTCTCGTCGTGAAGGTGAAGGCTTCACCCCGTGCAGCCCCGCCCGACCCCGGTGACCGCCGCGGAAAAAAGCCGCACACTAGGCGCAGGGAACCGGCGCTAGTGTGGCGGTTCAGAAGTCCGCATCATTTTTGCCGCGAACTCGTCATGCGGACTTCTGAACCAAAGCCACACTAGATCAATACGTTGCTAGTGTCCTTCGATTCCGAAGTTCGCAAACGAGGGTGCCGCATAATGATGCGAACTTCGGAATCGGGACACTGGTGTCCGGCTTCCGCGCACCGGAAGTCCTTGCGGCACACCCGCACGCCAGCTCTGCCGGGCACGTACCGGGACACCAGCCGGATCATCGGGCCAGGGCGGTTTGGCGGTGAAGTTCCTATGCGTGTTCGCGGTAATGTTGTAGGAACTTCAGGCCCACCGCCCCCGCGCCGTTCATTGTCCAAGGAGAAAGCTCATGCGTGAGATCGGCCACTTCGTCGGCGGCAAAGAGGTGAAGGGGACATCGGGGCGTTTCGGCGACGTCTTCAATCCCAATACCGGCGAGGTCCAGGCCAAGGTCGCCCTCGCCAAGCATTCCGAGGTCGAGCACGCCATTGCCGTCGCCGAAGCGGCGCAGCCGGCCTGGGCGGCCATGAATCCGCAGCGGCGCGCGCGGGTGATGATGAAATTTCTCGAATTGGCGCAGAAGGAAGCCGACAGCCTGGCGCGGCTATTGTCCTCCGAGCACGGCAAGACCTTCGCCGACGCCAAAGGCGACGTGCAGCGCGGCCTCGAAGTGGTCGAGTTCGCCTGCGGCATCCCGCATCTGCTCAAGGGCGAATTCAGCGATGGCGCCGGTCCCGGCATCGACCTTTATTCCATGCGCCAGCCGCTCGGCGTCGTCGCCGGCATCACGCCGTTCAACTTCCCGGCCATGATCCCGATGTGGAAATTCGCCCCGGCGCTGGCCTGCGGCAACGCCTTCATACTCAAGCCGTCGGAGCGCGATCCGTCGGTGCCGATGCGGCTTGGCGAGCTTTTGCTCGAGGCCGGGCTGCCCGCGGGCGTGCTCAACGTCGTCAACGGCGACAAGGAAGCGGTCGACACGCTGCTCACAGATCCGCGCATCAAGGCGATCGGCTTCGTCGGCTCGTCGGCGATCGCCGAATATGTCTACACGACGGCGTGCGCCAACAACAAACGTGCGCAATGTTTCGGCGGCGCCAAGAACCACATGATCGTGATGCCCGACGCCGACATGGACCAGACGGTCGACGCGCTGATCGGCGCCGGCTACGGCTCGGCCGGCGAGCGCTGCATGGCGATCTCGGTCGCGGTGCCGGTCGGCAAGAAGACGGCCGACATTCTGTTGGAGAAACTCGTGCCGCGGGTCGAGGGCCTGAAGATCGGACCGTCGACCGACACCCAGGCCGATTACGGTCCGATGATCACCAAGGCGCATCTCGACAAGGTGAAAGGCTACGTCGACCTCGGCGTCAAGGAAGGCGCCAAGCTCGTGGTCGACGGCCGTAATTTCAAGCTGCAGGGCTATGAGCACGGCAACTTCATGGGCGGCTGCCTGTTCGATCACGTCACGCCGGACATGCGCATCTACAAGGACGAGATTTTCGGCCCGGTGCTGTCCGTGGTGCGCGCCAAAGATTACGAAGAGGCGGTGCGGCTGCCGTCCGAGCACGATTACGGCAACGGCGTCGCCATCTTCACCCGCGACGGCGATGCCGCGCGCGATTTCGTCAGCCGCGTCGAGGTCGGCATGGTCGGCGTGAATTTCGCGATCCCAGTGCCGCTCGCCTATTATACTTTCGGCGGCTGGAAGCGCTCCGGCTTCGGCGACCTCAACCAGCACGGCCCCGATGCGGTCCGTTTCTATACCAAGACCAAGACCGTGACCGCGCGCTGGCCCTCGGGCATCAAGGACGGCGCCGACTTCGTCATCCCGACGATGAAGTAGCCGCGCGGCACTGCCCGACCGCGCCATCGAGCCAAGCGATCAGATCGCGCGTCACCGCGTCGCGATTGGTTTCGTTCAAGCTTTCGTGGCGGCCGTCCGGGTAGACTTTGTGGACCACCTGTTTGATACCGGCGGCCCGATAGGCGTCGATAAGCTGACCGATGTTGTCGCTCACCGGGTCACGGCTGCCGTTGAAGATGTAGATCGGCAGGTGTTTCGGGATCCGCGCCTGCCGCGACGGCTGGGCGGTTTCGCGCAATCCCTCCAGCAGGTCGATATAGAGTTGCACCGTCGATTCAAAACCACACAGCGGGTCGGCGATGTATTTGTCGACTTCGGCAGTGTCGCGCGACAGCCAGTCGAACGGTGTGCGCGCCGGCTTGAACGGCTTGTTGAACGCGCCGAAGAACAATGCCTGCATCAACGGGCTGTGGCCGCGTTGCCCGAGCCGGAGCCGCTCGAGCCGCGCCAGCATGAGCCCGATCGGCGCGATCGGCGGCGGCTTGCCATTCGAGGCCGAAAGCACCGCGGCGGCGAGCGCGTCGCCGTGCTCGCTGATGAAATACTGCGCCATGAACGAGCCGAGCGAGTGGCCCAGAAGCACGATCGGCAGGCCCGGATGGTCGGTCGCGATGCGGCGGTTGAGCAGCCAAAGATCGTCGATGCATTTCTTCCAGCCGTCGCGCTCGGCGAACAGGCCGAGCTCGTCCGGCGTCCTGGCCGTGCGGCCGTGGCCGCGATGGTCGTCGGCATAGACTGCGTAGCCGGCACGCGTGAGCGCCTCCGCCACGCGGGCGTACCGCGCCGCATGCTCGGCAAGCCCGTGCGCGATCTGCACCACCGCCTTCGGCGGCGCCTCGGGAAGCCAGCGATAGACGAAAAGCGACACGCCGTCCGGCGTCGCCAGCGTGAATGTCGAAGCCTGCATCGCCCTCTCCCCCGAAGGTCAGTCTTGGCCCGCTTTATACCGAGGATTGCTCGCGGCCGGTACATGTTCGTGTGGTTGCCGCCGGCATGGCCTGGGCCTATTGTTCGCGAAAATCGGCCGATCTCGGCGTTCGCCGGCTATGAGGTGCCGCTGTCGTGAGCCCGTTGGACTTGATCCTGCCGGTCGCCGGAATAGCTCTCATCATCCTCGTCGTCTGGCTCGCCGGCGGGCTGCGAAGCGCCAGCGTCGACGACGCCGAGGCTGTTCGCCGCCACCTTGCGCTCGACCATCCGGAATTCGAGCCCGGCGAGCTGCGGCTGGCGGCGGACAAGCGTAGCGCGCTCGCTGTCGATCGCGGCGAGCGCCGCATCGCCGTGCTGTTCGCGCTGGGCGACCGCGTCACCATCCGCATCGTCGCGCCGGGCGATCTTGCCGGCGCCGCGGCTCATGGCGGTGACCTCGTCCTCACTCTTACCGACCTCGGCGCGCGCCGCATTGTCTTGCGGCTCGGCGACGCGGAGTTGGCCCAGGCCTGGGCGGCGCGGCTCGATCGGTTGCTGATCCGCGGTACCGAAACACAGGGAGGCCGCAGCGCGGCCGTGCTCGCATCATGACTCTCCCCGATCCCGTGGCGCTCGCGGTGCCGGCGTTCATCGTCCTCGTGCTCGCCGAGGTCGTCATTGCCCGCTTCCGCAGCAGCGCCAGCTACGAGCTGCGCGACACCGCCGCCTCGCTGCTGATGGGTCTCGGCAACTTCGCCCAAGGGCTTGCCACCGCCGGGTTGTTGTATTTGGCCACCGCCTGGGTGTGGCAATTTCGGTTGTTCGACATCGGCTACACCTGGTGGGCGTTTCTGGCGATCTTTCTGGCCGAAGACCTTTGCTATTACTGGTTCCACCGCCTGAGTCACGAGCACCGCATCTGGTGGGCGGCCCACGTCAACCACCATTCGTCGCAGCACTACAACCTCTCTACCGCGCTGCGCCAAACCTGGACCGGCAATCTGGCGCTGACCTGGGTGGTCTGGCTGCCGTTGGCGCTGATCGGCTTTCCGCCGGCGCTGATCATTTTCGAAAAAGGCATCAGCCTCATTTATCAGTTCTGGATCCACACCGAGCAGGTGCGCCGGCTGCCGCGCTGGTTCGAGGCCGTGTTCAACACGCCGTCGCACCACCGCGTGCATCACGCCACCAATCCCCGCTATCTCGACCGCAACTATGCCGGCATCCTGATCATCTGGGACAAGCTGTTCGGGACGTTCGTGCCCGAGGACGACGCCGAGGCCTGCCGTTACGGCATCGTCAAGAACCTCGGCACCTTCAATCCCGTGCGCATCGCGTTCCATGAATGGGCCGGCATCGTTCACGACGTGCGGGCGGCCGGCAATTGGCGCGAGCGGCTCGGCTATGTGTTCGGCCCGCCCGGCTGGAAGCCGGACGGCTCGGGCGCCACCTCGGAGACGATCCGCGCCGCCTGGCGCGCGCGGGCCAGCGCCGCAGGTGTGCCTTCCTCGACACGGGTCGCACAAAAGGGTTGATTTCGGTCAAGAATATTGGCGCAAGTGGAGCATTGGGCCTCCGCGAGTGGCTTTGGGGGCTTCTTTTGCGACCGCATTTCGGGCTTTCTAATTGGCGATGAGCGTATTGACGGATTTCAGGCTCAAGGGGGCGTGGGCGGCAAAAGTCGCCGCCGCATTGGTGGCGTTTGCCGCGCTCGCTGCGCTTGCCGGTTGTGCCAGCAGCGCCCCGCCCGAGCCGCCGGCCGCGGCGGCCCCGCCGCCACCGCCGCCACCCCCACCTCCGCCCCCGGTCGATCTTGCCGGCCGCTGGAAGCTTGCCGCGGCCGGCGGCGGCGCCTGTTTCATGAAATTCGGCAACGCGCCGACCGCCGCGCAAGGCACTATCGCGCCCGAAGGCGGCTGCCCCGGCAATTTCTTCACCAGCCGCAAATGGACTTTCGAGCACGGCGCGCTGATCATCCGCGACCACAAGGGCGAGCCGCTGGCGCAGCTTTCGTTCTCCGACGGCCGCTTCGCCGGCCAAGCGACCAATGGCGGAGCACTCTCGCTGTCGCGCTAGGCATTGAGCGTTGGAAAAAAGGAGACCGGACATGCAGTGGGTCATCTCTGGCACGTGGGGACCGACCGATCCGACCCGCGCCATGCTGCCGTTTTTGTTCGCCGCTTCCGCGGTCGAGGCGGGCGACGGCGTGACGCTGATGCTGTTCCATGACGCGGTCCTGATGGCGGTCGACGGCGTCGGCAAGACGCTGGTGCCGGTCGGGCCGCCGAACCGCTACGAGGAGATCGCCGGTCACGCCAAGGTGACGCTACTGGCGTGCAAGCCGTGCGTCGAGGCGCGCGGGTTTGCCGCCGCGTCGCTCGATCGCCGCGTCAAGCTCGCCGGCATGAACGATTTCTATGCTGCCGCCAAATCGGGAGACGCCAGGCTCGTCAGTTTCTAACAGAGCGCCATGGCGAATATCAGCTCTCTTGCGTCTGTCCTCCGATCTGATGCCCGGTTATCCGCTGCCGCAGTGACCGGTTACGTCGCGCGATCATGACGTATCGCACGCGTGTAAAAGATCATGCGCCACTAAGGCACGCTTCGTTGCCTAAAGCGGGATGTCCAGCTCTTTGAGCGGAGCGGGCTTTGCAGCGGGAGCGGGTTTTGCGAGCGGTGCTGCCGGGGCATCCGCTTTCGGCGTCGCGGCCTTGGCTTGCGCAGCCTGCTCCGGCTGGGTCGCGACCTTCGGCTCCGGCGGCTCCGGCGGTTGCGGCTCCGGTTCGTTGGCATATTTCGCCAATAGCGCGCGCACGCCGGCGATGAGCTTGCCGCCGTTGATTTTGCGCTCTTTCATTTGCCGCAGCCATGCCGTGATCACCGGCTCGGTCACCTTGCGCCACGGTGCGATCTGCTCCGCCGTCAGCAGCGTCACCGCATCGCCGCGCTGGCGAACCATATCGGCGACGGCGGCGGCTTCGAGGTCCCACATTGCGCCCGCCATGCCGGCCGCGGGTTGCCCCGAATTATCGTCGATCACCGTCTTCAGCTCGCGCGGCAGCCGGTCGTAGGCCGCTTTGTTCATCGCCAGCACGAACGCCGTCGTACTCAGCGACGACTCGGCGAAATCGGTGTGGGTCTTCAGGAGATCGTGCAGCCTTAAGCCCGGCACCACATCCCACGGATCGAGACAGCCGTCGATCACATGCGCGGCGATCGCCATCGGCACTTGCGGGATCGGCGCGGTCACGCCCTGCGCGCCGAGGGCCTGCACCGTCTCGCCGGCGAGGCGGTTGGGCACGTGCAGCTTGAGCCCTTTCAGATCGCCGACCGACTGGATAACGCGGTTGGCGTGCACGACGCCATGGTCGCGGCAGGAGAAGCAGATCGGGTGAACCTCGCGGAACTCATCCTGCAGATTCGCCACCGCGTAATCCTCGATCGCCTTGGAATTGACCAGCGCGCGATGCGACGGCACGAACGGCAGCTCGAACGCTTCGATCTTGGCAAAGCGCCCGGGGGTACTGGCGGGCATCGCCCAGACGATATCGGCGAGCCCGTCGCGCGCCTGGTCGAACAGTTGCGCCGGCGCGCCGCCGAGCTGCATCGAGGGAAAGATGTCGATGCGGATGCGGCCGGCCGACTCGGCTTCGACCTTGCGCGCCCAGGGTGCGAGAAACTTGTTGTGTCCGCTTGAGACCGACGAGAAGAAGTGATGCAGCTTGAGCGTCACTTGCGGCGCATCGGCCCGCGCTAGCCGCAAAACGGCGGGAGCCGCCACGGACGCCATCATCGAGGCCAGAAGCGTGCGGCGGGCAAGTCGCATGGTTCCCTCGCACACTCAGGAACCTGAGCGATACGGCTCAATTGAGGCGCGAGGGACGCTCTTCGTTTTCGGCGGAGTGGGGAATGCCGGGCGCCGCCGGCGCCGGCCGCGCGGCGGCAGCTTGCGTCGCCGCTTCTACCTTGCTCTCGCGCGAGCGTCGCTCGTAGCCGCGATAAGACAGCCAGCCGAACGGCAAGCTCACCAGATAAGCGAGCGTCCCGGCGGTGAGCAGGATCCACGGATAGGCAATGAGCAGCGCCACGGCCAGCACCATCACCACGACCAGTGGTCCGACCATTTCCGGCGGCACCCGCTGGCCGATGCGCTTGCCGGAAAACACCGGCAGCCGCGACACCATCAGGCAAGCGACGGCGAGCGTGTAAGCGAGCGTCACCCAGGTCAAGAACGGCGATCGCGGTACGCCGAGAAACACCGCATAGATCGGCAACAGCACGATGATGGCGCCGGCCGGCGCCGGCACGCCGACAAAGAAATTGCTGGCCCAGGCGGGGCGGTCCGGATCGTCGATCATCACATTGAAGCGGGCGAGCCGCAGCCCTGCGCAAATGGCAAACACCATCGCTGCGATCCAGCCGCCCGATTTCAGATCGTGCAGGCCCCAGAAATAGAGGATCAGCGCCGGCGCGACGCCGAAATTGACGAAGTCGGACAGGCTGTCCAGTTCGGCGCCAAACCGCGAGGTTCCTTTCAACAACCGCGCCAGGCGGCCGTCGATGCCGTCGAGAATGGCGGCGAACACGATGGCCGCGAGCGCCAAGCCATAGCGGTTCTCGAACGCGAGCCGGATCGCGGTCAAGCCGGCGCAGAGAGCCAGCAACGTGACCAGATTAGGCGCCAGCGTGCGCACCGGAATGCGGCGGAATCGCCGCCGGCGCAGCCTGCGGTTCTCCAACGGGGACAGATCAGCCATAACGGCAATATAGCCCTTCCGGGACAGGGCCGCCACGCGCCACGCCCCAGATTCGGCCCGGGCGTTAACGCCTTCCCTGGTTACTGCAAACCTGCGGCCGCCGGCAAAACCTTGAGCTCGGCGAGCACGGTCTCGCCGGCGATGGCGGTCTGGCCCTCGGCGACCAGCGGCCGCGTACCCGCCGGCAGATAAACATCGACCCGCGAGCCGAAGCGGATCATGCCGATGCGTTGACCGGCGCCGACCGCCTCGCCCGCATGCACGAACGGCACAATGCGCCGCGCGACCAGACCCGCGATCTGGATCACGGCGATGCGCACGCCGCCGTCGGCGGCGATGACGAAGGAATTGCGCTCGTTGCTCTCGCTCGCCTTGTCGAGATCGGCGCTGAGGAAGGCGCCGGGCCGGTAGACCATGCGTTCCACACGCCCGGCGAGCGGGCTCCGGTTCACGTGGCAATCGAACACGCTCATGAAGATGGAAATGCGCGGCAGCGCCAGCGCGCCGAGCTCGAGCTCCTCTGGCGGCACCGCGTCGGCGATGCGGCTGATGCGGCCATCCGCCGGCGCCACCACAACGCCGTCCCGCGCCGGGGTGACCCGCGCCGGGTCGCGGAAAAAATAGACGCACCACAGCGTCGCGACGACGCCGAGCCAACCGAGCGGCGGCCACAGCCAGAACAGCACGAGGCTAGCCAGCGCGAAACCGCCGATGAAGGGATAGCCTTCCCGGTTGACCGGCGCGAGTTGCGAGCGGATGGAGTTGATGACGGACATGCGGCCCCTATAGCAGCGGTGACTTACGTTGACCTATGTTCCGTCACCCTGAGGTGCGAGCAAAGCGAGCCTCGAAGGGCGACGGCCCCAGTCGATTCATCCTTCGAGGGCCGCTTCGCGGCCACCTCAGGATGACGGCAGAGGTAGGAGTACTACTCCGCGGCGTCCGCGGCGGCAGGCAGGAGTTCCTCCTCCGCATTCGGCGGGTTGCGATTGGGCGCCAGCTTCTCCTCTTCGACCTCGGCGAGAATTTCGCGCGCCATCTGCGCCTCGCGCTGGCGGTTCCACATGCTGGCATAGAGACCGCCGTGCGCGAGCAGTTCGTTGTGGGTGCCGCGCTCGACGATCACGCCCTGATCGAGCACGAGAATCTCGTCGGCGCCGACGATAGTCGAGAGCCGGTGCGCGATCACCAGCGTTGTGCGGTTCTTCGACACGCGGTCGAGCGCGTCCTGGATGTCGCGCTCGGTGTGGCTGTCGAGCGCGGAGGTCGCCTCGTCAAGCAGCAGGATCGGCGGCGCTTTGAGGATCGTGCGCGCAATGGCGACGCGCTGCTTCTCGCCGCCGGAAAGTTTCAGGCCGCGCTCGCCGACCTCGGTCTCGTAGCCCTTCGGCGACAGCCGGATAAAGCCGTCGATCCGCGCCAGACGCGCCGCCTCTTCAACCTCGGCGTCGCTCGCGTCCCATTGGCCGTAGCGGATGTTGTAGCGGATGGTGTCGTTGAACAGCACCGTATCCTGCGGCACCATGCCGATGGCGGCGCGCAGCGAGGTCTGCGTGACGTCGCGGATGTCCTCGCCGTCGATGACGATGCGCCCGCCGGTCACGTCGTAGAAGCGGAACAGCAGCCGCGAAATCGTCGACTTGCCGGCGCCCGACGGCCCGACGATGGCGACGGTGCGCCCGGCCGCGACCTCGAAATTCAATCCCTTGAGGATCGGCCGCGCCGGTTCATAAGCGAACCAGACGTTCTCGAAGCGGATCGTGCCGCTGCGCACCTTGAGCGGGCGGGCATCCGGGCGGTCCTCGATCTCCGGCTTGCGCGCCAGGATGGCGAACATGTTCTCGATGTCGATCACCGCCTGCTTGATCTCGCGGTAGACCATGCCCATGAAGTTCAGCGGCTGATAAAGCTGGATCATCATGGCGTTGATCATGACGAAGTCGCCGACCGTATTGGTGCCAGCCTCAACGCCGCGGGCGCACAGCACCATCGCCGCCGCGAGCCCGATGGCGAAGACGACCGCCTGGCCGGCATTGAGCACCGCCAGCGAGGTATAGGCCTTGACGCTGGCGTCCTCGTAGCGCGCCATCGAGCGGTCGTAGCGCCTGGCCTCGCGCTGTTCGGCGGAGAAATATTTGACCGTCTCGTAGTTGAGCAGCGAATCGATGGCCTTGGTGTTGGCGTCGTTGTCGCTGTCGTTCATCTTGCGGCGGATGCCGATGCGCCACTCGGTGGCATAGAAGGTGAAGCCGACATAGAGCGCGACGGTGATCATGATCACCACCACGTAGCGCCAGTCGAAGTGGAACAGCAGCACCCAGACGATCAAAGCCAGTTCGACGATGGTCGGCAGAAGCTGCAGCAGCACCATGCGCACGATGGTCTCGATGGCGTTGCGCCCGCGCTCAAGGATGCGCGTCAGGCCGCCGGTCTTGCGCTCGAGATGGTAGCGCAGTGACAAAAGGTGCATGTGCTCGAAGGTGAGCAGCGCAAGCCGCCGCACTGCATTCATTGCCACCTTGGCAAAAATGCCGTCGCGCCATTGCGTGAGCACCCCCATCAGGATGCGGATGCCGCCATAAGCGAGCGTCATCACCACCGGCGCCGCCATCGCCCAGGCCAGCCAATTGTTGGCCCCGATCGGCGCGGTGCCATGGCCGGCCAGCGCATCGGTCGCCCATTTGAAGGTAAACGGCACCGCGATGGTCGCTAATTTGGCGGCGAAGATCAGCACCGTCGCGAACACCACGCGAGCCTTCAGGTCGCGGCGATCCGCCGGCCAGATGTAGGGCCACAGATGAAACAGCGTCGAGAACAGCGCCGCACCGCGGGCGGACACTTCGCGGCGCGGCTGGGGAGGGTGTTTTATGTCGTGCATTCCAAGCCGTGACCTCGACGGCCCCGTGCTGGCCGTCTTTAGCCGTCATATAGAGACTTTCGCCCGCTCCTGCACCCGCGAGGCGGGACGCCTTTTCGGCCGTTCGCGGCCCATCTGCCGCTCAAAGCGCTTGCAGGAGGCGCGAATCGACGCCACATCTATCCTTCCATGAATGTTGACTCCATGAGCAAAATCAATGCGATCTGCGTCTATTGCGGATCGAACCCGGGCACCGACCCGGCCTTCATCAAGGCCGCGCAGGGCTTCGGCAAAATCCTCGCCGAGAACGGTATTCGCCTGGTCTATGGCGGCGGCTCCATCGGCCTCATGGGAGCGGTCGCCGGCTCGGTCATCGAGCACGGCGGCGCCGCGACCGGCATCATTCCGGAGTTCTTGACCGCGCAGGAACGGCCGCGCCGGCGCGGGCAGGAACTGATCGTCACCACCGACATGCACGAACGCAAGCGCACGATGTTCGAGCGTGCCGACGCCTTCGTCGCTTTGCCGGGCGGGCTCGGCACGCTCGAGGAGCTGGTCGAGCAGCTCACCTGGGCTCAGCTCGGCCGCCACAGGAAACCGATCCTGGTCGCCAACATCAACGGCTTCTGGGACCCGCTGCTCGGGCTGATCGCGCATATGCGCGCGCTCGGCCTGGTGCCGCAGCCGGTGAACGGCGTCGATCTGCTCGTCGCCGACCGCATCGAAGACATCCTGCCGAAGCTGCGCAAAGCCGCCCGCGCGGTGAGCGAGGCGGAGAAGCAAATGGCGGTTCCGGCGGACCGGCTATAACCGCTACTCCGCCCCCTCCGGCACAAACGTCACCGCCTCGATGCGGTTGCCGTCCGGATCACGGATGAAGGCCGCGTAATAGGTGGCGTAGTATTCCGGCCGCAGTCCCGGCGCGCCGTCGGACGTGCCGCCGGCTTTGAGCGACGCGGCGTGGAAAGCATCGACCGCGGCGGTGTCCAGCGCGCGCAGGCAGATGTGGACGCCGCTGTCCTGCGCCATTTCCTCCATTGCGCTTCGCTGGTTGAGCCAGAATTCCGGATGCTTTTTGCCGAAGCCGACGGCCGCATCCGGCCACTCGCGCAGCTTCGCGAAGCCGAGCGGCGCCAGCACCGCGCTGTAGAACGACTGCGCCTTGCCGAGATCGCGCACCGCGACGGAGACGTGGTCGATCATGGGGTCCTCTCCGACCTCACCCCGGCGCGCCCGACTTCAAGAGCTTATAGACGATCGAATCCATCAGCGCCTGGAACGAGGCGTCGATGATGTTCGCCGAGACGCCGATCGTCGTCCAGTGATCGCCGGTCTCGTCGGCGCTCTCGATCAGCACGCGCGTGACCGCCTCGGTGCCGGCGTTGAGGATACGCACGCGGTAATCGGTGAGTTCGAGCCCGGTAATGTAGCTCTGATATTTGCCGAGGTCCTTGCGCAGCGCGAGGTCGAGCGCGTTGACCGGACCGATGCCTTCGGCAGCGGAAATCAACAGATCGTCGCCGACCCTCACTTTCACCACCGCCATGCTCACAGTGACGCGCTCGCCCTTGGCGTTGATGCGCTGCTCGACGCTGACGTCGAATTTTTCCACATCGAAGTAGCGCGGCACCTTGCCGAGCAAGCGCCGCGCCAGCAGCTCGAAGGAAGCATCCGCCGTTTCATAGGCGTAGCCGATCGCCTCGCGTTCCTTAACTTCCTCGAGCAGGCGGGCGAGCCGCGGATCGTCCTTGTCGAGGGCAAACCCGATGCGGTCGAGCTCGGCCAAGAGGTTCGCCTTTCCGGCCTGGTCGGACACCAAAAGCTTGCGCTTGTTGCCGACGGTATCCGGCGGCACGTGCTCGTAGCTCGCCGGCTCGTCAACGCCGGCGTTCAATTCCTTCATGATCGCGGAAGCATGAATTCCGGCCTTGGTGGCGAACGCGCTTTCGCCCACGTAAGGCGCATAGCGGTTCGGCGCGCGATTGAGAACTTCTTCCAACGTACGGGAAACGCGCGTGATTTTCTTGAGCCCCTCATCCGACACGCCGATGTCGAATTTTTGGGCATAGTCCGGTTTGAGCTTCAGCGTCGGGATGATGGAGACGAGATTGGCGTTGCCGCAGCGCTCGCCCAGGCCGTTGAGCGTACCCTGGATTTGCCGCGCGCCGGCGCGCACCGCGGCGAACGAATTCGCCACCGCCTGCTCGGTGTCGTTATGCGCGTGAATGCCGACATGGTCGCCGGGGATTTCTTTACAGACCTCGTCGACGATTTTTTCCACCTCGTGCGGCAGCGTGCCGCCATTGGTGTCGCACAGCACCACCCAGCGCGCGCCTTCGTCGTAGGCCGCCTTGGCGCAGGCCAGCGCATAGGCCGGATTGGCCTTGTAGCCGTCGAAGAAATGCTCGCAATCGAGTAGCACCTCGCGGCCTTTGGCCTTGGCGGCGCGCACGCTATCGCGGATCGAGGCGAGGTTCTCCTCCTCGGTGGTCTCCAGCGCCACCCGCACGTGATAGTCCCAGGATTTGGCGACGAAGCAGATGGCGTCGGCCTGCGCCGCCAACAGCGCGGCAAGGCCTGGATCGTTGGACGCCGAACGGCCGGGCCGCCGGGTCATGCCGAACGCGGTCAGACAGGCGCGCAGCGGCCGCCGCTCGGCAAAAAGGTTGGTATCGGTCGGATTGGCGCCCGGATAGCCGGCCTCGACATAGTCGATGCCAAGCTCGTCGAGCATCTGCGCGATGGTGAGCTTGTCGGCGAGCGTGAAATCGACGCCGTTCGTCTGCGCGCCGTCCCGCAGCGTGGTATCGAACAAATAAAGACGCTCGCGCGGCATGATGCAGCCTCACCAGAGATAATAGTTCGACGCCAGCGCCACCGCGATCAGGATAGCGATGAGCGCAATCGCGACGTGAGGGGTGCGCATGCCGAAAAACGACGAGCCTTGGGACGAGCCTTGGCGTGGCATGGTGTTATCCCGAATAAAGCCGATAGGCGGTGTAGAAGGTGACGACCACGGCCACCGCGATCAACACGTATTTCAGCACCAGATAATAGAGCCAATGGCGCTGGAACGGCACGTCCGTACGTTTCATGACGCGCTCCCTTTGGCGGCGGCGAGCGGCTTGACCATCGTGGTGTTAGCCAGCCATTCGCCGCCGAGCGATATGGTGTTGCGGGTTTTGGCGACAAAGCCGCGCTTCTCGAAGAAGCCGCGCGCGCTGTCGCTCGCTTCGACTTCGAGCTCTTTGCTGCCGCGGACGGCGGCGAGTTTCTCCAGCGCGTCGCACAGCATGGCGCCGGCGCCCTGCCCGGCCGCCGCCGGATGCACGTAGAGCATATCGATGCGGCTATTGTCGGCGAGCGAGGCGAAGCCCACCGCCGCGCCGCCGAAGGTCGCGACCAGCGTCAGCGCGCCGGAAAGCCGCGCGCCGAATTCTTGCTCGTCGTCGGCGGTCTCCGCCCACGCCTCCCGCTGCGCCTCGCTGTAATCGTCGGCGGTCAATTCCTCGATGCTGGCGCGAAAGATTTCCGCCAGCAGCGGCACGTCCGCAGGCACCAGCGGGCGCAGCGCGAGCTTGGTCTGCGCGCGGGCGATCATGGTACTCGCTCCCAGGAGGTGCCATCTTTGCTGTCTTTCAGGACAACTCCTACTTTGGCGAGTTCATCGCGGATCCGGTCAGATTCCTTCCAGTCATTGCGTGCTCGAGCTGCCGCACGTTCGTCCACAGAATGCTGGATGTCCCAATCAGACGGGCCGCTACCAACGACGATGCCGTAGCCATAGACATCATTTGTCGGTTCGCCATTCCAAACCCCGAGCCACTGCAAAGCGGAGGCTAGTCTGATTGAGGCGTCGGGATTTGTACGACGACGCGTTTCCCGAAAAAGCTGCGATAGGACCGCTACTGCCGCCGGAGTGTTCATGTCATCACAAAGGGCTGAAACCAGTTCGTCCGGAACCGGCGTGGGATATTGTTCAAAGCCTATGGCGCAATCGATCCATTCTTTTAGCATTCGCCTCGCCTCAACGAGACGGTCAACAGTCCAATCGATAGGTTGCCGATAGTGGGTCATCAGCATTGCTAGTCGTAATACGTAGCCATGCCAGTGGTTTGATCCGAATTTATTTGTGTGAAGTAACTCGTGAATCGTCACGAAATTCCCGGCCGACTTCGCCATCTTCTCGCCTTCGACCTGCAGGAAGCCGTTGTGCACCCAGAAATTCGCCATCGCCGGCGTATGGAAGGCGCAGCGCGATTGCGCGATCTCGTTCTCGTGGTGGGGGAAGACGAGATCGATGCCGCCGCCGTGGATGTCAAAAACTTCGCCGAGATATTTCCAGGACATCGCCGAGCATTCGATGTGCCAGCCGGGACGGCCGGGCGCCGCGATGCCGCACGGCGACGGCCATGCCGGCTCGCCGGGCTTTGACGGCTTCCATAGCACGAAGTCGCGAGGATCCTTCTTGTAAGGCGCGATCTCGACGCGGGCGCCGGCGATCATCTCGTCGAGCGGTCGCTTTGACAGCGCGCCGTAATCCGGCATCGAGGGCACGCTGAACAGCACGTTATCCTCGGCGACATAGGCATGACCCGAGGCGACCAGTTGCTCGATCAGCGTGCGCATTTCGGAAATGTTCTCGGTCGCCCGCGGCTCGACGGTCGGCGGCAGGCAGCCGAGGGCGGCCACGTCCTCGTGGAACTGTCGATCCGTTTTTTCCGTCACCTTGCAGATCGCCTCGTTCAGCGGCAGGTCGGGATACTCCTCCGCCGCCCGCGCGTTTATCTTGTCGTCGACGTCGGTGATGTTGCGGACGTAAGTGACGTGCTCGGCGCCGTAGAGATGCCGCATCAGGCGAAACAGCACGTCGAAGACGATCACCGGCCGCGCATTGCCGATATGGGCGAAGTCGTAGACCGTCGGCCCGCACACATACATGCGCACGTTCGCCGGATCGAGCGGGCTAAAAACCCGCTTCTCGCGCGTCAAGGTATCGTAGAGCTTGAGTTCCATCGGATCGAACCATGCGCCTTTAGGCCTGCTGGCCGGGCGTCCATGGTCTCGATCATGAGAAAAGACGGCCGCAGCCAGCGTTGTCGCTAGCGAATAATCTCCCGGCAAATGCCGCAGATCGAGTTAAAGCCGCCGTTCATGGGCGCACAATGGGCGAGGACGGTCATTGCGTCAAGGGTTTGGCGTTAGCCTGAACAGACGGGCACGGCACGGAGCCATAGGAGCAGAACACACAGCAGTCGCCCGGGAGAGGCTTGAGCCGCGCTCCACAGCCCTTGCAGTCATAGAAGTACTGGCAGGCATCCGCCGGCATTGTTTCGGTCGCCTGGTGCCCGCATTTTGGACAGGTCAATATTGATTCCGCGATCAACTTTGGACCCTTTCGACCATCGCCCGACGGCTACGCCAGCCATATAGCCTCGACCACCCCGAATGGCCACCGCGCGCTGCACCGAATCGGCAGCCCCGTCGCGGTCGATTGCTCGGCGGATCGCGGGGTTAACACAGCCTTAACTCCGCCGTCGCATTCTTTGTGTTTATAGCAACGCGGATTGCGGCGTTCCGGCGCCGGCTGGGGGTTCCATGCGTTCCATGATCGCGGCGACCGCTTTTGCCGCTGTGCTGTTTGCCGCAGCCGCCGCGCAAGCGGAAAAGCGCGTCTTCATCATCGCCAACAACGGCGACGGCTACGGCGTCGACCTTTGCCTCGCATCGGGCGCGGCCTGCGGCGCGGCGGCGGCGAATTCCTACTGCCGCACCCACGAGTTCGGCCAGGCGCTGTCCTATCGCAAGGTCGATCGCGACGACATTACCGGCGCGATCCCGGCGAGCGCCCCCGGCTCCTGCCACGGCGCCCACTGCGACGAGTTCGTCGCCATCGAGTGCTCCCGCTGAATTTTTGCTATCGGCCTTGCTTCGCCAGCGCGATCGCCTCGCGCAGCACGTCGAGCTCGCCGATGTGGTTGGCCAGGATGAGCACAAGCCTGGCATCGAGCGCCGCCGCCTGCGCCTCGGACAGATTGCGGCGCGCTTCCACGAGCGCGAGATAGGCGGCATCGGGATCGGCGAATTGCGAGGCGGTGACGAGTTTCGGCATCGCTTTCACCTTTGCAAGGCGCGTTCGTACGCACGCGCCACGGCGGCCGGATCGAAGCGCCGCCACCGCGCGCACAAATGCTGATCGGGGCGAACAAGATAGGTGGCGCCCGGCGTGGCGTCGAAGCGCTGCGCGAAAAGCCCGGTTTCGTCCAAATAATCGTCGCCGATGACCGTGAGCGCGACATGGTCGGGAACATGAAGCCGACCGCCGTCCTCACCGGCGTCGTCCTTGACGTAAATGACCTCAAAGCCACCGCTTAAGTTCGCCAAGAGATGGGTGGCGCTGCCATCCTCCCGCGTCAGCGGCGCGTCAGGCAATGGCGCGCCGAGTTTTGCCGTGCCGGCAAACGGCGCCGCGTCGGGCGTCGACAGCGGGGAATCGTAAACCGCCGGCAGCGACAGGCGTCCCGAATTGACCATGCGGCGCGCGAACTCGGCCTTGGGCGCGAGCGCCAGCACCGCGTCGCGCAACCGCCGTTCGGCGCCGGAATGCGGCGCCAGGAAATCGGTCGAGCGGGTGGAATGCCTGATGTTCTCGTCGGCCGCCTGGATGCGCTCAAGCTCGTAGCTGGTGATCAGCGCGTCGCCAGCCTCGCCTTTGAGCCGCGCGGCGAGCTTCCAGGCGAGATTCTCCGCATCCTGAATTCCGGAATTGGCGCCGCGCGCGCCGAATGGCGAGACCTGGTGCGCGGCGTCGCCGACGAAGATCACCCGATCGTGGACGAAGCGATCAAGGCGGCGGCAGTTGAAGGTGTAGATCGAGACCCATTCCAGCTCGTAGGCGTGCGGCGCCAGGATTTTGTCGAGCCGCGCGCGGACGCGTTGCGGCTCCTGTTCGGCGATCGCATCCGCCTCGGGGCCGAGCTGCAGATCGATGCGCCAGACATTGTCGGGCTGGCGATGCATCAGCGCCGATTGGCCGGAATGGAAGGTCGGCGCGAACCAGAAGCGGCGTTCGGTCGGGAAATCCGCCGCCATGTGCACATCGGCAATGAGGAACTTGTCTTCGAAGCTGATGCCGGAGAAATCGAGACCGAGCAGGCTGCGGATCGTCGAGCGCGCGCCGTCGGCGGCGATCAGCCAATCGGCGTCGATCCGGTAGCGTCCGTCCGGCGTCTCGATGGTCAGCCGCGCGCCGTCGTTACGGCGGTCGAGGCCGACGACGCGGTTCTTCCAGCGCAGATCGAGGTTTTCCATTTCCAGCGCGCGGTCGACCAGCGCCTTCTCCAGATAGAATTGCTGCAGGTTGATGAAGGCGGGCATCTTGTGGCCCTCCTCCGGCAGCAGGTCGAAGGAGAACAAAAGCTCGTCGCCGCAAAACACCTTGCCGAGCTTCCAGGTGACGCCGTGGGCGACCAGGCGCTCGCCAACGCCGAGCCGGTCCAAAATTTCCAGCGTGCGCTTCGACCAGCAGATGCCGCGCGAGCCTTCGCCGATGCGGTCGGCATCGTCAATGAGCACCACCGGCACTTGGCGCAAGGCGAGATCGATGGCAGCGGCGAGCCCGACCGGCCCGGCGCCGACCACGACGAGCGGATGGCGCGCGACCGCGCCCGCATCCTGGTCGCGCGCGCGGCGATATTCGTAATGATAGACCGACTTGCGGCCGGCTGCCGGCGCCAGCGCGCTCATGCGCTCAGAATTCCCAGCCGAGCGCGCGGTCGAGCGAGAGCCGGCCGCCGCCGCGGATCAGAAAAAACAGCGCGACAAAGCCGATCAGCACCGCATATTCACAACCGCGATCGCCATCAAAGAAACCGCCTCTATGCGCGGTGTACCAAACCGCATTGATCATGAAGATGACAGCCGCCAGCGCCGCGGGGCGCGTCAGCAGGCCGACGGCGAGCAGCGCGCCGCCGAGCGCTTCAGTCAAAGCGACCGCCCAAGCCCAGAACAAGGCGGGGTGGTAGCCCAGTTGCGCAAAGCCCTGCGCCACGTGGTCCACGCCGATATAAAATATCTTCTGTAGTCCGTGGACGACGAGAATCGCGCCGATCACGAAGCGCAGCAGCGGCTCCGCATAGGCGGAAAGAGTGCCGTAGGGCCCGCCTAGAGCGGGAATGATCAAACGCGGCGAAGGCGTATGGGGCGTGGTCATTTCCGGCATGACGCGATCTCCTGTTGCAGCGCCTTGTTTCATCCGCGCAGCGCTTCCCACATGGCGCGGTCACGCTCGGCGGTCCAGATGACCGGATGGTCGATGCCCTTGGCTTCGTCATAGGCGCGGGCGACGTTGAACGGCATGCAGTGCTCGTAGATGGCGAAGCTCGCAAACTTCGGGTCCATAACGCGGCGCGTAGCGTCGTAGGTCTCCTTGAGCGAGCGCCCCTTGCCGACGTTCTCGGTCACCGCGCCGTAGAGCGTGGCGAGAAAGTCTTCCGTCAAGGCGATGCCGTCGGCGACCTCGCCGGGCGTTTTCAGCGCCGCGCCGCGGCCCGGCACCAGCGCCTTGGCGGAAAACTCGGCCAGCCGGTCGAGCGTCGCCGGCCAGTCGGTGAAATGCGCATCGCCGCAATAGCAGGCCGAGCGGTATTCGACGAGGTCGCCGGAAAACACGACGTCCGCGTCCGGCACGAAGGCGACGACGTCGCCCGCCGTATGACCGCGGCCGATATGCATGATGCGCACCTCGCGGCGGCCGAGCCACACCGACATCTGGTCGGGAAACGTGATCGAGGGCCAGGTCAGGCCGGGAATGCTTTCGACGGCGCGAAACAGCCGCGGGAAGCGGCCGATCTCGGAATCCATATCCGCCTTGCCGCGCTCGGCGATCAGCGCACGCGTCGCCGCCGAGGCTAGAATTTCGGCGCCGGCATAGGCCGAAGCGCCGAGCACCCGCACGGCGTGATAGTGCGTGAGCAGCACATATTTGATCGGCTTGTCGGTGACTTTGGCGACCCGCTCGATCACTTGGCGCGCCATCACCGGCGTGGCCTGCGCGTCGATCACCATCACGCCGTCGTCGCCGACGATGACGCCAGAATTGGGATCGCCGTCGGCGGTGAAGGCATAGAGGTCGGGCCCGATGGCGTCGAAGGTAATCGCTTTGTCGGCCAGATCCGCAGTCGAGGCGAAATCCGCGCTCATCGTCTTTTCCTCCCGGCAGCCTCTGCATCACCTAAGGAGTTGCATCAATTCGAGCAAGGCCGCACCACCGTTGCGCGGCACCGCAACTTCGTCCATGTTCGCGCCGTTGCGCCGCAACGCAAAGGGCCGCCGGCACGAAAGGCGCGGCTTACGACGGCGCTCTAGGTGATGCCATGGCTGGTCAGCGGGCGATCGAAGGCGAAGTCAAGGCCGCTTTGACCGCAGGCTCTGCCAGGCTCGGCGACCAGGCGCCGCTGCAGCTCGAGAATTTCTTGCCTTATCAGCTCAACGTGGTGGCGAGCCTCGTCTCGCAGGCGCTCTCCCGCGTCTATTCGCGGCGTTACGGCATCGGCGTGCCGGAATGGCGTATCTTGGTCACGCTCGGCCAGTACGAGGCGATGACGGCAAAGGCCATCGGCGCGCACGCGCACATGCACAAGACCAAGGTGTCGCGGGCGGTGGCGCTCATGGAAAAGCGCCGGTTGCTGGCGCGCCGCGCCAACCGCGACGACATGCGCGAAGCCTTCCTGTCGCTCACCGCCGCCGGACGGGCCATGTACGAGGACGTGGCGCCGCATGCGCTCGACTTTGCGCGCCGGCTGACCGAGATTTTGACGCCGGCCGACCGCGAAGTTTTTGATCGCGCCTTGCGCCAGCTGACCGCGCGCTCCGCGCAGCTCGCCGCCAAGGTCGGGCCGCACGGCGAAGACGATGAAACGGGCTGACGTGAAGCTCTATTCCTATTTCCGCTCGTCGGCGGCTTATCGCGTGCGCATCGCCCTCAATCTCAAGGGACTCGCCTACGACACGGTGCCGGTTCACCTGGTCAAGGACGGCGGCCATAACCGGCGGCCGGAATTCCGCGCCGTCAATCCGCAGATGCGCGTGCCGGCTCTGGTTACGCCGACCGGCGACGTGCTGATCCAGTCGCTCGCCATCATCGAATACCTCGACGAGACGCACCCCGAACCGCCGCTCTTACCGAAAGACCCGATCGCGCGGGCGCAGGCGCGGGCGCTTGCGGACATCGTCGCCTGCGACATCCATCCGCTCAACAATATCGGCTCGCTGCGTTACCTGAAGCGCGAATTGCACCAGGAACAGGCTGCGATCGACGCCTGGTACCATCACTGGGTGCTCGCCGGCTTCGAGGCCATCGAGGCGCTGGTGCGGCCGGGACCCTATGCCTGCGGCGGCACGGTCACGGTGGCCGATCTCTGCCTGGTGCCGCAGGTCAACAACGCCCGGCGGCTGAACGTGCCGCTCGACAAGTTCCCCAAGATCGTCGCCATCGACGCCGCTTGCCTTGGGCTGCCCGCCTTCGACCGTGCGCGCCCGGAAAACCAGCCGGACGCGGAGTAGCCGCCGCTCTTCACACTTTGGTCACCATTGCATCGCTTCATCCCGCCACCTCGCGGGAACCAGGCCGGGACTGATGACGATCAAGCTGTTGCGCGGCCTCGGCCTTTTCGTCCTCGCCGCTGGCGCATTCGGCGCCGGCGCCGCCGCCCAGACGCCTCCGGATCAGCCGGCAGCGTCCAATCCGATTTGCGTGCGCCTCGAGGGCCAGCTGGCGATGATCAACCGCGGCGCCGCCGATCCCGCCCGTGCCGACCAGATCAAGCGCTCCGAAGACGCCGTCGCCAAGCAACAGGCGGATCTCGACCGCGTCTTGGCGCAATCGAAAAAGCAAGGCTGCGAAGGCGGCGGATTTTTTGCGCTGTTTACCGGAAGGTTGCCGCAATGCGGGCCGCTCAACTCGCAGATCCAGCAGATGCGCGACAATCTCGACCGCGCGATGACCGATCTCGAGCATCTCAAGAGCGGCAATAACGATCAGGACGGCCAGCGCCGGGCGCTGATCGGACAATTGGCGCAGAACAATTGCGGCGCTCAATATCGCGCAGCCGCAGCAGCGGCGGGACCGGCCGGCTTCTTTGACGCGCTGTTCGGCGGCACCATCATCAATCCGGGCGGTGACGGCGCGCCCTCCGGGACCTATCGTACCGTCTGCGTGCGCATCTGCGACGGATATTATTTCCCGATCTCGTATTCGACGGTGCCAACCCGCTTCCCCGACGACCAGCGCACCTGCCAAAGGCTGTGCCCCGCCGCCGAAGCTGTGCTCTACAGCTATCGCAATCCGGGTGAGGACATCGGCCAGGCGGTGTCGATCAACGGCCAGCCCTATACCGAGTTGCCGAACGCCTTTCACTATCGCAAGGACTTCAGCGCGATCTGTTCTTGCCGCCGGCCCGGTCAGAGTTGGGCCGATGCGCTCAAGAACGCCGACGACAACACCACGCTCGAGAGCGGCGACATCGTGGTGACCGATCAGAAGGCGAAAGCCCTCTCGCAAGCGCCGCAGCAGGCGCTGCCGGGCAAGCCGCCGGCCAAGGACGGCGCAAGCCAGCCGGACCCGAACGCACCGCCTGCCGCGGCAGACGCGAACGCTCCGGACGCCAACGCCTCCCCCCGCACCGTGCGCACCGTCGGACCGCCGTTCGTATCAGCGCATTAGAGCATGATCCGGAAAAGTGGATGCCGGTTTTCCGAAAAGATCATGCTCCACCAAGGAATCTGGAGCGCCAATCGATTCAACCTGAAGCGATTGCGCTCAAGGCGCCGGTAGCGCCATTCGGCCGCCCGGAAGACTCCTTAAAAATCCGCTGTGCCCGCCTTAGTGGCGGTCGCGCTTTTGATCAGCATGCGGTCCGGCGTGGCAAGCTCGGTGCCGGGATCGCGGAACCGGCTGGTGATCGGATAGCGCCGGTCGCGGCCGAAATTCTTCAATGTGACTTTGACGCCCGGCGCGGCTTGCCGGCGCTTGTATTCGGCGAGGTTGAGCATGCGTTCGACCTTCATCACCGTCTCACGATCGAAGCCGGCGGCGATGATACTGGCCAGCGGCTCCTCGCGCTCCACCAGCCGCTCGAGAATCTGGTCGAGCACGTCGTAGGGCGGCAGCGTATCCTGGTCGGTCTGGTCCTCGCGCAGCTCCGCGCTCGGCGCCCGCGTCATCACGTTCTCCGGAATGACCGGCCCGTCGGGGCCGAGCGCGCCCTCCGGCCTCCAGTGATTGCGCAGCCGCGCCAGGCGATAGACCTCGGTCTTGTAGAGATCCTTGATTGGATTGAAGCCGCCGTTCATGTCGCCATAGAGCGTGGCATAGCCGACCGACATTTCCGACTTGTTGCCGGTCGTCACCACCATCAAGCCGAATTTGTTGGAGATCGCCATCAGGATGGTGCCGCGGGCGCGCGCCTGCAGATTCTCTTCCGTAACATCGCGGGGCATGCCGGCAAAAATGCCGGCGAGCGCCGCTTCCAGTCCTTGGACGGCACTCTCGATCGGAACGATGTCGTAGTGGACGCCAAGCGCGCGGGCGACCGCCTCCGCATCATCGCGCGATTCCCGCGAGGTGAAGCGATAGGGCAGCATGATGCAGCGCACGCGGTCGGCTCCCAGCGCATCGACCGTGAGCGCCGCGCACAGCGCCGAATCGATGCCGCCGGACAGGCCGAGCACCACGCCGCGGAAGCGGTTCTTGTCGACGTAGTCGCGCAAACCGAGCATGCAGGCGGTGTAATCGGCCTGATCCAAGTCCGCCGCCGGCACGATCGGTCCCCGCGCGCATCGCCAGATACCGTCAATCCGCGACCAGTGCGTCGTCACCACCGCCTCGTGGAAGGCCGGCAGCTGCAATGCGATCGAACGGTCGGCATTGAGGACGAAGGATGCGCCGTCGAAGACCAGCTCGTCCTGGCCGCCGACCTGGTTGATGTAGAGGAGCGGCAGGCCGGCCTCGGTGACGCGCGCGACCGAAACGTTGAGGCGGACGTCGGCCTTGTCGCGCCAGTACGGTGAGCCGTTGGGCACGATGAGGAGCTCGGCCCCGGTCTCGGCCAGGCATTCGACCACGTTCTCGTAGTCGCCCCAGTCGGTCCAGGTATCCTCGCAGATCGGCAGGCCCAGCCGCACGCCGCGGAAGCTCACCGGGCCCGGCACCGGTCCCGTTGCGAACACGCGCTTTTCATCGAACACGCCGTAGTTCGGCAGGTTGACCTTGAAACGGATGGCGTCGATGCGCCCGCCGGCGAGCAGCACATAGGCGTTGTAGAGCTTGCCGTCCTCGACCCAGGGCGTGCCGATGAGGGCGGCCGGCCCGCCGTCCCCGGTCTCGCGCGCCAGCGTCTCCACGGCGGCGCGGCAGGCGGCCTGGAACGCCGGCTTGAGCACCAAATCCTCCGGCGGGTAGCCGGCGATGAAAAGCTCGGAAAGGGCGACGATTTCAGCGCCGTCGCGGCCGGCTTGGGCGCGCGCGGCTTGGGCGCGCTCCAAATTGCCGGAAACATCACCGACAATTGGGTTGAGCTGCGCCACGGCAATGGCCAGACGGTCGGCGGGACGGTCGTTCATGTGGAGTGTCTAGCGCCGGAATGTACGCTCCGGCAATGGGCTCGCCGGCACCGCGCCGGCTGGCGCATGGGGGAGGAACGTCGGAAGGGAACTTGCTAAAGTGCGGTCACAGCCGGAACAGAGGTGCGCCCATGGAACGCTTTATCAATGTCGCCGGAGCCCAGTTGGGACCGATCGCCCGCGACGAGTCGCGACAGCAAGTGGTATCGAGGCTGCTCGAACTGATGCACGAGGCCAGGGCACGCGGCAGCGACATCGTCGTGTTTCCGGAATTGGCGCTCACCACTTTCTTCCCCCGCTGGTGGATGGAAGACGACGCCGAGATCGACAGTTTTTTCGAGCGGGAAATACCCAGTCCGGCCACCAGGCCGCTGTTCGAGGCAGCGAAGTCGCTGGGGATCGGATTCTATCTGGGCTACGCCGAATTGGCGCAGCACAATGGCGCCACACATCGCTACAACACCGCGATCCTAGTGGACAAGAACGCCGAGATCGTCGGCAAGTACCGGAAAGTGCACCTGCCGGGCCACGCCGACAACCGTGCGCATTATCCGTTTCAGCATCTCGAGAAGCGCTATTTCGAGCCAGGAGACCTGGGCTTTCCGGTATGGCGCGCGTTCGGCGCCAATGTGGGCATGTGCATCTGTAACGACCGCCGTTGGCCGGAGACCTATCGGGTCATGGGCATGCAGAGCGTGGAGCTCATTTTACTCGGCTACAACACACCGACCCATTTGCCATGGGTCCCTGTCTACGATCATCTCTCGGACTTTCACAACCATCTGTGCATGCAAGCCGGGGCCTACCAGAACAGCACTTGGGTCGTCGGCATAGCCAAAGCCGGCAACGAGGAGGGCAGCGAGCTTCTCGCCGGCAGCTGCATCGTTGCGCCGTCGGGCGAGATCGTCGCGATGGCGACCACAAACGGCGACGAGGTGTTCACGGCGAAATGCAATCTCGACATCAGCCGGTACAACAAGGAGGCTATGTTCAACTTCGCCCAGCACCGGCGGATCGAGCACTACCAGCTGATCACGCAACGGGCCGGCGCCATTCCTCCGCAATCTTAGACTGCAAAAGCGCACGCCGTGTCAGTTCGACCGGCGAGACTTCCCTGGCGGCGACGCGCCGTCGCCCAGCTTCTCGGCATGCTTGGAGCGGTCTTTCTTGGTCGCTGGCTTTGGCGACCATGAATGTCCCGCAAGGGCCCATAATCCGACATTCGGCACCAGCTCGACTAAACAATCGAAGGCGGCTTGCTAATCATTCGTAAGTGGTCCTGAATTACGGGCCATTCAGGTATTTCGTGTTCACGGGAGACCAGGCATCAACCGCTTTGGCCGCCAGGGTTTTTGTGTACACCGCATGATGCGCGTTGGCCGGAATCGCCATGACCTCTCCGACGCCGACTCGCGTGATCCCGGAGACCGTCTCGAAGAACAGCTCGCCTTCCAGCACGAGCGTTATCTGTTCGCTGGGATGGCTGTGACGGTCAAACCGGCAATTTGGCCCTACTTCGAAATAGGTGAGCTGGGTAGACCTGAGCGAGACCGACCAGAACCGCGCCCCGGTTTCGTCGCTGCTGAGACGTAGTGACTCGCGTGGGAAGTGGCGTGGGCGGTCAGTCTCCGTGTCCATCTTCAGCGATCTACGTACAAACGTGAACTCTTCTGACGAGACTCAACCGGCGTCATCCGTCATTTCACCGGATGACCTTTCGGTTTCACCGCGCGCACGAAACCGCTCATGAACTTGCCTTCGACTTGCGGGGCGATAGCATCCACATCGACGCCTTCGCCGGCCAGAAACGCCCGCGCTTCCTCGACGGCGTAAATGCGGGTTGGTTCGATGCTGATGGCTTCAAATCCCACCTTTGCCAGCTTGGCGACGTAGTCCGTATCCCGCAGCGCGCCGGCGATGCAGCCGACCCACAACAGCATGTCGCGCCGTATGCGGTCGGGCACCTCGCCGCGCGTGACCACGTCGGACACCGCCAAACGGCCGCCCGGTTTGAGCACGCGAAATGCCTCGCTCAAGACCCGATCCTTATCGCCCGACAGGTTGATGACGCAGTTGGAGATGATGACATCGACCGAATTGTCCGGCATCGGAATGTTTTCGATCTCGCCTTTGAGAAACTCGACATTCTCGATCCCCGCCTTGCGCTGATTTTCGCGGGCGAGCGCCAGCATCTCATCCGTCATGTCCAGTCCGTAAGCCTTGCCGGTCGGCGCAACGCGCTGCGCCGACAACAGAACGTCGATACCGCCGCCCGATCCGAGATCGAGCACCGTTTCTCCCGGTCGCAGTTGCGCCAATGCGGTCGGATTGCCGCATCCGAGCGAAGCGAGCACCGCGCCTTCGGGCACCGTCTCGGTCTCGGCGGAGTCGTAAAGTTTCGAGGTGATAGGATTGTCGGGGTCGCGGGCCGACGACGCCCCGCAGCACGAGGCTCCCGTGGCGCCCACCCGCAACGCCGCCTGCGCATATTTCTCTCTGACTGCGTCTTTGACATCGGTGGTGCTCATAAGCAGCCTCCCTTATGCAGATCGTGTGATTTTTTCCGGGCGAACAGCTTTGTTGCGGGTGCAGCATTCCGCATAAAGAAACGCCAAAATCTCCCGCAATGCTTCCGCGTTCGCCGAATAGCGAAGAAACGTGCCTTCGCGCCGCACGCTGACCAGATCTTCGTTCTTCAGCTTGTCGAGATGGTGCGACAGGGTCGACGCCGGAATCTGCAATTCGGCCCCGATGTCGCCGACAACCATTCCATCCGGATGGGCGGACAGCAGTAGCCGCATGATGCGCAGCCTCGCCTCGGTTCCCATCGCTGAGAACATGTCGGCATAACGTGCGATATGCGCTTCGATATCCGCCGCCATGAAGGATCTCGCAGCTTCGATATTTCCATAATAATGGAAATATCGAAGCTGTCAACCCGCAAGGCTGTAAAGCAAGGCACGCGCAACCCTACCGGCGGCAAAAACCGCCCGGCACCTGCGAACGCGGGGAAACCGGATATCGGCCTTATAGCCCGGCCACGGCCGGCAGCGGCTTCGCCTTGCCGTCGCGCTTCGACTTGAGCAGGTCGGCGAGCAGGAAGGCGAGGTCGAGCGACTGCTCGGCATTCAGCCGCGGATCGCAGACCGTGTGGTAGCGGTCGTTGAGGTCCTCGTCGGTGATCGCGCGCGCGCCGCCGGTGCACTCGGTGACGTTCTGGCCGGTCATTTCCAGATGCACGCCGCCAGCATAAGTGCCTTCGGCGGCATGCACTTGAAAATAAGTCCGCACCTCCTTGAGGATTTGATCGAACGGCCGCGTCTTGTAGCCGGTCACCGAGGTGATGGTATTGCCGTGCATGGGATCGCACGACCACACCACGTTGCGGCCTTCGCGCTTCACGGCGCGAACGAGCGGCGGCAAGTGCTCGGCGACCTTGTCCGCGCCCATCCGGCAGATCAAGGTGAGGCGGCCGGGTTCGTTGTCCGGATCAAGGATGTCGATGAGCTTGAGCAGCTCGTCCGGCTTCTGTGTCGGTCCGGTCTTCAGTCCGAGCGGATTTTTGACGCCGCGGCAGTACTCGACGTGGGCGTGATCCGGCTGCCGGGTGCGGTCGCCGATCCACAGCATGTGGCCGCTGGTGCAGTACCAGTCGCCGGTCGTTGAATCGACGCGCGTAAAAGCCTGCTCGTAGCCCAGCAGTAACGCCTCGTGGCTGGTGAAGAAATCGGTCGTGCGCATTTCGGGATGCACTTCCGGATCGATGCCGCAGGCGCGCATGAAGTCGAGCGCCTCGGTGAGACGATTAGCGAGGTCCTGGTAACGCTTCGACTGCGGTGAGTCCTTGACGAAGGACAGCATCCATTGATGCGCGTTCGACAGGTTGGCATAGCCGCCGGTGGCAAAGGCGCGCAGCAGGTTGAGCGTCGCCGCCGACTGCCGATAGGCCTCCAATTGTCGGCGCGGATCCGGCGTGCGGGCCTCCGCCGTGAAGTCGGTGCCGTTGACGATGTCGCCGCGATAGGCCGGCAGCTCGACGCCGCCGCGTTTCTCCGTCGGCGATGAGCGCGGCTTGGCGAATTGGCCGGCAATGCGGCCGACCTTGACCACCGGCGAAGCCGCCGCATAGGTCAGCACCACCGCCATTTGCAGGAACAGGCGGAAGAAATCGCGGATGTTGTTGGCGCCGTGCTCGGCAAAACTCTCCGCGCAGTCGCCGCCCTGCAGCAGAAACGCGTCGCCCGTCGCGACCTGCGCCAACGCCCGCTTCAGGTTGCGCGCCTCGCCGGCAAAAACCAGCGGCGGATAGCTCGCAAGCTGCGCCTCGACGTCGGCGAGCGCCTTGGCGTCCGGGTAATCCGGCACCTGCACGATCGGCTTCGAGCGCCAAGAATCTGGAGTCCACTTATCCGGGCTCCAGTTGGCCGAATTTGTCCGCCTGGACATGACCTATCTCCATATTCCGGCGGTGTTATACACGGCGCGCCGCGGCGGCAACAGGCCGGCAACGGTAGCCCTGCGTTACGAGATTTCGATCAGCGCCGCGATCTTCTCGCGTACGTCTTCGAGCAAATCGGCAGGAGCGCGGCCGGCCAAACTGGCATTGCGCACCGGCCACGACAAGCTCCGCATCTGGTCGGCCAGCACCACGCCGGCGACGCCGTGGCCGCTCGGGATCGGCACCTCAAAAGGGTAGCCCTTGCCTTGGCTGGTAATCGGGCTGGCGACGCAGAGGCCAACGCGGCTGTTATAGGCTCGCGGGCTTAGAACCAGGGCGGGACGGCGGCCGCGCTGCTCGTGTCCTTTGGTCGGATCGAATTCGATCCAGATGAAATCGCCCGCGTCGGGGCAATAGGGGCTACCAGACTTCGTTGCCGACGGGCGGGCCCCAGTCGATCTCCGGCTGCCGGTTTTCTTCAGTGATGCCATTGATAAGGTGCTCCAAATTATAGCGGCGCCGCTTCCTTGGTTTGGCGACCTTGACGACGAGGACACCGTTGTCGGCCGTCATTTCCGCCCGCTTTCCCTCGACCGCTCCAATCTCTTCGGCGAATGCTTTCGGAACCCGCAGCGCCAGGCTGTTGCCCCATCGCAAAAACTCGACTTTCATAACCTGCGCTCCTCTGGAGTAGATACAATGTAGATACGCATGGCTGGCCCCGTCAAGTGCCGTTGGCGCGGGGGGCGCGACCGTCGAGCGTCGGAGCTTATTTTTGCCTATTCCGCCGCTTCGCGGGCGTAGCTGGCGCTCTTCTGCCGCATCGTGACCAATTCCTCGGCGGTGGTTGGATGCAGCGCCATGGTGGCGTCGAAATCCGCCTTGGTGGCCCCCATTGTCACGGCGATGGCGGCAACCTGAATCATTTCGGCGGCGCCCTCCCCCACGATATGGCAGCCCATGACGCGGTCGGTCAGGCCATCGACCACGAGCTTGATCAGCACCGTGGTGTCGCGGCCCGACAAGGTCGCTTTCAGCGGCTTGAACATGGCCCGGTAGACATCGGTCTGCGCCAGCCGCGTGCGCGCCTGCGCTTCGGTCAGCCCGATGACCCCGACTTCGGGATCGGAGAACACCGCCGTCGGCACATTGCTGTGATCGACCGCGGTAGGTTTGCCGCCGAACACCGTATCGGCGAAGGCGGCGCCTTCGCGGATGGCGACCGGCGTGAGATTGACGCGGTTGGTCACGTCGCCGATGGCGTAGATGTTGGCAACGGTGGTGCGCGAGTATTCGTCGACGGCGACGCCGCCATTTTTGGCGATCTCGACGCCGGCTTCCTCGAGGCCCAGGTTCGCGATATTCGGCCGCCGCCCGACGGCGAACATCACGCGATCGGCACTGAGCTGATTGCCGCTCGACAAATGCACCGAGAAGCGGGCGGCGGCCCGCTCGATCGCCGCGACCTTGCAGCCGGTGAAGACCCTGATGCCGTGCTTTTCCATATCCATACGCACGTGCGCCCGCACGTCGTCGTCGAAGCCGCGCAAAATGTTCTCGCCGCGATAGATCAGCGTCACCTGGGCGCCGAGCCCGGCAAAGATGCCGGCGAACTCCACCGCGATGTAGCCGCCGCCCTGGATCACCACCTGCTGCGGCAGCTGCGGCAGGTGGAACGCCTCGTTCGAGGAAATGGCGTGCTCGATCCCGGGGATGGGATCGCCATGGCTCGGCGCGCCGCCGGTGGCGATCAGGATATAGGCCGCGCGCACCCGATCGCCGTTCGCCAACCGCACCGTGTGGGCGTCCGTGAGCACGGCGCGGCTTTTGACGATGGTAACGCCGGCCTTCTCCAGCGTCGCGGTATAGGCCGCCTCGAGCCGCGCGATCTCGCGGTCCTTGTTGGCGATCAATGTCGGCCAATCGAACGACGTTTGCGGCACCGTCCAGCCGTAGCCGGCGGCGTCCTCGAATTCCGCGCGGAAGCGCGAGGCGTAGACCAGAAGCTTCTTCGGCACGCAGCCGCGGATGACGCAGGTGCCGCCGACGCGATACTCTTCCGCGAGCATGACGCGCGCGCCATGCTGGGCAGCGATGCGCGCGGCACGCACGCCGCCCGAGCCGCCGCCAATGACGAACAGATCGACGTCGTAACCGGACATCTGGCGATCCTGCTCCCTTGCACGCCGATCAGGGCCGCTCGACGAGGCGCACCCCGTCCGGACCGGCCAGAATAGCAGTGCGCGCAATGCCGATGAATAAGCCGTGTTCCATCACGCCGGGCACCGTGCACAGACGCGCGGCGAGTTCGGTCGGGTCGGCGATGCGTTGCAATTGGGCGTCCAACAGCCAGTGACCGCCGTCGGTCACGAAAGCTTGGCCGTTCTGCCCTTTGCGCAGCAGCGCCGGGCCGGGACAGCCGGCTTCCGCGCTAGCGGCTTCGACCGCGCGGTGGATCGCCGTGGCGCCGAACGGCGCGATCTCGATCGGCAGCGGGAAATTGCCCAGCATCGAGACCCATTTCGACTCGTCGGCGATCACGATCATTTGCGCCGAAGCCGCGGCCACCACCTTCTCGCGCAGCAGGGCGCCGCCGCCGCCCTTGATCAGGGTCAGATCCGGCGCGATCTCATCGGCGCCGTCGACGGTCAGGTCGAGTTCCGGGATGTCGTCGAGGGTGGTGAGCGCAATGCCGACCCGCTCCGCATGGTCGCGCGTCGCCTCGGACGTTGGCACCGCGACAATATCGAGACCCGCCCGCACGCGCTCGCCGAGCAAGTCGACAAAATGCTTGGCGGTCGAACCGGTGCCGAGCCCGAGCCGCATGCCCGGCCGCACGAATTCCAGGGCGCGGGCAGCGGCGGCGCGTTTGTAGGCTTCGATGTTCATAGGCGGGTATGTAGGGCAAAATTGCAATGAAAGCGACCAAGCCCTTGCCGAAGAACGAACAGACGCTTGCGCCGCAGGCTTTCCGCGGTTAGGCGAAAGCCATGCTCACCATCGTCTTCGATCTCGACGGCACGCTGATCGACACCGCCCCCGACCTCATCCATACGCTGAACTTTATTCTGACAAAGCACGGGCTGCCGGCCGTTCCCTATGACGACGCCCGGCCGCTGATCGGCGGGGGCGCAAGGACCATGATCGAGCGGGCGCTGGCTTTGGAGGGGCGGAACTCTTCGACCGCGGCCGTCGATGCGCTCTACACCCCCTTCATCGCCCACTATGCCGAACACATCGCCGACCGTTCGCGGCCGTTCCCCGAGCTTGAGCCGGCGCTCGACCGCTTGGCCGCCGCGGGTCATCGGCTGGCGGTCTGCACCAACAAGCTCGAATGGCTCTCGAAACGCCTCTTGGATGCGCTGCGGTTGAGCGAGCGCTTCGCCGCGATTTGCGGCCAGGATACGTTTGGGGTGCAGAAGCCAAATCCGGAGATTTTCCGGCAGACGGTCGTCCGCGCCGGCGGCGAGCCCCAACGCGCGATCATGGTCGGGGACTCGGTGACGGACATCCGCACCGGGCGCGCCGCCAACGTGCCGGTCGTCGCCGTCGATTTCGGCTATACTGACGTGCCGATCGCGACATTGCGGCCGGACCGGGTCATCAGCAGCTTCGCGGAACTTGCGACCGTCATCGACGATCTCGGACATGTGAAAAATACTATGGACGATCAGGGCTTTATCGGGCACAAAGGGTGACTACGTAGGTTATAAATAGAACAACCCTGCGGGTTGGCTCATATGGAGCCTTCAGCATGATCCGGAAAAGTGGAATCCGGTTTTCCGAAAAGATCATGCGCAGGGAGGAGATGGAAACGCAGTCGATGGACAGCGTGAAAGTGGACCATTCGCCAGTTCCCGACTTTGATGCCGCACCCGATCGCCGGGCGCTGGTCGACCCGTTCGGCCGCCACATCAGCTATTTGCGTGTTTCGGTCACCGACCGCTGCGATTTCCGCTGCGTCTATTGCATGTCGGAGAACATGAGCTTCTTGCCGAAGGCCGACCTGCTCACGCTCGAGGAGCTCGACCGGCTGTGCTCGGCTTTCATCGCGCGCGGCGTGCGCAAGCTTCGCCTCACCGGCGGCGAGCCGCTGGTACGCCGGGGTATCATGACGCTGTTCTCCTCGCTGTCGCGGCACCTCGGTTCGGGGCAGCTCGACGAGCTGACCTTGACCACCAATGGATCGCAGCTCGCCAAATATGCCGAAGAGATCAAGGCGCATGGCGTGCGGCGCATCAACGTCTCGCTCGACACGCTGGATGCGGAAAAATTCAGCGCCATCACCCGCTGGGGCTCGTTGCCGCAGGTGCTGGCCGGCATCGACGCCGCGCAGGCCGCCGGCCTGAAAGTCAAAATCAATGCGGTCGCGCTCAAGGGCGTGAACGAGGACGAGTTCCCGCAGCTGATCGAGTGGGCGCACGGGCGCGGCATGGATCTGACGCTGATCGAAGTGATGCCGCTCGGCGAGATCGGCGAAGGCCGGCTCGACCAATACCTGCCGCTGTCGGTGGTGCGGGCGCGTCTCGCCGAACGTTTTTCGCTCGAAGATCTCGACTATCGCACCGGCGGCCCCGCGCGCTATACGCGCGTCGCCGAGACCGGCGGACGGCTCGGCTTCATCACGCCGCTCACCCATAATTTCTGCGAATCCTGCAATCGCGTGCGCATCACCTGCACCGGCACGCTCTATATGTGCCTCGGCCAGGAAGATGCGGCCGACCTGCGCGCGCCGCTGCGCGCCTCCGAAAGCAACGATCTGTTGTTCGCCGCGATCGACGAGGCGATTTCCCGCAAGCCCAAGGGCCACGATTTCATCATCGACCGCCGCCACCAGCGGCCGGCGCTGGCCCGCCACATGAGCGTCACCGGCGGCTGATTGCTGCAGCCCGGGTTGAGCGCCAGCAAAATCCGGGAGCGGCGTGCGTTCCCGCGTGTCGCTCCGCTCACGCGGGTTACGTTCTCCCTTCAGTCCGCCAGCAACTGCAACACCAACGCCGCCGCCTGTAGCTCCGTAAAGTGGAAGGCGCGGCGCGAAAGCGCGATCTCGTCGCGGCCCCATTGCGCCATGTTCCAGTCCTCGTCGACATGCGCGGCCTGCCAGGCCTCGTCCGCCGTCAGCCGCGCGTGCAATAACGCGAGCGCAATCAGCGCCGAGCCGGTGAGCGTGGTCACGGTGTGCACGGCGCCGAGCCGCCAGGGATCGTCGGGGATGGCGGCGCCGGCGGCGGCGAGCGCGGCCTCGGGCTGGACGACGTGAATGACCCCCTCGCCCACGCGCAAATGCGCGCCGAGCGCGTCATGCGTCCAGACCACGATCGGATCCCAATGGCGCGCTTGGCGGTCGACGAGCCCTGGCGGCGCCGCCGCGCGATAGCAAACAAGATCGGTGGCGAGATATTTTTGGATCTCGGCCGCCACCGGCCCAGGCCGATCGCTGACGCCGTCGATGATGACATTGGCCAAGCGCGTCAGCGGCATTTTCGCCGGATTGATGGTGTCACGCTGCCCGTCCCATTCCGCCGCGATCGCCTCGGCCAAGGCGAGCGTCGGCGCGGCCAGGATGCGGCCCGCGGGCGTGTGCACCGGCTTGTCGTCGAGCCGCACGGCGAAGCTTTCGCCGGCGGCCGCGGTGCCGGCCTTGCCGTAGAAGCGGCGCCGCAGGACGGGCCGCGTGGCGCGGCGCACCGCCTCCACGGCATTCTCCGGCAAGGATTTCTCGAACGTGTCGCGCATCAGACTTTAGACCATAGACGAGAACTCAACCGTCTCCACCACGTCCCGCCGTGCCGCCTTGCCGCAATCTCGCATAGACATAAAATAACCAACATATTCAATGACTTATATCAAGATCACGGCGTCCGCGACCAGCCCGCGACGATCGTGCGCCGGTGACGCAGGCAATCGCGCTTTTGTTGAGGACGGTCAGCGGCAAAAGCTTGTTATAACAAGCACAAGCGGTGGAAATCCGCACCTCGCTCGACTAGTATCCGCGCCCGGATTCGGCAAAGGTGCCAGATCGCGGGGGGATGCTGATCCGCGCAGCAGCGTTAAGGAACCGCCAAAGGATCGGCGGAATGCTGCGGGGCAAGAGGACTAGATGAAACTTACCGACATTTCGGTCCCGGATTATTTCCACAAGGTGGTGGATTGTCAGTGGGCTTGTCCGACGCACACGCCGGTCCCTGAATACATCCGCTTGATCGCGGCGGGCCGCTACAGCGACGCCTACATGGTCAACTGGGAATCGAACGTGTTTCCCGGCATTTTGGGACGCACCTGCGACCGCCCGTGCGAGCCCGCCTGCCGCCGCGGCCGGGTCGAAAAGGACCCCGTCGCGATCTGCCGGCTAAAGCGCGTCGCCGCCGACTTCAAGGACGACATCCGCGCCCGCCTGCCCAAGCCGGCCGCCACCAAGAACGGCAAGCGCATCGCGCTGGTCGGCGGCGGCCCGGCCTCGCTCACGGTGGCGCGCAACCTCGCGCCGATGGGGTACGACTGCGTCGTGTTCGACCAGGACCCGTCGGCCGGCGGCATGATGCGGACGCAGATTCCGAAATTCCGCCTGCCGGAAAGCGTGATCGACGAGGAATGCAACTACATTCTCGATCTCGGCATCGCCTTCGTCGGCGGCAAGCGCATCGACAGCATGAAGACGCTGCTGGCGGAAAATTTCGACGCGATCTTCGTCGGCTGCGGCGCGCCGCGCGGCCGCGACCTCGACATCCCCGGCCGCAAGGAAGCAGGAAAGAACATTCATATCGGCATCGACTGGCTCGCCAGCGTCTCCTTCGGCCACATCGACCGCATCGGCAAGCGCGTCATCGTGCTGGGCGGCGGCAACACCGCCATGGATTGCTGCCGCTCCTCGCGCCGGCTCGGCGGCGAGGACGTCAAGGTCGTCGTGCGCTCCGGTTTCGAGGAGATGAAGGCGTCCCCCTGGGAAAAGGAGGACGCCATGCACGAGGACATTCCGATCTTCAATTATTTGGTGCCGAAGGAGTTCACCCACCAGAACGGCAAGCTGATCGGCGTCACCTTCCAGAAGGTCAAGGCGATGCGCGACGCCAACGGCCGCCGCGATCTCGTGCCGACCGGCGAGCCGGACCAGCACTTTGCCTGCGACGACGTGCTGGTCGCGGTCGGCCAGGAGAACGCGTTTCCCTGGATCGAGCGCGATTGCGGCATCGAATTCGACGAGCGGAACATGCCCAAGGTCGACGCCAGGACCATGGCCTCGACGCATCCGAAGGTGTTCTTCGGCGGCGACGCCGCGTTCGGGCCGAAGAACATCATCTGGGCGGTGGCGCACGGCCACGAGGCGGCGCTCTCGATCGACAGGTTCTGCCGCGGCGAGGACATCAACGTCCGGCCGGCGCCGCAGATGACCATCACCAGCCAGAAGATGGGCATCCACGAGTGGAGCTATGACAACGAGATCACGCCCGACCGGCGCTACCGGGTGCCGCATCGCGAGAAGGTCGTGGCGCTGCGCGACATCAGGGCCGAGGTCGAGCTTGGCTACGACGTCGAGCTGGCGTTGAAGGAGGCCGATCGCTGCCTCAATTGCGACGTGCAGACCGTGTTCACCGGCCAGCTCTGTATCGAATGCGACGCCTGCGTCGATATCTGCCCGATGGACTGCATCACTTTCACGTTCAACGGCGAGGAAGCCGACCTGCGCACGCGGCTCAAGGCGCCGGCCAAGGACCGCGCCCAGGACCTCTACGTCGCCGACGACCTGAAAACCGGCCGCGTCATGGTCAAGGACGAAGACGTCTGCCTGCACTGCGGGCTGTGCGCCGAGCGTTGTCCCACCGGCGCCTGGGACATGCAGAAATACCTCATCGATATGACTCACGCAGAGCAAGCATGCCGATCCAAAGCGTAAACGACTTCGTCGTCCGATTTGCCAACGTCAACGGTTCCGGATCGGCGAGCGCCAACGAGCTGTTCGCCCGCTCGGTGCTGCGCATGGGCGTTCCGGTGGCGCCGCGCAACATTTTCCCCTCCAACATCCAAGGCCTGCCGACCTGGTACGAGGTGCGCATTTCGGAGGCCGGCCATCTCGGCGCCCGCGGCGGCACCGATCTCATGGTGGCGATGAATCCGCAGACTTGGGACAACGACGTAGCCGGCATCGAGCCCGGCGGCTATTTGCTTTACGATTCGACCAAGCCGATGCCGAAGTCGAAATTCCGCGACGACGTCACCGTCATCGGCGTGCCGCTCACCGCCATCTGCAATCGCGAATACAGCGACCCGCGTCAGCGTCAATTGTTCAAGAACATCGTCTATGTCGGCGCGCTGTCGGCGCTGCTCGACATGGATGTCGGCGAAATGGAGAAGCTCATCGCCGAGCAATTCAAGGGCAAGGAGAAGCTGTTCGACGCCAACAAGCACGCGCTGCATCTGGGCCGCGACTGGGTGATGATGAATGTCGAGCATCCGATCGGCCTGCGATTAAAGCGCGCCGACGCGGTCGGCGACCGCATCTTCATCGAAGGCAATTCCGCCGCGGCTTTGGGCGCGGTCTACGGCGGCGCCACGGTGTGCGCCTGGTATCCGATCACGCCGTCGTCTTCGCTCGCCGAAGCGTTCACCCGCCATTGCAGCCGCCTGCGCGTCGATGCGGAAACGAAAAAGAACAAGTTCGCGATCATCCAGGCCGAGGACGAGCTTGCCTCGATCGGCATTGTCATCGGCGCTTCCTGGAACGGCGCCCGCGCCTTCACCGCGACCTCGGGACCCGGAATTTCGCTGATGCAGGAATTTCTCGGCCTCGCTTACTTTGCCGAAATTCCCGCCGTGATCTTCGATGTGCAGCGGTCCGGCCCCTCGACCGGCATGCCGACGCGCACGCAACAGACCGATATCCTGTCCTGCGCCTATGCCTCGCACGGCGATACCAAGCATGTGCTGCTGTTTCCCGAGGATCCGGCGGAAGCCTTCGAGTTCGGCGCGGCGGCCTTCGACCTCGCCGACCGCCTGCAGACGCCGGTGTTCGTCATGCTCGATCTCGACATCGGCATGAATCACCGGCTGGCCCGGCCGCTCGCCTGGGACGACAGCCGCAAGTTCGACCGCGGCAAGGTGATGAGCGCGGCCGCGCTGGAAGCCGGCAAGGAATTCGGCCGCTATCTCGATGTCGACGGCGACGGCATTCCCTACCGCACCTTTCCCGGCACGCACCCGACCAAGGGATCGTTCTTTACTCGCGGCACCTCGCGCGACCGCTACGCCCGCTACACCGAGGAAGGTCCGGCCTACGCCGACAACATGCAGCGGCTCCTTCGCAAGTTCGAGACCGCCAAGGACCTGGTGCCGCGCCCGCTGCAGGCCAATGCCGACAAGCCGACCAAATACGGCGTCATCTATTTCGGCTCGACCTCGCCCGCCATGGACGAGGCGATCGAACTGCTCGAAGCGGGCGGCCACGCGCTCGACCGGTTGCGGGTGCGCGCCTTCCCGTTCCATTCGAGCGTGACCAGCTTTATCGGCGAGCACGATTTCGTGTTCGTCGTCGAGCAGAACCGCGATGCGCAGCTGCGCTCGCTCGTCGTCAACGAATGCAATATCGATCCGGTGCGGCTGGTGCCGATCCTGCACTACGACGGCACGCCGATCACCGCCCGCTTCATCGCCCGCGCGATCGCCGACCACCTCGACGCGCTCAAAGTCACGCCGCTGCGCAAGGGCAAGGTTGTGTCATGACCTACGTCGTCAAACCAAAATTCCATCATCCCGAATTGCCGAAGAACGAGCTCGGCTATACCCATCGCGATTACGAAGGCGCGGTGTCGACGCTGTGCGCCGGCTGCGGCCACGATTCGATCTCGGCGTCGATCATCGAGGCCTGCTTCGAGCTTTCGATCGCGCCGCATCGGGTGGCCAAGCTCTCCGGCATCGGTTGCTCGTCGAAAACGCCGACCTATTTCCTCGGCAATTCGCACGGCTTCAATTCCGTGCACGGTCGCATGCCCTCGGTGCTGACCGGCGCCAATCTCGCCAACCGCGACCTCATCTATCTCGGCGTCTCCGGCGACGGCGACTCCGCCTCGATCGGTTTCGGCCAGTTCGCGCACGCCATCCGCCGCGGCGTCAATATGACCTATATCGTTGAAAACAATGGCGTTTACGGCCTGACCAAGGGCCAGTTCTCGGCCACCGCCGATGCCGGCTCGAAATCCAAGCGCGGCGTCGTCAATACCGACAACGCCATCGACCTGGTCGCCATCGCGCTGCAAGTGGGCGCCACTTTCGTCGCCCGCTCGTTTTCCGGCGACAAGGGGCAGCTCACGCCGCTGATCAAGGCCGCCATCGAGCATCAGGGCGCCGCCTTCATCGACGTGATCTCGCCCTGCGTCGCCTTCAACAATCACGCCGGCTCGACCAAGAGCTTCGACTACGTGCGCGAGCACAACGAGGCGGTCAACCGGCTCGATTTCATCACCGGCCGCGCGCCGATCAAGGTCGATTATGAGCCGGGCAGCGTCGAGCTGGTGATGCAGCACGACGGCTCGACGCTGGCGTTGCGCAAGCTCGACGCCGATTACGACGTGCACGACCGGCTCGGCGCCATGACCTTCCAGCAGCTGCACGCCGCCAAGGGGCAGATCGTCACCGGGCTCCTCTACGTGGCGCCCGAAACCGAGGATTTGCACGGCCATCTCAACACCGTCGCCGCGCCGCTCAACGCGCTCGGCGAGAATGAGCTGTGCCCGGGCGCGGCGGCGCTGGACAAGATCAACGCCAGCTTGCGGTGATTGTCGTTACTCCTCCGGCGCGTCGACGATCGGATCGTAGCGCTTGGCATCGAGGCCGAGCAGATTCCACGATTGCTGCATGTGCGGCGGCAGCGGCGCGGTGACGTCGATCACCCCGCCGCGCGGATGCGGCACCACGATGCGGCGGGCGAGCAGATGCAGCTCGTTCTGCATGCCGCCCGGCAGCTCCCAGTTTTCGCGCGAGAAATACTTCGGATCGCCGACGATCGCGTGACCGATATGCGCCATGTGCGCGCGCAGTTGATGGGTGCGGCCGGTTACCGGCTTGAGCGATATCCAGGCGAGCAACGGTCCTGACGTTTCGACCACGGCGTAATAAGTCACCGCATGGCTGGCGCCCTTCTCGCCGTGGCGCGCAATGCGCATAAGCGACTCGTCTTCGCGCTCTTCCTTAACGAGATACGTCGAGATGCGGCCCTGCGGCGGCTTCGGTACGCCGGCGACCAGCGCCCAATAGATTTTGCGCGCCGAGCGCGAGCGAAAGGTTTTCGCCAGCGCCGCCGCGGCGAAGCGCGTCTTGGCGACCAGGAGGCAGCCGGCGGTGTCCTTGTCGAGCCGATGCACCAGCCGCGGCCGCTGGCCGTGGGCGTCGCGCAACACTTCGAGCATGCCGTCGAGATGACGCGTGGTGCCGGAGCCGCCTTGCACCGCGAGCCCCATCGGCTTGTTGAGCACCAGTACGTCGGTGTCTTCGTGCAGTGTGATCGATTGCAGAAACGCGCGCGTCTTCTCGTCCGCTTCGCTGCCCGCCGCGCGCGGCTTTTTTGACTGATCGAGCCGCAGCGGCGGAATGCGCAACGTCTGCCCCGCCTCCAGCCGGTTCTTCGGCTGCGTGCGCTTGCCGTTGACGCGCACCTCGCCTTTGCGGATGACGCGCTGGATATGGGAAAAACTTAATCCGGGAAACCGCGCTTCGAGAAACCGATCCACCCGCATGCCGCCTTCGTCGGCGGTGACCGCGACGTTCTGAACTGCCGTAGGGAGTATTGCAGGCGCGACGCTTCTTTTTCCGCCATCGTTCAACGGCCGGTGCAGCCGGCCCTCGGACGATGCGCGGCCCACACCACCATCCTTCGAGGATTGCTTCGGAAGCGCCTTGGCGCTTCGCGCAAGGGGGCGCTCCTTCGCGGCCGCCTCAGGGTGGCGGCGAACGAAACGACGTTGCTGGCGCGATCCGGCGATCTGCTTGCCGCCGCCCGACTGGCGTGGTCCGCGGGAGCCTCTCACGATCCGCCCCGTTCCCGGCGCAGCTTCTCCCAGTATTCGAGCCGCTTGCGGATTTCGCGCTCAAAGCCGCGCTCGGGCGGATCGTAGAATTTGTGGCGGCCGAGCTGTTCCGGGAAATAGTCCTGGCCGGAGAACGCCTCGGGCGCGTCATGGTCGTATTCGTAGCCCGAGCCGTAGCCCTCGGTTTTCATCAGCTTGGTCGGCGCGTTGAGGATGTGCTTGGGCGGGCGTAGCGAGCCGGCTTCCTTCGCCGTGTGCATCGCTTCGCCGAACGCCACGTAGGTGGCGTTCGATTTCGGCGCGGTCGCCACATAGATCACGGCCTCGGCGATGGCGAGCTCGCCTTCCGGCGAGCCGAGGAAGTCGTAAGCGTCCTTGGCGGCATTGGCGACAATGAGCGCCTGCGGATCGGCGAGCCCGATATCCTCCACCGCCATGCGCACGACGCGGCGGGCGAGATAAAGCGGGTCCTCGCCGGCGTCGAGCATGCGGCAGAGATAGTACAGCGCGGCATCGACATCGGAGCCGCGCACCGACTTGTGCAGCGCGCTGATCAAGTTGTAGTGGCCGTCCTGCGCCTTGTCGTAGATCGGCGCGCGGCGCTGCACGATGTCCTGCAGGGCGGCGGCATCGAACGTTTCGCCCGCCCGCGTCGCGCGCCAGACCTCTTCCGCCAGCGTCAGCGCGGCGCGGCCGTCGCCATCGGCCATGCGGATCAGCGAAGCACGGGCGTCGTCATCGAGCGGCAGTTCCTTGCCTTCGATCGCCTCGGCGCGCTGCAAAAGCTTCTCGATCGCCGCGACGTCGAGCGGCTTGAACACCAGCACGCGGGCCCGCGAAAGGAGCGGCGCGTTCAGCTCGAACGACGGATTTTCCGTGGTGGCGCCAACCAGCACGATGGTGCCGTCTTCGACGACCGGCAAGAAGGAGTCCTGCTGGGCGCGGTTGAAGCGGTGAATCTCGTCGACAAAGAGCAGCGTCCCCTGCCCGGTCTCGCGCCGTGCCCGCGCCGCGTCGAACACCTTCTTGAGGTCGGCGACGCCGGAAAAGATCGCCGAAATCTGCTCGAAGTGCAGATCGGTCGCCCGCGCCAAAAGCCGCGCCACCGTGGTCTTGCCGGTGCCCGGCGGCCCCCAGAAGACGAGCGAACCAAGCGAGCGCGTCTCCAGCATGCGGGTCAGCGTCCCGTCGGGGCCGAGCAGATGATCCTGCCCGACGACATCGGCAAGCTGGTCGGGCCGCAGCTTATCGGCGAGCGGCCGCGGCGCGTCGTGCTCGAGGCCGGCGGCCGCGAACAAGGTCGGTGATTTTGATTTGGGACGCGAAGTCATCCGCTCTCCTACTCCCTCTCCCCGCTTGCGGGGAGAGGGTTGGGGTGAGGGGGCGTATCCGCTTTGCTCAGAAGTGCGAACGGCCCCTCACCCGCCGCGCTTCGCGCGGCGACCTCTCCCCGTACACGGGGAGAGGTGAAACTCATCCACTGAATATGACCGATATCTGCTGGCCACCGCGCTTGATGGTGATGCGCCACTGCCGTCCGCCGGCGCGCACGATGCGATCGAGATCGGCGGATTTCGCGATCTTCTGGTTATTCACCGAGACCACGATATCGCCCTTCTGGAAGCCGACCGATTGCGCCGCCGAGCCGTCGGCGACGCCGACGACGACGACGCCTTCGCTCTGCGGATCGAGCCGCAGCTCGTCGGCAAGCGCTGGCGAAAGGTTGGCGACGGTAGCGCCGAGAAACGGCGAACGCGAGCGGATCTCCACTTCGTCGCGCGGCGATTCGGGAATGCTCTGCAACGCGACCGTCACGACCATATCGCGGCCTTGCCGGACGACACCGATCTGCGCGCTGCCGCCGAGCGGCTTGGTGGCGAAGCGGTAATCGAACGCGTTCGGATCGTCGACGACCGTGCCGTCGATGCTGACGATCAGGTCGCCGGTCTTGATGCCGGCGCGGGCGGCGGGACTGCCGGCGGTAAGGCTCGCGACCAGGGCGCCGCTCGGCCGCTTCAGCCCGAGGCTTTCGGCGATCTCCGGCGTCACGTCCTGCAGCTTGGCGCCGAGCCATGGACGCTTGACCGCGGCGCTGCCGCCCTTGGCGGAGCTGACCACCACCCGCACCATGTTCGCGGGGATGGCGAAGCCGATGCCCTGCGAGCCGCCGGAACGCGAATAGATCGCCGTGTTGATGCCAATGAGCCGGCCTTTGAGATCGACCAGGGCGCCGCCGGAATTTCCCGGATTGATGGCGGCGTCGGTCTGGATGAAGAACTGATAATCGGAGATGCCGACCTGCGTGCGCGCCACCGCCGAGACGATGCCGTGCGTCACCGTCTGGCCGACGCCGAACGGGTCGCCGATCGCCAGCACCAAGTCGCCGACCTGCAGCTCATCGGAATTGCCGAACTCCAGCACCGGAAATCGCTCGTGCGCGTCCTTGATGCGTAGAATGGTGAGGTCGCTGCGCTCGTCCTTGAGCACGATCTCGGCGTCGAACTCGCGCTTGTCGGCGAGCGCCACCTTCACTTCGCTGGCGCCCTCGATCACGTGGTAATTGGTGACGACCAGGCCGGCCGGATCGACGATGACGCCAGAACCGAGCGAGCGCTGCACCTGCTCGCGCGGCATCGCGCCGAAAAACTGGCGGAACAGCGGATCGTTGAGGAAGGGATTGCGGTTCTCGATGACGCGGGCGGCATAGACGTTGACCACCGCGGGCGCCACGCGCTTGACCACCGGCGCAAACGACAGCACCAGCTCGGCGGACGAGCCCGGTACCACGCGCTCCTGCGCGCTCGCGCTCGCCAGCAACGTCAGAAATGCAAAAACGGCGGCGGCGAGTACGGTGCCGGCGACGCGCAGATGCGGCATGCAAAGACCCCGAATCGATGCCGTCCCATATAGGCGCGCGAGCCGGGCTTTAGAAGGGCGCGGCGCGCCCTAGAGCACAATCGCTTCAGACTGAATCGATTGGCGCTCTGATATCTTGGTGGAGCATGATCTTTTCGGAAAACCGGCTTCCACTTTTCCGGATCATGCTCTAGGCGGCGGCGGGAGCCGGCTCCTCGGCGCGCACTTGCACCGGACCGGAATCCTTGCCCTTCGCCTCAACGTCGCGGTCGACGAACTCGATCACGGCGACCGGGGCCGAATCACCGTAGCGGAACCCCGCTTTCATCACGCGGGTATAGCCGCCGCTGCGCTCCTTGTAGCGCGGGCCGATCACCTCGAAGAGCTTTTTCACCATGGCGAGATCGCGCATCTGCGCGATCGCCTGCCGACGCGCGTGCAGGTCGCCGCGCTTGCCGAGCGTGACCAGCTTTTCCACGACCGGGCGCAAGTCCTTCGCCTTCGGCAGCGTCGTGACGATCTGCTCGTGCTTGATCAGCGCGGCGGCAAGGTTCGCCAGCATCGAGCGGCGATGGTCCGAGCGGCGGCCGAACTTGCGGTGGGTTTTGGCGTGACGCACGACTGTCTCCTGCAACTCATTTCGTCATTCCGGCCGAGCGCCCCGGAACGACGTGCCTCAATAATGATCCTCGAACCGCTTGGCCAGTTCCTCGATGTTCTCCGGCGGCCAGCCGGGGACTTCCATGCCCAGATGCAGGCCCATCTGCACCAGCACTTCCTTGATCTCGTTGAGCGATTTCCTGCCGAAGTTCGGCGTCCGCAGCATCTCGGCCTCGGTCTTCTGCACCAGATCGCCGATATAGACGATGTTGTCGTTCTTCAGACAATTGGCCGAACGCACTGAGAGCTCGAGCTCGTCGACCTTCTTGAGGAACGCCGGATTGAAGGCAAGATCGGGAATGGCCTCCTGCGCGGTCTCGCGCTTGGGCTCCTCGAAGTTCACGAAGACGTTGAGCTGATCCTGCAGGATGCGCGCGGCGTAGGCGAGCGAATCCTCGGGGCTCACGGCGCCATTGGTCTCGATCGATAGCGTCAGCTTGTCGTAGTCGAGGATCTGGCCTTCGCGGGTATTCTCCACCTTGTAGGACACCTTGCGCACCGGCGAGTAGAGGCTGTCGACCGGGATCAGCCCGATCGGCGCGTCCTCCGGACGGTTGCGCTCGGCCGGCACGTAGCCCTTGCCGGTATTGACCGTGAATTCCATGCGGATCTCGGCGCCCTCGTCGAGCGTGCACAGAACGAGGTCCGGATTGAGCACGACAATGTCGCCCACGGTCTGAATGTCGGCGGCGGTGACGGTGCCCGGACCTTGCTTCTTCACCACCATGCGCTTGGGCCCGTCGCCCTGCATCTTGATGGCGATGTCCTTGATGTTGAGCACGATGTCGGTCACGTCCTCGCGCACGCCGGCAATCGAGGAGAATTCGTGCAGCACGCCGTCGATGTGCACCGACTGCACCGCGGCGCCCTGCAGCGAGGACAATAGAATGCGCCGCAGTGCGTTGCCGAGCGTCACGCCAAAACCGCGTTCGAGCGGCTCGGCGACCACCGTCGCCATCCGCCGCGCGTCGGCGCCGGCGCTGACCTGCAGCTTGCCCGGCCTGATCAATTCCTGCCAATTCTTCTGAATCGTCACGTTGTCACCCATCGCGTTGCGCGGCGCGATCCGCTCGCGCGCCTCACTCCGCTCCGTGAGGCCAAGGTCTTGCGGCGGCAGATGTTCCACATGTTCCATCGGCCGGATGTCCTATACGCGCCGCCGCTTGCGCGGTCGGCATCCATTGTGCGGGATCGGCGTTACGTCGCGGATCGAGGTAATGGTGAAACCGGCGGCCTGCAGCGAGCGCAGCGCCGATTCCCGCCCCGAACCAGGGCCCGCCACCTCGACCTCGAGCGTGCGCATGCCGTGCTCCTGCGCCTTCTTGGCGGCGTCCTCGGCGGCGACCTGCGCGGCATAGGGCGTCGACTTGCGCGAGCCCTTGAATCCCATCGTGCCCGACGACGACCAGGCAATGGTATTGCCCTGCACGTCGGTGATCGTAATCATGGTGTTGTTGAACGTGGCATTCACATGCGCGACGCCCGACGCGATGTTTTTGCGTTCGCGTCGGCGGACGCGCGTAGCTTCCTTACCCATTCTGAACCCTTTCGGATCGGAACCGGCCGCACCGGTGCCGTCACATAGTCCTGTTCGACGCGCTATTTCTTCTTGCCGGCGATCGGCTTAGCCGGCCCCTTGCGGGTGCGTGCATTGGTATGGGTGCGCTGCCCGCGAACCGGCAGGCCGCGACGGTGACGCAACCCGCGATAGCAACCAAGATCCATCAGCCGCTTGATGTTCATGGCCACTTCGCGCCGCAGATCGCCCTCGACGATATAGTCGCGGTCGATCACCTCACGCAGCTGCAGCACTTCCTGATCGGTCAATTGCGACACCCGGCGCGCCTCGGGTATCGATACTTTGTGCATGATTTCCAAGGCCTTGGCCGGGCCAATGCCGTGGATATATTGCAGCGCGACCACGACGCGCTTGTTGGTCGGGATATTGACGCCAGCGATACGGGCCACCTCAGTCGCTCCTTATGCAGGCCAGCTCAGGGTATCCCTGCGCCGCCCGGCTGTGATCTGTCGATTCGAATGTCACCTGAGAAGGCCACAAACGTAAAAAGCCAACGGCTGCCCGCCCTTGCGGCTTGGCATCGCTGCTAAATCTCCGACCTGATATTCCGTGCTTATTAATGGATTCCCCGCGCTTTCGTCAACCTCGCCTAGCGATTTCGTGTAAATACTTGTCAGGGGGCGCCCGGGTATGCCGCCTCTCGGCTGACCGAGCCCCGCGTCGGTATCATCCGGCCGGTTTGGCCGCCGCCGATGCCCCTGCGCTGGATTTTTTTCCTATGTCCGGCTCCGCCGACAACGCCCGATCGATGGCGGCGGCCACTTCCGGGATCGGCGCCATGCCGTCGACGGTAATCAGGGCGCCTTTGTTCCGGTAATAGGCGATCAATGGGGCGGTTTGCTCGCGATAGGCCTGGAGCCGGCGATGCAGCACCTCGGGATTGTCATCCTCCCGGAGCGCTTCGCCGCGCGCGTTCATCTCCTCGATGCGGCGCTCGATCCGCATGATCAGGGCGTCCTCGTCGACGCGCAGCTCGATCACACCGTCGAGGGCCAGGTTCCGCTCCGCCAGCATGCGGTCAAGTGCCGCGGCCTGCGGCACCGTGCGGGGAAAACCGTCGAGAATGAAGCCTTTGCGCGCGTCCGGCTGCGCGATGCGTTGCCCCACGATCTCCACCACGACGTCGTCGGGTACGAGCCCGCCACGCGCCATGATGTCTTGGGCCTGCCGACCGACCGGGGTGCCGGCCTTGACGGCGGCGCGGAGCATGTCGCCGGTCGAGAGCTGAACGATGCCGTATTTGGCGACGAGACGCTGAGCCTGCGTTCCCTTGCCAGCCCCCGGCGGGCCCAGCAGGATCAATCTCATCGACGGCGCCCCCTCAGTTTCGACCGCTTGATCAAGCCTTCGTATTGGTGGGCCAACAGGTATCCCTGCACTTGCGCCACCGTATCCATGGTCACACTGACGACGATGAGCAGCGAAGTGCCGCCGAAATAGAACGGAACCGCCGCATACGAAATCAGCATTTCGGGGAACAGGCACACCACCGCCAGATAGGCCGCGCCGATCACCGTGATCCGCGACAGCACGTAATCGATGTACTCGGCGGTGCGCTCGCCCGGGCGGATGCCGGGGATGAAGCCGCCGTGCTTCTTCAAATTCTCGGCGGTCTCGGTCGGATTGAACACGATCGCCGTGTAGAAGAAGGCGAAGAAGACGATGAGGCCGACATAGAGCGCCAGGAACAGCGGCCGCCCGTGCGACAGTTGCGTGGTGATCAGCGTCAGCCATTCCGGCCCCTGCCCGGCCGTGAAGTTGGCGACCGTGGTCGGCAACAGCAGCAGCGAGGAGGCGAAGATCGGCGGAATGACGCCCGAGGTGTTGAGCTTGAGCGGCAGATGCGACGACTGGCCCTCGAACATGCGATTGCCGACCTGGCGCTTGGGATACTGGATCAGCAGGCGGCGCTGCGCGCGCTCCATGAACACGATGAAGGTGATGACCGCCACGACCATCACTATGACGATGAGAATGAGCCCGGTCGAAAGCGCGCCCTGGCGGCCGAGTTCAAGCGTGCCGGCGATGGCCGATGGCAGTTGCGCCACGATCCCCGCCATGATGATCAGCGACGTGCCGTTGCCGATGCCGCGTTGCGTGATCTGTTCGCCGAGCCACATCAGGAACATGGTGCCGCCGGTCAGCGTAATCACGGTCGAGATGACGAAGAACGGGCCCGGATCGGTGACGACGTTGCTGGCGCCTTGCAGACCGACGGAGATGCCGTAGGCCTGAAACGCGGCCAACACCACAGTCAGGTAGCGCGTGTACTGATTGATGATTTTGCGACCCTGCTCGCCCTCTTTCTTGAGCTGTTCGAGCGTCGGCGACACCGTCGTCATCAGCTGGATGATGATCGAGGCCGAAATGTAGGGCATGATGTTCAGCGCGAATATCGCCATGCGGTGAATGCCGCCGCCGGCGAACATGTTGAACATCCCCAGAATGCCGCCGGCCTGGGAATTGAAAATCTGGTTCCAGGCGTTGGGATCGATGCCGGGCAAGGGAATGTAGGTGCCGAGCCGATAGACCAGCAGCGCGCCGAGCGTGAACCAAATGCGCTTCTTCAGCTCTTCGGCCTTGGCCAGCGCCGAGAAATTGAGATTGGCTGCCAGTTGTTCTGCTGCAGAGGCCATCCACCGGTGCTCCGTTGCCGCCGCCTATATAGGCATCAGGCCGCCTGTTCGCTCGTCTCCGCCTTGGGAGCGAGGATCTCGACCGAGCCGCCGGCCTTCTCCACCGCGGCGACCGCCGATTTCGACGCGCCGAACACCGCCAGAGCAATCTTCGCCTTGATCTCGCCGCCGCCAAGCACTCGCACGCCATGCTTGGCCCGGCGCAAAACACCGGCCTTGACCAAAGCCGCGGCATCGATGGTCGCCGCCGGATCGAGCTTGCCGGCGTCGATCGCCTGTTGCAGGCGACCGAGATTGATCTCGTTGAGCTTGCGCGCGAATGCCGTATTCTTGAAACCGCGCTTGGGCAGGCGGCGATGCAGCGGCATCTGGCCGCCCTCAAAGCCCTTGATGCGCACGCCGGAACGCGCGGTCTGGCCCTTGCCGCCGCGGCCGCCGGTTTTGCCTTTGCCGGAGCCGATGCCGCGGCCGATGCGCTTGCGGGTCTTGCGGGCGCCCGGACGGTCGCCGAGTTCGTGAAGCTTCATTCTACTTCTCCACCACGCGCACGAGGTGCGCGACCTTGGCGATCATGCCTCGCGTCTGCGGCGTATCGACAAGCTTGGCAACGCGGCCGATCTTGTTGAGCTTTAAGCCCACCAGCGTCTCGCGCTGGGTGTGATCCCGGCGCATCGGGCTGCCGGTCTGCTGCACCGTGACCGTCTTGCCAGCGTTGTGGTCCGCATTCTTGCCGGTATTCATCGCCTGCTCCCGAGCGCTCAATCGGCCGCTTGTTCGGCCTCGACGTCGCGGCGGCGCGCCTGCAGCGCCGAGACCTTGATGTTGCGCCGCGCGGCTACCGAGCGCGGCGAGTCCTGATGCTTCAGCGCGTCGAATGTCGCCCGCACCACGTTGTACGGGTTCGAGGTGCCGAGCGATTTGGCGACCACGTCCTGCATGCCCAGCGTCTCGAACACCGCGCGCATCGGACCGCCGGCGATGATGCCGGTACCGGGCGGTGCCGCGCGCAGATAGACGCGGCCGGCGCCGTGGCGGCCGGCGACGTCATGATGCAGCGTGCGGCCCTCGCGCAGCGGCACCCGCGTCAGCGCCCGCTTGGCGGCGTCGGTCGCCTTGCGGATCGCCTCCGGCACTTCGCGCGCCTTGCCGTGGCCGAAGCCGACCCGGCCCTTCTGATCGCCGACCACCACCAGTGCGGCGAAGCCGAAGCGACGGCCGCCTTTCACCACCTTGGCGACGCGGTTGATGTGGACGAGCTTGTCGACGAATTCGCTGTCGCGCTCGTCGTTTCGCCGGTCGCGGGGTTCACGTGCCATGTCTGTCTGCCATGTTGTCGATCCAACTCGTTCGCTTTCGCATCGTCAGAAATTCAGTCCACCCTCGCGCGCGGCCTCGGCCAAGGCCTTGACGCGGCCGTGATAGAGGTAGCTGCCGCGGTCGAACACCACGTCCTTGATGCCCTGCTCCTGGGCACGCTGGGCGATGAGTTTGCCGACTGTCTTGGCCGCGGCGACGCTGGCGCCGGTCTTCTGGCCTTCCCGCGCCGACTTTTCGATCGAAGAAGCGGCTACCAGCGTGACGCCTTGATCGTCGTCGATCACCTGCGCATAGATGTGCTTGGAGGAGCGGAACACCGAAAGCCGCTTGCGCTCGCCGGCCGCACGGCGCAGCGTGCCGCGCACGCGCCCCTGCCGCCGTAGAATCCTGTCACTGAGCTTGGTCATCGGGCGGCTCCGTTACTTCTTCTTGCCTTCTTTGCGGAAGATACGCTCGCCGGCATATTTGATGCCCTTGCCCTTGTAGGGCTCGGGCGGCCGGTATTCGCGGATTTCGGCGGCGACCTGCCCGACCTTCTGGCGATCGATGCCGCTGATCACGATCTCGACCGGACGCGGCGTCGCGATGGTGATGCCCTCGGGGATCGGATAGACGACGTCGTGACTGTAGCCGAGCGCGAGCTGCAGGTTCTTGCCCTGCACCGCGGCGCGATAGCCGACGCCGTTGATCTCGAGCCGCTCTTCGAAGCCTTTGGTGACGCCGGCAATGAGATTGGCGATCAAGGTGCGCGACGTGCCCCATTGCGCGCGCGCCCGCAGGGTGTCGGCGCGCGGATTGACCGTAATGCGGCCGCCCTCGAGCTTAACCGTCACGTCGTCGTGCAGCACGACTTCGAGCGAGCCTTTCGGCCCCTTCACCTTCACGGTCTGGCCCGCGACGTTGGCGGTGATCCCGGCGGGGATCGCGACTGGTTTATTGCCGATGCGGGACATGACTGGTTATCCGTTGCTCTCTTTCGCCTGCATTGCCGGTCAAAATACCGTGCAGAGGATTTCGCCGCCGACATTGGCGTCGCGGGCGTCGTGATCGGCCATGACGCCCTTGGGCGTCGACACGATGGCGACACCCAGTCCGTTGTTGATGCGCGGCAAATTCCTCACCGAGGTATAGACGCGGCGACCCGGCTTGGAAATGCGCTCCAGCTCGCGGATGACCGGCGCGCCCTCGAAGTATTTCAGCTCGATCTCGATCTCCGAGCGGCCTTCGCGCTCGACCACCGCATAGCCGCGAATGTAGCCTTCCGCCTTGAGCACTTCGAGCACGCTCTCGCGCAGCCGCGAGTTAGGGCTGTTGACCTTGGACTTGTTGCGCATCTGCGCGTTGCGGATGCGGGACAAAAGATCGCCGAGCGGATCGTTCATCATCGTTGCGATCCTCCTCACCAGCTCGACTTGACCAGGCCCGGGATCAGCCCTTTCGAGCCGAGCTCCCGCAGCGCGATGCGCGACAATTTGTGCTTGCGGTAATAGCCGCGCGGCCGACCGGTCATCTCGCAACGATTGCGGATGCGGGTGGCGGACGAGTTGCGCGGCATTTCGGCGAGCTTCAGCGTCGCGGCGAAACGCTCCTCGACCGGCTTGGTCTTGTCGCGCGCGATGGCCTTGAGCCGCGCGCGCCGGCCCGAGAATTTCTTGGTCAGTCGGCGGCGCCGGCTGTTCTTCTCGATCGAACTCTTCTTCGCCATCTAGGTCTCCTCGCGGTTCCGCGTCTGAGGTTTCTTCGCCTCACTGCCGGAACGGAAAATTGAATGCCGCCAACAAGGCGCGCGCCTCGTCGTCGTTGCGCGCGGTGGTGCACACGGTGATGTCCATGCCCCAGATGTCGGCGGCCTTGTCGTAGTCGATCTCCGGGAACACGATGTGTTCCTTGACGCCGAGCGTGTAATTGCCGCGGCCGTCGAAGCTCTTCGGGTTCAGCCCGCGGAAATCGCGGACCCGCGGCAGCGCGATGTTGATCAGCCGGTCGATAAACTCGTACATGCGCGCCTTGCGCAGCGTCACCTTGCAGCCGATCGCCTGGCCGGCGCGCACCTTGTAGGTGGCGATCGATTTCCGCGCCTTGGTGATCACCGCCTTTTGCCCGGCAATGAGCGCGAGATCGGCGGCGGCCGATTCCACCTTCTTGCGGTCGGCGACGCCCTCGCCGATGCCCATATTGATGACGACCTTGTCGAGGATCGGAATCTGCTGGCGGTTCTTGTAGCCGAACTGCGCGGCAAGCTTGCCGCGGATCACCTGCTCGAACTCGACCTTGAGCCGCGCCGGCACCCGCGGCTCGGGCTCGCGCGGCGCCGCCGGCTTGTCGGCCTTGTCGCCTTTGCCGCCCTTGCCGTCGGCCGCGCCCTTGCCGCCCTTGTCGGGCTTGGCCGCCTTGGCGCCTTTGTCCGCCTTGACGGCTTTGTCGGCCTGGTCGGCAACCTCTGGCCGCTGCGGCTTCTCCGCCTTCTTGGCTTTTTTTTCGTCCGTATCAGCCATCGATCTCGACTCCCGAGCGCTTGGCGAGGCGCACCTTCTTGCGCGCATCGCCTTTGCCGACGAAGGTGAAGCCGACACGCGTCGGCTTGCCGTCCTTGGGATCGGCCAGCGCGATGTTCGACAAATGGATCGGCGCTTCCTTGGAGATGATGCCGCCCTCGGCCGTGGCGCTCTGGCGCTGGTGACGCTTGACGACATTGACGCCGCGCACCAGCGCGTAGCCGTCGTCGCGGCGCACCTCGATGACTTCGCCGGTGCGGCCCTTGTCGCGCCCCGCGATCACGATCACCGAGTCGCCCTTTTTGATCTTCGCCGCCATCACAGCACCTCAGGCGCAAGCGAGATGATCTTCATGTGGTTCTTCGCTCTTAGTTCGCGCGGCACCGGGCCGAAGATACGGGTGCCGACCGGTTCCATCTGCGGGTTGATCAACACGGCGGCGTTGCGGTCGAAGCGGATGATCGAGCCGTCGGCGCGCTTGATGTCCTTGGAAATGCGCACGATGACCGCCTTCATCACGTCGCCCTTCTTGACGCGGCCGCGCGGGATCGCCTCCTTCACCGAGACGACGATGACGTCGCCGATGGTGGCGTATTTCCGCTTCGAGCCGCCGAGCACCTTGATGCACATGACACGGCGCGCGCCGGAATTGTCCGCCACGTCGAGATTGGTCTGCATCTGGATCATGGGCTACCCCATTCGTTCCATTTCCGGCGCGCCGTCCTTACGACGCTTTTTGCTTCTCGCCACGCACCACCGCCCAGCGCTTGAGCTTGGAAATCGGCCGGTGCTCCTCGATCCAAACGGTGTCGCCCACCTTAAATTCGTTGTTCTCGTCGTGCGCGTAATACTTCTTGGAGCGACGGATCGTCTTCTTGAACAAGGGATGGGTGAAGCGGCGCTCGACCCGCACCACCACCGTCTTGCTCTGTTTGTCGCTCACCACGACACCTTGCAGGCTGCGCTTGGGCATCTGATCCTCTAACTCTTCGCTGCGCGTTTCTGCTGCGCAATGGTCTTGAGCCGCGCAATATCGCGCCGCACTTCGCGCACGCGCGCGGTATTCTCCAACTGGCCGGTGGCGCGCTGGAAGCGCAGGTTGAAGCTCTCTTTCTTGAGCTTCAGCACCTCGTCGTCGATCTGGTCGACCGTCATCGCCCTGATATCGGCACTTTTCATCACACGCCTACTCGCTGATGCGTTCGACAAAGCGGGTCTTGATCGGCAGCTTGGCGGCGGCCAGCGCCAGCGACTCTTTCGCCACTTGCACGGTCACGCCGTCGATCTCGAACAGGATGCGGCCCGGCTTGACCCGCGCCACCCAGAATTCCGGCGTGCCCTTGCCCGAGCCCATGCGCACTTCGAGCGGCTTCTTCGACACCGGCACGTCCGGGAAAACGCGGATCCAGACGCGGCCCGAGCGCTTCATGTGCCGGGTCATGGCGCGGCGCGCCGCTTCGATCTGACGCGCGGTGATGCGGTCGGGCTCAAGCGCCTTGAGCCCGAACTGGCCAAATGCCAGCGTCACCGCGCTCGACGCCATGCCGTGGATGCGGCCCTTGTGCGCCTTGCGGAATTTGGTTCGCATCGGTTGCAACATGACGGACGCCTCTAATCACCCTTGCTCGTTCACGCCGCATCCCGACGCGGCCGGCCGGCCTCGCCTTCGGCCATCTTCTTGTCCTGCGCCATCGGGTCGTGCTCCATGATCTCGCCCTTGAAGATCCAGACCTTGACGCCGCAGGTGCCGTAGGTGGTGAAAGCCGTGGCGACGCCGTAATCGACGTCGGCGCGCAGCGTGTGCAGCGGCACGCGGCCCTCGCGATACCATTCCATGCGCGCGATCTCGGCGCCGCCGAGCCGGCCCGAGCAATTGATGCGGATGCCGCCAGCGCCGAGCCGCATCGCCGATTGCACCGCGCGCTTCATGGCGCGGCGGAAGGCGACGCGCCGCTCGAGCTGTTGCGCGATCGATTCGGCGACCAGCTGCGCATCGAGCTCCGGCTTGCGGATCTCGACGATGTTGATCACCACGTCGCTGTCGGTGAGCGCGGCGACCTTGCGGCGCAATTTCTCGATGTCGGCGCCCTTCTTGCCGATGACCACACCCGGGCGCGCCGAGTGGATGGTGACGCGGCATTTCTTGTGCGGCCGCTCGATCACGATCTTGGACACCGCGGCCTGCTTGAGCTCCTTCATCAGCGCCGCACGGATCTTCATGTCCTCGTGCAGCAGCGAGCCGTAGCTCGACTTGCCGGCATACCAGCGCGAGTCCCAGGTGCGGTTGATGCCCAGGCGAAGCCCGATCGGATTGACCTTCTGACCCATATTCTTCTCCTGAGCCCTCTGTCCCGAGCGCTCTACTGAGCCTGCGCCTCGACCTCACGCACCACGATGGTGAGGTTCGAGAATGGCTTGGAAATCCGCCCGACGCGGCCGCGCGCGCGCGGCTCCTGCCGCTTCATCACCAGCGCCTTGCCGACATGAGCCTCAATGACGACAAGGTCGTCGACATCGAGATCGTGATTGTTTTCGGCATTGGCGATCGCCGATTCCAGGCACTTGCGCACGTCGCGGGCGATCCGCTTGCGCGAGAATTCGAGATCGGCCAGCGCCGCCGCAACCTTCTTGCCGCGAATGAGCTGCGCCAGAAGATTGAGCTTCTGCGGGCTCACCCGCAGCATGCGGGCGACGGCCTTCGCCTCGTTGTCGGAGAGCGAGCGTTCGCGCGATTTCTTGCTCATGCCAACTCTCCTCCCCGCCTCACGATGCGCCGCCGGTCGGCGCCGCCGGCGCCGCGGCTGCCGCTGCCGGCGCACCTGCCGTGCGCTTGGCCTTGCGGTCCGACGAATGGCCGTAGAACGAGCGCGTCGGCGCGAATTCCCCGAACTTGTGGCCGACCATTTCCTCGGTGATGGTCACCGGGATGTGCTTCTGTCCGTTGTAGACGCCGAAGGTGAGCCCGACGAATTGCGGCAGGATCGTCGACCGCCGCGACCAGATGCGGATCATCTCGTGGCGTCCGGACGAGCGCGCGGCATCCGCCTTTTTCAGCAGATAGCCGTCGACAAACGGACCCTTCCAGATCGAACGCGTCATGATTGCTCCTAACGCCCCTACTTTTTCTTCTTCCGCGCGTGGCGGCTCAGCATGATGAACTTGGCGGTGCTCTTGTTCTTACGGGTCTTCTTGCCCCGAGTCGGCTTGCCCCACGGCGTCACCGGATGACGGCCGCCGCGGGTGCGGCCGCCGAGCGGATGGTCGACCGGGTTCATCGTCTCGCCGCGCACATGACCGCGCCGCCCCATCCAGCGCGTGCGCCCGGCCTTGCCGATCGAGACGTTCATATTGTCGGGGTTCGATACCGCGCCCACGGTGGCAATGCAGCGGCCGTGCACTAGCCGCTGCTCGCCGGAATTGAGCCGCACGATCACGTAGGCGCCGTCGCGACCGACCAGCTGCGCATAGGTGCCCGCCGAGCGCGCGATCTGGCCGCCCTTGCCGATCTTGAGCTCGATATTGTGCACGATGGTGCCGACCGGAATATTGGCGATCGGCATGGCGTTGCCGGGCTTGACGTCGACATACTCGCCGGCGACCACGGTGTCGCCGACGGCAAGCCGCTGCGGCGCCAGAATATAGGCCAGCTCGCCGTCCTCGTATTTGATCAGCGCGATGAAGCCGGTGCGGTTCGGATCGTATTCGAGCCGCTCGACCTTGGCCGGCATATCGAACTTGCGGCGCTTGAAGTCGATCATGCGGTAGGCGCGCTTGTGGCCGCCGCCGCGATAGCGAATGGTGATCGATCCGCCGTTATTGCGGCCGCCGCTCGAGTTCTTGCCCTCACTGAGCGCCTTGACCGGCGCGCCGGAGTAAAGCGCGGAGCGATCAACCAGCACCAGCTGCCGCTGACCAGGCGTGACCGGATTATAGTTCTTGAGTGCCATCCGCCGCTCCTAAAGCCCCGTGGTCACGTCGATCTTCTGACCCTCTTCGAGGGTCACCACGGCGCGCTTGCTGGTCGACTGCAGACCGAAGCGGCCGCGAAACGCCTTCCACTTGCCGCGCCGGCGCAGCGTATTGACGCTTTTGACTTTCACGTCGAACAGCTTCTCGACCGCCTCCTTGATCTGCGGCTTGGTGGCGCCGAGCGCGACCTTGAAGATGACCTTGTTGTGCTCGGAGGCGCTGGTCGCCTTCTCGGTGATGACCGGCGCGATGATGACGTCGTAATGGCGCGGATCGTTGGTGCTCATTTGAAGCGCGCCTCCAGCGCATCGACGGCGGCGCGCGTCAGCACCAGCTTTTGCCGGCGCAGGATGTCGTAGACATTAATGCCCTGGACCGGCAGCACGTCGATATTCGGGATGTTGCGGGCGGCGGTGCGCACGCCCGGCGCAATTTCGGCACCGTCGATGATCAGCGCATTGGCCAGGCCAAGCTTTTCGAACTGGCTGCGCAGCGCTTTGGTCTTGGCCTCCTTCAGGCTCAGCGCCTCGATGACGATGATGCCGTCATCCTTGGCCTTGGCCGAGAGCGCATGCTTGAGCGCCAGCGCCCGGACCTTCTTCGGCAGGCCGATGGCGTGGCTGCGCGGCTGCGGGCCGAACGAGCGGCCGCCGCCGCGGAACAGATTGACGCGGGCCGAGCCGTGGCGGGCCGAGCCGGTGCCCTTCTGCCGGTACATCTTCTTGCCGGTGCGATTGATGTCGGCGCGATTCTTGACCGCATGCGTGCCGCGCTGGCGCTTGGCCAGTTGCCACACCACGCAGCGCTGAATGATATCGGCGCGCGGCTCGAGCCCGAAAATGGCGTCGGAGACCGTGACCGAGCCCGCTTTCTTGCCGTCGAGAGTGGTGACGTTGAGTTCCATGTCACGCGCCCTTCTGCGGCTCGGCGGAGGCCGGCGTTTCGACTGCCGGCTCCGGCGTTGCGGCCGGTGCGGCCGCCGCGGCGTCGGACAGCTTGAACTTGCCGGGCTTCGGCACGCCGTCCGGCAGCTTCTTCTTCACCGCATCGCGCACCGTGATCCAGCCGCCCTTGACGCCGGGCACCGCGCCCTCGACCAGAATGAGCCCGCGCTCAACGTCGGTCTGCATCACTTTGAGGTTGAGCGTGGTCACGCGATCGACGCCCATGTGACCCGACATTTTCTTGTTCTTGAAAGTCTTTCCGGGGTCCTGCCGGCCGCCGGTCGAGCCGATCGAGCGATGCGAGATCGACACGCCATGGCTCGCGCGCAGGCCGCCGAAATTCCAGCGCTTCATGCCGCCGGCCCAGCCCTTGCCGGTCGAAGTCCCGGTGACATCGACATATTGGCCGACGACGAAGTGGTCCGCCGTGATCTCGGCGCCGACCGGGATCAGCGCGTCGTCGTCGACGCGGAATTCGGCGAGCTTGCGCTTGGGCTCGACCTTGGCCACCGCGAAATGCCCGCGATCGGCCTTGGTCGTGCGTTGCACCTTGCGCTGCCCGGCGCCGAGCTGCAGCGCCACGTAGCCGTTCTTCTCTTTGGTGCGATGACCCACCACCTGGCAATTGGCCAGCCGCAACACCGTCACCGGCACATGCTCGCCGGCCTCGGTGAAGAGGCGGGTCATCCCGACTTTCTGTGCCAGCACTCCGGAACGCATTGCCAAATCCCCTTCGCGCCTAGAGCTTGATCTCGACGTCGACACCGGCGGCGAGATCGAGCTTCATCAGCGCATCGACGGTCTGCGGCGTCGGATCGACGATGTCGAGCAGCCGCTTGTGCGTGCGCATTTCGAACTGCTCGCGGCTTTTCTTGTCGATATGCGGCGAGCGGTTGACCGTGAACTTCTCGATCTTGGTCGGCAGCGGAATCGGTCCCCGCACCTGCGCGCCGGTGCGCTTGGCGGTGTTGACGATCTCGCGCGTCGACGCATCGAGGATGCGATGGTCGAACGCCTTGAGCCGGATCCGTATGTTTTGGCCGTTCATCGTCTTCTCTTTCACTTGTCATTGCCGGGCTCGACCCGGCAATCCCGATTCCCTTGCACCGTCGTGCCTTATGATCGAGATGGCCGGGACAAGCCCGGCCATGACGGATCAAGCCCTTATTCCAGAATGCTCGCCACCACGCCGGCGCCCACCGTGCGGCCGCCCTCGCGGATGGCGAAGCGCAGCTTCTCCTCCATGGCGATTGGCACGATCAGCGTCACCTCCATGGCGATATTGTCGCCCGGCATCACCATCTCGGTGCCTTCCGGCAGCGTCACCACGCCGGTCACGTCGGTGGTGCGGAAATAGAATTGCGGCCGGTAGTTGGTGAAGAACGGCGTATGGCGTCCGCCTTCCTCCTTGGTGAGGATGTAGGCCTCGGCCTTGAACTTGGTGTGCGGCTTCACCGAACCCGGCTTGCACAAAACCTGCCCGCGTTCGACCTCTTCGCGTTTCGTGCCGCGCAGCAGGCAGCCGACGTTGTCGCCGGCCTCGCCCTGATCGAGCAGTTTGCGGAACATCTCGACGCCGGTGACGACGGTCTTCAGCGTCGGCTTGATGCCGACGATCTCGACTTCCTCGCCGACCTTGATGATGCCGCGCTCGATGCGGCCGGTGCACACCGTGCCGCGGCCGGAGATCGAGAACACGTCTTCGACCGGCATCAGGAACGGCTGGTCCTTGGGGCGCTCCGGCTGCGGGATGTAGTCGTCCACCGCCTTCATCAGCGCCGTGATCGAGTTCTTGCCGAGCTCTTCATTCTTGCCTTCGAGCGCCATCAGCGCCGAGCCCTTGATCACCGGGATCTTGTCGCCGGGGAAATTGTACTTCGAGAGAAGCTCGCGGACCTCGAGCTCGACGAGTTCAAGGAGCTCGGGATCGTCCACCATGTCCACTTTGTTGAGATAAACGACGAGCGCCGGCACGCCGACCTGGCGGGCGAGCAGGATGTGCTCGCGGGTCTGCGGCATCGGGCCGTCGGCGGCGCTCACCACCAGGATGGCGCCGTCCATCTGCGCGGCGCCGGTGATCATGTTCTTGACGTAGTCGGCATGGCCCGGGCAGTCGACGTGCGCGTAATGGCGCTTGTCGGTCTCGTACTCGACGTGCGCGGTGGCGATGGTGATGCCGCGTGCCTTCTCCTCCGGCGCCTTGTCGATCTGGTCATAGGCGGTGAATTTCGCCTGACCCTTTTCCGCCAGGACCTTGGTGATCGCCGCCGTCAACGTCGTCTTGCCATGATCGACATGGCCGATCGTGCCGATGTTGCAATGCGGTTTCGTGCGCTGGAATTTTTCCTTGGCCATGAGACTCTCCGTTCCGGCTCTCTTTTAGACCTTCGTAAAACGCCGATCAGGCGAACTTCGCCTGAACCTCATCTGCGATGCCCTTGGGCACCTCAGCGTAGTGATCGAACTGCATGGTGAACGTGGCGCGCCCCTGACTCATGGAGCGCAGATTGTTGACGTAGGAGAACATATTGGCGAGCGGCACCATCGCGGTGATGACGTTGGCATTGCCGCGCATGTCCTGGCCCTGAATCTGGCCGCGCCGCGAATTGAGATCGCCGATGACCGAGCCGGTATACTCTTCCGGCGTTACCACCTCGACCTTCATGACCGGCTCGAGCAGCACCGGGCCGCCCTTCTGCAGCGCCTCGCGCAACGCCGCGCGCGCGCAAATTTCGAAGGCCATCGCCGAGGAATCGACGTCGTGCGAGGCGCCGTCGATCAGGCTGACTTTGAGGTCGACCACCGGAAACCCGGCGAGCACGCCGGAACTCATCACCCCTTCCAGGCCTTTCTCGACCGCCGGGATGAACTCCTTCGGCACCGAGCCGCCGACGATTTCGTTCTCGAACTCGAAGCCGGTGCCCGGCGCGCCCGGCTCGGCGACGATTTTGACGCGGGCGTACTGGCCGTGGCCGCCGGTCTGCTTCTTGTGCGTATAGTCGACGGTGGCGGGCCGGGTGATCTTCTCGCGATAGGCAACCTGCGGCGCACCGATATTGGCATCGACCTTGTAGGTGCGCTTGAGGATATCGACCTTGATGTCAAGGTGCAGCTCGCCCATGCCCCTGATGATGGTCTGGCCGGATTCCGGGTCGGTGTTGACGCGGAACGACGGGTCCTCGGCCACCAGCTTGGCGAGCGCCACGCCGAGCTTCTCCTGGTCGGCCTTCGACTTCGGCTCGATGGCGATCTCAATGACAGGATCGGGGAATTCCATCTTTTCCAGGATCACCGGCTTCTGCAGGTCGCACAGCGTGTCGCCGGTGCGGACTTCCTTCAGTCCCGCCAGCGCCACGATATCGCCGGCGAAGGCTTCCTTGATGTCTTCGCGGTTGTTGGCATGCATCAGCAGCATGCGGCCGACGCGCTCCTTGCGGTCTTTGGTCGAATTCAAGACGCCGGTGCCGCTCTCGAGCGTGCCCGAATAGATGCGGCAGAAGGTGATGGTGCCGACGAACGGGTCGTCCATGATCTTGAACGCGAGCAAAGCCATCGGCTCGGTGTCGGTCGGCTTGCGAACGACCTCGTTGCCCTTGGGATCGATGCCCTTGATCGGCGGCACGTCGAGCGGCGACGGCAGATAGTCGACCACGGCATCGAGCAGCGGCTGCACGCCTTTGTTCTTGAAGGCGGAGCCGCACAGGACCGGGAAGAAGGTGCTGGCGATGGTGGCCTTGCGGATGAGCCGCTTGAGCGTGGCGATGTCGGGCTCTTTGCCTTCAAGGTACGCGGTCATCGCATCGTCGTCGAGCTCGACCGCCGCCTCGATGAGTTTTTCGCGATATTCCTTGGCCTGGTCGAGGAGTTCGGCCGGAATCTCGATGTCGTGGTACTTGGCGCCGAGCGTCTCTTCGTCCCAAACGATGCCGACCATGCGCACCAGATCGATAATGCCCTTGAACTGGTTCTCGGCTCCGATCGGGAGCTGGATCGCGACCGGCTTGGCGCCGAGACGATCGACAATGTCCTTGAGGCACTGGAAATAGTCGGCGCCGATCTTGTCCATCTTGTTGCAGAACACGATGCGCGGCACGTTATAGCGGTCGCCCTGGCGCCAGACCGTCTCGGTCTGCGGCTCCACGCCCTGGTTGGAATCGAGCACACAGACCGCTCCGTCGAGCACGCGCAGCGAGCGCTCCACCTCGATGGTGAAGTCGACGTGGCCGGGCGTATCGATGATGTTGAGCCGCTTGCCGTTCCACAGCGCGGTGGTCGCGGCCGAGGTGATGGTGATGCCGCGCTCCTGCTCCTGCTCCATCCAGTCCATGGTCGCGGCGCCTTCGTGCACCTCGCCCATTTTGTGGCTCTTGCCGGTGTAATAGAGGACGCGCTCGGTCGTGGTCGTCTTGCCGGCATCGATGTGGGCCATGATGCCGAAGTTGCGGTAGTCCTCGATTGCGTGGGTGCGGGGCATGGGGAAATCCTTCGCTGTCGCCGGCGTTACCAGCGATAGTGCGAGAACGCGCGGTTGGCTTCCGCCATCCGGTGGGTGTCCTCGCGCTTCTTGACGGCGTTCCCCCTGTTATTCGACGCGTCGAGCAGTTCCGCGGAGAGCCGCTCGGTCATGGTCTTTTCGTTGCGCTCACGCGCCGCGGAGATGATCCAGCGGATGCCGAGCGCTTGGCGCCGCGAGGTGCGCACCTCGACCGGCACCTGATAGGTGGCGCCGCCGACGCGGCGCGAGCGTACCTCGATCGACGGCATGACGTTGTCGAGCGCCTGCTGGAAGACGCCGATCGGGTTCTGCCGGGTCTTGCCCTCGATCATGTCCAAGGCGCCGTAGACGATGTTCTCCGCCACCGACTTCTTGCCGGCGTGCATCACCGAATTCATGAATTTGGTAACCACGATGTTGCCGAACTTCGGGTCCGGCTGGATCTCGCGTTTGTCGGCGCTGTGGCGGCGGGACATCGTTCAGACTCCAATCACTTCGGCCGTTTGGCGCCGTATTTCGAGCGCCGCTGCTTGCGATTCTTCACGCCCTGGGTGTCGAGCACGCCGCGCAGGATGTGGTAGCGCACGCCGGGCAAATCCTTGACGCGGCCGCCGCGGATCATCACCACCGAATGCTCCTGCAGGTTATGGCCCTCGCCGGGGATATAGCCGATGACCTCGAAGCCGTTGGTGAGCCGAACCTTGGCGACCTTGCGCAGCGCCGAATTCGGCTTCTTCGGCGTGGTCGTGTAGACGCGCGTGCAGACGCCGCGTTTTTGCGGGCTCTGCTGCAGGGCCGGCACCTTCTTCTTCGCGTGCTGGGTCACCCGCGGCTTGCGAATGAGCTGGTTGATCGTCGGCATCGCTCGCCAAACTTTCCTTTTTCGGGGCTTGCGCCCCTTTTGCCTTTTTCGGGGCTTGCGCCCCTTTTGCCTTTTTCGGGCCTGCGCCCGGTGGTCGCCGCGCGAAACGCGCTCGCGCAAAAGAAACCGCGCCTTCCGCTTCCACCATGGAAGCAAGGGCGCTGGAAACTCCGCAGAGGACCACGGGTGTCCGCGGTCGTGCGCTTCGTCGATCTGACTTTCCGAGTCAGAAGCAGCGTTTGAGCCTGCTTATGTCGAGGCGTCGCGCCGCATCCCATTTACCCACGAATGGGGAGCCAAGAAAGCAAACGACTTTCAATAGCTTAGCTGGGACCCGGACAGGCCGTTCCGACGGGCGAAGCTCACCGCCTGCCGTAAAGTGCGCGGTATGTATCGGCGCTACCGCTGCAAGTCAAGCCGATATGGGCATGAAAGCGCGATGGCGCAAGCACATCCGTGCCCTCCGCGGGGCGAAAGAGCCCCTCGCCCGGCTCGCGGCAAATGCTGCGATCACCCGCTCCATTAGGCGGCCTTTTTCGGACGATCCCTCAAAAGCCCAAGCCGCAGCAAGCTTTCCGCTGTGGCGACCAGCGCCTCCTCGCTCGAGCGCGGTGCCCAGCCCAGCACGCGTTTGGCCTTTTCGTTGGTGGCGTTCTTTATCTTGCCGAGTTCGGGAATGATCTGCCTCGCCGCCGGATCGCGGAGCGCGGCAATGCGCACCAGCCAATTCGGCAGTTGCCAGGTTGGCACTCTTCTCGCCGCAGCGCCCATGCGGCGCTTCAGCACCTTGGCGATATCGCTAATCGACATGGCATCGCCGGCGACGGCGAGGAAACGTTCGCCCTTAGCGGCCGGATGAATCATGGCGCGGATATGCAAATCGGCGACGTCGCGCACATCGACGACGCCGATATAGTAGCGTGGGCAGCCCGGCATGGCGCCGTCCATCAGGCGCTGCACGAGAAGGATCGAGGTCGAATAGTCAGGCCCGAGCACCGGGCCGAACACACCGACCGGGTTGACGACGGCAAGCTCGAGCCCGCCGCCTTGCTTCGCAACGAAATCCCAGGCCGCACGTTCCGCCAAAGTCTTCGATTTCGTGTAGGGAAGGATGTTGGGGCCGTTGAGGTCGGTCCAGTCCGTCTCGTTGAACGGCGTCCGCTGCGGCTTATGGCCGTAGCCGATCGCTGCGAATGAGGAGGTCAGCACGACGCGCTTGACACCGGCATCGCGCGAGGCGTGCAGCACCCGCAGCGCGCCGTCCCGCGCCGGCACGATCAGCTCGTTCTCGTCCTTGGGGATGTTTGCCGGCAACGGCGAGGCGACGTGCAGCACGTACTCGCAGCCGGCGACGGCGGCCGGCCAGCCGGCGTCGCTTTCGAGGTCGGCGGCGACAAAGGACAAGCGATCGCCCGGTTCGGCGCCGCCCTGCTTGAGCAAGGCGCGCACGTCAGCCTCGCGCTTCAAGCTGCGCACGGTGGTGCGCACCCGATGGCCCGCGGCGACGAGTTGCAGGATGCAATGACTGCCGATGAAGCCCGACCCCCCGGTCACCAGAATTGTGCTCATCGCCGCCTCCTTGTGGTCTGTGCCTCGCCGACATGCGGCGAGCCTAGCGAACATATGAGCGGGGCATAAAACGAAAAGGCCGCCGAATGGCGGCCTTCCCGTAATTTTGCGATAGCCTCTGCGGCGCTTATTCCGCCGCCGGCAGTGCTGCCGGCTCGGCGGCCGCGGCCGCGGCCGCCGCCTTGGCGGCGGCCTCCTTCTCGCGCTCGGCGAGAATGAGCTGGTCGCGCTTGACGGCAACCTCGCGCAGCCGGTTCATCATGGCGCCGGTCCCGGCCGGGATCAGACGGCCGACGATGACGTTCTCCTTGAGACCGTCGAGCGTGTCGGCCTTGCCGCTCACCGCAGCCTCGGTCAGCACGCGCGTCGTCTCCTGGAACGAAGCCGCCGAGATGAACGAGCGCGTCTGCAGCGAAGCCTTGGTGATGCCGAGCAGCACCGGATGCGCGGTCGCCGGCTTCTTGCCTTCCTCCGCCGCCCGGGCGTTGACCTCGTCGAACTCAATCTTGTCGACCTGCTCGCCCTGGATCAGGTCGGTTTCGCCGGACTCGTCGATCTCGACCTTCTGCAGCATCTGTCGCACGATCACTTCGATGTGCTTGTCGTTGATGGCGACGCCCTGCAGCCGATAGACGTCCTGGATCTCGTTGACGAGGTAGCCGGCAAGCTCCTCGACGCCCTTGATCGCAAGAATGTCGTGCGGCGCCGGGTTGCCCTCGACGATATAGTCGCCCTTCTCGATGAGGTCGCCGTCCTGCAGGTGGATGTGCTTGCCCTTCGGGACCAGATACTCCCTCGGCTCCTCCTCGCTGTTCGCCGGCTCGATGGTGATCCGCCGCTTGTTCTTGTAGTCGCGGCCGAAGCGCACCGTGCCGGAAATCTCGGCGATGACCGCGGATTCCTTGGGCCGCCGGGCCTCGAATAGTTCGGCGACGCGCGGCAGACCGCCAGTGATGTCGCGGGTCTTGGCGCTTTCGGTGGGAATGCGCGCGATAACGTCGCCCGCCTTCATCTTGGCGCCCGGATCGACCGAGATGATGGCGTCGACCGCCAGCGTGTAGCGGGCGTCGCCGCCGCGGCTCAATTTGAGGATCTTGCCGTCCTTGCCCTTGATCACCAGAGCCGGACGCAGATCCTGCTGGCCGCGGACGGAGCCGCTGCGCCAGTCGATCACCACGCGCTTGGCGATGCCGGTCGATTCATCGAGCGTCTCGGTCATCGACTGACCCTCGACGAGATCCTCGAAGCCCACCGTGCCTTCGACCTCGGTGAGGATCGGACGCGTGTAGGGATCCCACTCGGCGATGCGCTGGCCGCGCTTGATGTGCTCGCCGTCTTCGACCTTGAGCCGGGCGCCGAATTGGATGCGGTGCACAGCCCGCTCGGTGCCGTCCGGATCGGTCACGGCGACGATCAAGTTCCGGCCCATCGCGATCAGATCGCCATCCGAATTGCGGGCGACGTTCAGGTTCTTGATCTTGACGGTGCCCTCGAAGTTCGACTCGACGAACGACTGCTCCGAGATTTGCGCCGCGCCGCCGATGTGGAACGTGCGCATGGTGAGCTGCGTGCCCGGCTCGCCGATCGATTGCGCGGCGATGACACCCACCGCCTCGCCCATATTGACCGGCGTGCCGCGGGCGAGATCGCGCCCGTAGCACTTGCCGCAGCAGCCACTGGTGGTCTCGCAGGTCAGCACCGAGCGGATCTTGATCTCCTGCACCCCGGCATTGACCAGCCGCTCGACGTGCGGCTCCTCGAGCAGGGTGCCGTTCGCAACCAATACCTCGTTGCTCGACGGATCGCGCACGTCCTCGGCCGTGGTGCGGCCGAGGATGCGGCTCGCCAGCGACGCCACGACCGTGCCGGCATCGATGATAGCGCGCACCTTAATGCCGCGGGTGCTGCCGCAATCCTCCTCGGTGATGATGCAGTCCTGCGCCACGTCGACCAGGCGCCGGGTCAGATAACCGGAATTCGCCGTCTTCAGCGCGGTGTCGGCGAGGCCCTTGCGCGCGCCGTGCGTCGAGTTGAAGTACTCGAGCACGGAGAGGCCCTCCTTGAAGTTGGAGATGATCGGGCTCTCGATAATCTCGCCGGACGGCTTGGCCATCAGGCCGCGCATGCCGGCGAGCTGCCGCATCTGCGCCGGCGAGCCGCGGGCACCGGAATGCGCCATCATGTAGATCGAGTTCACCTGCGCCTCCTGGCCCTTCTCCGCGGGCTTGGAGGTGGAGATCTCGCGCATCATCGCGTCGGCGATTTCCTCGGTGCACTTCGACCAGGCATCGACGACCTTGTTGTATTTTTCGCCCTGGGTGATCAGGCCGTCGTTGTATTGCTGCTCGAATTCCTTCACCAGCTCGCGGGTCTTATTGACGCTCGCCGGCTTGGAGCGCGGCACCACCATGTCGTCCTTGCCGAACGAGATGCCGGCCTTGAAGGCATGGTGAAAGCCGAGCGCCATGACGCGGTCGCAGAAGATCACGGTCTCTTTCTGCCCGCAGTGGCGATAGACAGTGTCGATCATGCTGGAGATTTCGCGCTTCGTCATCAGCTTGTTGACGAGGTCGAACGAGATCTTCGGCTGCTTCGGCAACACCTCGCCGAGTAGCACGCGACCGGGCGTGGTCTCGAACCACTTGCGGACCGGCTTGCCGGCTTCGTCGACGCCCTCCCAGCGATACTTGATCTTGGTGTGCAGACCGACCGCCTTTTCCTGCAAGGCGTGCTCGACCTCGCTGATGTTGCGGTAAAAGCCCTGCACGATGTTCTTCTTCTTGCGGTCGCGCTCGAGTTCCTTCTGCGCATGAAGCTCGAGCTTCCACTGCCCCGGGCCGCCCTCGGCCATGATCGATAGGTAATAGAGGCCGAGCACGATATCCTGCGACGGCACGATGATCGGCGAGCCGTTGGCCGGGTGCAGGATGTTGTTGGTCGACATCATCAGCACGCGGGCTTCGAGCTGCGCCTCCAGCGACAACGGCACGTGAACCGCCATCTGGTCGCCGTCGAAGTCGGCGTTGAACGCCGCGCAGACCAGCGGATGCAGCTGAATGGCCTTGCCTTCGATCAGCACCGGCTCGAACGCCTGGATGCCGAGCCGATGCAGCGTCGGCGCGCGGTTCAATAGCACTGGATGCTCGCGGATCACCTCGTCGAGGATGTCCCAAACCTCGGGCTTCTCCTTCTCGACCAGCTTCTTGGCTTGCTTCACCGTGGTCGACAGGCCCTTGGCGTCGAGCCGCGAATAGATGAACGGCTTGAACAGCTCGAGCGCCATCTTCTTCGGCAGCCCGCACTGATGCAGCTTGAGCTCGGGACCGACGACGATGACCGAACGGCCGGAATAATCGACGCGCTTGCCGAGCAGGTTCTGCCGGAAGCGGCCCTGCTTGCCCTTGAGCATGTCGGCGAGCGACTTCAACGGACGCTTGTTGGCCCCGGTGATGACGCGGCCGCGGCGGCCGTTGTCGAACAACGCGTCGACCGCCTCCTGCAGCATCCGCTTCTCGTTGCGGATGATGATGTCGGGAGCGCGCAGCTCGATCAGCCGCTTCAGGCGGTTGTTGCGGTTGATGACGCGCCGATAGAGATCGTTGAGGTCGGACGTGGCGAAGCGACCGCCGTCGAGCGGCACCAGCGGGCGCAGGTCCGGCGGGATCACCGGCACGTGGGTCAAAATCATCCATTCCGGCTTGTTGCCGGACTGGACGAACGCCTCGATCAGCTTGAGCCGCTTGGCGAGCTTTTTCGGCTTGAGCTCGGAAGTCGATTCCGCGATTTCCTTGCGCAGGTCCGCGGCCATCTTCTCGAGATCAAGGGCTTTCAGCATTTCGCGGATCGCTTCGGCGCCGATCATGGCGGTGAAGCTGTCGGCACCCAGCTCGTCCTGCGCCTTGGTGTATTCCTCTTCGCTCAGCAGCTGACGGTCCTTGAGCGGGGTGAGGCCCGGCTCGAGCACGACGTAGTATTCGAAATAGAGAATGCGCTCGAGGTCCTTGAGCGTCATGTCGAGCAGGAGCCCGATGCGCGACGGCAGCGACTTCAGGAACCAGATGTGCGCGACCGGGGCGGCCAGCTCGATATGACCCATGCGCTCGCGCCGCACGCGCGACAGCGTGACCTCGACCGAGCACTTCTCGCAGATGATGCCCTTGTATTTCATCCGCTTGTACTTGCCGCACAGGCACTCGTAGTCCTTGATCGGGCCGAAGATGCGCGCGCAGAACAGCCCGTCGCGCTCCGGCTTGAAGGTGCGGTAATTGATGGTCTCCGGCTTTTTGATCTCGCCGTACGACCAGGACAGAATCTTTTCCGGGCTCGCGATCGAAATCCGGATCTGGTCGAAGACCTGAGCCGGCACCTGCGGGCTGAAAAGATTCATGATCTCTTGGTTCATCGTCGTCTCCGCTTGCCGACCATGTCGGCCGCTATCGCTGTCTTTGCCTCGTCATGGCCGGGCTTGACCCGGCCATCTCGCTAAAGGCACTGCCTTCTGATCGGGATGCGCGGGACACGGGGCACCAAGACGGCGCTTCGCGCCTAATGCCCGCGCATGACGCGTCGTGTTACTCGGCGGCCTCGGACATGCCGTCGCCGCCACGCTGTTGCTTAGAGTTGTGCAGGTCGACGTTGAGCCCGAGCGAGCGCATCTCCTTGATCAGCACGTTGAATGATTCCGGAATGCCGGCCTCGAAGGTGTCGTCGCCGCGCACGATTGCCTCGTACACCTTGGTACGGCCGGCGACATCGTCCGACTTAACCGTCAGCATTTCCTGCAGCGTGTAGGCGGCGCCGTAAGCTTCGAGCGCCCACACCTCCATTTCGCCGAAGCGCTGGCCGCCGAACTGCGCCTTGCCGCCCAGCGGCTGCTGGGTGACGAGGCTGTACGGACCGATCGACCGGGCATGGATCTTGTCGTCGACGAGATGATGCAGCTTCAGCATGTAGATGTAGCCGACCGTGACCTTGCGGTCGAAGGTGTCGCCGGTGCGCCCATCGTAGAGGCTCACCTGACCGGAGTGATCAAGACCAGCGAGATCGAGCATATGCTCGATATCCGCCTCCTTGGCGCCGTCAAAGACCGGCGTCGAGATCGGCACGCCATGACGCAGATTGTTGCCGAGTTCGATCAGTCCCTTTTCGTCAAGCGACTTGATCGTCTCTTCGTCGCCGTAGATTTTCCGCAGCAGTTCCTTGAGCGGCTTGGGATCCCTCTTGCCGTGATAGAGATCGACGGCATTGCCGATCTTGATGCCAAGACCAGCGCAGGCCCAGCCGAGATGGGTCTCGAGGATCTGCCCGACATTCATGCGGCTCGGCACGCCGAGCGGGTTCAGAACGATATCGACCGAGGTGCCGTCGGCGAGGAACGGCATGTCCTCGACCGGCACGATCTTCGACACCACGCCTTTGTTGCCGTGGCGGCCGGCCATCTTGTCGCCGGGCTGGATCTTGCGCTTCACGGCGACGAAGACCTTGACCATCTTCATCACGCCGGGCGGCAACTCGTCGCCGCGCTGCAACTTCTCGACCTTGTCGAGGAAGCGCTGCTCGAGCCGCTTCTTCGATTCGTCGTACTGTTTGCGGATGGCTTCGATCTCCGCCATCACCTTGTCGTTGGGTGAGGCGAACAGCCACCATTGCGAGCGCGGAAACTCCTCGAGCACCGCGCGGGTGATCTTGGTGTCCTTCTTGAAGCCCTTGGGCCCGGCAATGCCCTGCCGGCCTTCCAACAGCTCGGCCAGACGGCCGTAGACGTTGCGGTCGAGGATCGCCTGCTCGTCGTCGCGGTCCTTGGCCAGCCGTTCGATCTCCTCGCGCTCGATGGCGAGCGCGCGCTCGTCCTTCTCGACGCCGTGCCGGTTGAACACGCGCACTTCGACGACGGTGCCCTGCACGCCCGGCGGCACCCGCAGCGAGGTGTCGCGCACGTCGGAAGCCTTCTCGCCGAAGATGGCGCGCAGAAGCTTTTCCTCCGGCGTCATCGGGCTCTCGCCCTTCGGCGTGATCTTACCGACCAGGATGTCGCCGGCGCGCACTTCGGCGCCGATATAGACGATGCCGGCCTCGTCGAGATTCTTCAGCGTCTCTTCCGAGACGTTGGGAATGTCGCGGGTGATCTCTTCGGGACCGAGCTTGGTGTCGCGCGCCATCACCTCGAATTCCTCGATATGGATCGAGGTGAAGACGTCGTCCTTGACGATCCGCTCGGAGAGCAGGATCGAGTCCTCGAAGTTGTAGCCGTTCCACGGCATGAAGGCGACGAGGACATTCCTTCCGAGCGCGAGCTCGCCGAGATCGGTCGAGGGACCGTCGGCGATGATGTCGCTCTTCTTCACCTGGTCGCCGACCTTCACCAGCGGCCGCTGATTGATGCAGGTGTTCTGGTTCGAGCGCTGGAACTTCTGCAGCCGGTAGATGTCGACGCCGGGCTTGGTCGGGTCCGACTCGTCGGTGGCGCGGATCACGATACGGGTGGCGTCGACCTGATCGACGATGCCGGTGCGGCGTGCGGCGATGGCGGCGCCAGAGTCGCGCGCCACGACGCCTTCCATGCCGGTGCCGACGAACGGCGCCTCGGCATGCACCAGCGGCACCGCCTGGCGCTGCATGTTGGAGCCCATCAGCGCCCGGTTGGCGTCATCGTTCTCGAGGAACGGGATCAGCGCCGCGGCCACCGAAACAAGCTGCTTCGGCGACACGTCCATGAAATCCACCTTGTCCGGCGGAATGAGCTGCACGTCGCCGGCGTGCCGCACCACCACGAGATCGTCGGTGAAGCGGCCCTTGGCATCGATGGCGGAATTGGCTTGCGCCACGGTGTAGCGGCCTTCCTCCATCGCCGAGAGGTAGATGACCTCGTCGGTGACGCGGCCGTCCTTCACCTTGCGATAGGGCGTCTCGACGAAGCCGTATTTGTTCACCCGCGCGTAGGTCGCGAGCGAGTTGATCAGGCCGATATTCGGACCTTCCGGTGTCTCGATTGGACAGATGCGCCCGTAATGCGTCGGATGCACGTCGCGGACTTCGAATCCGGCGCGCTCGCGCGTCAGACCGCCGGGGCCGAGCGCCGACAGCCGCCGCTTGTGGGTGATCTCCGACAGCGGATTGGTCTGATCCATGAACTGCGACAGCTGCGAGGAGCCGAAGAACTCGCGCACCGCGGCCGCCGCCGGCTTGGCGTTGATCAGGTCCTGCGGCATCACCGTGTCGATATCGACCGACGACATGCGCTCCTTGATCGCGCGCTCCATGCGCAAGAGCCCGATGCGATACTGATTTTCCATCAGCTCGCCGACCGAGCGCACCCGCCGGTTGCCGAGATGGTCGATGTCGTCAATCTCGCCCTTGCCGTCGCGGAGATCGACCAGCGTGCGGATCACCGCGATGATGTCCTCCTTGCGCAGGATGCGCACGGTGTCCTCGGCGTTAAGATCGAGCCGCATGTTCATCTTGACGCGGCCGACCGCGGAGAGGTCGTAACGCTCCGGATCAAAGAACAGCGACTGGAACATCGCCTGCGCGGTGTCGATGGTCGGCGGCTCGCCCGGTCGCATGACGCGATAGATGTCGAACAACGCCTCTTCGCGCGTCATGTTCTTGTCGACCGCAAGCGTGTTGCGGATATAGGCGCCGACATTGACGTGATCGATGTTGAGAAGCGGCAGCTCCTTGTAGCCAAGATCGATCAGCGACTTCAGCAGCGTCTTGCCGACGTTTATGTCCCACTCGCCGTCTTTGCGTTCGGTGCCCGTGATCTCATCGCCGGCCTCGGCGTAGATTTCGCCGGTTTTCGTGTTGACGAGGTCCTCGGCGATGTAGTGGCCGATCAATTCCTGGTCGGTAAGCCGCAGCGCCTTGAGGCCCTTCTCGGCAAGCTGGCGCGCCTGGCGCACGGTCAGCTTCTTGCCGGCCTCGAGCACCACCTTGCCGGTATCGGCGTCGACCAGATCGTTGACCGCCTTGTAGCCGCGCAGCCGGTTGGCATCGAACGGCACCCGCCAGCCATCCTTGGCGCGCTTGTAGAGCACCTGCTTATAGAAGGTGTTGAGGATCTCCTCGCCGCTCATGCCGAGCGCATAAAGCAGCGACGTCACCGGGATCTTCCGGCGCCGGTCGACGCGCGCGTAAACGATGTCCTTGGCGTCGAACTCGATGTCGAGCCACGAGCCGCGATAGGGAATGATGCGGGCGGCGAACAACAGCTTGCCCGAAGAGTGCGTCTTGCCCTTGTCGTGATCGAAGAACACGCCGGGCGAGCGATGCATCTGCGAAACGATGACGCGCTCGGTGCCGTTGACGACGAAGGTGCCGTTGTTGGTCATGAGCGGGATGTCGCCCATGTAGACGTCCTGCTCCTTGATGTCCTTGACCGACTTGGCGCCGGTCTCTTCGTCTATATCGAACACGATCAGGCGCAGCGTGACCTTGAGCGGCGCGGCATAGGTCATGCCGCGCTGCCGGCACTCGTCGACGTCGTATTTGGGGCCCTCGAATTCGTACTTGACGAATTCGAGCATCGACGTGTTGGAGAAGTCGGAAATCGGGAACACCGATTTGAACACCGCCTGCAGCCCCTCGTTGGGGCGGCCGCCCGGCGGCTCCTGCACCAGCAGGAATTGGTCGTAGGACGCCTTCTGAACCTCAATGAGGTTCGGCATCTCCGCGACTTCCTCGATTTTTCCGAAAAACTTCCGTACGCGCTTCCGACCGATAAACGTCTGCGCCATCATGTCCTCTCGCTCAATCGAACCATCGGGCTCGAACCCTGGCGTTCAAGCCATCATGCTCGAACCACCCGGTTCGAGCACCGAGGCGATCAAGACGACTCTCCAGAAGGCCGCAATCCATCGCGACCGTCGGGACAGGCGTCGAACCACCTATTGTCTGTGATTCGGCTAAGAAGTCCGAATCATCTCAATACGTTTGCCGCTGGCGGCGTTGTCGGTGATTCCGCGACCTAGACCGCCGAAATCACCGATTTCCACCACTGCGGCCGTATCAACCGCACCTTTCGCCATGGCCGGACTGATCCGGCCATCCACGTCTTCAAGCCTCTCGGGATCCCGGGGTCTCGCTCCGCTCGCCCGGGATGTCCCTCAGATAGGCATTCACCTATTTCAACTCAACCTTGGCGCCGACTTTTTCGAGCGTCGCCTTGATCTTGGCGGCCTCGTCCTTGTTGACGCCTTCCTTCACCGGTTTGGGAGCGCCTTCGACCAAGTCCTTGGCCTCCTTGAGGCCGAGGCCGGTGATCGCGCGCACCTCCTTGATCACTTCGATCTTCTTGTCGCCCACAGCCGCGAGCACGACCGTGAACTCGGTCTTCTCCTCGGCTGCCGGTGCGGCGGCACCCGCCGCGGGACCGGCCGCAACCGCAACCGCGGCCGCGGCGGAAACGCCCCACTTCTCTTCAAGCAACTTGGCAAGTTCGGCCGCCTCGAGCACGGTGAGCCCGGACAGGTCGTCGACGATTTTCTGCAGATCAGCCATGAGTATTGTCCTTCGGTTCGAACCTTCGAGTTGAGGCAGCTTCAGGCAGCCGCGCCTTCCCCGCTTTTGTTGGCATAGGCCTGTAAGACGCGAGCGACCTTGGCGGCAGGGGCGTTCACCACCTGCGCGATCTTGGTCGCCGGCGCGACGATCAGGCCGACGATCTTCGCCCGCAGCTCGTCGAGCGAAGGCAAGGCGGCAAGCGCCTTGACCCCGTTCGGGTCGAGCGTGGTCTTGCCCATCGCTCCGCCAAGGATCACGAACCGCTCGTGGGTCTTGGCGAAATCGACGGCGACCTTCGGCGCCGCGACCGGATCGCCCGAAAAGGCGATCAACGTCGGCCCCTTGAGCAGAGGCCCGATCGAAGCGACGTCACTGCCTCCAAGAGCGATCTTGGCGAGGCGGTTCTTCGCGACCCTGACGCTCGCGCCAGCTTGCTTCATCTGCCGACGCAGAGTCTGCATCTGAGCGACCGTCAGGCCTGAATAATGAGCAACGACGACGACCTTGGTGGCCTTGAAGACCTCTCCAAGGGCCGTGACGAGCTCGCTCTTTGCCGCGCGATCCACCAGCTCTCTCCGGTTGGCGGCCCCGCTTAAGGGAAACCGCCGGGGTTGATGCCGGACCGTGCCGTTTTGGTTCACGACGAACCAGGCAGCACGACCTTCTTCAGCCTGCCCCCCGGCACAGCCAAGGCTGTTCCGGGCCATCGAGGTTAGAACCGAAGGGCAATGTCCTTGCCCCGGTCTTCACCCGTCTATGCAGGCTTTATCGATTAAGCCGTTGCCGGCGCCTGCAGTCTCGGACAGGACGGCCGTCCGGAAAATCCGGATGACCGAGTACGTTCACAATCACCGTCAAGCTCTTCCTTCCCTTAGGAAAATCCGCACAGGATCAACGCTAAGAGAGGCCTCGCTCATCTGGTTTTCGAGAAACGCACAAATGCGCGCCGACAAACCGGGCCGGCACGCCCTTGCCTCTATTTAGCCCCTCGCGGCGGGTTTGCCAAGCGGAAAGCGATGGCCTCAGCTCGCGAACAAACTCGCCGGCTCGACCTTCACGCCAGGTCCCATGGTCGAGGAGATGGCGACGCGGTTGATGAAGTGACCCTTGGCGCCAGCTGGCCGCGATTTCTGCACGGCGTCGGCAAAGGCCCGGATGTTCTCGATCAGCTTTTCCTCGCTGAACGAGGCCTTGCCGACTCCGGCCTGGACGACGCCGGCCTTCTCGGCGCGGAACTCGACCGAGCCGCCTTTGGCGCCTTTGACCGCGTTGGTGACGTCCATGGTCACGGTGCCGACTTTTGGATTCGGCATCAGGCCGCGCGGGCCGAGCACTTTGCCGAGGCGGCCGACCAGCGGCATCATATCGGGCGTGGCGACGACACGGTCGAAATCGATATTGCCGCCCTGCACCTTCTCCACCAGATCCTCGGCGCCGACGATGTCGGCGCCCGCGGCCTTAGCCTCGTCGGCCTTGGCGCCGCGCGCGAATACCGCAACCCGCACCGAGCGGCCGGAGCCGTTCGGCAGGTTGACGACCCCGCGCACCATCTGATCGGCATGCCGCGGATCGATGCCGAGATTCATCGCCACTTCGATGGTCTCGTCGAATTTCGCCTTGGCCCGTTCCTTGACCATCTTCACCGCTTCGGTGAGCGGATAGAGCTTTTCGCGATCGATGCCTTCGCGCACCGCGCGCGTGCGTTTTCCAAGCCTGCTCATGATTAGTCCCTCACCTCGAGGCCCATCGAACGGGCGGAACCCTCGATCATGCGCATGGCCGATTCGATGGTGTCGCAGTTCAAATCCTTCATCTTCTGCTCGGCGATCTCGCGAACCTGCGCCTTGGTGACCGACCCCGCGACATCGCGTCCGGGGGCTTTCGAGCCGCTTTCGACCTTGGCCGCCTTCTTGAGGAAGTGCGACACCGGCGGCGTGCGCAATTCGAAGGAAAACGAGCGGTCGGCGTAGACCGTGATGGTGACGGGGATCGGCGCGCCCTTCTCAAGCTTCTGGGTCTGCGCGTTGAACGCCTTGCAGAACTCCATGATATTGAGGCCGCGCTGGCCGAGTGCGGGGCCGATCGGCGGGGACGGATTGGCCGCCCCGGCCGGCACCTGCAATTTGACGTATCCGGTGATTTTCTTTGCCATTCTCTACTCCTGTTAGTGGTGCGGCTGTTGACGGCTGGCGACCGCCTCACCTCCCACGGCTTCACGCGTCTTATAGCTTCTCCACCTGGCCGAATTCCAATTCGACCGGCGTGGCGCGGCCGAAGATCGACACCGCGACCTTGAGCCGCGAGCGCCCCTCGTCCACTTCCTCGACGGTGCCGTTGAAGGAGGCGAACGGGCCGTCCGACACGCGCACCTGTTCGCCGACCTCGAAGGAGACCGAGGGCTTGGGCCGCTCGATGCCCTCCTGCACTTGATGGATGATGCGCTCCGCCTCGGCATCCGACAGCGGCATCGGCTTGTTGTCGGAGCCGAGAAAGCCGGTCACCTTGGGGGTGTTCTTGATCAGGTGGTAGGCTTCGTCCGTCATCTCCATTTTCACCAGGACATAGCCCGGGAAGAATTTGCGCTCGGCGTCGACCTTACGGCCGCGCCGGACCTCGACGACCTTCTCGGTCGGCACCAGGATTTCCTCGAACAGTGGCGACAGGCCGCGCTGTTTCGCCTGCTCGCGGATCGATTCGGCCACCTTTTTCTCGAAATTCGAGTAGGCGTGTACCGCGTACCATCGGCTCGTCATGTCATGAATTCCGGATCATGAATTTTCAAACGCCGTCAATGGAAAGCACTCAAGAGTTGATGCCGAGCAGGAAGCTAACGCCTAGTCGCATGATCTGATCCGCAACCAGGAAAAAGATGCACGCGGCAGCCACCATCACGAACACCATGATCGTGGTGACTGTGGTCTCCTTGCGCGTCGGCCAGGTGACCTTTTGCGCCTCGGCCCGTACTTCCTGCAGGAACTTGAAGGGACTGATCTTCGCCATCGCTCGATCCAAATAGGCATTCCCCGCCCACCTTTAAGGAGGAGACCGACACGGCGGATCCTTTTTTGGGGAATGTTCGTCGCGGAAGTCCGTCGCCGGGCCGCTGACGATTTAAGCTTCCTACTGCCGGCCGGCCGCACCGTCAAGCGATCGGAGACGGAGACCGGATGACAGACGACAAATGGAAGGCCGATCTGGGGCCCTAAGGGCGTCTTAAGGTCCGTCCGCCGTCACCGGTCCTCTGTCGGCCGGCCTGGCAGGAGTGGAGGGACTCGAACCCCCAACCCCCGGTTTTGGAGACCGGTGCTCTAGCCATTGAGCTACACTCCTACGGCGGCCGTCTCATGCCCTTTGCCGCAAAGCCGCGCAAGGGCCCAGGGGAACCGCGCGGTCGCGCTTGGCCTGCCAACCGACCCTCCTACGCTCACTTCGCGAGCTTCGGCGGGCTTAAAGTCCACCGAAGCGCGGAGCGCGTAGGCGGAAGCGCCACCGATCTCGGGTTTACCCGAGATCGGCGATTCACGATGCTCAAGTCGGCTATAGCCGACTTGAGTGGCGCGAAGGTTGGAGCGGGTGAAGGGAATCGAACCCTCGTCATAAGCTTGGAAGGCTTCTGCTCTACCATTGAGCTACACCCGCGCCGGCGCAACGCGCGCCCATTCCAGGATACAACATTTGCGCAGCCGGCAAAAACTGGCGCGTCTTGGATTTGGCGAACCGAGCCGCCGAGGATTCGGCGAGCCGAGCCCTTGAGACGGCCATCCGCGTCGTTTCGGACGTTTGTAACCCGGCACTCATTCCTATAACCTGAGCTATAAGCTCGTGGTACGCGCCCCGCGACGCGGCCACGCTGAATTCCTGCGGCAAAAATGGGAGGAATCGACATGAACAGCACCAAGAGCGCAGCACGCCCGTGGCTGCTCGGATGCGCAGTGTTCACCCTCGCGCTCGCCCCCCTGGGCGTCTCCGCGCAGACCTCCGAACCCATCAAGATCGGCGTCATCGCCGAAGCGCAGGCTGTCGCCGGCTCGTCGATCCCGCTCGCCGCCCAGCTTGCCGCCGACGAGATCAACGCCGCCGGCGGGATCAACGGTCGCAAGATTGAGATTATCTCTTACGACAATCACTCGTCCGCCGCGGAATCGGTTCGCGCCTTCCAGCGGGCCGCGAACGAGGATCACGTCAATGCCGTCATCGCCAGCTATGTCAGCGAGGTCGTGCTGGCGCTCGAGCCTTGGACCGGACGCCTGAAGACGGTGATGGTGACGCCGGGCGCCGCCTCCGACGTCATCACCCAGAATATCGCCAAGGATTACGACCACCTCAAATACACCTTCCACGGCTATGCGACCTCGACCAGCATTGCCGACGCCGCCTGTGCAGCGGCCAAGGACCTTCTCGTCGACCACCTGAAGATGAAGACCGCGGTCGTCATGAGCGAAGATGCGGCCTGGACGACACCGCTCGATGCCGAATACTTGAAATGCCTGCCGGACATCGGGCTCAAGGTCCTCGACCACATCCGCGTCTCGCCCGACACCACGGATTTCACGCCGATCTTCAACAAGATCGAGGGTGAAAAGCCCGATGTGATCATCACCGGCATTTCGCATGTCGGCGTGCAACCGACGGTGCAGTGGAAACAGCAGCAGGTGCCGATTCCGATGTTCGGCGTTTCCTCGCAGGCCAGCAATTCCAGCTTCTGGAACGACACCAACGGCGCGGTCGAAGGCGTGCTGTACCAGGCCTTCTCGGGACCCGATGTCGCCGTGACGCCGAAGACGCTCCCCTTCGTCGCGGCCTTCAAGAAGCGCTACGGCAATTTCCCGTCCTATTGCGGCTACACCGCTTACGACGAGGTCTTTTACATCGCCGACGCGATCAAGCGAGCCGGTTCGACCGACCCCGACAAGCTGGTCGAGGCGCTGGAAAAGACCGACTACGTCGGCACCATCGGCCGGGTGCAGTTCAAAGGCCGGGACACCCCCTACCCGCATGCTCTCAAGATCGGCCCCGGCACGATCACCGGCCTGATGCTGCAATGGCAGAGCGGCAAGCAGGTCAACCTGTGGCCGGCCGACGTGGCCAATGGCAAGCTGAAATTCCCGAGCTTCATCAAGATTGGCTCGGCCAACTGACGAAGGAATGATCGATCGCGCTTTCGTACCTCTCCCCGCCTGCGGCCGCATGCGGGGAGAAAACTTGAGGGAGCCGAGTCAGTGAGCGGGACTTTGCGCGGCCCCTCCTCCACACCCCGACGGCGATCACGTACCGCTGGCGCGCGGGGACGCCCTGCGGCTTCGCCCGGATCCGACTGATGCTGTTCTGGCAAATCCTGATCGACGGCTTCGCCATCAGCTCGCTTTACGCGTTGGGCGCGATGGGCTTCGCGCTCATTTTCGGCGTCTCCGGCGTGCTCAATCTATCGCATGGCGCGCTCATGGTCGCCGCCGTCGTCGCCGCCTGGGCCGCCGGCAACGATCTGCATGTTGGACCTTATGTCGGGGCGGCGCTTGGCGTGGCCGTCGGCTTTGCCGCTTCGCTGCTGACTTATTTCTTGATCGTGCGGCCGCTGCAGCACACCCGCAAAATCCGCGAGGAAGAAAAAGAGATCTTCATCCTCACGGCGACGCTGCTTTGGGGCATCATGATCCAGGAGCTGATCGCCTATTTCTACACTAATAATGCGAAAACCGTGGCGCCGATCGTGGAAGGCGTGGTGTCGATCGCCGGCGTGCGTACGCCTGCCAACGAAATTTTCACCGCTTTGGTGTGCTGGCTGGCCATCGGCCTGCTGTGGCTGCTGGTGAACCGCACGCGGGCCGGCAAGGCGGTGCTCGCCGCTTCGATGAATCCGCGCGGAGTGACGCTGCTCGGCATCGAACTGTCGCAGGTCTATATCGCCGTTTGGGCCATCTATGGCGTGCTGGTCGGTATTGCCGGCGTTCTGCTGGGCATGTTTCTCGGCGTTTCGTCGTACAGCGTCGGGCCGTTGACGGCGAGCGCGTTTGCCATCGTCGTCTTGGGCGGGCTCGGCAGCGTCTCCGGCGCGCTGATCGCAGCTTATGTCGTGGGCTATCTGGAGACCATAACGGCTTATCTCATTTCGCCGGCCTATCGCACCATCCCGGCGCTGCTGCTGCTCATCGCCGTGATGTATGTCCGTCCGCGCGGACTGTTGGGGCGCAGATAGATGCGTTCGCTTTCCACCGCGCGCGTGCTCCTTATCGCTCTTGGCGTAATCGTCGTCGCATCCTTTTTGCCGCTGTGGGTCACCGGCTACATTCTTGGGCTGCTGACGATCGCCTACTATTTCGGCGTGTTCGCCATGGCGTGGGACCTGCTGTTCGGCTTCGCTGGCGAAGTGAACTTCGGCCCGACCTTTCTGATCGGGACCGGCGGTTATACGGCGGGCATCCTCGATAGTCTCTATCAGCCACCGATCTGGATCTGCCTGGTCGCCGGCGCGCTCGCCGCCGTGACCGGCGGCGTAGTGCTCGCGCTGCCGGCGCTGCGCGTGCGCGGGCCTTATTTCGGACTGACGACGCTGGTCGCCGTGCTGATTCTGCAAAATTTTGTCGTGGTCGCCGCCGGGCTGACCGGTGGCGAAATCGGCCTCACCGTGCCCGACGTGATCTCGATCAGCGACACGACGAATTACGAAATCGCGCTCTGGTTCATGGCGGTGAGCGGCGCGATCCTGTTCTCGCTGTCGCGCTCGCCGGTCGGCCTCATCCTGCAGGCCAGCGGCCAGGACGCGGTGCAGGCCGGCGCGCTCGGCTTCAACGTGACCAAGCATAAGCTTGCCGCCTTCATCATCAGCGCCTTCTTCTCGGGACTGGCCGGGGCGCTGCTCGTCTTCTACTTGAGCACGGCTTCGGTCGGGACCCTGGTCGATATCACGGTCGGCGTGCAGATCATCATCGCCGCGGTGCTCGGCGGCCGACGCACCATCCTCGGCGGCGTGCTCGGCGCCATTTTCCTCATCGCCATGAGCGAGGTGCTGCGACCGCTCGGCGATCTGTCGAACTTCGTCGTCTTCGCCATGGCGCTCATCGTGGTGCTGCTGTTTCCGGGCGGCTTTTTTGGCCTGCTCACGGGCACGAAGGAATCCGGGTGAGCACAGCGGGAGGCGCCCATCTCGAGGTCAACGGCCTCACCAAGCGCTTTGGCGGCCTTGTCGCCGTGAGAGACATGGCGCTCAGCGTGCGGGCCGGCGAAATTCTCGGCCTGATCGGTCCCAACGGATCCGGCAAATCCACGGTGATGAAGCTCATCATGGGGATCGAGCGCCCCGATGCGGGTTCGGTCCGCATCAACGGCGTCGAAGTTGCCCGCCGGCCTTCGCACGAGATCGCGCGGATGGGCGTGGGCATCGTGTTCCAGCATTCGCGACCGCTGCACCGCCAGACCGTGCTGGAGAACATCACGCTGGCGCTGCTTCCGGACAAGCTCACCCGGCTGTTCGCCGATCCGGCCATCGAGGCGCGCGCCCGCGCCATCGCCGCCCGCGTCGGCTTGAGCGCCGTGCTCGACCGCCGGCCCGGCACCTTGCCGTTCGCCGATCTGCGCCGGATCGAGATCGCCAAGGCGATTGCGCGCGATCCGCAGGTGCTGCTGATCGACGAGCCGTTCGCCGGGCTGACCTCGAAGGAAACGGCGATGTTCTCCGACCTCATCTGCGAGCTTCGCGACGATGGGCGCGCCGTGCTGCTGGTCGATCACAACGTCAAGAGCGTGGCCCGGCTGGTCGACCGCGTGCTTGCCATGTATGTCGGCGAGCGCATTGCCGAAGGCACCGCCGACGAGGTGATGCGCAACGAGACCGTACGCCGCGTCTATCTCGGCGGCAGCATCGAAACCGCGGCGCGCGCCGAATCCTCGTTCCGCGACAGTGTCACCCCGTTCCTCGAGGTCGATAACGTCAGCGTCCACTACGGCAAGGCGCAGGCGCTGGAGAACGTCTCGATCCATGTGCACGCCGGGGAATTCGTCTCGGTTGTCGGCCTCAACGGCGCCGGCAAGACCACGCTGTTCAATACCATCTCGGGCTTGCTGCCCTATTCGGGTGACGTTCGCCGCGAGGGCGCCTCGCTGCGCGGCTTGACCGCGGCGTCGATCGCACGCCATGGCATCGTGCAGTGCTCCGAGGGCCGCGATCTCTTCACCGACATGACGGTACGCGAGAATCTCGATCTCGGCGGCCAGCACTTGCCGCCCGCCGAGAGCGCCGAGCAGATCGCCTGGCTGTTCGATTTGTTCCCGATCCTGCGCGAACGGCAGAGGCAGGCCGCGGGCACGCTGTCGGGCGGCGAGCAGCAGATGCTGACCATCGCGCGCGCGCTGATGATGAAGCCGAAGCTCTTGATCCTGGACGAGCCGACGCTCGGCTTGGCGCCGGTCATCCTCGAGCAAATCTCCAAGGCGCTGGAAAAGTTGCGACAGACGACCAAGATCACCGTTTTGCTTGGGGAGCAGAATGTCACCTTCGCGCTGCCGCACGCCGACCGCGTCTATGTGCTCGAACACGCGCGCATCGTCTGGGAAGGCGATCCGGCGCGGTTCGCCGAGGAGATGAGCACCGGGTATCTTTGAGCCCGGTTACAGCTCGCCGCGGGTCGCGAAACGTTTCGCGGCAGCGCCGCGAAAATTGAGTTCCCGCGAATGAACTGCGGCAAATGCCCGCGTCGACCCGTCCGAAAGTCAACCGTGCGGCACTTTGGCTCGCACCGGCCGTAAAAACGCCGCCTGGGGCCAACGATCGCCCTGCCCGCCGCGCCTACTTTCTATGGTCACAGAGGCCCAGTTTCGGCGACCCAAGTAACAATTTTCTAGCAATTTCAGCATAGAAGCTCAGATTGGAGTATTGCCCTATGTTCAGGAAAATTCGGGAAATTCGACTGAGCGTTCGATTGGCGCGGCTGCGGGCGCTATTCGGCAATTTCCAATCGAATAGCCGGGGAAATGTTGCGGTAATCACTGCCCTGGCAGCGCTTCCGATGATGGCCGCTATCGGCTGCGTCATCGATTATTCAAACGCGTCGATGATCCGGACCAAGCTGCAGGCGGCGGCCGACGCCGCGGCGCTGGCGACCGTTTCCATCAACTCGCCCGTCATCGCCACCGCCAAGGGTATGAGCAGCGGCGGCGCCGTTTCAGGCGGTTCAACTTATGCGTCCAATTTTTTCAGTGCAAATTTGCCGGCAGGCTACACCAGCGTGTCTCCCACGGCTACCGTGACACTGACAGGAACGACAGTCACTGCGGTGGTGTCGTTTTCGACCACAGTTTCAACCTACTTCATGGGAATCATCGGCTATCCAAACATCACGATCGGGAGCTCGTCCACGGCGAGCTACAGCCTGCCGACCTACATCGATTTCTATCTGATGCTCGACGTCTCCGGGTCGATGAGCTTCCCGTCGACCTCGAGCGAGCAACAAAGACTCATGGCGGTAAACCCTGACAATCTGTACCCGACCAACAGCCCGCCGAACAACGGTTATCCGCAGGGTTGCCAGTTCGCTTGCCATTTCACTGCACAGGGAGCCTGCGCGCAATGTCCGTCAGGGACGGGATATTGCCCGCAACAAGCCTCTCCAGTGTCTCCTCCCCAAGGGTCCTTTCAAGGACCGATCCCCGCCGCGGGTCACAGTTACAGCGGCCACATCCCGAACCCAGGCTCGGGAGGATATTGCCAAGGGTTTACCATTTCGCGCTTAGGCACCACGCCGGTGTCTTTTACGAGCGGTACAACCAATGGCCCCCCAGCAAACAACGGAAACTATGTAAATTGGACCAATACGCCAGTAAGCTCTTGCGCCACCGCCGGAACCACTTCCTGCATCCAATTGCGCGCCGACGCGGTCGGCTATGCCGTGACCACATTGCTGTCGACCGCCAACACCACCGAGACCAACAACGGCGTGTCGAACGAGTTTGCAGTTGCGTTGTTTCCGTTCATCCAAAACCTCTGCACTGCCAGCAATAACAGCAGCAATTCGTGCGCCGTCGGCCTGACCAGTAGTCTCACAGGCTCAACGATCACCAACTTTGCCCAACAGCTCGCCAATCTGCTGGATACCGGACAGAACGCGACGCTTGGATCCGGCGGCACGCATTTCGAGAACGCGCTCTCACAGATGAACAGCTTCATCACATCGGTCGGCACCGGGGTGAGTTCGAGCAAAGCGCTGCCCTACGTGTTTATCGTTACCGATGGCTCCCAGGATTACCAAACACAATCGGGCGGGAATTGGGGGTCGCAAAATTGGTCGTCCTCGACAAACGTGCCCTTTCAAAACTCCGCAACCGTGCTGCCCACGTACAGCCCAAATGACCAAACTGCCGGCCTTAACAAGACGAATTATTGCACGACGATGAAAAACCGCGGCATCACCGTCGCCATCCTCTACATCCCTTATGGAACCATCCAGGATCCAAATTCCAACTTTGCCAGTGACGAAGACGGCTATGCCAATAATAACATTCAGTACATTCCGGCAGCGCTTCAGAGCTGCGCCTCGTCCGGCTTTTTCTACACCGCGAGCACGCCGACCGACATCCAGAATGCGCTGCTGGCGATGTTCGAGCAGGCCGTAAGCACCGCCCACATCACCCAATAGGATTTTGTCGCGGGGGGTCTTGTCGCGCGGCTTGCTCGAGGACACGGCCAAAGTGGTCCTGGCTCCCCGGCTTCAGCATGAGGGGGAGGCGCCGGTTGTCGGGACATACGGTATGCAAGGGCTGCTGCGCGGCGTGGCATACACGGTATCGGAAAGCGCGATCCCGCCGCTGCCAAAATAACCGAAAAGCGGCGTATAGGTGTAACTCACTTGGGCAAGGATCAGATAACACGCGGGGGAAGAATACGAGTTGCACGTATTTGTTGACGAAGCAATGCCGGTCGGGAGGTTCACAGTAGATCCAACCGCCAAAGCCGTGCCATTCAGCGTGGCGCTCCACACTACCTTTGCGGTGGTCGCTTTAGCGGCAGTTATCTTCAGTTCCGAAATGACGGCGGCGAGCGGCGTGCTCGAATACGGTGCGAGCACCGCGGTGGTGGCGCTCATTATCCCCATCATGTTGGTGGATTGAATCGGCATGGCCGTCGAGTATTGATTGGTAACCGACGCCAGGACGTAAGTCGCCGCCCGCACTTTCATATAGACGGCAATCGCGCTACCGCCGTCAAACGTTGCCAGCAGCATGATGAGCAAGACCGGCAGAATCGCGGCGAATTCGATCGCCACGACACCCCGTGTCGAGGCGATGAAACGGCGATACAGTCTGACCGGGCCCGGCATGATCAATAAGGCTCCACCATAAAGGCACTGACCCCCACGATCTCCGCCGCACTGTTTGGAAGGTTGGAAATTACAAAACCCAGCGGCCCGCTGACGACCGACCACTTATAAACGAGCTGCACGACCATGATTTCGCCGGGCGTGCCGGGCGCATAGGTAAACGACGTGATGGGCTGGCCGCTGCTGTACAACGCTGGCGCCGACGTATTGGCGGCGGAAAAAGACGAAGCATTTTGCACGACAACGATCACGTTGGCGCAGGTCATGAGCGCCTGGATCATCGGACAGACTTTGGTTTGGATGTTGCTCGCCGTCCAATTGCCATTCTGGGCCTGACCGGTCAGAAAGTAGCGACCGGCTTCCTCGGCGGCATTTTGCAAAGCCATCTGCGCGAACATAAAAAAGGCCGTTTGAAAAATCGCTATCAGCAGCGCGAAAAAAGCCGGGGCGATCAGCGCAAATTCGACGGCGGTGGCGCCTTGCCGCGCTCGGCAGAAGCGGGAAATATCCCGCGCGCGGCGGCGGGAATATTTCGCTAAAAGTCTAAACATGCCACCCTTGTCCCATTCCGCAGCGGTCTGCTTTGGCATTTTCCCGCTATGAGCTCTCTATCGGTGCGGCCGGAATTTGCGGCTGTGTGCCCTTCGCCAATACCTGACAGGCATTGATTTTCCGTTGCCCGAAAGCCATAGCGGCGCGGACTTACATCGTTAACAGCGGGTGATTTTTACGCGACGGCGAACGCTAAGCCGCGGAGCCGGCGGCGTTATTGCTCGAGCACAAGTCGGCCGGCGCTGTACTCGAAACGCCGCAGCCGCGACAGGAACGACAGGCCGAGCAGATTGTCGCTGAGCGCCGCGTCGGGCATCACCAGCGCGGCGACGTCGCGGACGACAAGGTCGCCGACCTCGACTTTATCGAGCTTGGCCGGCGCGGCGCGCACGGTGCCGTTCGCGGTCTTGACCTCGGTGACGAAGTCGCGCTGCGCCGGATGAATGCCGAGGCGGGCCGCGTCGCTGGCGGTGAGCGCGATCACCGACGCGCCGGTATCGACCATGAAGCTGAGCTTGCGGCCCTCGATGCGGGCGTCAACCTGGAAGTGACCGCGCACGTCGCGCGGCACGATGACCGACCGCGCGGTTACGGCCGCGGCGGCAACCGGCGCCACCGGGCCCGCCGCCAGCGCGGCAGTAGCCGGCTTGGCGCTGATTTGCGTGGCATACCGCGGCACCGCGATGCCGGCGGTCAAAGCGAGGACGGCGAAAATAATGGCTGAACGCATGAGACAAGCCGAGCTGGTTTAAGGCATCTCAGCAGATGATCGCGACCAGCTCGCTAACGCGTGACGCCGGCAGGCTGATTTTGGCGCGCGATGGTCAGCCGCCGCTTAACGACTTTGCCCGCATTTGAACGATTTCATCATTGCCGGCGCGCCTTACGGAGCGCAGCGCAGCAATCCCTTCCAGTCGCAGTAGCCGTAGCCAATGCGGCAACAGCCGAATGAGTCCCGGGTGCAGTAATAGAATTGGTATTCACGGCCGCAATGGTCGGAGCAGTAAAGGCGACCGCGGAAACCGTCGTAGGCGCAATGGTTGCGAAACCGTGGCGGCAGCGACGACGGATCTTGCCAGTCCGCCAGAATGGGCCGTGCACCCGCGGGCCATTCAATCGTCTGCTGTGCGAAACAGACCGATGCCCACGCGACGCAGGTCAGGAGAACAAGCCCAAAGGTTTTCATCGGCCATCAAAAATGGGAAACTGGAGCAAGCTATAGCAGAATGCTCGCGAAAAAGTCACCCGGCGATCGACGGCGCGTCCATCGGCGCCGCCGGCTCGACTCCCGCCGGCGGCCATTCCGTGATCGCCGACGTCCGCTTGATCGGCAGTCGTATGGTGAAGCGGGAACCCTCCCCTTCCCTGCTCTTCACCTCGATACCGCCGCCATGCAGATCGACCGCCATCTTGACCAGATAGAGACCGACACCGGTTCCCACGATTCCCGAAACATTGCTGCCGCGATGATAGCGCTCGAACAGCCGATCGAGATCGCCGGCGGGAATGCCGAGCCCGCGGTCGGCGATGGTGACGACGACATCGTCGGCGACGACCTCGGCCTCGACGTCGATGGTGCCGCCGCCCGGCGAGTACTTGACGGCATTGGACAGCAGGTTACTGAAAACCTGAAATAGCAGCTTGGCATCGCCGACCATCGGCATCGGCGTGGCCGCGAACCGCTCGGCGATCTGCGCCCCCGGCACCATCTCGCGGTGCAATTGGCAGACCTCCCGCAGCAGCGCCGTCATGTCCATCTCGGCCGGATGGAAATAAAGCTCGGTGCCGCCGTCGATCAGGCGCGCGGAGTCGAGCAGATTGTCGATCAAATGGGTCAGCCGCAGCACAGCGGCGCGAATCTTGCCGGCGCGCTCGTCGATTTCGGCCGGCGGCATCGAGTCTTTCATCTTGATCAGGCGGCGGGCGTGACCGTCGATAATGGTCATGGGCGTGCGGAACTCATGCGAGGCCATGGATACGAAATTGCGCTGGGCCAAAGCGAGGCGCTGTTCCTGCGCTAATTGCTCCTCCAGCATCGCCGCCTGGCGCGCGAGCACGCGCTGGCTGCGCATCAGCTCGATCGCATTGTTGCGGAATACGACGGTGGCCTGCGCCATCTCGCCGATCTCGTCCCGTCTTTCGGTTTCGGGGATGTCGATGTCGGTGTTGTTGGCGGCGAGCCGGCGCATGCGGTCGGCGAGATGCAGCAGCGGCGCCGAAATGGAGCGGCTGATATGGATGAGCGCGGCGACAACCATCACGCCCGCGATCACCATGCCGAGCAGGATGAGCCAGAACGCCTGCCGATAGGCGGCACCGAGCCGATCGCTGGCAGCCTGCGCGCTGGCGACCGCCTGGTCGGTGAGCTGGCCGAGCGTATCGCTCGCCGCGTCGTAGGCGGCGCGCGAGGTGCTGCCGTAAATTGCCAGCGCCTCGGCCTTGCGGTTGGTGCGCGACAAGACCAGCATCTGGTTGACGATGGTCCGATAATCGTTCCAGCGTTCCTTGAATCGGCCGTACAGATCGTCCTCGGCGGCATTGTGCCGAATTCGCTCAAAACCGCGCTCGGCGTCGGCTATGGAGCGGTCGAGCCCCGCCATCTGCCGTTCGCTCGCTGCGGTCTCGGCCGGATCCGACGACAACAGATTGCTGCCCTCGATGGCGCGGAAATCGGAGGTGAAATTATTGAGGTCGCCGAGCACGCGGGTATTGGGCAGCCAAAGCTCGGCCACGTCGGCGGATAACCGGTTGAAATTGCTCAGGCGCCAGATGCTGAACAGGCCGAGGACGACCACCAGCGAAAAGAACAGCAGGAACACCGCGGTCAGGTGAAACCGGATCGAACGCGGCTGCCGCATGGGGGGCCAACCATCGGTGAGTTAAAGACTTGGCAGTGTTGCGGGACCGCAACGGCGGCCTTTGCAACAAGACATATATATAATGAATTATATATGAGCCAGGCGTTGACTGGAACCTGATTCGGCGATCCCTCGCTACAATCAGGCTTGTCGGTTAAATTCGGGCTCGAATGTGAGCTGACGATGTTCCCGGTATTCCGCGTATGGCCGAAGCACAAAAGAAGATTCTTTGCATCGAGGACGACCGCGAGACTGCGGCGCTGATCGCCGAGGAGCTGGTCGATCGCGGCTATGCGGTCAGCATCGCGCATGACGGCCGCGAGGGGCTCGCCGCCATCCTCAAGACCATGCCCGACCTGGTGCTGTCGGATATCAGCATGCCGCTGATGTCGGGGTTCGAACTGTTGGAACGCTTGATCGCGCTGGCGCCGCGGTTCGCGAAAATGCCTTTCGTCTTTCTCACCGCGCTGACCGACCGGGACAACGAGCTCAAGGGGCGGCAATTGGGCGCGGACGATTATGTCACCAAGCCGATCGACTTCGACGTGCTGGCGACCATCATCGCGGCACGGTTGGCCGGCGTCGCCCGCACCGGGCTATGGCCGAAGGTCGCCGCGCTCAACGATCGCGAGGTCGAAGTCCTGACCTGGGTGGCGCGCGGCAAGACCTCGGTCGAGATCGCGCAAATCCTCGGCTTGACCAAGCGGACGATCGATTTTCACATCGACAATGCGCGCGCCAAGCTCGGCGCCGCGACCCGCACGGAGGCCGTTATCAAAGCCACAACCGTGCGCCTGATCGAGCCTTAGGCGTGTAACCGCAGGCGCGCTGAATTCCGGTATTGGTTCAAACGTCGAAAGACAAGTGACGGGCTAAAAATTGGCCCATGACGGCGGGCGATTCTGCACGCCCCGAAAGCGCACTGCGGTCAGTTTGGGCGCGGAGATCGGCTAGTTTCGTCCGGCATTGATCGTAGTCGGCGGTCCCCGGCGGATAGCCGGCGGATTGGCACTTGGCGTCATCCTTAGCATCGGCTTCGGCCTTTGCCTGAGCCTCTGTTTCGGGCGAAGCACAGCCCGCAAGAAGAAACGCCACCAAGACCAGCACCGAACGAAACATAGGACCTCGCGTGCAATCGCATGCCGCCGAATTCTTTGAGAACGTCAGGCGCAATAGGTCGGATTTGACGACATCCCCCGCCGACCGAGCGCGGCCCCCGCGTCGCCGCGATCGAGCCGATAGCCCACGCCCGATTCGCTGACGATCAACAACGGATTTGTCGGATCAATTTCGACCTTCTGTCGCAATTTGCGCACTAGGATACGAAGGTACTGAGTGTTGCCCGCGTTGCCCTGCCAAATCTCCTTGATCAACTGCTGATGCGTGACCACGAGCCCGGCATGGGCCGCAAGCGCGTGCAGCAGCGCGTATTCCTTACGCGTCAACACGACGCGCTTTCCGTCCAGCGTCACCAGCCGCGACACCACGTCGATCGAAAGCGGACCGGCCCTCACCACGGGTTCTCTATTACTGCTGCGCAACTGCCGCCGCAGTGCCGCCTCGCTCCGCGCCAGCAGCTCGGCAATCCCGAATGGTTTGACCACGTAGTCGTCGGCGCCCAACTTGAGCAAACGAACCTTTTCCTGCTCATCGGCGTGAATCGAGAGAATGATGACGGGAACGTTGGACCACGAACGAATGCGTTCGAGCACCTCGGACCCTTCGAGGTCGGGCAGGTTAAGGTCGAGAACAATCAGATCGGGCTTGTTGAAAGTCGCAGCCTTGAGCCCGGCCGTGGCATTCTCCGCTTCGAGCACGGTAAATCCATGCAGCTCGAAGCCGGCGCGCAGAAAGCGCCGGATCTGGGCTTCGTCGTCGATAACCAACACCTTAGTCATTGGCCGTGCCTACGAGCTCAGGCATGTCTTGCGATGCGGTCGGCAGCCGCAGCGACATCGTCGTACCGAGGTTCGCCCCCGGACTTTCCACATGAAGCGTTCCACCATTGGCGGCGATGAAGGTGCTGGCGATCCAGAGGCCTAGACCGGAGCCGGATTCGCTGACGGGGCGGCGCTCGCCGCGGAAGCAGCGTTTGCCCAACTGGCCCTTTTCATCCGCTGTCAGGCCGCTGCCCTGGTCCTTCACCGAAAACACCACGTGATCCCGCTCGCAACGGCTGCTGACTTTGATTTCACTTCCCGTCGGCGAATATTTAGCGGCGTTTTCCAGAAGCTGCCCAAGCGCCTGTTCGACCAGAACGGAATCCACATGGACCAGCGGAACGTCCTCGGCGAGATCGAGCTTCACCCAATGCGATGCCAGCCTGCGTTCTTTTTGCTTGAGCGCCGCGCTGACGATATCCGTCGGATCGGTCCACATGAGCTGCGGCCGGACACCTTTCGCACTGATTCGCGTGGCATTGAGCAAATCGCAAATCTCGCTGTCGAGCTGGCCGGCCTGGTCATGAATGGCGTCAACCAGCGCCCGAGACCGGCGGTCATCGCGGACAGCCGGCATCTGGTTCAGCACGCTGCAACTGCCGAGAATCGACGCCAGCGGCGTACGCAATTCGTGAGATACGCCGCCGACCAGCGCGTCGCGAAGAATTTCAGTTCGATAATTGATCGTCGCCTGCTCGACCGCCTCTTTCACTTTCAGGTGCTTGAGCGTCGCCGTTGCCTCGTCAAGCAGCATTTCAACGCGTTTCGCAACGACTACCGTACGCCCGCCGGGGCTATCGTCCAGTTCAACCGCTATCGCGCCATAGCCCAGGATTTCCGGCGCGATAACCCTGACCATCCAGGCGCCGCGTCCATGTGGTTCCACTATGCTCGATGCCCCAGTGGCATTGGCCGCGATGAGCTTCAAAGCTTGGCGCCGGATTTCCTCGGGAACGGCGGAATGATCGTTTGGGCCATGATCGTCCGGCGCCATTGCAATGAGCACGGCTCGATATCGCAGCGTGTTCGAAAGATAGTCCTGTACCGCGAATATCAGGTCGCGGCCGGTAAGACAGGTAGCGAGGCCCTGCGAGAAGGCGTGCAACTCCCTGATCTCCTTTTCGCGACGGCTCAGGGTGTCCGCCTTGGTCTTAAGGCGCGCGGCGAGATTGCTGGCGACAGTCGCCACCAACAGATAGAGCAGCAGATCGATGACGTCCTGCGGGTTTTCTAGCCAGAAACTATAGAGCGGTGGATAAAAGAAAAAGTCGGCGGCCGCAGCACCGGCGATGGCCGCGACCAAACCGGGCACCAGCCCCCACTGCGTCGCCGCCAGGATTACGGGCAGCATGTAAATCAGCGGGACGAGGTCCAGCGGGGCGAAGGAATTGAGAACAACAAGGCTGATCGTCGCTAGCCAAACCAGCGCCAACGTCGCCACTATCGGAATGGCGTTCGCTGCGCCGAAGTTCAGCCACCGGGTGTTATGTCGAGCACGCGGCTCGTCGGTGCAGTTCTTCGGCAGATTCGCAGTTCGGTCGCGAAGTCCGAGCCGTTCTTGAAAAGTTGACACGACTGTTGCCTTTCCGAAAGCGCTCAGTTCACAGCTCTGTACGCACCCGGCTGGCATTAATCACAGGTAGCTTTCCCTACCTGCCCGTAGGAAGTCGAGATGATTCCCGGCTCAAACAAATATGAAAATCATAAGCGATCGCGGCTACGTCTGTGTGGATTGCCTATGTTTTCACATGCGATGATGGCGCCCTGCACAATTTATACGCACAACACCACATTCTCGCCTCGTGGAGGTTGGCGACTCGATCCCCGGAATATTGCGATGCAAGCGCATCCCTTCATGCCGCTTGAATCGCACGGTGACCAAGATGGCGCTCCCTTCTCAGAAGTGGATGATGATATCGCTGGCCGCGATAACCGCCCAGTTTCTGGTTGGAACGATGCCCGCAGCCAGATCGCCGTTGAAGGCCGGGTTATCGAGCGCGCGATAATAAGCGATTTCGGGACGAAGCTCGATCTGCGGAGACAGCCAATGCTGCCAGCTGAACGCGACGTCGGCGTAGGCGTTCGGCACTCCGGTGCGCTGTCCCTGAAGGTCGTTGAAATACTCGGTGCGCAGGGAGAAATTGTTCAATCTGTTCGGCGAATAGTTCAGGTAGAGAAGAAAGGTCTGAGTGTCGGAGGTGCACTTCAGCGGCGAGCCTGCTACGGTATTGGCAGAGGCGGCGGCGCTGTTCCACGAGCTCGGGCCGGAGCAAACCGCCGCGTTCGGGGCATTGAACGGAATAAATTGCGGACTGAACGGCGTACCGCCGCCGGCAAGAATCCCTTGCGATGTCGCATTGTTAAGGTTCGGCACCCCATTCTCGTGAATATTCCAAGTCTCGAACGCGAGGTGCCAGTAATCGTTGAACTTGTGATAATAGGTGAAGCCGATCCATTGCAAGTTATTGTAGCCCCACTGTCCGCCGTTTAAGGCATCGCCGACAACATTCAGGTCATCCTTCCCGTCATCGCTGGTCCAGCGCACTCCAAGCGTGACTGACGGTACCGCTCCGGGGTCTTTGAGCATTGACGCGTCGGGATAAAGCGGATTCCCCGGCATGAGATTGGTGATACGCGCACCCGCGTTCCACGGCATCGTGTCGCTGCCGACGGTCAGGCCCGTTTGAATCATCCAGTTCTTGGTGACGGCCAAAGTGGCCTCGATGCCGGTATTGGTGTAGTTGTCGAACGTGTAGGTCAGCGAGTGCACGTACGTGTAATTGTTAGGCGCAAGCTGTGCCTCGATGTCCGGAATCGAGATGAATCGGCCGAGCCGAATATCCAGACCCTGCATCACGGGAAAGTAGAGGTCCGTGTACAACATCGGAAAGTCGACGCCGTTGACGGCGTTTTTATTGAGAAGTTGGTTGCTGAACAGACCGTAGGCCGTCGTGTAGCGATAATCGACGCCGTACAGAGCCGAAAGGCGGAAGCCCCAATCGAAGTGATCGTTCTGCACAGTGTCGGCCAGACGCTCGATATAGACGACGGCTTGGTCGAGCTGGACGGTGTTGGGCGTGTAGTCGTACGCAGCCGGCGCGTTGCCGCCCGGTCTGACCGTATTGCTGCTGATATTGCCGGCGGGCGCGACCCAGCCGTAAACCTGGACATGGGCGTCACTCATCGCCTTGCCGAGTTGCGTATTGGCGAGCGCCGCCATCAGCGGACTATCGACCGAATTCGGCCTGGTCACGCCGATACTCTGCGTACCGCCATAGGGCCATTCGGTGAACGGCATCGGCGGCGAGGATTGCGGAGTCGCCGGCCAATCGGCGTCGGAGCGGCGGCCGGGCGGCGCTTTCGGGTCGGACGGTGCGACGCCCTTGCCCCATTCGAGTTGGTAGTAGCGGAAAAAACGCGTCGCGACATCGTCCCCAAGATAGGCGTCGAGACAGCTGTAATTGACGTACGGATCGCAGGGTCCGCTCTTAGCCGCCGCCTTGGCGGCCATCGCGGCCGACTTACTCGGTGTGCAATTGTAATCGACGTACGGATCGCACGCCGGGCCCTCCACCCACGCGGTCGGCAGTCCATTGGTCCACGCACCCCACGCGTCTGCCGCCATCGAACGACTCGACGCGGTTACCGCCAGCAGCAAGGCGCCAAGCAGAAGCAATCGTTTCATGACCCCCACCCTTTTATCGCAACTGCAAAGCAGCACACGCAAAGGCGATGTGCGCTCTTCGCTTTGAAACCCAGCACCTGCGATTTTTCGCAGTGCGGAACCCGAGGAGTCGATATGGATTGGATCGATTTTTAATATACAAAAAATATCCGATGGAGCCGCTTATGGATTTTTTGCTGAAATCATCATCATTTGGATGCGTCGACGCTCAATAACGCCGCGATTTCGATGACGCCGGCCTCGACAAGGCGGCGGTGGCCGCGCACTTCGTGATTACGCAACAGCCGCAATGATTTGCCGCGCGACAGCGATCGTTACGCGCTGGTCTGAAAGAGCAATTGTCACTCTTCGGTCACAGTAGCCGAAATACGCGGTGGCCTGCGTCCGAAGACCGGATGTTGATTGGCGCCCGTCGCAATACATCAACAAATCATCCCGCTTCGGTCTTGGCGTAAAAGACGACAAGCACAGCGGCGATCGACTACAAATATATTTTTTCTGTATCTAAAAACGCGCAAACGCATCTCGAACGGATATGGACAGTGCGGCTAGATTGTAACGCGATCGGTGGTCACCGCAGCTCGAGCATTGAACATGTCGACGGTCAGCGACATCGCCATAGAGGACGGCAAAGATACCGAGTGGCCGTCGGGCGCCGGCGGCGGCGCGATTGCCAATTTCCGCTTTCTTCCCGGCGAGCTCGCAGTCAAGTGCCGGGCCCTGATCGAGAGCTATCACGAAATGCTCGGCTATGGCTGCCTGCCCGACATGCTATGGCACTCGGATGCGCGCAACATCGTCGAGAGTGATCGTGAGCTGGCGCAACTTTTCAAGAACGCATCCAAATCCAGATGCGCGAAACGCGCAAACGACTCGCTGCTGCTCATCGCAACTGTCGTCCTGTCACTGGAGGCGCTGGCACGCGACTTCGCCGGGTGGGGCAAGCGATTTCCGATTGCCAAACGCGAAGCGGAGCGATTGCTCGGCGGCTGTCTGCTGCGAGAGCGCGTTTGGTTGATGGACATGTATCTGTACCCATCGCTCGGCGTTCATCGTGAACTTGCCAGTGCCCTGGCGTCGTCGCTGGCGGCCGAACAGACCATGGTACGGAGCTAGCGCATGGCAAGAGCAGGTCCGACAATCTCAGTTGGCATCGTTTTGAGCGTTTCCGTCCTTGCGAGCGTGCCGACGCTGGCAGCAGATCTGGACGTGAGCCTCAGCCGGCACGTCGACATTGGCAAGACACCGCAGAAAGCATTCGTCGTTGCGCAAAACAGTGACGTGCCGCAGCGAAGCTGCGGCTGGCTCGGACCGGGAGGCCGCGCCATCTACCGATGCCGATGACGTTGGGTAATTTGCAAGCGCGCGGCCTGCGAGAGCAGCCGGCAGACAGAATCTCGGGCGCTCACCACACGGCGATGAGGCAGATCACCGCGAAGGGAACCGCTAAGACTCCGAGGTAGAGCCAGGTTCGATAGTGATGGGCGTCTTTAGGCACCGTGACGAGCTGGACGACCAACCAGACGCAAACCGCCAAGCCCAAAACCATCCGCACGAGATCGCCAGGCGTGTCGTAAACCGTCCAGATGGTTTCGTTCTGAGGCATGCTAACGCGGAGCGTGATCGCCAGCAGGCAAGCGATGAACAAAGCCCGCAATACGTTGCTCGCTATGCGCAGGCCGGGCGAGAGATCCGAAGCTAGCACCGCCGCGTGAGGATCACGCCGTGCCCATTCGATCGGCATCCATGTCATTTTCTGCTCCATTTTCTTGTTTGGGTTTTTTTTTGGTGCGAGCCACCTTTCCCGCCATCCAAATCATACGCCTGTTCAACGCAAAAATATAGATCTCATATAGGCGCAGCGCTTCAGATATAAAGTAGATATAAAGACACGGAGACGATTGACCGCGATTTCGCAGAAAGCGATTTAAAACCAAGCATTTGCACAGGCTTTTGCCTAAAATTGCATCGCGGCGACTTTTTCGGCGCGGCGATTACCGGCCGGAGCGAAGACCAATCAACAAATTTCTTTGGGCTTAGTGCTTGGGCCGGATTGTCGTGCCGTTGATTCCAGCAATCGGCTTCGCCGGTCCGCCGATGCTGGACGGACCCAAGCCGGGCCGAGCCAGGCTGGTCCCGTTGATCGCTCCGCGATTGAGCGCGGCAGGCCTAACGATCTGATTTGCATTTGATGACGGGCGTCCAAGTGCGCCGCCAGTCCTTGCAATGCCGCCGCTGGCGTTTGCGCCAAAGCCCGTTGGTCCAGCGGCAGGTTCGTGGACGACGGTTGGAACATCGCGCCGCTGGCCGCCCGGTTGCTCGATGTAATCGTGGCGCGCCACAGGTAGGCCGATCGCGTCGCGCGTAACCCCACCGCGACCTTCGCGTGCGGACAGCCGCCGCGGCCGGAAGATGCGCGGAGCCAGCGGTTTGATAGTGCCTTCGCTGAGCTCGTCTCGCTTGCCTGGCCGCCGGGGCTGCACGGTGATGCGCGTATCGATCGCGTCGGCGTCCTTGCCGCCGGGAGCCGAGGGCTTAACGTCCCTTCCGACGACGTTCCCTTTCTCCCCGCCCTCGCCGGTCACCGCTTTACTGTCGCCCTTGCCGTCCGGAGCGCGCTGACGGTCAGGCTTGGCCATACCCGCGGCATCCTCGCCGGCAGGCGAACGGGAGCCGTCCGGGTTAGCCGACGGAGTTGAGCCCGGGCCGGCGCCGGCGGCATCCTCGGCAAGGCACGCTAACGTCATCCAGGTGCCGATCAGCGCGATCGCCAGAAAATGGACAACGATCCTCAAGCCGCTCTCCTCGCCGTCATTTGGCTTTACTCGCCCGCTGGCGCCGCGTCGGGCGCGGCCGACGTCGCACGATCGTCCCCGCCTAGGAATAACGTCTGCAGCGCCGGCACGACCACCAGCAGGATGATCGGCCCGATGAACATGCCGCCGACCACGACCGTTGCCAGCGGCCGCTGCACTTGGCTGCCGATGCCGGTCGACACCGCCGCCGGCAATAACCCGATGCAGGCCGACAGCGCCGTCATCAGCATCGGCCGCATTCGCTGCTCGGCGGCGTGAAACATGGCGTCGACCGCGCCCATGCCGGTGGCCCTGACCTCGTTATAATAGGTCATGATCAGGATGCCGTTCATCACCGACACACCGAACAACGAGATAAACCCGACCGCCGCCGAAATGCTGAAATCCAAGCCGGAAAGATACAGCGCCAGCACGCCGCCGCCGGCCGCGAACGGAATGCCCGCCAGCACCAGCAGACTGTCGCGGAGCGAATTGAACAGCCCGTACAGCAGCAATAGGATCATGGCGAGGCTGATGGGGACGATGATCGCTAGACGCGCTTTGGCCTCTTGCAGCTCCTCGAACTCGCCGGCCCAGGTGATGCGGTAGCCGGTCGGCAGCTTGACGTTGCGCGCGATGCGCTGCTGGGCATCCGCGACCGTGCCGCCGAGGTCGCGGCCGCGCACGCTGAACTTGATCGGGAGGTAGCGCTCGTTGCGCTCGTGATAAATGTAGGACGCGCCGGTATCGAATGAAATCTCGGCAAGCTCGCTCAGCGGGACGTAGGCATTGACGCCGGCCGGCGTTTGATAGCCGACCTTGATATTGCGGACGCGGTCGATGCTATCGCGATATTGGGGGGCAAGCCGCACGGTGACATTGAATTGGCGATCGGCCTCGAGCAGGGTCGTCGCCGTCGTACCGCCCAGCGCCGCCTGAACCACGGTATTGATGTCGCCGGCATTGAGCCCGTAACGGGCCGCTTTGGCGCGGTCGACCTTGACGTTCAGATTGGGCTGTCCAAGGACCGGAAAGACGCCAAGGTCGGTCACGCCCGGGACCTTCGCCATTTCCTTCATGACCTGGTCGGAGAGCTGCTCGAGCTTCGCCAGGTCGCGGCCGACGATCTTGACCGAATTGGCGCCTTTGACCCCGGATAGGCCTTCCTCGACATTGTCCTGGATGTATTGCGAAAAATTGAAACCGATTCCCGCGAACTCTTGGGAAAACTCCGACTGCACGTCGTTGATCAGCTTTTCCTTGGTCATTCCGGGCGCCCACTCCTCGAACGGCTTGAGCGGCACGAAGAACTCGGCGTTGTTGAAGCCGGCGGCATCGCTGCCGTTGTCCGGCCGGCCGTGCTGCGACACCACGGTGATCACTTCCGGATGGCGCAGCAGGATCCTGCGGATTTTGTCGACGATCGGCACGCCGGCTTCGAGCGATATCGTCGGCGGCATCGTCGCGCGGATCCACAGATTGCCTTCCTCGAGCGCCGGCAGGAACTCGGTGCCGAGCCGCGACAGCAAGAGGCCGAAGACCAGCAGGCATCCGGCGGCGACCGCGACCATGGTCTTGCGGTGCGACAACGACCAATGCAGCACCGGCGTATAGATCCGGCGCAGCACCCGGACGACGATGGTCTCGGCCTCCTCGACGTGATCGGGAAGGAGGTATGAGGCGAGCACGGGCGAGATGGTGAACGTCGCCAGCAATGCGCCAATCAGCGCATAGCCGTAGGTTCGCGCCATCGGGCTGAAGATTTGGCCCTCGACGCCTTGCATCGTGAACAACGGAACGAAGGCGGCGACCGTGATGGCCGTGGAAAAGAACACCGCCTTATCGACTTGCAGGGCGCTGACCAGAATGAGCCGCAGCCGGTCGGTCCACGTTCGCGGGCTCGACGGATCCCGTCCGCTGGTCGGATCGGCGCCCCATTTTTGCTCCGAAAGTTGCCAGAGCAGCGCTTGTCTCTCCTCGGGCCGTGCCTGAAAGTTCCTGAAGATGTTCTCGACGAGGATGACCGCCGAATCGATGACGATGCCGAAGTCGATGGCGCCGATCGACAGAAGGTTCGCGTCCTCGCCGCGCAAGACCAGAATAATGATGCTGAAGAACAGCGCGAAAGGAATGTTGATGCCGACGATGATGGCGCTGCGCAGATTGCCGAGGAAAACCCACTGCACGAGGAAGACCAGCAGGCAGCCGAAGATGAGGTTGTGCAGGACCGTATGGGTGGTGACCGACACCAGAATCGTGCGGTCGTAAAACGGAACGAGCTTCACCCCCGGCGGCAACGTGCCGTCGCTGTTGATCTTGGCGACCTCGGTCTTGATGCGCGCCACCACGTCGTTGGTGTGCAGCGTCCGGTTCATAACCACGATCGCCGCGACCACATCGTCCTCGTTGTCGCGGCCGGCCTTGCCGAGCCGAGGCATGTAGCCGACATAGACCCTGGCGACGTCCTTGACCGTCACCGGCACGCCGTTCGATTGCGCCAGCACGATTTTCTCGATGTCGCCAACCCGGTAGCCCTGGGTCAAATCGGAATCGCCGCCGTCGTTCAACAGACCGATGCCGCGAATGTTGACGGATTGCTGGCCGAAATTGATGGTGCGGCCGCCCACATTGATGTTGGCGTTGCCGATCGCATTGATCACCTGGGGTAAGGTGACGCTGTAGGCATCGAGCTTGTTGAGATCGACCTCGACCTCGAATTCCTTGGTGGTGCCGCCCCAGGTATTGACCTGGACGACGCCCGGAACGGTCAAAAGGCGGCGCTGCAGGACCCAATCCTGGATGGTGCGCAGATTGGTCAGTCCGATGTGCGGCGGTCCGGTGACCTGGTAACGATAGATTTCGCCGACCAGGCTCGAGCCCTGGATTTGCGGCGTGACGTTATTCGGCAGACTGACGTTCTGCTGCAGGCTGATCGCGGCTTGCGTCAGCGCGAAGTAATAGTCGACGCCGTAGTTGAAGGTGACGCGGACGAATGAGAGGCCGTAGAACGACGTCGAGCGGATGTTGTTGACGCCGGGCGTGGCGGCGAGCCCGACCTCCATCGGAATCGTGTAATAGCGTTCCATCTCCTCGGCGGACAAGCCGGCGGCCTGGGCGGTGATCTCCAGGATGACCGGCGCCGGGTTCGGGTAGGCCTCGATATTCAGCCGCGTGAAGGCAATGAGCCCGCCGCCGATGAAGACCAGCAAGAGCAAGAGAATGATCGGACGACGGGTCAGTCCGAATTGCAGCACGCCCTTCAGCACAGATTGCCTCTCAATCCGCTGTCATGTGCTTCGCCGACGATCCGCCTAGTCCGACGCCCTGGCGAGCTCATTGCTCAGGAACAGCGCCCCTTCGGTGGCAACCAGTTCGCCGACCTGCACGCCTTCGAGAATCTGCCAGTAGCCGTCGCGCGGTTCGCCGATCTTGACCGTGCGCTTGGTGAACCGGCGGCGGTCGGCCGTGACCCACACCGTCATCGTGCCGTCGCCTTCCCGCACGACCCCGTCGGCCGGAACGGCCGGGGAACGGACCGGCGGGGCGACCTCGATGACGAAATTTGCGAACATGCCCGAGCGCAGCTCGTGCTGCGGATCCTTGATCTCGGAGCGCACCAGGACGCGCCGCGTATTCGGGTCGACGCTGGCACCGATGGTGGTGATCTTGCCGTCGAACACGCGGCCGGGAAACGCCCCGAGCCTGACCTTCACCTCCTGCCCGACGCGGAACGCCGGGCTGTCATTCTCGGCGACGTTCGCCAGCATCCACATCGTGTCGGTGTCGGTCACAATGTAAGGAGGCGGCGGGTTAGCCGGCTGCACGAACAGACCCGGCGCCGCGGTGCGGGCCGTGATCCGGCCGGTGATCGGACTCGGCACGACCAGTGTCGGATCGGCGCTGCGGTTGGCGATGATGCGCTCGATATCGGCATCGGTCTTGCCGAAGATGCGCACCGCATCGTGCGCCGCGCGCAGATTGCCTTCGGCCGTCTGTTGGTCGGACGTCCCCTGGTCCAGATCGCGCTGCGATACCGCGAGTGTCTTGTAGAGCTCGCGCAGGCGCGCCAGGTTGCGCGTGGTCAATTCCAGAACGCCGGCCGCGGCGATGAGGGTCGACTCGGCCTGCAAGAGGTCGGGGCTGTCGAGGGTGAAGAGCGTCTGGCCCTTCTTCACGTCATCGCCGACGGCGGCGAACAGCGCGATGATCTTGCCCTGGTAGGGCGCAAAGACCTGCGTCTCCATGTCCTCGTCGAAGTCGATGCTGCCGACGGCCTGCTTTTCAACCGGAAACTCAAGGTCTTCGACCGGCGCGACTTTCACCGAAGCGAGCTGGGAATCCGACAGATCGACGCTAGCCTGGTTGTGCGCGACCGCGCGCGGCGCATCGGCGCTCGCCGTTGCGCCGATTTCCGCCTTCGATCGCACGCCGGTCGGCCACGCCCAATAGGCGGCGGCCGCAACCACGACGAGCGCGCCGATGACCGTTGCTCTCGCACGGCTGCTGGTTATGGAGGGAAACATGGATAAATCGCATCCAAATCTTCGGAAACCGCCGCGACAAGGCCATTACTTGGCGCCGCGGTCCACTGTCATTAATCACAGGACTCGGATAAATCACAGTGCGCTCTGCGACTCATCACAGTTTATTGCCGATATCATTTCGTTATTTCTGGCGGATGATGGCGCATTAAGTCGCGTGGCAATGCCATCTGCTCCGGCGAGGGGCCGCATGGCGCATGTTCGCAGGAAAATCCTCTGCATCGAAGATGATCGCGAGACGGCCGGCCTGATTGCCGAAGAGCTGGCCGATCGCGGCTTCGATGTCAGCGTGGCCTATGGCGGTCAAGAGGGCTTGATGGCCATCATGAAGGCTACGCCGGACCTGGTCTTGTGCGATGTCAGCATGCCGGCCATGACCGGCTTCGAAGTGCTGGAGCGGTTGAACGAGATCGCGCCTCGTCTTGGACGAATACCCCTGGTATTTCTCACTGCGCTGGTCGATCGCGAGAACGAACTCAAGGGCCGGCGGCTCGGCGCCGATGACTACGTCACCAAGCCGATCGATTTTGATCGGCTCTGCTTAATCATCAATGCTCGGATTGCAGGCGTCGCACGCACCAAGCTGTTGCCGAAGACTGTGAGCCTGAACGATCGCGAGATCGAAGTTTTGACCTGGGTATCGCGCGGGAAGAAATCCGTCGAGATCGCACGCAAGTTGCGCCTCTCCAAACGCACGGTTGATTTTCACGTCGACAATGCGCGAATCAAACTTCGCGCGGCAACGCGGACGGAGGCGGCGACCAAAGCTGTGGCTGGCGGCCTGATCAAGCCGTGACACAGCGGACGAGGGCTTGAATGATCCGGTGCGCGGGAATCATAGGGTTGATAGCTGCCGTGGTATCGTTCTCGGGGGACGCAAAGGCCGAGGATAAAGAGCCCTCTGCAGTCGTTGAAATCGGCGGTGCAGGTGAATGGGGCCTAGGCGGCGGCTCTGGTTTCGGCCCTTCCGCAGCCCTGGAGCTCTGCCCAATCAAGAGTTTACTGCTCGAAGTGGGCGTTACTCCCCTATTTAGCGGCGGCCATGCAGAGTGGGACACTGACCTTTTGTTCAAGAAATCTTTCGACTTGTCGAAAACTGTGGAATTTGAACCCGGTATTGGCCCGGCATGGAACGGTGGCGAGAAAATTGCCGGTGAAGTTTCGTTTCAGTTCATGATCTGGCCGTCGCCAGAGCGTAAATTGGGGTATTTTGTGGAATCGAGCTATAGCTACTCTTTCAGCAACGGCCACGAACAATCGCTTGGCGTCAGCGTTGGCCTGCTCATTGCCATTCAATAACGGCGGCAATCGCACGATTGCATCACGGATGCCGGGGCCGGAAGCTAGTTCCGTTGATGACACCCGCAAGACTCTTCGCCGGCCCCCCGATGACGCCGGCGCCCAATCCGGGGCGGACCATGTCGCGACCGCTGATGATCGAATGGTTCATCGCCGTGTTGAGTCGTGGGTCGCGCGGCGCGGCCCAGCCTGCCCGGAGCGGGACAAACCCTTGGCCATGAGAATCGATCCCACCAGCTTCCGTTCCGCCGTTTCCCGCAGGGCTTGCATTCTTCAGCATGCCGTCGACATGGGTTCTCTCTGAAGCCTTCACCTCGGCTCCCTTGGCGTCGGTGCTCGTATGATGGACGTGCTGCCCAATCGCATTTCGTACCACACCAACCTTGGTGCCACGTATCAAGGTTCGGCGGTCGCCGGAATTTCCTGATTTACGGGCGATTGTAGATCTCTTCGAATCATGCGCTTTCAGTCCGCGCCTGAAGTGAGATGGGCGCTGCGTCGTGATGCTGATGTCAATCGGGTTCGCTTCGGCATCGGCTTTATTCGCAACTTGAGCGTGGTCTTGGGCAGAAGCAAGATCAACCGCCGCCGCGCCGAACAATACAAGATGTGCAGCGAGGAATCTCGACAACAACGGTGCGCGGGCGCTCATGGTAACTATCACTCGGCCGGCGTGAGTTGGCCCGCATCGGGCGACGCATGCGAACCGTGCTCCCGCTCCAAGAACATCATGCGCAGCGCCGGCACGACAACGAGCAACATGATCGGACCTATCAGCATGCCGCCGACAACGACAGTGGCCAGCGGCCGCTGCACCTGGCTGCCGATACCGGTCGAGACAGCGGCCGGCAGCAAGCCGATACAGGCCGACAGCGCGGTCATCAGCATCGGCCGCATGCGCTGGGTCGCGGCGTGGTACATCGAGTCGACAGCGTTCGCGCCGGTTCTGTGGACCTGATTGTAATAGGTGATCATCAGGATGCCGTCCATGACCGACACGCCGAGCAACGAAACGAAGCCGATCGCCGAGGAGACGCTGAAATCGAGGCCCGAGAAATAAAGCGCCAGCACGCCGCCGCCGACCGCGAAGGGAATGCCGGCGAGCGCCAACAGGCTGTCGCGCAGCGAGTTGAACAGGCCATAGAGCAGCACCATGATCAGCAGCAGGCTGATCGGAATGATGACTTCGAGGCGCGCTTTGGCCTTTTGAAGATCTTCGAACTCACCGGCCCAGATGATGCGATAGCCGACCGGCAGCTTCACATTCTTGGCAATGCGCTGCTGTGCGTCGGCGACCGTCCCGCCAAGATCGCGATCGCGCACGCTGAACTTGACCGGGATGTAGCGTTCTCTCGACTCGTGATAGATGTAGGAGGCGCCGGTATCGAGCGTGATGTTGGCGAGTTCGCTCAGCGGAACATACGCATTGACGCCGGCCGGAGTCGCGAAACCGACCTTGACGTTGCGGACCGCTTCGAGGCTCGCGCGATATTCGGGTGGCAGCCGAACCTGGACATTCCATGCGCGGTCGCTCTCGAGTAGCGTGGTAGCGCTCGCGCCGCCCAATGCGGCTTGAATGACGGTGTTGACATCGCCGGTATTGAGGCCGTAGCGGGCGGCTTTTTCGCGATCCACTTTGACATTCAGGTTCGGCTGTCCCTGAACGTGGAAGATGCCGATATCGGCCATGCCCCTGACCTGTGCCATTTCATGCTGAACCTTGAGGGCGAGGTCTTCCAATATGTTTTGATCGTGACCGATGATCTTGACCGAATTGGCCCCTTTGACCCCGGACAGCGCCTCCTCGATATTGTCCTGGATGTACTGTGAAAAATTGAAGGTCGCCCCCGGCACCGCGTCGGCAAACTCCTTCTGGAGCTGATTAATCAACTGGTCCTTGGTAAAGCCTTTTCGCCATTCGTCGTACGGCTTCAGTGGCGCGAACAGCTCGACATTGGAGAACGGCGAAGCATCGCTGCCGTTGTCCGGCCGGCCGTGCTGGGAAACGACGTGTTCCACTTCCGGGTGCCGCAGCAAGATCTCGCGCAACGTGGCCGTCGCCGGTTCGCCCGCCTCCAGTCCCATCGTCGGCGGCAATGACACCCGGATCCACAGATTGCCTTCTTCAAGCGCCGGCAGGAATTCGCTGCCAAGCCGCGTCGCCAACAAACCGATGACAACGATGAAGGCGGCAGCGATCCCCAACATGATCTTGCGGTGGTCGAGCGACCAATGCAGAGCCGGCGCATAAATCCGGTGCAATATGCGCACGACAATGGTCTCTGTTTCCTCCACATGCGCGGGAAGCAGGAATGACGCCAAGACCGGCGTGACCGTGAAGGTCGACAGCAAAGCCCCGGCAAGGGCTAATCCGTAAGTTCGCGCCATGGGATTAAAAATCTGGCCTTCGACGCCCTGCATCGTAAACAAGGGCACGAACGCCGCCACCGTGATCAGCGCCGAAAAGAAGATCGCGTTATCGACCTGAAGCGCGCTAGCGAAGATCATGCGCAGCCGATCGGTCCAGCCACCCTCCACCGAGCGCGTCGGATCGGTGCCGAATGCTCCCTCCGCGAGGTGCTGCAGCAGGCTCCGCCTGGCCTCCGCGGGCGCCTGGAAGTTCCTGAAAATGTTCTCGACCAGGATCACCGCCGAATCGACAATGATGCCGAAGTCGACGGCGCCGACCGAAAGCAGGTTGGCGTCCTGTCCCAGCAGCACCATGATGATGACGGCGAAAAACAGCGCGAACGGGATATTGACGCCGACGATGATGGCGCTGCGCAAGTTGCCGAGGAAAATCCATTGGATCAAAAACACCAGCAAACAGCCGAAGATGAGGTTGTGCAGCACCGTATGGCTGGTGATACTCACCAGCCCGGTGCGGTCGTAATAGGGCACGAGCTTGACACCCGGCGGCAGCTCGCCGTCGGTGTTCAGCTTGTCGATTTCGGCCTTGATGCGGGGTACGACACTGTTGGTATGAAAGGTTCGGCCCATGACGACAATCGACAAGGCAACGTCGCTGTCGTGGTCCAAACCGGCAATGCCGAGCCTCGGGACATAGCCGACTGAAACCTTGGCGACATCCTTGATCTGAACGGGGACGCCATTGAACGCGCCGAGGACGACATTCTCGATGTCGTTGACGTGCCAGCCCTGGGTCAAGTCGTCATTGCCGCCGCTATCGAACAGCCCGATGCCGCGGATGTTCACAGACTGCTGGCCGACGGTGATCTCGCGGCCACCGACATTGATATTGGCATTGCCGAGGGCGCTGATGATTTGCGGCAGCGTGACGTTGTAGGCGTCGAGTTTGTGCAGATCGACATCGACGTTGTATTGCTTGGTGGTGCCGCCCCACGAGTTCACCGCCACAACGCCGTCAGTCACGGTGAACAAGCCTCGGGTAGCGATCCAGTCTTGTACGGTGCGCAGATTGGTGAGCCCGAAGTGCGGAGGACCGACCACCTGGTAGCGATAGACCTCGCCGACCAGGCTCGATTGCTGAATCTGCGGTATCTGGTTGCCCGGCAGAGTGACGTTTTGCTGCAGGCTCAGCGCCGCCTGCGTATAAGCGAAGAAATAATCGACGCCATATCGGAAGGTGACGCGCACGAATGTCAGACCGTAGAACGAAGTAGAGCGGATATTGTCGATCCCGGGAGTGGGGTAGAGGCCGATTTCCATCGGGATCGTGTAATAACGCTCCATCTCTTCGGCCGAGAGCCCAGCCGCCTGGGCGGTGATTTCAAGAATAACCGGCGCGGGATTGGGATAGGCCTCGATATTCAGCCTGGAAAAGGCGACGAGCCCGCCGGCGATGAAGACCAGAAGGCCCAACAGGATGATCGCACGTCGCGTAAGCCCAAAAGCAAGGATGCCCTTCAGCACGGCCAGCCTCTGTTATGAGCGTACCGGATGCCCAGAGACCTCATTGGGTCCCCGCTATCGTCAACATATTGCTGAGAAAGACTGCGCCTTCGGAGGCAACCAGTTCGCCCGGCTCCAGGCCTTCGAGAATTTGCCGGTAGCCGTCGCGCGGCTGCCCGATCTTGACCGTTCGCCTCGTGAACCGACGGCGGTCGGCGGTGACCCAAACCGTCTGCGTGCCATCACCTTCTCTCACGACGCCGGCGAGCGGCACCGCAGGGGAACGGACCGGCGCGCCAATACTGATGACAAAGTTCCCGAACATGCCCGAACGCAGCTCGTGCTGCGGGTCGTTGATTTCTGATCTGACCAGGACGCGACGGGTATTGGGGTCGACCGCCGCTCCGATGGTCGTGATCTTGCCGTCGAACACGCGATCGGGAAAGGCGCTGAGCCGGACCTGCACCTGCTGTCCGACGCGGAACGCCGGGCTGTCGATCTCCACCACATTCGCCAGCATCCACATCGTGTCAATGTCGGCCACGATGTAAGGAGGCGGCGCGCTACCCGGCTGCACGAATAGCCCCGGCGCGGCGGTGCGCGCCGTGATCCGGCCGCTGATCGGGCTCGGCACGACGAGGGTCGGATCGGCCAGGCGATCGGCGACAATGCGATCGATCTCGGCGTCGGACTTGCCGAAGATGCGCACCGAGTCGCGCGCCGCCCGCAGAGCGCCCTCTGCGGTTTGCTGATCGGAAATCCCCTGCTCGAGATCGTGCTGCGATACGGCAAGAGTCTTGTAGAGCTCGCGTAGCCGCGCCAGATTGCGGGTGGTCAGGTCCATCACACCCACGGCGGCGATCAAGGTTGACTCAGCCTGCAGCAGGTCGGGGCTGTCGATCGTGAACAGCGTCTGACCCTTCTTCACGTCATCGCCGACGGCAGCGAACAGGGCGATGATCTTGCCCTGATAGGGCGTAAAAACCTGCGTCTCCATGTCCTCGTTGAAGTCGATGCTGCCGACCGCCTCCTTTTCGACCGGGAAGACGCGGACTTCGACCGGCTCGACCTTTACGGCAACGAGTTGCGAATCCGTAAGATCGAGACTGAATGGACTGACTGAGGCCGCACCCGGCGCCGCGCTCGGCGTCGCTTGTGCATTGGCGTTCGTTGCCTGGACGCCGGGCACGAAGTCCCACCCATCGGGAAATAGCCCGAAAACATACAACAGCGCCGCAATAGCTCCCACGGCGAGGGCTGTTCCGGCAACAGTTTTTGTTTTGGCGGACGCCATCGATGGGACCCTTTGCGTGCTTGGCGACGCAGAGATTCATTGTGATAATCGGCGCTGGCCCTATCGCGGTAAACTGTGAGAAGTTTCGCTTCTGACTGTGAAAGATCACAGTGCACCTCAGCCCTGAATAATTCACAGTGTGGCAGGGCGAGCACAGCCAACCTGCGGCAATTCGTAAATAATGCTGGCGGCCAGAAAGTCCTGGGGCGCTCGGCGTAACCTGTCTATTGCAATAGTGTCATTTGCAGATGTGTGGTCCGTCGGTCAGGTCGTTGTCGGTTGGCGCCGCCGCTCTCGCGGCGGCGATGCTGTTGGCGGGTTGCGCGGTAGGTCCGGATTTCCTACATCCCGCCGCACCCGAGGTGACCGGCTATACCAAGCAGCCGTTGGCACCGGGCACCTCCTCCACCGATGCACCCACCGGACGATCGCAGCGATTCGTGCAGGGCCGCGATATTGCACAAGAGTGGTGGCGGATGTTCAAATCGCCAGCGCTCAATGCCTTGATCGAGCGATCGCTGAACAACAATCCCAACCTGCAATCGGCGATCGCTACGCTGCGTGCGGCGAACCAAGCCGTCTACGCCCAGGAGGGCAAGTACTTCCCGCTGGTCCAGGGAAATTTCAATCCGACCTACAACCAAACCTCCTCCGCTCTGGCTCCAATCCCCTCGTCGGGCGTCACCGTCTACGGGCTGCATACCGTGCAGCTGCAAGTGTCGTACACGCTCGACATTTGGGGCCTCAATCGCCGCACCGTCGAATCGCTGCAGGCGCAGGCCGACAGCCAGCGCTTCCAGGTTGAGGCGGCCTACCTGACGCTGGTGTCGAATATAGCGGTCGCGGCCATCACCGAGGCTTCGCTGCGGGGTCAGATCGACGCCACCCATCAGCTCATCGCCATCAATACCAAAATGCTTGGCATCCTGCGGCATCAGCTGGAAACCGGTTACACCGACCGCCTCGCAGTAGCCGCGCAGGAAGCGGCCCTGGCGCAGGTCCTGGCGACGCTGCCGCCGCTGCAAAAGGCGCTGCAACAGAACCGTGACCTGCTATCGGCCCTCGCCGGCGTCTATACCAGCGAGGAACCGCGCGAAACGTTCAAGCTTGCGGACCTGCAATTGCCGGCCGATCTTCCGGTCAGCCTTCCCTCGCAACTGATCGAACAGCGGCCGGACGTGCGCATGGCGCAAGAGCAATTGCACTCGGCGAGCGCGCTCATCGGAGTCGCCACCGCCAATATTCTGCCGAGTTTCACCATCAACGGCAATGCTGGTTACATGAACACTGTGCTCGCCGGCTTGCTGTCGCCGCAGAACGCGTTCTTCACGCTCGCCGGCAATGCCACGCAGACGTTGTTCGATGCCGGCACTCTGTTGCACGAGCTGCAAGAAGCCAAAGATACTTATAATGCGGCGGCGTGGAGCTATCGCGGCGCCGTGGTCGCCGCCGTGCAGAACGTGACTGACTCGCTGCGCGCGATACAGAACGACGCGGATGCGCTCAAAGCGGCGCGCGATTTCGAGCGCGCCGCCAAGGTCAGCCTCGATCTGTCGCTACAACAGGTGCATTTTGGCCTTGCCGACGAGCTGTTCCTGCTCAATGCGCAGCAGACTTATTTGCAGGCGATCATTCAGGTGGCGCAGGCGCGTGCCGCGCGGCTGTCCGACACGGCGGCGCTTTATCAGGCGCTCGGCGGCGGCTGGTGGAACCGCCCGGCGCCGCCGACCGAGAAAATTCTTAACGTCGGCACCGGACAGGCCCAAACAGTGACCGGCAAAGACAAGGACGAGGGATTCCTGCGGGGCTTGTGGCCTTTTCCCAAGGGCCACGCTGATAATTGAACGTTCGCTTAGGTAATCTGGTGCGGGCGCTCAGCCCACACCAGCACGACGGAAGAGGCTAAATTCGCGGAAAAGAAATCGCGCTCAGCCCGCCGCGGCGCGACGGCTGGCGTGACCTTGGTCGCGCACCGTACCGATCAAGTATTCCGAATACTCATCGCACATGCTCAGCAGGACGCGCCCAAGTTCGGCCTGGTTTTGACCGCTCAATTCGACCAGCGGCAGGCGGACGCCGGGCGACATGAGCCCGAACAGGCTCAGCGCGTATTTCAGCGGAACGGGATTACTTTCCCGAAACAGCGCAGCGGTCAATTGCGCGATCGCACGCGCCAGCCGCTGTGCTCGCGGCAACTGGCCCAGCTTCCACGCCATAAACATGTTGCGGCACAGTCCCGGCGCAACGTTCGACGTGACCGAGATGCAGCCGTCGCCGCCTTGCGCAAAGTAGGCCAGGCCGAACGCGTCATCTCCGGACAACAGCCTGAAATCCGTGCCGACGAGCGGCCGCAACCGCGTCGGCCGTGTGGCATCGCCGGCAGCGTCCTTGAGGCCGATGATGCGCGGCATCTCCGCCAGCCGCGCAACCGTCTCGTCAGCCAGGCTGCACGCGGTTCGCGAGGGAACGTCGTAGAGGATGACCGGCAAGCCGGTCGATTCGGCCACGGCGCGGAAATGCAGATAAAGGCCCGCTTGCGTCGGTTTATTGTAATAGGGCACGACCGACAAAATCGCATCGGCCCCCGCTCGTTCAGCAGCTTGGGTCAATTCGACGGCGTGCGCAGTCGCATTCGCCCCCGCGCCGGCGACAACCGGGACGCGACCGCGCGAAACCGCAACGGCGTTGCGAATAAGGTCGCTATGCTCCCGCGCGCTCAACGTCGGCGCCTCCGCCGTCGTCCCGCAGACGACCAGCGCTGTCGCTCCGTTCGCGACCTGAAGATCGCAAAGCCGCTCGAATGCGTCACCGTCGATGCTTCCCTCGTCGTTGAACGGGGTCGGCAACGCCGGGGCATATCCCGACAACTTCGAAACGTGCCGGCCGATGGCGGACATCCCTGTTTCCTCAAGCGCCTTGGCGAGGTCGCTGCTCCTGGTCGGAGTTGGCGTCAGGCGATCCGGAGCTGATGCTGAGAATCGACGGCGGGTTGCCGGTGCGGCGCCGGATCCGGCTTACGACTCAGTTCGAGTTCGAGGCCGTCGGACACCATGACGACCGCCTGTGGTCGATCCCCGTTCTCGAAGCGCACGAAGCGAAGCGCCGCAGCGCGATTGACAAAAAGGCCCCCGCGAACCCCCTTTTGGTCTTGAACCACCCAATTCCCTCGGCGGTCTTGACCGATCATGAATACTGGCGGCCGCAGCCACGAGGGAGGTTCGGCTTGTTTTCCTTGTATCATCGCCACGCTCCTCTGATTTTTTTTCGACCGATCGGTATTGGCGGCGGATAGTCCGGTATCAGCCTCCGCCAACCGCGCCGTACTGTATCGAACCATGTGACCATCCGGTTGCCTTGGTTCTCAACATCGAGTTCGAAGCGCTCGGCGAGAAACATTGTCGCGCATCCGACCGGCACGCTGTTTTTCTTTGCGAACCGCAGTGCCGACCGCTTGAGCAGAAAAACGCCGCCGGTTCGCCCCTCGGCCTCGCGGGCCACCCACAGCCCGTTCTTGTTCCGCCCGATAAAAAATAAGGGGATCGTCGCGCTGAGAACGCGGGCGTCGGGTCGCTGTGGGAATTTGGCCGCCGTGCCCGGCGCAGCCGACCGTTGGTCTGGTCGATCGGCCGTCTTCTCATTGCCCGTTACGATCAGGCAAATGCCGCGTAGCAGCGGTCGAGCGGCCTGGGGACGGGTGAACGGCTTGATCATTTATCGCTGTCGCGTCGTCTGTCCAGAGCGGCGTCGCGACATGCTGGCGCCGACCGGCACCAAGGAATTTCTGTGCATCAACCGGCGAAGCCGATCGATGTCGTGCTTGCAACGGCGCAAGGTGACTTCGGGCACCGCGCGCTTCGTTCGATCGACAAAGTACGCATCGAGCGCCTGCGCAAACCTTTGCCAGAAGCTCTGCTGCGCTGCCCCAGCCCTCGCACCAGGAGGCTCATCGACAGGAATGACGCTCATCGCGCTCTCTCCTATTATTCGTTTCCTGAACACCAAATCTGCTCTCGATCGCATATGAATTCGAGACGGCGCGGAAGGCATCGTCATAAAAGCGGCATAGTGACGTAACCCGAGCCTGAACCGCGCCGACCGCTCACGCGAAGTTGTCGCAGCAAATCGTGCGATCGGACGTCGGCCGAAACTCCTCAACCGCCGCGATGGCTTCCGGTGCAGCGCCGTTCCTGCGGCGCGCTTCGACCAACGCTCTGAGGACGGCCAGCGCCAATACGGCATGACTGGCCTCGACAGGGTCGTCGATCTCGATCGGCAGATGCGGCTGCCGCGACAGCGAGCACAGCCATTCGCCGTTCTCATAGACGAGCCGCCGGAGCTTCCAGGCCGGCATTTCAAGCTCGATCAGGGCGATTGCGGCTTCAGTCCACGCGCTGGCCTCGATCAGGCGATCGAACCGAACTGTCTTTCCCGACTGGCGCAGCGCGCGAAGCCGCGTGCCGCCACTGTCGATGATTTTGCGGAACAGCTCGGCCCCAAGTGCCGGTGCACGCCGCAACGCGTCATCCAAGCGATCAAGGGCAATGACCTCTTCCGCACCAAGCATCATGATGCGATCTCACGGAAAAAGCGGACCTGATCGGCCGCGTGCCGCTAAGATGGAGTGAAAGGCCGTAAAGAAACCAGAGGAACCGGCGTGCTAACATATGTGGGCGGTATAAGGATTTGACCAGGTTTTCATAGGAAAGCCGGAAGCGCTTTGCCGACCCCGCCGCGAATGCCGTACAGCCTGCTTCCTGTGCCGAAGCTTCGTTTTGTTGAAAGTCAAAACCGGCTTACCGCCTGTCTTGTAGTGTATGGCTTCCAATGTAAGGCTTGGGCAACGCCGGACGCCGAATTGCAAGGTCACTTGCGCCATGCTTGACATCATCATGTTGGCCCTTGTCATCGTCTGTTTCGCGCTGGCGGCGGCCTATGCGAGCTTGTGCGAACGTCTGCTCGCGCCTTCCGCCGGTAAAGATGCCTCCCCATGACAGTGACCGGCTGGCTGCAGATAGCGCTCTTCGCTGCCATTGTCGGCGCTCTGACGCGGCCGCTGGGCGGCTATCTCGCGCGCGTCTATGCCGGCGAGCGCACGCCATTACGGCCGCTGATCGCTCCCGTCGAAACCGCGCTCTACCGCCTTGCAGGAATCAAGCCGCAGACCGAACAGAGCTGGTACGGCTACGCAATCTCCTTTCTGGTCTTTCACGCGGCCGGAATTATCGCGCTCTACGGCCTGCTGCGGCTGCAGTCGCTTTTGCCGCTCAACCCTCAGGCCATGACGGCGGTTGCACCCGATCTGGCGCTGAACACGGCGGTCAGCTTCGTCACCAACACAAGTTGGCAGTCCTATGGCGGCGAGACGACGCTCAGCTATTTAGGCCAGATGGCCGGCATCACGGTGCAATCGTTTCTGTCCGCTGCTTCCGGCATGGCCGTCGCCATTGCCTTGATCCGCGGCTTCGCGCGACGCCGCGCGGCAACGATCGGCAATTTCTGGGTCGATCTGACGCGCGGCACGCTCTATGTGCTGCTGCCGATCTGCATCGTTGCCGCATTTATTCTCATAGCCGACGGCGTGCCGCAGACGCTGGCGCCTTCGGCCGAAGTGACGACGCTTGACGGCGCGCTTCAGGTCATTGCCCGCGGCCCGGTCGCGACCCAGGAAGCGATCAAGCTTTTGAGCGGCGACGGCGGCGGATTCTTCAACGCCAATTCGGCGCATCCCTTCGAAAACCCGACACCGCTGACGAACCTCGCGGAGCTGGTGCTCATATTCGCGCTCGGAGCGGCCTTGACCAACTGCTTTGGCCGGATGATCGGCTCCGAGCGGCAAGGATGGATTCTGCTTTGCGTCATGGCGATCCTGTTCGGCCTCGGCGTCAGCGGCCTCTATTCAGTGGAATCCGGCGCCAATCCGGCGCTGGCCGCCATCAACGTCGACCAAACGCCCGGTTTGCAGCAGCCGGGCGGCAACATGGAAGGCAAGGAAGTCCGCTTCGGCATCGCCGGTTCAGCGCTGTTCGCCGACGTTTCAACCGCATCCTCGGACGGCGCGGTCAATTCCATGCACGACAGCTTTCTGCCGCTGAGCGGCGGCATTTTTCTCGCCAACATGATGGTCGACGAGGTGATCGTCGGCGCTCCCGGGTCCGGCCTCTACGGCATGCTGCTGTTCTGTATCGTCGCTGTCTTCCTGGCCGGGCTGATGATCGGTCGAACGCCCGAATATGTCGGCAAAAAGATCGGTTCAGCGGAAATCAAGATGACGATCCTCGCGCTGATTTGCATCCCGGCGGCGACGCTCGGTCTCACCGCCATAGCCTGCGTCGTTGAGCCCGGCCTTGCCGGTCTGGGCAACGCCGGACCGCACGGCTACTCGGAAATTCTCTACGCCTACACTTCCGCGGCGGCGACCAATGGCAGCGCGTTCGCCGGTCTGAGCAGCAATGCGCCGTTCTACAATCTGACGCTGGCGCTGGCCATGTTCGTCGGCCGCTTTGTGGTCATCGTCCCGGTTCTGGCGGTCGCCGGGTCGCTTGCCGCGCAGCCTATCGTGCCGCAGTCGGCCGGCAGTCTGCCGACCGATCGGGCGCTGTTTGTCTGGTTCCTCCTCGGCGTCATTGTTATCGTCGGCGGCCTGACCTATCTGCCGGCGCTGGCGCTCGGTCCGATCATTGACAGCCTGCAGATGTTGGGCGGCACGCTTTATTAGCACGTCGCCATCCTAGTGTCCCGATTCCGAAGTTCGCATCATTATGCGGCACCCTCGTTTGCGAACTTCGGAATCGAAGGACACTAGCAACGTATTGATCTAGTGTGGCTTTGGTTCAGAAGTCCGCATGACGAGTTCGCGGCAAAAATGATGCGGACTTCTGAACCGCCACACTAGAGGCCGCTCGGCGCTTATTTTGCTTTTATGAAGGCGATCGACGTCCGATCTGGAATTCCTATGCCTGATGATTCACATTCGTCTCGGAACTGCGAACCAAAACATGGCGGCACTTTCGCCAAAAACCATGAAAATCGATCTTCGAAATAGCGAACAACGCGCCGGGCTTTCCGCGCTCATGATGGTCGTCGCGGTCCTTACCGTTGGAGCGCTCGCCAAGCTCAGTGTGCCGACGCAACTTTTCCACCTCGCCCATTAGGATTTGCAGCGGGAGGAGGATTCCACATGGACAACCGCCTTTCAGACGTAGCGCCGCGTGTCGCGTCCGCCTGCGCAAGGTTTTGGAGCGCGGTGAAGAGCGCTTGGCCGACCCCAATGTTGGATCGATCAGACAGATATCGGCCCGAAGCCCACTATATGCGCGGCCCCGCCCAAAATGGCGGGCGAAGCATGACCTTTCTGCCCACGGCTTTGGACAGACCAGAGCCGGATAGGATCGTATTGTCAGGACTTTCAGCCACTTATCAGCTTCCGCTCGACCTCTTCCCGCGCTTGATGTTTATGGAATTCCTATAACATTGCCCCCCGGCACCCACTCGAATTCCTATGCAAACAGTGACAGCTAGTTGCCGGTAAGCGGGCTTGCGCTTTCTTGAGGGACGTCAAGGTGCGCGCCGCATGAGGGCCTACTGGCTCATTTCAGAATCACTCGTCGGAGCATTCCCATGATGGACGTCGTCATGCTGGCGATCGGGTTTGTCTTTTTTGCGCTGTCGATCGGCTACGTCTACGCGTGCGACCGGCTTTGAGAGGAACCGCCATGACCTTCGATTATTCGCTCGCCGCCCTCGTCACCCTCGGGCTGCTTGTCTACCTGACCTACGCTCTGCTCAATCCCGAGCGGTTCTGAAGGAATCACGTCCATGACCGTCATCGGCTGGGTCCAGATTCTGCTCTACTGCGCGATCCTCATCGCCATCGTGCCGCCTCTCGGCGCCTACGTGACCCGGGTCTTCAACGGCGAGCGCACTTTTTTGTCGCCGATCCTGCGGCCGGTCGAGGTCGCGATCTACAAGATCGCCGGCGTCAACGAGCGCAATGAGCAGCACGCGGTCACCTATACGATCGCCATGCTGCTGTTCCACGTTGGCGGCTTTCTCATTCTTTATGTGTTGATGCGCGTGCAGGCTGGACTGCCGTTCAATCCGGCCGATCAGTCCGCCGTCGCCCCGGATCTGTCGTTCAACACCGCGGTGAGCTTCATCACCAACACCAATTGGCAGAACTACGGCGGCGAAAGCACGATGTCCTACCTCGCGCAGATGCTCGGTCTGACGCATCAGAACTATCTGTCGGCGGCGACCGGCATCGTACTCGCCATGGCGCTGATCCGCGGCTTCGCGCGGCACTCGGTGCGCACCGTGGGAAATTTCTGGGTCGATGTCACCCGCTGCACGCTGTATATCCTCATTCCGATTTGCGTGCCCTATGCGCTGTTCCTGATCTGGCAGGGCATGCCGCAGACGCTGGGCGCCTACGTCGATGCGACGACGCTGGAAGGCGCCAAGCAGACTATCGCGGTCGGTCCGGTCGCCTCGCAGATCGCCATCAAGATGCTCGGCACCAACGGCGGCGGTTTCTTCAACGCCAATGCCGCACATCCGTTCGAGAACCCGACCGCCTTGTCGAATTACGTGCAGATGATCTCGATCTTTGCCATCGGGGCGGCGCTGACCAACGTGTTCGGCCGCATGGTCGGCAACCAGCGCCAAGGCTGGGCCATTCTCGCCGTCATGGGCATTCTCTTCATCGCCGGCGTCGTCGTTTGCTACTGGGCCGAGGCGCACGGCAACGACGCGCTCAACGCTCTCGGCCTCACCGGCGGCAACCTGGAGGGCAAGGAAGTCCGTTTCGGCATCATCGGCTCGGCTTTGTTCGCCGTCATCACCACCGCTGCCTCGTGCGGCGCGGTGAACGCCATGCACGATTCCTTGACCGCGATCGGCGGCATGGTGCCGCTGATCAACATTCAGCTTGGCGAGGTCATCGTCGGCGGTGTCGGCGCCGGCATGTACGGCATGCTGCTATTTGTCATCATTTCGATCTTCGTCGCCGGCCTGATGGTGGGCCGCACGCCCGAATACGTCGGCAAGAAGATCGAAGCCAAGGAAGTGAAGATGGCGATGCTCGCCATTCTCGTCCTGCCGCTGATGTATCTCGGCTGGACCGCGGTGGCGATGCTGGTGCCGTCGGCGGTCGCCGCCATGGGTAATCCCGGGCCGCACGGCTTCACCGAAGTGCTGTACGCCTACGTCTCGCAGGACGGCAACAATGGCTCGGCGTTCGCCGGGCTCAGCGCCAACACCCTGTTCTACAATCTGACCGGCGCCGTCGCCATGTTCGTCGGCCGGTTCTGGATGATCATCCCGACCATGGCGATCGCCGGCTCGCTCGCCGCTAAGAAAACCGTGCCGGCGTCGGTCGGCACGTTCCCAACGACCGGCGGCCTGTTCGTCGGGCTGGTCGTCGGCGTGATCGTCATCGTCGGCGGCCTCACTTTCTTCCCGGCGCTGGCGCTCGGCCCGATCGTCGAGCAGCTCGCGATCAACGCCGGCACGCTGTATTCGGCCAATTAGGTTCGGAGTCGATCTCGATGGAAACCTCACATCTGCGCAAGAGCATGCCGGTATCGGCGCTGTTCGATTCCAAGATTGTCGTGCCGGCGATCGGCTCCGCCTTCGTCAAGCTCAATCCGTGGACGCTGATGTCCAATCCGGTGATGTTCGTGCTCGAGATCGTCACCGCGCTGACGACGGTGATCTTGATCCGTGATCTTTTCACCGGCGGCGAACATATCGGCTTCGAGTTCCAGATCATCCTGTGGCTGTGGTTCACCGTGCTGTTCGCCAACTTCGCCGAAGCCGTCGCCGAAGGTCGCGGCAAGGCGCAGGCCGAGTCGCTGCGGCGGCAGCGCACCGAGACTCAGGCCAAGCTCGTGACCGAGTCGGGCGATTCGCAAAGCTATCGGCTGATGCCGTCGACCGCGCTCAAGGTCGGCAACATCGTGCTGGTCGAAGCCGGCGACATCATCCCGTCGGACGGCGAGGTAATCGAGGGCATGGCCTCGGTCAACGAGGCGGCGATCACCGGTGAATCGGCGCCCGTCATCCGCGAATCGGGCGGCGACCGCTCGGCGGTCACCGGCGGCACCCAGGTGCTCTCCGATTGGATCCGCGTTCGTATCACCGCGGCTCCCGGCTCGACCTTCCTTGATCGCATGATCAGGCTGGTCGAAGGCGCCGAGCGGCAGAAGACGCCGAACGAGATCGCGCTCAATATCCTGCTCATCGGGCTGACCATCATCTTCGTGTTCGCCACGGCGACGATCCCGAGCTACGTCGCCTATGCCGGCGGCGCGATCTCGGTCGTGGTCCTGGTGGCGCTATTCGTGACGCTGATCCCGACCACGATCGGCGCGCTGTTGTCGGCCATCGGCATCGCCGGCATGGACCGGCTGGTGCGTTTCAACGTGCTGGCGATGTCCGGCCGCGCCGTCGAGGCCGCCGGCGACGTCGATACGCTGCTGCTCGACAAGACCGGCACCATCACGCTGGGCAACCGCCAAGCGACGGAATTCAAGCCGCTGCGCGGCGTGACCGAACAGGAATTGGCCGATGCCGCGCAATTGGCTTCGCTCGCCGACGAGACGCCCGAGGGCCGGTCCATCGTCGTTCTGGCGAAGGAAAAATACGGCATCCGCGGCCGTGAGCTCGCCGAGCTGCACGCCAATTTCATTCCATTCACCGCCCAGACCCGGATGAGCGGCGTCGAAGTCGGTTCTTCCTGGGTCCGCAAGGGCGCGGTCGACGCGATCTTGAATTATCTCAACACGGCGCCGACGACTGTCGGCGCCGGCGGCGCCGTCCAGGTGCTGCGCCCGAGCGTGAGCGGCGAGACGATACGCGAAGTCACGGCGATCGCCGACGGTATCGCCAAGTCCGGCGGCACGCCGCTGGCGGTGGCTAAGGACGGAAGATTGCTCGGCGTCCTGCACCTCAAGGACATCGTCAAGGGCGGCATCCGCGAGCGCTTCGCCGAACTGCGCCGCATGGGCATCCGCACGATCATGATCACCGGCGACAATCCGATGACGGCTGCGGCGATTGCGGCGGAAGCCGGCGTCGACGATTTCCTGGCGCAGGCAACGCCCGAGGATAAGCTGCGGCTGATCCGCGACGAGCAGTCGAAGGGCAAGCTCGTGGCGATGTGCGGCGACGGCACCAACGACGCGCCGGCGCTGGCGCAGGCCGACGTCGGCGTCGCCATGAATACCGGCACGCAGGCCGCGCGCGAGGCCGGCAATATGGTCGACCTCGATTCCAATCCGACCAAGCTGATCGAGATCGTCGAGATCGGCAAGCAGCTCTTGATGACCCGCGGCGCGCTGACCACATTCTCGATTGCCAACGACGTGGCGAAGTATTTCGCCATCATCCCGGCGATGTTCGTCGCCTTCTACCCGCAACTGCAGACGCTGAACATCATGAACCTCTCGACACCGCAGAGTGCCATCCTGTCGGCGATCATCTTCAACGCGCTGATCATTATCGCGCTGATTCCGCTGTCGCTGAAAGGCGTCCGCTATCGTCCGATCGGCGCCGCTCCGCTGCTGCGGCGCAATCTTTGGATCTACGGCGTCGGCGGCGTGATCATTCCGTTCATCGGCATCAAGGCCATCGACCTCGTGGTCACCGCCTTGCACCTGGCTTAAGGAGCAGACTCACATGTTGCGCGAAATCCGTCCGGCGATCGTCGTTCTGGTCGCGCTGACGCTCATCACCGGCTTGGTTTATCCGCTGGCGATGACCGGGATTGCCCAGGTCATCTTTCCTTATCGGGCGCAAGGCAGCCTGATCGAGCGCGACGGCAAGGTCGTCGGCTCCGAGCTCATCGGTCAGCAATTCAGCAGCGACAAGTACTTCCATGGCCGGCCCTCGGCGACGACCGCCCCCGATCCCGCCGATCCGAACAAGACCGTGGCCGCACCCTATAATGCCGCCAATTCCGGCGGCTCGAACCTCGGACCCTCCAACAAGGCATTGATTGACCGGGTGCAAGGCGACATCGACAAGCTCAAGCAGGAGAACCCGTCGGCCCCGGTCCCTGCCGATCTGGTAACGACGTCGGCCAGCGGGCTCGACCCCGAGATCTCGCCCGCCGCCGCCTACTTCCAGGTGCCGCGTGTTGCCAAGGCCCGCAACTTGGCGGAAGATCGCCTGCGTCAGCTCGTCAGCGATCATATCGAGGGGCGTTTCCTCGGTCTTTTGGGCGAGCCGCGCGTGAACGTCCTGCTGCTCAACCTCGCGCTCGACCGATTGTCCGCCGGATAGGGCAGCAGACCCCGGAAAGTCGAGACCTCAACCAGTGATGGCGGATCAGCGGCGCGATTCCGAACATCGACCCTCGCCGGAAGCACTGCTCGAAGCGGCGCGCCGCGAAGAGAAGCGCATTGGCAAGCTGCGAATTTTTGTCGGCGCCGCGCCGGGCGTCGGCAAGACCTTCGAAATGCTGCAACAGGCCCGCGCCCGCAAGAAAGACGGCTACGACGTCGTCGTCGGCATCGTCGAGAGCCACGGCCGCCGGGAGACCGAAGCGCTGCTGGAAGGCCTGGAAATCATTCCGCGCCGGCAGATCGAATATAAGGGACAGTGGCTCGAGGAAATGGACCTCGATGCCATCATCGCCCGCCGGCCGCAGATCGTGCTGGTCGATGAGCTCGCTCACACCAACGTCGAGGGCAGCCGTCACCCGAAGCGCTATCTCGACGTCGAAGAGCTGATGAGCCACGGCATTGACGTCTACACCACGGTCAACATCCAGCACATCGAGAGCCTCAATGACGTGGTGGCGCAGATCACCCACGTGCGCGTGCGCGAAACAGTGCCGGATGCCGTGTTCGATCGCGCCGACGCCGTCGAACTGGTCGATCTGACGCCCGACGATCTGATCCAGCGGCTCAAGGAGGGCAAGGTCTACGTCCCCAAGCAGGCCGAGCGTGCGCTTGAGCATTTCTTCTCCCCGGCCAACCTGACCGCGCTGCGCGAGATGGCTTTGCGCCGCACCGCCGAGCGGGTTGACGAGCAATTGCTCACGGAAATGCAGGCCCGCGCCATCCAGGGTCCGTGGGCGGCCGGCGAGCGCATCCTGGTATGCATCAGCGAGGATCCGCGCTCTGCCGGGCTCGTGCGCTACGCCAAGCGGCTCGCCGACCGGCTGCATGGAACGTGGACGGCGCTCTATGTCGAAGGCCGCCGCAGCCTGCAGCTTTCGGAGGTCGAGCGCGACCGCATTGCCGACACGCTGCGGCTCGCCGAGACGCTCGGCGGCGAAGCCATCACGCTGCCCGCCGACCGGCACATCGCCGACGAAGTGCTCGGCTACGCGCAAACCAACAATGTGACGCACATCGTGATCGGCAAGTCGGAGCGCACGCGCTGGTTCGAGATCCTGCACGGCTCGGTGGTCCACGATCTGGTCCGTCGTTCGGGCAACATCAGCGTCCACGTCATTGCCGGCGATGCGATCGCCGGAGAGCCAATTCCGAAAAAATCGGTCCGCACCGCCGAACAAGACGACGCCTTCAATCCCCGCCCCTATGTTTTGGCGCTTTTAGCCGTCGGATTGGCGCTCGTTTGCGCGGAAGTGATTCAACCCTGGTTCGGCGTCGAGAATGTCGATCTGGTATTTTTGACCGCCGTCGTCGCAGTTGCGGTGCGCCTTGGCCGTTGGCCATCGCTGCTGGCGAGCTTGGCGTCCGCGCTCGCCTACAATTTCTTCTTCCTGCCGCCGCTCTACACTTTGAGCATCGCCGACCCGGCCAATTTTGTTGCCTTCGCTTTCTTCACGCTGGTGGCCGTCATTGTTTCCACGGTTGCCGCGCGCGGCCGCACCCAGGCGGTCAGCGCGGTGGAGCGCGCTCGCGCCACCGAATCGCTCTATTCGTTCAGCCGCAAGCTGGCCGGCGCCGGCACGCTCGACGATGTGCTCTGGGCGACGGCCTATCAAACCGCGCTGATGCTGAAGGTCCGCGTCGTGCTGCTATTACCCGAGAGCGGATCGATCGCGGTTAAGGCCGGCTACCCGCCGGAGGACATCCTCGACGAGGCCGATATCGCCGCGGCGAAATGGGCCTGGGAGAACGATCGCGCCGCCGGCCGCGGCTCCGATACGTTGCCCGGCGCCAAGCGCCTGTTCCTGCCGATGCATACCGGGCGCGGCGCCGTCGGCGTCATGGGCATCGACAGCGACAAGCCTGGTCCCTTGCTCACTCCCGATCAGCGGCGGCTGTTGGACGCGCTGCGCGATCAGGGCGCGCTGGCGATCGAGCGGGTGCGGCTGGTCGAAGAGATGGATCGCGTCGAGCGCGCCGCCGAGACCGAGCGGTTGCGCTCGGCCCTGCTGACGTCGATTTCCCATGACCTGAAGACGCCGCTCGCCTCGATACTGGGCGCGGCGGGGGCGCTGCGCGACCTCGGCAATAGGCTCAGCGATGCCGAGAAGACGGATCTTCTGGCGACAATCATCGACGAATCCGAACGGCTCAACCGTTTCATCGCCAACCTGCTCGACATGACCAAGCTCGAATCCGGCGCCATCACGCCAAACGTCGCGCTGCACGATCTCGGCGAGATCGTCGGCAGCGCATTGCGTCGCGCCAGCCGCATCCTGTCGCGCCATCACATCGAGCTCGAACTGGCGTCCGATTTGCCGATGCTCGAACTCGACGCCGTTCTGTTCGAACAAGTGCTGTTCAACCTCCTCGACAATGCCGCGAAGTACTCCCCGCCGGAGACGACGATCCGTATCGAGAGCTGGCAAAATGCGGACACCGTCTACTTGCGCGTTCTCGACGAGGGCGGCGGCATCTCCCCGAGCGATCTCGATCACATCTTCGACAAGTTCTATCGAGCGCAAAAGGCCGACCAGGTTCGGGCCGGCACCGGCCTGGGGCTGGCGATCTCGCGCGGCTTTGTGGAAGCCATGCGTGGCACCATCGTCGCCGCCAACCGTACCGACCGGACCGGTGCGGCGTTCACCATCAGTTTGCCGATTCCGCGCCAGCGGCAACCCTTGGACGCCGCCGCATGAGTGCCGCTCCGCTCCGCGTACTGGTGGTCGACGACGAGCCGCCGATTCGCAAGCTCCTGCGCATGGGCCTGACCGCCCAGGGCTATCAGACGCTGGAGGCGTCCAATGGCAAGGCGGCGCTGGAGCTCCTCGGTCAGGCGCCGGACTTGATCATCCTCGATCTTGGCCTGCCCGATGCGCAGGGCCTCGAGCTGCTTAGAACGATCCGCGCGCGCAACGAGAGCGTGCCGATCGTGGTGCTGTCCAGCCGCGGCGACGAGGCCGGCAAAGTGCAAGCGCTCGATCTCGGCGCCGACGATTATGTGACAAAGCCGTTCGGGATGGACGAACTGCTCGCCCGCATGCGGGCGGCCTTACGCCATCAACTGCAGACCCACGGCGAACGCCCGGTGTTCCGCCTTGGCGATCTTTCCGTCGATCTCGTCCGCCGTATCGTCAAGGTCGGCGAAAAGGACGTGAAGCTTTCGCCGAAGGAATACGACCTGCTGCGTGTCCTGGTGCAGCATGCCGGCAAGGTACTGACGCATAAATTCCTGCTCGGCGAGCTGTGGGACGATTTGACCGACGCCCAGTATCTTCGGGTATATGTGCGTCAGCTCCGGCAAAAGATCGAGGCCGATCCGGAACAGCCTCAGTATATCCTCACCGAGACCGGCATCGGCTATCGGCTGCGCGCTCCCGACTGAGCTTCCGTATCGTCGTCAATTCGCAATCCAGGCATTCCTGCGGTGTCGCTGTCCATGAAAATTTCCGACTTCCTTTCTGCCACCGAAGTGACCACAAACGTTGCTGCCTCCGACAAGCAAGAGCTCTTGGAGGAACTGGCGCGCAAAGCCGCGGCGGCCCTTGACCTGTCGCCGGATCACATCCTCGCCGAACTGCTCAAGCGCGAGGAACTCGGATCTACCGGGATGGGAGGCGGCGTGGCGATTCCGCACGCCCGGTTCCATCAAGTCAACAAGCCCTTCGGGGTGCTGGCTCGCTTAAGGAAACCGATCGACTTCGATGCCGTCGACGGCAATCCGGTCGACACGGTTTTCCTGCTGCTGCTGCCAGACGCGCCGGCCGGCGAACGGCTCGGCGCCCTGGCCTGCATCGCGCGCAAGCTGCGGAACCCGGCGACCATTGCCACGCTGCGGCGTGCGCGCGACGGTGCGGAAATTTACCGCACGCTGGCTGCCGATTGAGCAAACGGCAGCCGGCAAGAGAGCATTGCCGGTCCACAAGCCGCGGACCATAGACACCGGCAAGCGCCCAGCAAGGGAGGAATAACCGATGGCCGATGAACTCGTCTTCTACACCAACCCGCGGTCGCGCGGTCGCATCGTGCGCTGGATGCTCGAGGAAATCGGTCAACCCTATCGCACCGAAGTGCTCGACTACGGCACCACCATGAAGGCGCCCGCCTATCTCGCCATCAATCCGATGGGCAAGGTGCCGGCGCTGCGGCATGGCGACGTGGTTGTGACCGAGGCCGCCGCCATTTGTGCCTATCTTGCCGATGCGTTTCCGCAGGCCGGCCTGGCGCCGCCGCCCGGCGATCGTCTGCGCGGCCCCTATTACCGCTGGCTGTTCTTCGCTGCCGGGCCGGTCGAGGCGGCGGTGAGCAACAAGGCTTTCGGCTTCGTGGTGCCGCCGGAACGCGAGGGGAATATCGGTTACGGCAGCTTCGAGCGGGTCATGAACACGCTGGAACAGGCCGTGTCGCGCGCTGATTATCTGGTCGGCGATAAATTCACCGCCGCCGATGTCTATGTCGGCTCGCAGATCGGCTTTGGCCTGATGTTCAAGACCGTGGAACCACGGCCGGCCTTCCAGCAGTATTGGCAGCGCATCAGCGCGCGTCCGGCTCATGCGCGCGCCAGAGAGCTCGACGAGGCGCTGATAGCAAAGCCGCAGGCGGCGAGTTAGCTCAGGCGAGCCGCATCAGCGGCTCGCCGACGCGAATGGTGGCGCCTTCGCGAACGTTGTCGCATAGGGCAAAACCTTCCGGCGCAAAGATGATGATCGTCGAGCCATGCTCGAACCGGCCGAGTTCCTCGCCTTTGCAGTACCGCACATCGCAAGCGATGACGTTGGGCCCGCGGTGCCGCAGGTTCAGGACAACATCAAGACAATTCAGGCGGATGCTCGCGACCAGAATGGCTGCGACCGCGACCAGGGTCACCGGGTCGCCGCTCGCGGTGAGCTTCGTGCACACGACCGCGCGTTCATTTTTGCAGAACAGCCGTTCGATCCGCTTGAGCGCGATCGGATTGACGTTCCAGGTATCGCCGGAGACGTAAACCACCCGATCGACGCGGCAATCGTGCGGCGCATGGAAGCGGTGATACATGCCCGAGGTGAGCCGCAGCGTGACGTAGCGGCCGTTGCGATGGGCTTCGACGAGATCGCGGTCGCAGAGCAGCTCTTCGAGCGAATAGCGGAACCCCTTGGCCTGGTAGAGCTCGGTGCCGGCGATCGCGCCACAGGCGCCGACGATCGCATCGCATGGACTGACCAGGATGTCCGCCCGGCCGTCGATCGGGCGCGCGCCCTTCTTGAGCTCGCGGATGAAGCAGTCGTGCATGCTGCGGAATTGCGTCGTCTTCGCCTCCCGCAAGTCGAGGTCGGAAAACAGCCGCCAGATGCCGATCGAAAAATCGCGAATGAGCGGCTGTTCGATGCGGCTGAACCAGCCGATGAACTGCGTCGCGAGCCGGCGCGGAATGCGGTTGGTGAGCAGGAAATTGATATCTTCCCGCTGCAGCACGTTTATCAGCTGGGTGCGGACCGTCATGGCATTGTCAACTGCGGCGGGTAAACCCCCGATTCGATGGCATTGGCCGCACAGACCTGGGCCAGCAAGATCTGGCGATGACGACTTGGGCGACAGCGACTTTGGCGCTCTATGGAGTGGGCGGTGCGGCGCTGGCGACCTCGCTGGTGACGTTGCGGCGGCGGTTCGCTCTGTCGCAGGCCAAGCACGCTTCGCTGGCCGGCCATGCCCGGCTTGCGCGTCGGCTCGCGGCCTTGGTGCCGTTTTACGAGTACGATGAGACGCGTTTCTTTTGCTCCGACGATGCCCCCGCGGACATAATGAAGCGCCGCCGCGCCGGCTTCGACCGGCTGTCCGCGCTCTACAAGACACGCTTTGCCGAGACCATCCGGCGCACCGGGGCGGCCGCGAGCAGCATCTCCGATCTGCAATTCACCGATGCCTACCGGGTGCCGTTCCAATTTAGCCGCTACGTGCGGACGCACCTGCCCTCGGCTGCGTTCCTGCAATCGAGCGACGGCGTCACCGTGACCGATCTCGACGGCAACCGCTTCTACGATCTGAGCGGTTCCTATGGCGTCAACGTCTTCGGCTACGACTTCTACAAGCAAGCGATCGAGCGTGGCGCCGCGCAGGTGCGCGCACTCGGTCCGCTGCTGGGCTTCTATCATCCCGTGGTCGGCGAGAACGTGCAGCTGCTGAAGGAGATTTCCGGCCTCGACGAAGTCTCCTTCCACATGTCGGGCACCGAAGCCGTGATGCAGGCGGTGCGGCTGGCGCGTTACCACACCCGCCGCTCGCACCTGGTGCGGTTTTGCGGCGCCTATCATGGCTGGTGGGGCGACGTGCAGCCGGGCGTCGGCAATCCGCTGCCAGCGCATGAGACCTACACGCTCAGAGAGATATGCGAGGATTCGCTGCGCGTGCTGCGGACGCGGCGCGACATCGCCTGCGTGCTGGTCAACCCGCTGCAGGCCCTGCATCCCAACGCGCCGGCGCCGAGCGACGCGGCGCTGCTCGACAGCGGGCGGCACGCGCATTTCGACAAGCCGGCCTATACCGATTGGCTGCAGCGCCTGCGCGCGGTGTGCAATGAGCGGAATATCGTTCTGATCTTCGACGAGGTGTTCGTCGGCTTCCGTCTGGCGCCAGGCGGCGCGCAGGACTATTTCGGCGTCCGCGCCGATCTGGTCACCTACGGCAAGACGCTCGGCGGCGGGCTGCCGATCGGCGCCGTCTGCGGGCGCAGCGACTTGATGAAGCGCTTTCGCGACGACCGTCCGGCCGACATCTGTTTTGCCCGCGGCACTTTCAATTCGCACCCTTACGTGATGGCGGCGATGAACGAGTTCCTGCGTCATCTGCAGACGCCGCAGGGGCAAGCGCTGTACCGCGACCTCGACCAGGTCTGGAACGAGCGCACGCGACGCCTGAACGACCGCCTGCGCGCGGAGGCGCTGCCCGTCGCGGTCGCCAATCTGTCCTCGATCTGGACCGTCTGTTATACGCAGCCGTCGCGCTACAACTGGATGCTGCAATATTATCTGCGCGCCGAAGGGCTGGCGCTGAGCTGGGTCGGAACCGGCCGCCTCATCTTCAGCCTCAATTACACCGACACCGACTTCGACGCGGTCGCGGACCGTTTCGTCGCCGCCGCGAGAGGTATGCAGCACGACGGCTGGTGGTGGAGTAATCCGGCCCAGACCAACAAAGCGATCAAACGCGCGGTGCTCAAGGAAATGATCGCTCACCGATTGTTTTCTGCGCGTCCTTCGTTCCGTCTCGTCGAGCGAGCGTAGCGGGGTCGCTCCTCGCAATGACGCGTTCGCCGCGCTCGTCACCTCACGTCAGCCGCGGCGCCTCTTCGGCTTCTTCCTCGTCCCATTCGGCGCGAATGCCGGGATCGATCAATTCCCCGCGCAGCAGCGCCAGCGGCGCCTTGTGGTAGAGCTTGATGTCGTGGAACGGGTCGGTGAGAATCTTGGTCGCCCACACCAATCCGGTCTGCACGTCCTTGATCAGGAACAACTGGACGGTTCGGAACAGCACGCCGCCGACGCCGACGGCAAGCCAGATCTCCGCGACGTGACGGATGAACTCGGTCTTGGTCGCGTGCAGGGTGAAGATGCCGAACAACGTCGGATCGAATGTGAGCGGCAGCGGCGACAGCACCCAGATCGTCAACAGCACGACCTTGCGGCGCAGATTGTAGCCGACCTTGATCTGTTCCTTGTATTCGTGGCTGGCGTCATTGACCACGTCATAGTCCTTCGGCTCGAAGAAAAAGTGCCCGGACTGCCGGGTCGTCATCGCCACGAGCCAACCGGCCAGCGCGGAGATGGCCGGGTCCTTGAAAATCATCACATAGGAAAACAAAAAACTGAGCGCGCTGACGAAGTGAAGCGACTGATTGATCCGGCTGTGATGATAGTAGCGATGATCGTCCCAGCGCTGGGTCCGTAAAGCCTCAAGAAAGCTGCCCATCTCGCCCCCCCGTCGTGAGGTTATCTGCTCGGCCTATGGCGATTCGGTGAATCCCTTGTGACAGAAAAAAATGTCACAGAGCTGTCGGCGCAACAATCAAAGCGCTGCCCGCGCGGCCGGGTGGGTCTTTCGCGGGAAGCTTTGGCGCGCGCGACCTTCCCCGCCTTCCTTGGCGAAACGAATGAGCGAAAAATGCCCCAACGGCGGCATGGCGCGCCGCTCGACCAGGCGGACGCCCGTGCGCGCCGCCCATCGCGCATAGCGCTCGAACGAAAACTCGGTGCGCCAACCGAGCTTGCGTGCGGCCGGAGCGAAGCCGTGCTCGAGCACCCGCCGCAATCCGGCCTCGGCGCCGACGCGACTGACCAGCACGATCTCGCCGCCCGGCTTCAAGACCCGGGCGAACTCGTCGAGCGTGGCCTCGGGATTGGGCACCGTGGTGACCACATATTGCGCCACGACGACGTCGAACGACTCATCGGGAAAGGACAGGTGTTCGGCGTCCATCACCCAAAGTCCCTCGACATTGCTCAGTGCGAGCTCGGCGACCCGCTCCTGCGCTTTGCGCAACATCGGCTCGGAAATGTCGACGCCGCAAAGCCGGCAGTCTTTCGAATAGTGCGGCAGCGACAGGCCGGTTCCAACCCCGACCTCAAGAATGCGCCCGCCGATGCGCTCGGCCGCCGCAATGGCGGCGTGGCGGCCGCGCTCGAACACGGCGCCAAAGACCAGATCGTAGACCGGCGCCCATCGCGCATAGGCCTTGGTGATCGTTTGTCTGTCGAGTTCCGCATGCGAAAGATTTGTCATGGAAGATCCTTTGGTTGCGGGCGGCACCCAAGACTGCCGCCACGGCAGCGTCAGCCGGGGGCGGTTTCCGTCACCGTCATTGCCGTTTCGAATTCGCGGCCGCCGCCGGTCGCCACCTTGCGGACGTGGCCAAGGAATTGACGCGCGCTGTTTTCCCAGGAGCACGCCAGCGCGAATTTGCGGCAGGCGTCGCGGGAAACCCCCAAGGCTTCGATGCAGGCGCGACCGAGGTCCTCGTGCAAAACTCCGATCGGGTTATTGCCGACGACGTCCTTCGGCCCGGTGACGGGAAAGGCGGCGATGGGAACGCCGCTCGCGAGCGCCTCGAGCTGCACGACGCCGAAAGTGTCCGTGCGGCTCGGAAACACGAACACGTCCGCCGCCGCCAGATGGCCGGCAAGAACGCCGTTCTCCAAAGCGCCGAGGAATTTGGCATCGGGAAAGCTGCGTTTGAGCTTCGCCTCCTGCGGGCCAGCGCCGATGACAACCTTGGTGCCGGGCAGCTCGAGCGAAAGGAAGGCTTCCAGGTTCTTTTCGACGGCGACGCGGCCCACCGTCATGAAGATCGGACGCGGGAAGGGAAGATCGATGGCACGGTCGGGGTGGAACAGATCGACGTCGACGCCGCGGGTCCACATGCCGAGATTGCCGAAGCCACGCTGCGTCAGCTCGCTCATCAGCGACGGCGTCGCCACCATGGTCACCGTCGCGCCGGCGTGGAACCAGCGCAGTGCCGCATAAATCCAGTCTTCCGAGATCGGCGATCGCGCCGAAATATATTCGGGGAATCGGGTGGTGTAGCTCGTCGTGAATGGCCGTCCGCGCCGGCGGCAGTAAGCGCGTACGGCCACGCCGATCGGTCCTTCGGTTGCGATATGAATGGCGTCGGGCCGCGCCGCTTCGATGCGCGCGGCGATCCGCCACCGGCTCGGCAAGGCCAGCCGCAGCCCCGGATAGGTCGGCACCGGAAACGAGCGAAAACCGTCCGGCGAGAGGAAATCGATTTCCACGCCGAGCTTTTTTGCCGCCCGTGCCACCGAACCAAGCGTGCGCACCACACCGTTGACCTGCGGACGCCAGGCATCGGTCGCGATCAGGACCTTCATCGAGCTTTGTTTCCCGCCGAGACCGCTCGGCCCTGGTGTTGTCGAATCGCGTGCGACAACAATTGCCATTTCATATCTCAACCGTGTGACGGCGCCGGTCCGACGGCCTTGAGAGATCGCTTCGGCACGTAACACTCCTGTTACAGTTCAATGAGAATTTGCAGCCGCGAATCGCGTGAGGGCGTTGTTGCCGGAGTTTTCATCGCCGCACGCTGAAACCGAATGTGACGAGCAGCATCGCGCAGAGCATCAAGTCCAGGCTCAGCCGCAGCAGGGTTAGCGCAGCGATCAGCCTGTTGATCCTCGCTATGGCTGGGTTTGCGCTTTATCAGCTGCTGCGCGACATCGACTTCGGCAAGGTCGTCGCGGCACTCGAGGCCCAATCGATACAAAGAATCGCAATCGCCGGCGCGTTTGTCGTCGCCGGCTACGTCACGCTGACTTTCTACGACCTGTTCGCGTTGCGCACGATCGGCCGACACCAGGTCCCCTACTCCGTCGCTGCGCTGGCGAGCTTCACCAGCTCCACGATCGGCCACAGTCTCGGCGCCGCCGTCGTGACCGGCGGCCTGGTCAGGCTGCGCATCTATTCGGTCTGGGGCTTGACCGTCGTCGACATCACCAAGATCGCCTTCGTCACCGGCATGACTTTTTGGCTGGGCAATGGGCTCCTGCTCGGCGGCGCGACGGCATACGCGCCGGAAGCCGCAAGCGCCGTCGATCACCTGCCGTCGTGGATCAACCGGGCCATCGGGCTGGCGGGATTATGCGCCATCGCCTGCTATCTGATCTGGCTCACCCCGCAGCCGCGGACCATCGGCCGCTCCGGCTGGCTCATCGTCCTGCCCAATCTGCGGTTCAGCCTCCTGCAGATTGGAATTGGCGCGATGGATCTCGCGCTGGTGACGCTGGCGATGTACGTCCTGCTGCCGCCGAGCCCAACAGCCGGCTTCGTGACCGTGCTGGTCGTTTTCCTCACTGCGACCCTCTTGGGAACCGTCAGCCATGCACCCGGAGGCCTTGGCGTCATCGAGGCCACGATGCTGGTCGGGCTAGCCCAATTTCAGCGGGAAGAGCTGCTGGCGGCATTGTTGACCTTCCGTGCGCTCTACTTCGTTCTTCCGCTTCTTCTCGCCTCACTCTCGCTGGGGCTGCGAGAGTTCCGGATGCTGGCGCGGCCCATAGCCGTGGGCCGCGATCGCCGCGCCGGCGATGATTGACGAAAGCTCCGACTGAGCTTTGCACGGTCGCAACCTGCGGCAGCGACCGCACACCGGACCGAGCGCCGCCGTCGCGGCGCTTGCCGCTTGCGCGTGATCTGTACGGAACGGAACCTTGTAACGCGGATGGGCCCACGTTAAGGTTTGGCCGCGCAGATTGAGGCAGATTGTGACGAGTAGAGTTATCGTTTCAGGGGCTCGAAAGCGATCGCAATCCCCGCCGGCATCCTCGCGGTCGACCCGCGATCTCCCTGACGCCGAACCAGGCCGGTTTATCGCTCGCGGCAGGCCTGCCATGCCACCAGCGCGGCTTTCGCGCGCGGTAACGGCAGCGATCCTGATCTTGCTGGCGCTTTTGGCGGCGCCGCGCCAACTTGCCGCGGAAACGATGGAGTCGGCGCTGGCGAAAGCCTATGAGGGCAACCCGCAACTCAACGCGCAACGGGCCATCGTCCGCCAGAACGACGAGGGCGTGTCACAGGCGCTGTCCGGGTATCGGCCTAACCTTTCCGCGGCTGCCTCAGTGGCAAAACAATATAGCAATGAAACGGGAGTTATCCCGCCGATTCCGCCCGCCTTGCCGAACGGCATTTCCTACGCGATCAAAGGCTACACCACCCCGACTTCGGTCGGGGTCAACGGCTCGCAAACGCTCTTTAACGGCGAACAGACCGCCAACAAGGTGCGCAAGGCGGAGAGCCAGGTCTCCGCCGCGCGCGAGACGCTGCGCGTGATGGAAGAGTCGGTGCTGCTGGCGGCCGCGACCGCCTACATGGACATGTCGCGCGATACCGCGAACCTCGAAGTGCAACAGAACAATATTCGCGTTCTACAGCGTACGCTCAAGGATACGCAGAATCGCTTCTCGGCCGGCCAAGTGACGACGACCGACGTCGCCCAGGCGGAAGCGCAATTGGCGGCCGGCGAAGCCAGCCTGCACGCGGCGGAATCGACGCTGATGACAACGCGAGCCAATTATCGGCGCATCATCGGGGTCGAGCCAGCCAATCTCGCTGCGGCCTCGCCGGTGGATCGGCTCTCGCCGACCACATTGAACGCCGCGATCGCGGTCGGCACGGTGGAGAATCCATCGGTGACAGCGGCGCTGTACGGCGTCGACGTCGCGCAACTGCAAGTGAAGATCGCGGAAGGCGCGCTGTGGCCGACGCTGGCGCTCCAGGGCAGCGTTCAGCAGCAAAACTACCCCAATATCCTCACGCCCAATCTGTTCCTTGGCACGGCGATGCTCAGCCTGACGGTTCCGATCTATCAGGGCGGCGCCGAATATTCGGCCATCCGCTTGGATAAGGAGACGGTCGGCCAGCAACGATTGAACGCGGATCAGGTGCGCGACCAGACCCGGGCCAACGTCGTTCAGGCCTGGGGCCAGCTGGTAGCGGCGAAGGCGCAGATTGAAGCCGCGCGGCGCCAGAACGACGCCGCCGAGCGGGCGCTGGAAGGCGTGCGCAACGAGGCCCAGGCCGGGCAACGCACGACGCTTGACGTGCTCAACGCCGAACAGGCTTTGGTGAATGCCCGGGTCAGCCTGATCGTCGCGCAGCACGATCGCGTCGTCGCCTCCTATAGTCTGTTGTCGGCCGTCGGCCGGCTGTCGGCCCGCGAGCTCCGACTGCCGGTCTCGATCTACGATCCGATGGTGCATTATCAGCAGGTCCGCGACGCCTGGTTCGGCCTGCGCACGCCCGACGGCCGCTAGGCCGGACGCACGCATGATCCGGCGCCTATCCAAGCTTTGAGCTACATCAACGCGGCCCGCTACGTTTCACGCCACGCTTGTATCGTACGAGCGGAAACGACGACGTTGAAGCGAGGCCATTTTGCTGCAGGTTTCATCCCCACCGACGGCAGCGAAGTCCCGGTGGCCGCGGATCGGGATGCGTAGCCGCTGGGTGCTGCTTGCTCTGCTTGTTCTTGCCGCAGCCGCCGCGCTGGCATGGTGGAGCATGCATCGCTCCACACCCGTGCATTACGTCACAACACCTGCCGCGCGCGGCACCATCACCCGCACGGCGACCGCCACGGGAACCGTCAATCCGGTGCTCACGATCATCGTCGGAGCCTACGACTCCGGCGTCATCCAGAACCTTTATTGCGACTACAACACGCAAGTGAGGGCGGGTCAGGTCTGCGCCAAGATCGATCCGCGTCCCTATCAGGCAACGCTCGATCAATATAAGGGCCAGCTCCTGCGCGATCAGGCGATACTCGACGAGGCCCGGGTCGATCTCGCGCGTTATCAGCAACTGGCGACACAGAACTCGATCGCGCGTCAGCAGGCCGAGGACCAAGCCTATATCGTCAAGCAGGACGAAGGGACCGTCAAGCTCGACCAGGCGTATGTGGACGGCGCCAAGCTCGGTCTCGACTACACCGACATCGTCTCGCCCGTAGACGGCATCGTGGTATCCCGCAGCGTTACCGGCGGGCAGACCGTCGCCTCCAGCTTCCAGACGCCGACGCTATTTCTCATCGCCAAGGATCTTAAGCAGCTGGAGGTGGACACCAATACCAGCGAAGCCGACATGGGCGGGGTCAAGGAAGGCGACAAGGCCACTTTCACCGTCGATGCCTTTCCGCAGCGGGTCTTCCAAGGCAGCGTGACTCAGAGGCGTCAGTCGCCGCAGACGGTGCAAAACGTCGTCACCTACGACGTCGTGATCGGCGTCGACAACAACGATTTGACGCTGGTGCCGGGCATGACCGCATCCACCACGATCATTATCGATCAAAGAAACGACGTGCTCCGCGTGCCGAACCAGGCGCTGCGATATGTCCCGGGCGGTCTTTTGGCGGTCGAAGCACCGGGCGCCGGCACGCCGACGAGCAGACAGCCGCAAGTCTGGGTGCTGCGCGACGGTCGGCCCGTTGCGGTCACCGTCGTTCCCGGCCTCAGCGACGACAATTTCACCGAGATCGTCAAGGGTGATCTCCATCCGGGCGATCAGGTCATCACCGCCGAAAGCCGCGGTCAGGCGGGCGGCCAATCCAGCCTGCCGCCGCCGCGCCTATGAGGCGGGTGCCGCGATGACGCGCGAAGGTTCCGGCGCGCCGCCGGTGATCAAGGTGGAGAATGTCGCCCGCACGTTCGTTGTCGGCGATGTCAAGGTTGAAGCGCTCCGCGGCATCAGCCTGACCGTCCAGCCCGGCGAGTTTGTCGCCATCATGGGCTCGTCGGGTTCGGGCAAATCGACGCTGATGAACATTCTCGGCTGCCTCGACCAGCCGACCAGCGGCCATTACTTCCTGGAGGGCCTCGACGTCGCCACGCTGCGCGAGCCGGAGCTCGCCCGCATCCGCAGCGAGCGGCTTGGCTTCGTCTTCCAGAGCTTCAACCTGCTGGCGCGCACCAGCGCGCTGGAGAATGTCAGCCTGCCGCTCTATTACGCCGCGGCGGGGCCGAAACGCCGCGCCGAGCGTGTGCAGCGGGCGCGCGCGGCGCTTGAACTGCTCGGCCTCGCAGACCGAGAACGCAATACACCCAACCAGCTTTCAGGCGGCCAACAGCAGCGGGTCGCCATCGCCCGCGCCTTGATCAACCAGCCGAGCCTGTTGCTGGCTGATGAGCCGACCGGCAATCTCGATACGCGAACCTCGCACGAGATCATGGAAGCGCTGCGCTCGCTCAATCGCGAACAAGGGGTCACTATCGTTCTAGTTACCCATGAGGCCGACATCGCCGCCTACGCTGATCGCATCGTCACCATGCGCGACGGCGAAATCGTCGCCGACGAACGGGTGACCAAACCGGCCGCGCCCGGCGCCGCGGCCGAAGGTGAACGCTCGGCGTTCTTGCACCCGCCGCAGCCGCACGACACTACGCTTCCGACCAGCGGATTTCTCGCTTTCGCGCTCATGATCCTCGCTGCTGCGGCTCAGGCGATCGGGCGCAACAAGATGCGTTCGGTACTCACCATGCTCGGGGTGTTTATCGGCGTCGCCGCGCTCATCGTTATGGTCGCTGTGGGCAACGGCGCCAGCGAGGCGGTCCGCAAGCAGATCGAGAGCCTCGGCACCAACGTCGTCGTGGTCCTGCCCGGTGCGCTGACCTTGGGCGGCATCCGCGCCGGCTACGGCAGCGCCTCCACGCTTACGGTCGGCGACGCGCGCGCGATCCGCCGCGACGATCCCGCGGTCGCGCAGGTCGGTTACCTCATCCGGCAGTCCGGGCAGGTACAGTACAGCCACCAGAACTGGACGACGACAATTCAAGGCGTGAGTGTCAATTACTCGTCGGTCACGAACTGGTACATCGCCGCCGGCCACGGCATCACGGCCGAGGATGAGAGCAAGGCCAACCTTGTGGTCGTCATCGGGCAGACAGTGTACCGCCAGCTGTTCAGTCCGGGCGAAAATCCAATCGGCGCCTTTATCCTGGTCAAGAGCGTGCCGCTGCAGGTGATCGGCGTGCTGGTCGCCAAGGGCCAGTCCGTCTTCGGCACCGATCAGGACGACCTTGTCATGACGCCTTTCACAACGGCCGAACGCAAGGTGCTGGGCGTCGCAGCGCCCACCACGCAGCAAACCCCGCTCAATTGGCCTTATCTGCCGTGGCCCAATCCGTACAATCTGCAAGCGCGAATGACCGGTTTTGCCAACCAGATCTACGTCCAGGCAGTTAGTCAGCCAATGGTGCAAACTGCTATCCATCAATTGACCGAAACGCTCATTCGCCGTCACCGAATCAAGCCCGGTGCGATCAACGACTTCGACGTGCGCAACCTGAGCCAGTTCGTCGAAACCGCCGAGAGCAGCAGCCGCGTCATGGCGCTTCTGCTTGCCGCGGTGGCATCGATTTCCCTTCTCGTCGGCGGCATCGGCATCATGAATATCCTGCTGGTCTCGGTGACCGAACGCACGCGCGAGATCGGCTTGCGTATGGCGATCGGCGCACGCCGGCTGCATGTGCTGCTGCAGTTTCTCGCCGAAGCCATCTTTCTCAGCGTCAGCGGCGGGCTTGCCGGCATTGTCACTGGCGTCGCGTTTTCCGCGGCGATCGCGCTCGTGTTCCACTGGGCGGCGCCGGTCTCGGCGGCGGCCGTTGCCGGCGGCTTTCTGTTCTCAGCCGCAGTCGGTGTGTTTTTCGGATTTTATCCGGCGCGCAAGGCGGCAAGCCTCAACCCGATCGACGCACTGCGCTACGAATAAGCGGCTAAGATGCGCGGCGCTCCCGTTGGCGCAAAACTTTGTCTATGGTCAGCCGCGACGGCTTTCGCCCTCGCCGTTCATCGGCTTTGCGCGGCCGGGCGGATGTCCCGCGAGCGGTGTGCATTAAGAAGGAGCCACAGTCTTCCGACCGCCTCTTCCGGGCTGTCACCCATTGCAATTTGCTCCGGGCTGTCGCTTTCCGCCGTCCAAAGCGTTTTCACGATGGTCAAGCGCGAAAAACGCGCACCGCAGGCCTCGATCAGGTCGGACAGGTTCGGGCAGTAGTAGCCGTTCTTGAGGTCCTGCAGCCGATCTTCCAGGTCGTAATGCGTGACCGTCACGCCATGCCGTCGCGCGGCATCCGTCCATCCGGTGTCGTCCTCATGCGGATAGAAATGATGCCCAGCCCGGTAGGGCGGCATTGGAAAACCGGCGATTTTCAGTTCTTTTGCGAGCTCGCGCTTCATCTGACGGCTACCTTCTTCGGCGGAGCGACAGCCCCCGCCGGCACCCTTCGCAATTACTGCGGCGACCGGGTGGGATGGCATTGCCCGTATTCGGTGCTCACCTTGTCCGTCCCGTATTGCTGCCACACAATGCCGAAGGAGGATCGGTCGATACCGAGGCTGATGCTGTCAGCCGCGCCATTGATGGATATGTTGCTGATGGATACCTTTTCGAGGCTGTAAGTTTGGCCGCCCGCTTCGGCCGTCACGGTCTTTGCGTCTTCATCGAACACGACGACGATCGGCCGGCTTTCGGATGCGGGGCTCGCCTCCTTGTCGGTCAAGACGCAATCGAGCCGCTGCGCCATGGCGGACGCTGCCGCGGTCCACAATGGCACCATCGCGAGCGCAGCGACAATCATCGCCGCGTTGACCTGTCGCATCCTAATTCCGCACTCGATCACGAAGGAGACCTCATTGCTCGAGCACGTAGGCGCCCGGCGCGTCGCCCAGCGGCGGGTAACCAGCCTGCGGCGCACCCATGGCCGGCACTGCCGTCATTGCGCCGGAGCGGTCTCTGAGCCATGCGACCCATTCCGGCCACCACGAACCCTCTTTGCGCGGCGCCTCGGCATAGAATCCATCTGAATCGAGGTAGTGATCGCTCGGCCTCTTGGTACGGATCCGGAAGCTGCACCCGGGGTGACCGGGTTCCGATACGATGCCGGCGTTATGACCGCCGGTGGTGAGCAAATACGTCACTTCGGTGTCGAGCTGCAGGTTGACCTTGTAGGTCGACTGCCACGGCGCGACGTGGTCGCGCTCTGTGCCTACGGCGAACACCAGCCTGCGGATATCTGCGAGCGCGACCGGCTTGCCGCCAGCCAGGAAGCGGCCTTCCGCCAGGTCGTTGTTGAGAAACAGGCTACGCAAATATTCGGAGTGCATGCGATAGGGCATGCGCGTTGCGTCGGCATTCCACGCCATGAGGTCGGTCATTTGCTGGCGGCCGCCGAACATATAATCGTGGACGACGTGCGACCAGATCAGATCGTTCGTACGCAACATCTGGAACGCGCCAGCCATCTGCCGGCTGTCGAGGAACCCCTGTTCCCACATCATGTCTTCGAGGAAGGCGATTTGGCTCTCATCGATGAACAGCATGATCTCACCGGCCTCGGTGAAGTCGGTTTGAGCGGCAAAAAGCGTCTTTGTTGCCAGCCGGTCATCGTCGTCGCGCGCCATGGCAGCCGCCGCGATCGACAGCAGCGTTCCGCCGAGACAGTAGCCGGCCGCGTGCACTTTCTGGTTCGGCACGATGGTGTTGACGACATCGAGCGCACTCATCACGCCGAGCGTTCGATAATCCTCCATTCCCAGATCCCGATCGTCCGGCCCGGGGTTCTTCCAGGAGATCATGAATACCGTGAAGCCCTGTTCGGTGAGGTACTTCACCAACGAGTTTTCGGGTGACAGGTCGAGAATGTAATATTTCATGATCCAGGCGGGAACGATGAGAACTGGTTCAGGTCGTACCGCGGCGGTCGCCGGCGCGTATTGGATCAACTCGATGAGGCGGTTGCGATAGACGATCTTGCCGGGAGTTCTCGCGACGTCACGGCCAACGGCAAAACTCTCGGCACCAATCGGTTTTTTGCCGGTGATGGCACGTTCCCAATCCTCGATCCAATTCTGCCAGCCTTTGAAGAGATTGAGGCCGCCGGCACCGATCGTATGCCGAAGGATCTCGGGATTCGTCAGGGGGAAGTTCGACGGTGCAACCATGTCGAGGATCTGGCGCGCGCCGAACGCAACGATCTCCTCGTGTTTTTTCGAAACCCCGCGCACGCCGGTGGTGGCGTTGTGCCACCATTGCTGCTGCAGCAGGAAGGCTTGGTAGATGCCGCTGAAGGGCCATTGCCGCCAACCCTCGTCCGCGAATCGCCGGTCCTGCGGCAATGGTTCGATGCAGCACTCCGTCTGGCCACCTTCGATCGCGTAGCGGCTCGCGTAGTTTGCGAACCGGGCCGCCTTGCGGATCGCCTTGCCGATGAGCTGCGCGCGCTTGCCCGGCGCGTAGGCAAGATGCGTTGCCCAGTCCAAATAGGCTTCAGCGAGCGCCGCCGGTGAAATGCCGACGGTGAAACGCGCGACGGCGGCGTGCAGCGAGCGGTCGGTGATGTCGGCGATGGCCGTCACGCTATAGGGGTCGCGATCTTCCGACCGGGTCGCGTGGGCCTCGACGGCGGTTTCGCGGCCGGCGCGCATCAAGCGGCCCGGCGGCGGCATCCGCTGCACCGGCGTGCCGGCATCGGCTGCCGATGCCGCCGTCAAAGTTGCGATTTTTCTCGGCTTCTGTCGCGGGGCGATCACGGCATCGTTTCCAATTCGGCTGACAAATACAAAATGATCTTTTCCCTTTAGCTTGCGCGGGCACCATGATCCAAGTCAATGTCATCACGATGTCATAAAGGCATAAAAGAACGTGAATCGAATATATAGACCACCTTTCCGGCGTAGCGTGTCCGTTCAAAAGCCGGCAAAAATAATCTCTCACAGTAGAAAATTTTAATTCATAAATAGTTGTCGCCTTTGACCTAGATCAAAGGTTGCTTTGCGTGAGCGGCATAGTTTTTCGCTATCTTAAATTCCTTTTCATCGGAGAATGGCCATGGCAAGCGCTCCTTCATCTGCCGATGGATCCGCACGCACGTCGCTTCCATCTCAAACTCGCCGCACGCTCTTGAAAGGTTTTGCCGCCGCAGGCGCGGCAGTGTCCATCAGCAGCAAGGTCGCCTGGGCTGATGGGGAAATCGGCTACTGGGCGAAGGATCTGCCGAACGAGAAACTGGTCGATATGTATTCGACCATCCTGCGGATCAGATGGTTCGACCGCACCGTCGTCGACAAGATGCTCACCGAGCCGAACTACCGCGGCTACAATCATATGTATCCCGGACAGGAAGCGGTCGCGACCGGCGTCTGCGCTGCCTTGAACAACAAGGGCGCCTTCAAAGAAGTTGACCTGATCTATAGTACGCATCGTCCGACCGGTCACGCCGTCGCCAAGGGCGTGGATATCAAGAAAATGGCCGCGGAGTACGATTTCCGGGCGACCGGTCTGAACAGCGGCTACGCCGGCGAAATGCACATCTCCGACAAGTCGGTCGGCTTCATGGGCGCCGACGGCATGATTGGACCCGGCCCGGTGATGGCCACTGGTTCGGCCTTCGCTATCCGGGCGCGCGGCAGCAAGCAGGTGGTGGTCAATTTCGGCGGCGACGGCACCTATGCGACGCCCCAGTTTCACAGTGCGCTCAACAACGCGGCGCTGCTCAAACTGCCGTTTATCTATGTGGTCGAGAACAATCTCTACCACCAATACGCGCACTACTCCTACTCCTGCCCAATGAAGGACATCGCCGAAGCCGCCGGACCCTACGGCATCCCCGGCGTCGTCGTCGACGGACAGGATGTTTTCCAGGTCTACAACAAGGCCAGGGACGCGGTGGAGCGGGCCCGGGCCGGCGAAGGTCCGACGCTGATCGAGGCCAAGACCTACCGTTACTACAATCACTGGGGTGCACCGGGAGCAAAACCCGGCGTGCTCGGAGCATTCGGCTACGACCCGCTGGCGATCACCTCGTTCCGTCCGGAACGCGAGGTGCGCGACTGGTTGGCACGGGACCCCGTCGATATTTGCCGCAACACTCTGATCTCGTGGGGCGTCCTGGATCAAGCCAAGGCCGCTGCGATCGAGGACAGCATCAAACAGGAGGTCAAAGACGCCTTTGCCTGGGCGGACAAGCAACCGATGTGCAAGCCGGAAGACGGACTTAAGAACGTATTTGTCGAAGGCACCGTCGCACCGCGCCAGTTCGGTTGAGCGCAACGCCACCCCGAAAAGGCATTTCAAGGATTGGAGCAAGACAATGGCACGAAAAACCTGGATGTACGCAGTCCTCGAAGCTGTGCAGCACGAGATGCGTCAAGACAAGGACATGGTCTGGATTTTCGAACTGACACCACCGGTGGCTGCGAACCCGGGCAAACCGGTGATCAACCTGGAGAAGGAGTTCGGCCGCAAGCGGGTCGTAAATACCGGCATCGACGAGTACTGGATGGCGGCCTGCACGCTGGGCGCCGGCCTGGCCGGCTCTAAGGCCGTGACTTACATCCCTTATCAGGGCGCCTGCATGCCGTTCGAGTTGATCCAGAACGAAGCCGGCAAGCTGCGCCACATGAGCGGTGGCCAAGCGGAGATGCCGATTGTGTTCATCATGGAGATGACTGGCCAGACTCCGGGCTTTGCCGGACAGCACTCCGATTATGAGATCGACACCTATTACGCTCACATCCCGGGCGTAAAGACCGTGATCCCGTCGACGCCCGCCGATGCCAAGGGCATGATGGTTTCCGCCATTCGTGACCCCAACCCAGTCGTCTATCTCTGGCCCGACGGCCTGCGCGAACTGGTCGAGGAAGTCCCCGACGAGCAGTACACGGTGCCGCTCGACAAAGCGGCAGTGCGCACGATCGGCAACGATCTCACCATTGTCAGCTCAGGGGCCGGCATGCCTGAGGTCCTCGCAGCCGCCGATCAGCTGCAGAAGGCAGGCATGAAGGTCGAGGCGATCGACCTGCGGTCGCTCAAGCCGATGGACACCGAGACTCTGGTGAAGTCGGTGCAGAAGACGAAACGGCTGCTCACATTCGATCAGTCCTACTACACACTGTGCCCCGGCGCCGAGGTGATCGCCCGCGTCGCCGAGAACGTGGACGGCGCGCGCTTCAAGCGCATTGCCTTCCCCGATGCGCCCCCGCCGGCATCTCCAGAGATGTTCCTCTGGATGAAACCCAACGCCGGTCACATCGTGAACTTGGCGAAGAAGCTGGTCGGCTAACCCCGCCAGGACAATGCCGAAGGCCGCGCTACGGCCTTCGGCACATTTGCCCGACATCAATGGAGCGGCCATGGACGCCATACAAGTGACCGTTGACGTCGACGTCGACAGCGACCAACAGCAGCTCGGTCTGTGCAGCCACTGTCAGAGCCCAAAGCTGCGGGCCGCGCGGGTGCAGTCCGCATTCTGGCACGATGATCGACTGGTCGTGATCGAGGACGTCCCGGCGCTGGTCTGCGATGCCTGCGGCGAACAGTACTACGACGACAACACCATCGTCATGCTCGACCTGCTGCGCGGCAACGGGTTCCCCGCCGAGCAGGCGGTCCGCGAAGTGCGCGTGCCGGTGTTTTCGTTCGCCGGCGTGCAATTGGCTGGGACGTCGACATGAGAGTTCCGCGCCCGCTTGGCATCAAGGCCCTGGTCACAGCGGTGGCGCTCTTTCTGATGCCGGCATCGGTACTCTGCCAAGAGGACTTCGGCTTCATGCCAAAGGGCGGCAAGATACTGCTGCTAGAGCTGACCTCCAAGCCCGCCGAATTGCGTGAGATCGGCTCGGCCCGGCGCAATGAGGCGGAGTGGCACGAGTTCATCGCCGGGCGCAAGACGTCAATGACCGAGCGCGACGTCAACGAGCTCGCGGCGTATCTGGCGATCAACATGCCGGTGCCGGAGGAGGCGCTCGCCAAGGCCCAAGATAGCGCGGCGCTTGCCGCCGCGCTGCCGGCGGACGGGCGGGATCTTGCGTGGAATCAATGCCAGTCCTGCCACTCGCTGTTCTCCGGCTACCTGATGCAGAACCGCGACGCGCAGGGATGGCGCAGCATTTTTCTGTCCCCGTTTCATCGCCAAATCAAAATGACGGCACAAGAGCGCGAAACCTTCGCGCGCTATGCCGCCTTCAGCATGCCGATGAAAGTTGAGGACGTACCGGCGGACCTTCGGTTCTAATCACGTGAGCGCGCATCGGCCCGCTCGCATCGCCAAGGAAACGTATCATGCGCTTCATCCCTTTGCTCGCAGTAGCGGCCGCGGCGATGGTTGCTGTTTGGCTGCCTCAGCCGCTGAATGCCCAAAGCGACGACGTGTTTGCCTTCATTCCGGTCGGCGGCCGTACTCTGCTGGCCAACGTCATCGCCAGTCACCCGCCGGCGGATGAGATGAAAGCATTGGCTGCCGGCAAGCGCACGCGAGACGAGTGGGTGAGCTATCTGAAGGCTCATGCCACGGCCATCACCGCGCTGCAGTCCCTGACCGACAAGGAACTGCTCACCTTGGCGGATTATCTTTCGTTCAACATGCCCTTGCCGGCGAACCAAATGCCGGCCGATGCCGCGAAGCTGCCTATGGACGGACGCGACTTCGCACTCGAGAAATGCGAGGGCTGCCACGTTATCACGGTGGTGGTGACGCAGAGCCGTCCCAAAGAGCACTGGCTTGGCACCCTGCACAAGCCGAGCCACATCGGTATCAAGCTCACCGAGGCGCAACGCGAGCAGTTGGCCAGCTATCTGGTGCTGAACGCCGGCATTCCGATCGACCAGGTGCCGGAGGAATTGCGCGCTGGCGGCGCCTCGTACTGACGGGTGGGTGGCGCCTCATACTGACGAGTGGGCGGCGCCTGAGCAGACATGAACGGCGGCGGGGAGATACGATGCCATGCTGTTCACGTCACTCGAGTTCTTCATCTTCCTCCCGCTGGTTCTGGCGGCGTTCAGGATTGTCCCGGTCGCGCAGCGCTGGGCGGTCCTGCTGTTCGCGAGTTACGTCTTTTACGGCTTTTGGCACCCGTTCAATCTCGTCTACCTCGGCGCGGTGACCCTGGTCATTTACCTCTGCGGCCGCGCGCTGGCGCACAGCAAGCGAGCATCTCTGCGCGCGGCCGTTCTCGCCGGCGGCCTGCTCGTCGTGCTTGGGTCGCTCACCGCATTCAAATTTTATGATTTCGTCGCCGGTGAGATCGAGGGCGCGAATTTGATACCCCACCTCGGCTTACCCCGGCTCGGCGTCACCGCACCGGCGGGCTTCTCCTTCTATGTCTTCTCGGCGGCGAGTTATCTGATCGACATCTATGTCGGACGCCTCGAAGCGAAGCAGCAGCTTGGCAGTACGGCGCTGTTCGTTGCGTATTTTCCCAAGATCTTTGCCGGCCCAATCGAGCGGGCGATGACGTTTCTGCCGCAGCTCTGGTCCGGGCTGCGTAGCGATCCGGAGCGCATCGTGCTCGGATTGCAGCTCATTGGCTGGGGCCTGTTCAAGAAAGTGGTAATCGCGGACAACCTCGCGCAAATGGTCGACCACACCTTCTCGATCGTGGCTTTCGCGCCGGCGGTCGAGCTGCTGATCAGCACCTATTTCTTCGCCTTCCAGATCTACTGCGACTTCTCCGGCTACACCGACATCGCGCTTGGCACGTCTTCGCTGTTTGGCCTCAAGCTCATGGAGAACTTCCGCCGGCCGTATCTGTCGCGCAGCACGGCCGAATTCTGGGGTAACCGCTGGCACATCTCGCTCGCCCACTGGTTTCGCGACTATCTCTACATCCCGCTCGGCGGCAGCCGTGCCGGCGCGTTGCGCCGCGCCATCAACGTCATGATCGTGTTCTTGGTCAGCGGGCTCTGGCATGCCGGCCTGGGCTATGGCGTCGGCTGGACCTTTTTGATCTGGGGAGCGCTTAACGGGGCATACCAATGGGCCGGGCTCGCGACCCGAAGCCTTTGGCGCCGCGCGGGCGAGGCGCTGCCGCGCGTCAGCGGCAGTGCCACGCTCGCCGTGCTGCGCGCCGTCATCACTTTCCACCTGATCGCCGTTGCATGGGTGTTCTTCCGTGCGGCTTCGATTCATGACGCCTTGCTCGTGTTGCGGAAAATAGGCGCACGGTTGAGCGAACTTCCCTCGCTGCTGGCGATCTATCCGTTCACCGTCGAGCAACTGACGGGCTTCGGCCTTATCGCATTCCTGCTTGGATACGAGATTATCGATGAACGCCGGCCGGTCTTCCAGCGCCTCGCGGCGGCGCCGGTCGCCGTACGCTGGGGCGCCTATTATCTGCTGATCTTCGCCCTGCTGCTGCTCGGACGGTGGCAGGCGAAGGAGTTCATCTACATGCAGTTCTGACGCAAGGGACCTGTGGCAGCAATGAAGCCTCTGCAAAGATCAGCGCTCCTGTTCGTGGCGATCGGTCTTGCGCTCTATGCGGGCCTGTCGTTCGGCTGCGAGCGCCTGCTGTTCCGCAACGGCCACAGCAACGCACTGTTCAAGATCGCGACCGCTCCCGTGGCGGACTACGACTGGGTCATCCTCGGCGCGTCGCATGCGATGCCGCTCGATTTCAGCGATTTCAACGCCTACATGCAGCATGAGACAGGGCTGCGGATCATCAACCTCGCATCTCCCGGCACCGGCTCGCTCTACAATCGGTTTGTGCTCGCCTCTTTCCTGCGCGCACATCGCGCCCGCAATCTGCTCTATGTGGTGGACTCGTTCGCGTTCTGGTCGCGCGCATGGAACGAAGACCGCTTCGCCGACGCAAAACTGATCCGCGGTACACCGTTTGCGCCCACTACCGTCAAGCTCATGTGGGATTACGTGCGCGATGACGGCGTCAGCCCCCGCGCGTTGCTCGACTATGTCGCCGGATTTTCAAAGATCAACAACCGCGACCGGTTCCAGCGCGACGCCTGGGAGGGCGAAGCCCAGTTCGACCGCGTGTATCGGCCGTCCGCCTCGGCGGTGACGAAGCGAATTGCCTATCTCTATCCCGATCCCGAGGCGCCGGCCGTGCTCGGACGATATCTGGATGATTTCGCCAGATTGATTGAAATCGCCGGACAGCATGACATGCGCATAGTGGCCGTAAAGTTGCCCATGCTGACACAATTCCGCAATCAGCTTCCTCATGAGGCTGCCTTTAATGAAAGCTTGATGCGCGTGTTGACGGAGCGCGCGGTACCGCTCTGCGATTTTTCGGCCGAGCTGGAGGATCCGAAGTTCTATTTCGACACCGACCATTTGAACCGTGCCGGGCTGACGCAGCTATTCCAGCGCCGCCTGAAGCCGCTGCTGATGACATCGGAGTGCGGCGCGCGGCCCGAAGCGGCGATCCGATCATCGTCGTCACACTCGGCATTGTAGACGCGCCCTAATTTGCGGAGTTAGCGGTCAGTACATTGTTCGCCGCCAAAGGAAGACGGATGCCCTTGAGCGCAAATTCGCCCACCGGCTCGACTGTCACAGCTTCCTCAACCGTCCTCAGTGCATGCGGAGTGATTAGGATTTGCCCCGGCTTGGCCTCCTCGCAAAGGCGAGAGGCAACATTGTATACCGTGCCGATAGCGGCGTAGTCGACGCGGCCCTCGAAACCAATGGTGCCGCGCGTGAAATCCGTGCGCGATGCCGATACCAAAGAATGTCGTGCCCTAGCCGGCGCTATTTTTCGGTCAGTGCTCCGGATGAGCTCGCCGGAAATCAATAAGTCGCGCCGGACGCCCGCAATTCCTCCGGAACTTGTTCGATCGGGATGCCCGCATTCAGCTCGAGGTAGCTTGCCAACTCTTCGCGCTGCTCGGGAGTTAACTTGATGACGGCATGACTCGGCGTGCCCAGAGTCCCGAGCCAGAACGTTTTGCTCCGCTCTTGCGTCACGACCACTGTGATGATGTGACAGCCCTGGCAATTGTCGAGCGCCAAATCGCGCCCGTCCTTAGCCAGAGTACGCGTCCAATCGGTGCGTGCCAGGTTTGCCGGGACTTGGTTGGCCGGCAATGGTATGTGGAACGAGAGATAGTCGGCAAGTGTGAGCCGTTGCTTATCGCTCAGGCGTTGTAACGCGGGAATGGCTTGGCTGTGAGCATTGAGGTAGCTCGACCATTCCTCGCGCGAGCGCTTGCCTGTGAGCAACGGTTCGAGCTCGTCAGCAGGCGGTTTGCTGGTAGCAATGTCGGTCAGGAGCGTTCGGCCGCCCGCGGGGATGAAAGCCAACTGCTCAGCAGTCTGCGCGGCGAGCGGCTGAACAAGGTAACCGCTGAACATTCCAGCGAGGGCGCAGGCGGCTAGAGACATGAAGCGCATGATAATGTCCTTTCTCTCATTCCTTGCCTCAGCCTACGTGCTCCGCGAAACCTCACTGGTCAGCAAACAGCGACATCTCTGACGGCATCTCGGATGATGCGACGGTGCCGCAGGAGAATACCGGCACACGCAGTTCGCGGACTGCGTCCTCAGGTGGGAAGCCGTCGGCCCGCATCCGATCGATCATGTAGACGGCGGCATTGTCATAGAACTGCTCGCCACAGGTGTTACATACAAGCGCAGGCACGTCTTCGATCACGACCAAGCGGTCATCGTGCCAAAACGCCGAACGCACGCGGCCATGACGCGTGTTCGTGCTGTCGCAAACGGGACACGGAGCGGATAGCTGTTGGGTGGCGTCCATCGTTGTACCATTCCTATGGTCTGAGGAGTCCCCGATGGCAGAGCCCCGGGGCTTGATCGATTGCGACGCTTCAGCTCACCAGCTTCGTGGCGGCCGCCACGACGTGGCCGGCATTGGGTTTCATCCAGTTAAACATCTCGGGAGACGCGGGTGGCGGCGCATCGGGAAATGCGATGCGCTTGAAGCGCGCGCCGTCCACGTTCTCCGCCACCAGCGCAATGACCTCGGCGCCCGGGCAGAGCGTGAAGTAGGACTGATCGAACGTGAGCAGGCGCTTCGTCTTCTGCACCGACTTCACCAGGGTCTCGGTGTCCATCGGCTTGAGCGAGCGCAGGTCAATGGCCTCGACCTTCATTCCCGCCTTTTGCAGTTGATCGGTGGCCTCGAGTACCGCCGGCATTCCGGCGCCGGAGCTCACGATCGTCAGATCGTTGCCGATTGTACGCACGGCTGCCTTGTCGAGCGGGACGGTGTACTGCTCGTCGGGAACTTCTTCGCTCAACTGCCGCAAACCCGCCGGAAAGAGATAAACGACCGGGTTGGGGTCTCGGATTGCCGAAACCATCATGCCCTTCGCGTCATAGGGCGTCGACGCGATGACGACCTTAAGCCCGGCGATATGGGCATAGTAGCTGTCGCACTCGTAATCGGAATGTTGTCCGGCAAACCCGGGGCTCTGGCCCGACAATTCGATGATGAACACCACCGGCATCGTGGAGTCGCCACCGCTCATGTAATGCAGTTTGCCGGCGTGGTTCTGCAGCATCTCGAAGGGAATCTGACTTCCCTGATAGGGGATGTAGGTCACGGCGGTGGTGCCGACCAACCCCGCGCCAAGTGTGGCGCCGGCCATCCACATTTCATCGATGCCGGTGTTGTTGACGCGGGTGCGGCCAAACTCCTTCTCCAGATTGATGACCGGCGATCCAGGGTTGGTAGCGACTGCGGGCGTGAGCTCGAACAGCCAGGTCATGTCTTTGCGCTGGCGCATCTCGTACTGCACGGCCTCGTACACCGCGTACATATAAGTCTTGCGTGCCATTGTCCTTCTCCGATCTTCGAATGGCGTTGCGGCTAGTCCTGCGCTTAGGCGAGCTGGCGCGCAGCAACGGAGCCTTCAACGAACACGTTTTTCAGTCCGTCTTCGGGCTTGCACAGCGGTTGTTTGGCCTCCCACTCGAAGGCTTCCTTGACCTCCTGCCTTGCGGCGGCTTCGATGGCGCTGGCCTTGGCCTGATCGATGACACCCCACGAGATCAGAGTGTTGCGGCAGATACCGACCGGGTCTCTCTGCAGCCAATCCCGCAACTCCCGTTCCGGACGCCACGAGGTGATTGCGCCCGGGTCGTAGCCGAAGGCGCCGAGCACGCCCGGCTTCGCTCCGGGCGCGCCCCAGTGGTTATAGTAGCGGTAGGTCTTGGCTTCGATCAGGGTCGGACCCTCGCCGGCACGCGCACGCTCCACCGCCTCTTTCATCTTGTTGTAGACCTGCATCACATCCTGGCCGTCCACCACCACGCCAGGAATTAGGTAGGTATTCGCGGCAGTCGCGATGTCCTTCATCGGACAGGAATACGAGTAATGAGCGAATTGATGATAGAGATTGTTCTCCAGCACATAGATGAAGGGCAGCTTGAGCAGCGATGCGTTGTTCATTGAGCTATGGAAGGCGGCAGTCGCGTATGTGCCATCGCCGCCGAACACGACGGAAACCTGTTTGCTGCCTCTGGCCCGGAATCCGAACGCCGAACCGGCGGCAATCACGGCGGCTGGGCCGACGATTCCGTCACCGCCCATGTAGCCGACCGACTTGTCAGCGACGTGCATCTCGCCCGCGTACCCGCGGTTGAGGCCGGTCGCCTTGAAATTGTATTCGGCGGCCAATTTCTTCATATCGACGCCTTTCGCGATGGCATGTCCGCTCGGACGATGCGTGCCGTAGATGACGTCGATCTCCTCGAAAGGCCCCTTATTGTTCAGCGCGGCGCAGACGCCCGTAGCGACTGCTTCCTGACCGGCGTAGAGATGGATCAGATTGCGGAAGCTGCGGTCGTCGATCATTTTGTCGGCCAGAGTACGCTCGAACCATCTGATGCGCAGGATGGTCGAATACATGTCGATCAATTTTTCATTGGGCAGATCTTTTGCCCAGTACCCGATTTCACCGTCACCCCAGGCAAGCTTGCTGCTCAGAGATACTGCGGCACCAGCGGCGGCGAAGCCCTTCAGAAGCGTGCGGCGCGTTTGCGATGGAAGTGATGTGTGTGCCGGTCCAGCGGCGGATGAACACGCGTTCGCCATGGCTTTCTCTCCGGTGAAAAAATTCAGACTATTGAAAGGCTATGACCGCCGCACAAACAACTTTTGATTTAGGTCAAAGGCACGCGCTATTTTCGGAACACAATAGAGTGATTTGTTACGCCGGTTTTTCAGACGAACCGACGCGCGGATTTTATCATGCTAATATTACGCCGCGGTGCGACGCCATGTTCCGAGAGCGAAGTCACGTGGCGCGACGAGACTCTGGTCACTTCGCTCGCAGCTTCTATTTGACCACGAGCGCGCACACGCGCTGCGACGCCGCGCAGCATCGACAGCCCTTGGGGCGGATCAGCGCAGCGTAATCCGGTTTTGACCCAACGCCGCCTATGTCGAGAGCGATCATAATTAATTCGCCGCCCATCGAGGCGGCCGTTTGCTGAGGAAGGCATTCGACGCCTTCCGCGAAACACAGAAAGGCGGATTACGCTACGCTAATCCGCCCTACCGGCTAGTGTCCCTAGCGCGCGGCAAGCGCCGCGGCCGCTGCCATGGGATCGTCGGCGCCCATGATGGCACTGACAACGGCGATGCCATCGGCTCCGGCTGACCGCACCGCGTCCGCGTTCGCGGCCGATACGCCGCCGATCGCAACGATCGGCTTGCTGGTGGCGCGGCGAACCTCCGCCAATCCGTCGAGGCCGAGTGGCGGCGTGGCGTCAAGTTTCGTCGCCTGAGCAAAGATCGGACCGACGCCGAGGTAGTCGGCCAGATCCACGTCCGGGTCGCGGACCTCGCCAAGTTCGGTGATCGACAGCCCGATAATGGCCGCGGGTCCAAGCAACTGCCGCGCCAGCGCGACCGGCATGTCATGCTGCCCGACATGCGCGCCGTCGGCACCGGCAGCAAGCGCGACGTCGATCCGATCGTTGATCAGCAGCGGCACGCGCAGCGGCGCCAGCAATCGTTGCAAAACCCTGGCTTGTTCGATGAAGGCATGCGTCGACGCGGTCTTTTCGCGCAATTGTACCATTGTGATGCCACCCTTCACCGCCGCCGCCACAACACCGGTGAGCGAGCGCCCCTTCGCGAGCGCGCTATCGGTGACGAGGCAGAGCTGGTAGTATTTTTCCGCCATTGCCGGGCGTCAGTCGACGATCTTCAAGCGACTCTCGATCTCCTTCGGCCCGATCGACTCGAGCCCATCGAGAAACGCCACGCGATAGGAGCCCGGGCCCCTCGCCTGCTCCGCGGCGATTTCGCCGACAATGCCATAGACCGCGACTGCCGCGACGGCCGCCTCGAATTTGTCGGTCGCGACCGCGGCGAATGCCCCGGTGACGGCGGAGAGCGCGCAGCCCAGCGCCGTCACCTTGGCCATCATCGGCGAGCCATTGGCGAGCTTCACCACCCGGCGGCCGTCGGTGACGATGTCGACCGCGCCGGTGGCGACGACGATGCAGTCCTCGTGCTCGGCAAGGCTGAGCGCGAAAGCCAGCGCCTCCTGCGTCGTGTTGGCGCTGTCGACGCCCTTGGGCGTAACGCCGGCACCGCCGGCGACCGCCATGATCTCGGATGCATTGCCGCGGATGATCGAGGGCCGGTGCGGCAGCAGTGATCTCACTGCTTCGTTGCGCAGCTTTGTGGCGCCGGCACCCACGGGATCGAGCACCCACGGCTTGCCATGCCCCCTGGCGGCCTCCGCGGCGATCATCATCGCCTCAATCCAGGGCATAGACAGGGTTCCGATATTGACGACGAGCGCGGCTGAAAGGCCGATGAATTCCGCCACTTCCTCGCGGGCGTGCACCATGGCGGGCGAGGCGCCGATGGCGAGCAAGGCGTTTGCCGCGACATCCATCGACACGTAATTGGCGATGTTATGGACGAGCGGCCGTGCCGCACGCATCGTCCCGAGAAGTGTGGCGGTTCTACCGGCAATGTCGGCTCGGCTAGTGCTCACGGCGGTACCCCTTTGGCCTTATCGCTCTGTGGCTTTGGCAATCGTCAATTCCAATTCGGCGAACGAACCCAAAATAATCTTCTCCCTTTGGCTCGCCGCACCATGATCCATGTCAAAGCCACACTAGATCAATACGTTGCTAGTGTCCTTCGATTCCGAAGTTCGCAAACGAGGGTGCCGCATAATGATGCGAACTTCGGAATCGGGACACTAGCCACAACGACCAGCTGGAGCTACGGCGCGGTAGCGGCTGCAGCCGGCTCGGGCCTACGCGCAAGCGACGCCGCGTATTGCAGGAACGCCCGCAGCGCCGCGTTGAAGAGCTCGGGTTGATTGAAGAACGGCGCGTGCTTGCCGTCCGGAATATCGTGGGGCTTTTCGGTCCAGATATTGCCGTATGTCAGATCGCGGATGTAGGCGTGATTGAGGAACGGATCGTTCGCGCCGTTGAGGATCGCAAACGGGATGCGGCCTTCGCGCAGCATGCGCATCTGCCTCGGCCAGTCGGTGACGCCGATTCGGCTGATCATGTAGAGGCGGGTGCGCCCATCGGTGCGGCGGAACGTGGTATGCAGGAAGGCGCTGTCGGCGGAACGGGGCGCCGTTGCCGAGCCGGCGAAATCGCGGGCTTCCTGCGGCGAATAGAAGCGCTTGCCGGCGAGCACGAGATGCGAGTCCGGATTGTAGCCGGCGGCGAAATCATCCGGCACCACGTTGAGCGGCGCGGTGCCGGCGATGGCGAGCGCGCGCACCGCAATCTTTCCACGCGCGGCGAGTTCGAGCGCCACATAACCGCCGAGCGACCAGCCGAACACCGCCGCTGCGTCAACGCCGAGTGATTGCAGAACTGTTTCGGCGATCTCCGCGTAGGCCGGGACATTGTAGGCGGTTTCCGGATCCATGTTGTGGGAAACACCGTGTCCGGGCAGATCGAAGGCGATGACACGGTGATCCGCCGCAAAGTCGGCAAACTGGTACTTGAACGCTTCCTTGCAGGCCGAGTTGCCGTGGATGAACAGAAGCGGCGGACCCGAACCGCCGGTGTCCGCGACGGCGACCTTGCCGTACCGGGTTGTGATCATCTTTTCCGTCGCGCCGAGCAGCCGCTCGCGGATCGCGCGGGCGTATCGCCGCCGATACAACGCAAGCATGCTGGTACGCAGCCGGTCGACGAGATCGCGCAGATCCTGAATGCCGGCCCAGAAGCCGCCCGGATAGAATATCAGCACCGCGATGATAATCAGGCTGATGATGATGGTCCGCCAGGACCCATAGTCGGCGATCGCCTCCGAAAGCAGCGTGATGATGAAAGCGCCCGCCGCCGGTCCCCACAGCGTGCCCGCCCCGCCCGCCAGCACCATGCTGAGGATCAGGGTGAGCTGGCCGAGGCCGAAGGCGTCGGGCGAGGCGACGCGGATGTAGGAGCCGTAGAATCCGCCGGCGATTCCGGCGAAGAACGCGCTGATCGCCAGCGCCGCGAGCCGCGTCCTCGCTTCCGACACGCCGCGAGCCATGGCGTAGTATTTGTTGTCGCGCAGCGCCACCATCGCCCGCCCGAGTCGGGATCTGATGATGGCGTGAAGGCCTGCGATCGAGGCGGCGAACAGAGCGAGCGCCACGTAGTAGTAGCCGATCCTGTTGTTGCCGATGAAGCGGTAGTCGCCGACCTTGAGCCCGGGCAGCGTCACCATGCCGGAGGTGCCGCCGGTGACGTCGGATTGGCTGATCACGATCTGATAAAGGAGCTGGGAAAAGGCGAGCGTCACCAGGATGACATAGATGCCGTCGAGGCGCAGGATCGGCAGCGCAATGGCGCTGGCGAGGACGACGGCGACGACACCGCCGGCCGCGATGGCGAGCCAGGGCGAGACTCCGAGCGTCTTCGCCAGGATGCCGTAGCTGTAGATGCCGGCCGCAAACAGCGCCACGTGCGAGAAATTGACCAGCCCGCCGTAGCCGAGGCTCAGGTCCCAGCTCGCCGCCACGATCGCGTAGATGAACACCAGGATCAGCAGATGGCGGGCATGGGAGTCGGTGAACAGCAGCGGAAAGGCAGCGAGAACGCCGAGGACGAGGAGCGCCGGTATAAACCCCGGCGTGCGGCGGAAAGGCGGGTCGTAGCGCATCAAACCGACCGCTCGTACTTCCCGAACAGTCCTTCCGGCTTGATCATCAGGACCGCGATCATCAAGGCAAACAGCACGGCCGGCGTCCAATAGAGCCCGACATAGTAGGTGGAGAACGCTTCAAGCATGCCGACCACGAAGGCTGCATAGATCGGGCTGGTGAAGCGGGCGATGCCGCCGAAAATTACGACGATCAGCGCCTTCATCAGCGGCTCGGAGCCCATCGACGGCGTCATGAAGCGCATCGATCCGACGAACAGCCCGGCCATGCCGGCGAGCGCCGCCGAAAGCCCAAAGGCCAGCGCATAGAGCAGCGGCACGTTGAGGCCGAGCAATTGCGCGGCTTCGCGGTTCTGCGCCACCGCCCGCATCGACCTGCCGATCGTGGAATACCGCAGGAAGGCTCCGACCGCCGCGAGGATGGCGACGGCAACCGCGATCATGACCACGTCGTTGTAGGACATGACGATCCCGGCGAACCTGATGTCGCCTACGATCGACTGCAGCTGCTTGGAGCGCGGGCCCCAGACGAGATTGATGATGCCTTCCACGATCGAGGCGCCGGCTAGCGTCGTCATGACCGATAGCAGCACGGCATTGGGCTTGCGCTCGAACGGCTTGACCAGCAGAAGGTGGAACAGGACTCCGACGGCGAATAATGAGGCGATCGAGATGGCGGCATTGGGCAGAAATCCGGCGCTGTGCCCGCCCTGGCTGAGCTGCCAGGCGAGGTAAGCACCCGCGGCGATGAAGGTGCCGTGGGCGAAATTGAAGATGCCCAGCGTCGTCCACACCACCGCGAGGCCCGTCGCCATCAAAGCATAGAGGGCGCCGAGCACGACGCCGCTGAGGCAGACGAAAAGGAAGGTTTGCAGCGTCAATGCGTTTGCCCGAACAACATGCGCATGAGTTGGTCATGGGACGGCATATCTTGACGCTCGATGCGTCCCGAAATGCGTCCGTGGTCGAACAGATACAGCGTGTCGATCAGAGATTTCAGAAAATCCACGTCCTGATCGACCACGATCAGCGGGACCTGCTGCCTGATCGAATGGATGGCGGCGGCAAGTTCGTGGCGCAGCTTCGGTGACAGGCCGAGCGTCGGCTCGTCCAGCATGAGGAGTTTTGGCGCCGCGATCAGGCCGCAAGCGACCGAGACCATCTGCCGCTCGCCGCCCGACAGGAAGCGAATTTTTTGGCCGAGTCGCTCGCGCAAGCGCGGAAACAGTGCGAGCGCCTGTTGGCGCAGCGCCTCGGCGTCGGCCCTGCCACGGCCGGCGAGGCGGGCGACCGCGAGCGTCTCGCGCACCGTCAGCTCGGGAAACAGCAGATTGCTCTGCGCCACATGGATCAGCCCGGCGCGGACCACGCGCTGCGGGTTCATGCGGCGTGGGATGAGCACCTCGTAGTTGAAGTACAGCGAGCGCCGCCGGCCGCGCGCGCGCTCGCGATTGAGCCTGACGCCCTCGAACAGGATGTCGCCGCTCCACGGATCGAGCAGCCCGCTGATGGTCTTCAGCAGCGTGGTCTTGCCGTGACCGTTCGGACCGAACAGGCCGATGCTCGCGCCATGGTCCATGGCGAGCGTCACATCGCGAAAGATCTGCACCGGCTCGTAGCCGCCGCTGAGCGCCCGCAGCTCGAGCAATGCGCCACTCACGCCGCGCTTCCCAGATAGGCCTCGATGACCGCCTTATCGGCGATCACCTCGGCCGGCGTTCCGCTGGCGATGACGCGGCCCTGGTCGAGCACCATGAGGCGGTCGGACACGCTTGCCAGCAGCGATAGCACGTGTTCGATCAGCACGATGGTGACGCCGTTTTCGCGCAGCTTCAATACCAGGCGGCGGACCCGCTCGATCTCGGTCGCGGTAAGACTGGAGGCCGGTTCGTCAAGCAGGAACAGCTTCGGACGCAGCGCCATGGCGGAAGCGATCATGACGAGCTTGCGCAGAAATACCGGCAGCGTGCCGGCGTTGGCGTTGTGCAGGGTGGCGGGAAAACCGACCACATCGAGCGCCTCCTCGGCGAAATCCACGCGCTCGGCAAGCGGCAGCGTCGGCTGTGTCGCGTCGACAGCGACCATGACATTGTCGATGGCGCTCAGAGCCGCAAACACGCTCTCGCGTTGGAACGTGCGCGCGACTCCGAAAGCGCAGATGCGATGCGGCGACCAGTGCTGGATTTCTGTCCCCGCAAACAGGGTGCGGCCGTCGTCGGCGCGGAACGGCACATTGGTGATGATGTTGAACAGTGTGCTCTTACCGCTTCCGTTCGGTCCGGCGATGCCCAGGATCTCGCCTGCCGCGACGCTAAAGCTGACGTCGTCGACGGCACGCACGCCGCCAAAGGCCTTGGTCAGGCCGATGGCTTCCAATGTCGGGACGGCAGTCTGATTGCGCATCAAATAATTGCGGCGTCGGCGAGGCCGCAGTAAGCAGAGTATGCGCCGCGGCGGTTTACCGCCGCGACACATGCAGTCGAGTCATCTCCGCATCCGGGCCAAGATCCCTTCGTTGGTTGCGCCAAGCGCGACAAGCTCGATCATTGCTTCATCCACGGCGGCAGCTCAAACTTCCCATTGGCGTATTTGTCGGGCTTGATGAGCACGCGGCGGCCATCGCGGATTTGGAAGAACGTCACCGGGACGTGGTCGGCGTCCTGCAGCGCCACATGAGTCTTCGGGTTGAACTCGATGACGCCGGCGACCGACACCGCCTTCTGCTTGCCCAGCGCCAGGCCGATCGCCTTGTGATTGCGCGGATCGCCGACCTCGGCGAGGGCCTTGAAATAAATCTGGGTCATTTCGTAGAGGCCCACCCCGTAGGGGCCCGACTCGACGCCGTATTTGTCCTTGTAGGCCTTGAGCAGCATCTGGCCGCGCGGCCACTTCGGCGAGTCCATGGGCGCGCCGGTGAGCTTGATGAATTCCGGCACCGACGGCGCGTATTGCAGGAACACCAGGCTGGCGGTCGGCTGCTCAAGGAATTGCTTGAGGAACAGTGCGGAATTGCCCGGCAGATAATCGGTGTTGATGACCAGGTCGGGCGGATCCTGGCGCACTTTTGCCAGCACGGCGCGCCAGTCGCTGACTTCGCCGAACGGCACGATCTCGTCGACCGTGATGGTCCAACCGGCCGCCTTGAACAGCGGCTTCATGCCTTCGGAGATTCCCTTGGAATAAGGGTTGTCGGAGGAGATGATCGCGACCTTCTTGCCCTTCAAGCTGACGGCGCCGTCCTTGGCGAGACTCTCGACGGTCGGCAGCACGTCGGTCACGTAGCCTGTGAAGTCCGCCGAATAGGACCAGCAGCACCAGTAGTCGTCCGGCTTCTTGGATACGATGGCGGCGTATGGCGGCGTCGGCCCGGCGGAAAGATACGGCATGCCCGCCTCGGCCATCAGGTCGACTTCGAACATCGACAAGCTGGCATAGCCGGTGAAGATCGCCTCGACACCGCGGGTGCCGAGCAGCCGCTCGGCTGCGCTCGTCACATTCGCGGCCGTCTGATCGCCGACATCCGCGACCTCGACCTTGAACATATGGCCGGCGATGCCGCCCTTGGCGTTGGCCTCCTCCACCGCCCAGGTGACTCCGCGAACGTATTCCTCGCCGTCGGATGCCGATGGACCCGTGAGCGGCGCCAGTACACCCAACTTAATCTCATCAGCGGCTGCCTCAATCACGCTGCATGCCACGACGGCAGCGGCTGCCGCGGCCGCCAGCATGACGCTTCGCAACCTTGGCTTTGCCTGGTAGCCCATTGTCCGTACCTCGGTTTTGCGTAATTCGCCATTCGAAGCTATCGACGAGGCGCGCCGCCGCTCAACTGGTAAAACTTACAAAAAGAGAGCGCATCTTGCGGAAGCTGCCTTCCGCAAGCGCGAGTGGCTTTTCGAGACATTCCGCAATCTCCCGGACACGAATTGTCATTTTGCACGTCTAACGTGTTATTGCGCGGGAAGGGAAAAGTGATCTAGCCTCAAAGATGCCGCCAGAAGGAGTGTTCGGAAATGACAACCGTTCCGAGCGGTGGAAGCTTTGCCAGGGTAGCCGCCCCGTTCGTGCGCTCACTGGGGCTCGAGCACTACGCTTACATGGCCATCAGGCTTCCCGAGGGGGCCACGTGCACCCCTGAGGATACCCTGAGGACCAGCTATCCGAGCGCCTGGGCAAGCCGCTACGTTGATCGGGCTTATCGGCTCTATGATCCGGTCGTGGCGATCGGCTCGCGGTCGCGGCTGCCGTTTCACTGGGGCCACGGTGGCTTTCTCAGGCCTTTCACCAAGGCACAGCAACTCATTTTCCACGAGGCCAAAGAGTTTCATATCACGGAGGGCTATTGCGTCCCGATAGCCGGTCCGCGTGGCGACTTCGGGCTGTTTGCCATCGCGGCACCGCACCGCCGCGAGATCGACGACGCCGTTGCTGTTGCGGCCGGCGACATTCAGCTGTTCGCGGTTCAGCTGTGCGACGAGATCATGTGCGGCATCACCGTCACACCACAGTCTCGGAGCGAACTCTCCAACCGTGAGCGCGAATGCCTGCTGTGGACCTCCGAGGGGCTGAAGACCGAGCATATCGCCGTGCGGCTCAAGCTCTCGGAATCCGCCGTGAATTATCATCTCGGCAATGCCAGCCGCAAGCTCGGCGCCTACAACAAGCATCACGCCGCCATCATCGCGTTGCGCGAGGGCTTGCTCTGAGCTAAGCCCCCGTTCCCACATGGCAGGCCGTTGGCGAAGCGGCCGGGTCATCAGCGCTCTTTCAAAAATGCCGGAACTGTTTCTGTTCAGCGGCTGTGGCGGAGGCAGCGGGAGTCACAGGCTGTCTCCGCAAATCATTGACGCGTGGCAGCCGCCACGTCGCCTGCGCGTGACCGAGATCTGCTTCAATCGGCAGAAAATCAATCTCAGTACCGTATTCGCCGGTCAGAACGTCGGCATCAAACAGGTCAGCGACCACATCTGGCTCGTCACCTTCATCGACTATGATCTCGGATACTTCGACCACGAGACCTGCAGGCTGGAACCCCTCGATAATCCCTTCGGACCAAAAGTGTTACCTATGTTTTCGGTATAAACCGTAACCTATGTGTCCGGAACGGACCCCCGCTTGGGGTGGCGGAGGGAGTGTCCGTCGATAGTTGCCATTTCGATTGTTAAATCAGGCAGTTAGGAGATCGCTTCGATTTTTACCCACAAATTGACCCGCGAATCGACCCCGGATTCCGGCGATCAACGGCGAACGGGAGCGATCGACCGACAACGGATCGTTGACGAGCTCGGGATCGCGGTCGCGCGGCATAGAACAGTTTCGTCGGGCTCTTGATGTTAAGCTGCGGGAATCTTTGGAAACCGGCGGCGCGAACAAGCTCCTCGTAGGAGCCCAGGGTCGAGACAGGTGCACGCTCCGAGCCCTCCTTTTGCAAGCGATTGCGTCATGCGATGAAAAGATGCTGTCGGCCCAATGGAAATTTACTCGATCCGAGGCAGATCTCCGATGTCCGGTATTGCTCCGAGTCCGGACGAACCGCTGCGCTGCAGCGAACCGCCGCTTTGGGCCAATGCACTAAATCGCTGCGCGATAGCCCGCTGCGCGGGTAGCCCGACCGCGTGCACGGCAACCGGGGGCGAGATCGTCGATAGCGTGCGGGTCGTCCTGTCTTGAAGATCGAGGTGTCATCAACCCTCAT
>JBEKIC010000002.1:0-161185 GCA_050011955.1 Xanthobacteraceae bacterium
ATCGCGATTCACTGTCGTCTGCCGCTCGGAGACCCATATCAACCCCCATCTGCTGATGTCTGAATCTCTCCCCTTACAAGAGTCGGATCGCGCGTCGCGTGCGACTTTCTGACTCAGTAAGACTAGGAGTTAAATTCAACCTCGCCCGCCGCGCCATGCTCGAGGCCGCGGTCGGGAACGATCGGTCGATGCATGCATCACCGCATCCGCGACTTCAACGTGATCGTCTTGCCGTCGACGACGAAGGTGCCATATCCGCGGTGATGAATCGTTTTCGGATTCTTCTGCGCCGGATCGATCCAGGCCTTGAGCACTTCGAGAATGAAAAGGTTGTACTTGTTCACAAAGCGCGTGTCGGTCACCTTGCATTCGAGATTGGCAAAACAATCGGCGATGAGCGGCGGCGCCACGCGCGCGGCCGGCATTTGGGTCAGAGCGAACGTCGCGAATTTGTCGATGTCGCGGCCCGATGAATTCCCGACCTTCACCACCTTGGTCGCAAGCTTCCGCGCCGGGATGGCGATCACGCATTCGCCCGTGGTGCGAAGCGCGGCGAAGCTGTAATTGGCGCCGCTGACGACGCAGGCGACCTGCGGCGGCTCGAACTCGACCATCATGTGCCAGGACATGGTCATGACGTTGCTGCGCCCTTTGCGGGCGGTCGTCAGCAACACCACCGGGCCCGGCTCCAGCAACTGGTAGACTTTGGATAGAGGCAGTTCTTTCATCATGAGTGCGCGGCGTCGCAGACGCCTTCCAGTCGTTCGCCGGTGGCGTTCGCGTGCTTACGCGCCGATCCAGCGGATTTCCGGTTCTTTTCTCGGGACAGGGGGAGGCGCCGATTTCGGATGGCCGACGATGATCGGCGCGACGGGCTTGTACGGCGCGGGAAGCTTGAGCACGGCCTTCCCCTCCAGGGTCCCAAGCCAGGCCTGAGCAAATCCGATCCAGCATGTCCCGAGCCGCGCGGCGCGGGCCGCGAGCATCAGGTTCTCAGCAGCGAGGGCACAGTCTTCGACGGCCCATGGGATGTCCGCCACGGTGGAAATCACAATGAGGACGGGGGCATGATAGAAGATGTCAAAATTCGGATCGTTCAATATCTGGTCGAAATGATGTGAAACCAGCCCGATCGGCGAAGTTCTCAGCATATACGCTTTCGCCTCACGGGATATATCGGCAAGCACGCCCCGGTCCCGCACTACGCAGAACGACCAGGGCTGCTGATTGACCGCGCTCGGCGCCTGAATGGCCGCCTCGATGAGGTCGCGGATGATGCTTTCACTGACCGCCTCGGCCGTGAATTCCCGCACGGCGCGACGTGTGTAGATCGCTTCTTTGAGGTCCATGTCCTGCCTCCACATGACCTGTGATTCTGTGCCTCCGCTTCGGGAGGCCAGATCCCAGCTTCGCCGGAAGCTTCGCCATCATACGAACATTCGCGGATGCTTCCGTTGATCTGGGTCAAGCGCCGAAATTGCCGCTTATGGCCCCAAGGTGGCGGGCCTCGCCAAGACGGGAAACCGGTGTTCACCCTCAGATCAAGTCCGAGGGCAGGCTTTTTTCCGGATCATGCCCTACCCCAGCGCGACGCTGTTGCCGCCGATAGTCTGATTGAGTTTCTTGGTGACGCTTTCGATGCGCTCGGCGGCGGCGGTGAGCGCGGCGGCGACCGCGGCCTGCGCGCTCTGGGCGCGATCGGCGGCGGCGACGCGCGCCTCCTGCGCCGCCGCCATCTCCTCCTCCAGGCGCTTGAGGCGTTTGCCCATCTCGGCGAGCTCGTCGGCGACGGTGAGCGCCGCCATCACGGTGAGCCGGTTGTCGCCGATCTCGCCGAATTTGGCGCGCAGGCCTTCGATCCGCACATCGAGCTCGCGGGCGAGCTCCATGAGGTGGGCCTCCTGGCCGTCCTCACAAGCCATGCGGAATTGCCGCCCGTTGATGGTGACGCTGACTTGGGACATTCCTCACCCTGCCTTGGCCTACCATCGTCCCACCGGCGGCTCAGCCCGCGATGGTTTTTACTCGTCTTGCCCCAGCATGCCGCGGATCGTTTCGATCGATTGCGCGATCCGCCGTGCGACCTCGCGATTGGCGGCTTCCAGCCCGCGCGAGCGCGCCGCCGCATGATCGAGCTCGCTGGCAAGCCGGGCGCGATCGGTGCCGAGCGCCTGGATCTGCGTCGCCAGCGCTTCCTCGCTGCGATCGGTCTCGCTGCGCCGCTCGACCGCCGCCTCCAGCGCGTCGAGCGCCAGCGCCAGCCGCCGGCTCGCGATCTCGATCGAATCGGTCTCGCTCATTTAGCCATCCGCTGCGGCCAGCCGCGCCGTCGCACCACAGGTGAAAATTGTGCACCGGCAATTATTTACACTCGGAAGCTTACGTCGCATCGAGCTAGAGCGTCAACGCCTAAAGCGATACCCGCGATGGCCTGTGCATGACGCCGGCCGATGGCTGGCCGCGCATTTGACTTCAAGGCCTTGCGTGCTATCTGTGCGCCGCCTGTTCCCGTGACCGCGGCTCTCTGCACTCGTGCCGCGCTTGGCCGTTTCATGACGATGCCGGACCGTCTTCCCACGGCGAGCGCAAACCTCGCCCAGGCTGCACGTTTTCCCAAAGCAGCTCCGGCCGCGCGCGCGGAACACGACCGCATGGCGAACGCCATCCGCGCGCTGGCGATGGATGCCGTCGAGCAGGCGAAGTCCGGCCATCCGGGACTGCCGATGGGCGCGGCCGACATCGCCACCGTGCTGTTCTCGCGCTACCTCAAATTCGACCCGGCCGATCCGGCCTGGCCCGACCGCGACCGCTTCGTGCTGTCGGCCGGCCACGGCTCGATGCTCCTCTACGCGCTGCTCTATCTCACCGGCTACGAGGCGATGACGATCGCCGAGATCAAGCGCTTCCGCCAGCTCGGCTCGCTCACCCCCGGCCATCCCGAATATGGCCACACGCCCGGCATCGAGACCACGACCGGACCGCTCGGCCAGGGGCTGGCCAACGCCGTCGGCATGGCGATCGCCGAGCGTCATCTGGCGGCGCTGTTCGGCGGCGACATCGTCGATCATACGACCTACGTGCTGGCGTCCGACGGCGACCTGATGGAAGGCATCAGTCAGGAGGCGATCGCGCTCGCCGGGCATCTGAAGCTGAACAAGCTGATCGTGCTGTTCGACGACAACGGCATCTCGATCGACGGCCCGCTGGCGCTCACCGACTCCGTCGACCAGGTGCAGCGGTTCGAAGCCGCCGGCTGGGCGGCGACCCGCATCGACGGCCACGATCCGGCGGCCATTGCCGCCGCGATCGAAGCGGCAAAAAGATCCGACCGGCCGTCGTTGATCGCCTGCCGTACCACCATCGGCTTTGGCGCGCCGACCAAAGGCGGCACCGAGAAGAGCCATGGCTCGGCGCTCGGCGCCGACGAGATCGCGGCGGCGCGCAAAGAGCTTGGCTGGACCGCGCCGGCCTTCGAGATTCCGCCGGCCATCCTCGCGCAATGGCGCACCGCCGGCGAGCGCGGCCGCACCAGCCGGCTCGCCTGGCAAGGCCGCCTCGCTGCGCTCGATGCGCAAAAGCGCACCGAGTTCGAGCGCCGCATCAGCGGCGAACTCGCGGCGGAGAAGCTCGCGGCGGCAGTGCGCACGGTGAAAGAAAAGCTCGCGGCGGCGCCGAAGGAGATCGCCACCCGCGCCGCCTCCGAGTTCGCGCTGGAAGCCTTGACCGTGGCGCTCCCGGAAATGGTCGGCGGCTCCGCCGATCTGACCGGCTCCAACAACACCCGCACCAAGGCGATGAAGGCGATGAGCGCGGCGGACTATTCCGGCCGCTTCATCCATTACGGCGTGCGCGAACATGGCATGGCCGCGGCCATGAACGGCATGGCGCTGCACGGCGGCATCATTCCCTATTCCGGCACGTTCCTGGTCTTCTCCGATTATTGCCGGCCAGCCATCCGGCTCGCGGCGCTGATGGGCCAGCGCGTCATTCATGTGATGACGCACGACTCGATCGGGCTCGGCGAGGATGGGCCGACGCACCAGCCGGTCGAGCACCTCGCCGCGCTGCGCGCCATCCCTAACCTCAAAGCGTTCCGGCCGTGCGATGCGGTCGAGACGGTCGAATGCTGGCAGCTGGCGCTGCAGACCAGCGGGCCGAGCGTGCTCGCTTTGACGCGGCAGAACGTGCCGCAACTGCGGCAAGGGTTCGACGAGCGTAATCGTTGCGCGGGCGGCGCCTATGAGTTGGTCGCAGCCGAGGGTGGCGCGGCCGCCGTGTCGCTGTTCGCCTCCGGCTCGGAAGTCGCGATCGCAGTCGCGGCGCAAAAGCTGCTCGCCGCGCGCAATGTCGCGGCGCGGGTGGTTTCGGTGCCGTGCTTCGAGCTGTTCCTCGCCGCGCCGGATGCGGAGCGCGCGGCGATCGTCGGCAATGCCAAGGTCAACGTCGCGGTCGAAGCCGGCATTCGCCAGGGCTGGGACGCCATCATCGGCACCGGCGGCGCTTTTGTCGGCATGACCGGCTTCGGCGCCAGCGCGCCGTACAAGGAGCTTTACCAGCATTTTGGATTGACGCCGGAAAAGGTCGCCGAGGCGGCCATGAAGCGTCTAGGAGCGTCGTAGGAGGCCGGGAATGTTGGTTCGCGTAGCCATCAACGGATTCGGCCGCATCGGCCGCAACATCTTGCGCGCCGTCGTCGAGGCGGGACGCGAGAATGAAATGGAAGTGCTCGCCATCAACGATCTCGCTCCGGTCGAGACCAACGCGCACCTGTTGCGCTACGACTCGGTGCACGGCCGCTTCCCCGGCGAAGTCACCGTCAAGGGCGACACCATCAATTGCGGCAACGGCCCGATCAAAGTCACCGCGCTCAAGGACCCGACGCAATTGCCGTGGAAGGAGCTCGGCATCGACGTCGCGCTCGAATGCACCGGCATCTTCGCCTCGAAGGACAAGGCGTCGGCGCATCTGACTGCCGGCGCCAAGCGCGTCCTGATCTCGGCGCCGGCCGAAGGCGCCGACCTCACGGTGGTCTACGGCGTCAACCACGACAAGCTGACCAAGGCGAACGCGGTCGTTTCCAACGCCTCGTGCACCACCAATTGCCTGGCGCCGGTGGTCAAGGTGCTCAACGATACCGTCGGCATCGACAAGGGGTTCATGACCACGGTGCACGCCTACACCAACGATCAGCCGACGCTCGATCAGGTGCACAAGGACCTTTACCGGGCGCGCGCGGCGGCGCTCAACATGATCCCGACCTCGACCGGCGCGGCCAAGGCCGTCGGCCTGGTGCTGCCGGAACTGGCCGGCCGGCTCGACGGCGTCGCCATCCGCGTGCCGACGCCGAACGTCTCGGTGATCGATTTCAAGTTCGTCGCCAAGCGCCCGACCTCGAAGGACGAGATCAACGCCGCGGTGAAACGCGCCGCCGAACAGCAGCTCAAGGGCATCCTCGGCTATACCGAGGCGCCCAACGTCTCCAGCGACTTCAACCACGACCCGCATTCCGCGGTTTTCCACATGGACCAGACCAAGGTGATGGACGGCACCCTGGTGCGGGTGATGGCGTGGTACGATAACGAATGGGGCTTCTCCAACCGCATGATCGACACCGCGGTGGCGATGGGCAAGCTTTCCTGATTGAGCCCTCGCATCGAGTCCGCTGTTCGTCATGTCGTGACATGAAAGCCTTCCGCACCCTCGACGACGCCGACGTCAAAGGCAAACGCGTGCTCTTGCGCGTCGACCTCAACGTGCCGATGCAGAACGGCGAGGTGACGGATGCAACCCGCATCAAAGCGGTGGCGCCGACCATAACGGAGATCGCCGACAAGGGCGGGAAAGTGATCCTGCTCGCGCATTTCGGCCGTCCGAAGAAGCGAGATGCCAAGGACTCGCTGAAGCCGGTCGCCGCCGCGGCCGCGCGCATCATTGGCCGGCCGATCGCGTTTGCCGAGGACTGCATCGGCGAGGTCGCCGAAAAGGCCGTGGCCGTGATGAAGCCCGGCGACATTCTCTGTTTGGAGAATACCCGCTTCCACGACGGCGAAGCGGCGAACGATCCGGCTTTCGCGGCCGCGCTGGCGCGGCTCGGCGACATTTATGTCAACGATGCGTTTTCGGCCGCGCACCGGGCCAACGCCTCCACCGAAGGCCTGGCGCATAAGCTGCCGGCCTACGCCGGGCGCGCGATGCAAGCCGAGCTCGAGGCGCTCACAAAGGCGCTGCAGGCGCCGCAGCGGCCGGTCGCGGCAATCGTCGGCGGCGCCAAGATTTCCACCAAGCTCGAGCTCCTCGGCAACCTCCTCACCAAGGTCGAGACGCTGATCATCGGCGGCGGCATGGCGAACACCTTCCTGGCGGCGCAGGGCAAGCCGGTCGGCAAGTCGCTGTGCGAGCGCGACCTTATCCCGACCGCGCGCGACATTCTCGCCAAAGCCGAGGCCACCGGCCGCGAGATCGTGCTGCCGGTCGATGCGGTCGTCGCCGAAAAACTCGCCGCGCACACGCCCTCGCGCGTCGTCGCGGCGGACGCGGTCGGCGCCGACGACATGATCCTCGATATCGGGCCGCGCACCGTCGAGCACGTGGTCTCGGTGCTGGCGCGGATGAAGACGCTGGTCTGGAACGGCCCGTTCGGTACCTTCGAAGTCGAACCGTTCGACAACGGCACCATCGAGGTCGCCGAAGCCGCGGCGGAATTCACCGACGCCGGCAAGCTTGTCAGCATTGCCGGCGGCGGCGACACCATCGCGGCGCTCAATGCCGCCGGCGTGACCGCGCGCTTGACCTATGTCTCGACCGCGGGTGGCGCCTTTCTCGAATGGCTGGAAGGCAAGGCGCTGCCCGGCGTCGAGGCGCTCAAAACCTCCCCCACTCGCGCCGCCACCGGCGGATGAGTCATAATGTGCGCTAGATAATGTGCCCCGAATAACCCGACATCGTGGAGAGCCCCGATGAACCTCACCGAACTGAACAAGATCGCCGCGGCGATGGTCGCCCCCGGCCGCGGCATCCTCGCCGCCGATGAATCCTCCGGCACCATCAAGAAGCGTTTCGACGCCATCGGCGTCGAGTCGACGCCGGTGGCGCGGCGCGACTACCGCGAAATGCTGTTCCGCAGCAGCGAAATGGCGAAATACATTTCCGGCGTCATTCTCTACGACGAGACCATCCGGCAGAACGCCGCTGACGGCACGCCCTTGGTCAAGCTGATCGAGAAGGCCGGCGCCATTCCCGGCATCAAGGTCGACAAGGGCACCAAGCCTTTGCCGTTCTGTGCGAACGAAGTCGTCACCGAAGGCCTCGACGGCCTGCGCGAGCGGCTCGTCGAATATCGCGGGCTCGGCGCCCGCTTCGCCAAGTGGCGGGCGGTGATCGACATCGGCGAGCGCCACGTGATGCCGAGCTACACCTGCGTCAAGGCCAACGCGCACGCGCTCGCGCGCTATGCCGCGATGTGCCAGGACGAAGACATCGTGCCGATCGTCGAGCCGGAAGTGCTGATGGACGGCGCTCACGACATCGACCGCTGCGCCGAGGTCACCGAGTGGGTGCTCAAGGAAACCTTTCAGGAGTTGTTCCACAACCGCGTCGCGCTCGAAGGCATGGTGCTCAAGCCGAACATGGCGGTGCCCGGCAAGAAGTCGGCAAGGCGCGCCACGGTCGCCGAAGTGGCGGAGAAGACGGTGCGCGTGCTCAAAGCCTGCGTGCCGGCGGCCGTTCCCGGCATCGCGTTCCTGTCCGGCGGCCAGTCCGACGAGGAGGCGACCGCGCATCTCGACGCCATCAACAAATTGGGTCCGCTGCCCTGGCACGTGACTTTCTCCTACGGTCGCGCGCTGCAAGCGGCGCCGCAAAAGGCCTGGTCGGGCAAGGCCGAGAACGTCGCCGCGGCGCAACGCGCCTTCGGCCACCGCGCCGCGATGAACAGCCTCGCCGCGCTCGGCCAGTGGCAAGCCGACCTCGAACGGAAGGCGGCGTGACGGAAAGAAAATCCTCCCCCGCCGCGTGGGGGCGGATGTTGCAATGACCCCCCAACCCCGCCAGCGGATTTACCTGATCACGCCGCCCGTCGGCGACCCGCAATCGTTGGCGCGCGCGCTTGCCGCGGCGCTCGACGCCGGCGATGTCGCCGCGGTGCTGCTGCGGCTCGAAGACAGCGACGAGCGCACGCTGATCAACCGCGCCAAGGCGATCGCGGCGATCGTCCAGCCCCGCGATATCGCGCTTCTCATCGACGGCCGTCCGGATATCGCCATCCGCGCCGGCGCCGACGGCGCCCACCTGAGCGGGATCGCGGCGCTCACCGCCGCGCTGGGCGCGCTCAAGCCCGACCGCATCGCGGGCGCAGGCGGCCTGCGCAGCCGTCATGATGCCATGCTCGCGGCCGAAGCTGGCGCCGACTACGTGATGTTCGGCGAACCCGATCGCCAAGGCGGCCAAGGCAACCCAGGCAACCAAGGCAACCGTCCGGCCTTCGACACCGTACTGGAGCGGCTGACCTGGTGGGCGGAACTGTTCCAGTTGCCCTGCGTCGGCTACGCCGAAAACCTCGACGAAGTGGGCCCGCTCGCGCAAGCCGGCGCCGATTTCGTCGCGCTGGGTGATTGGATATGGAGAGACGCACCCGCCGCAGCAGTGGCGGCCGCCATCGACCGACTCGCGCAGCCGGTTTAGAGCGCTTGCGATGATGGGCAAACAACGCGGCACCACCCTCGCGGCGCTCGCGCTCACCGCGCTGCTCGCGCCGCGCTGCCCCGACACCGCCTCGGCGCAAGCCACTGCGGTGCCGGGCACCGCCGCGGTCACAACCGGCACTGGCGGCGCCGAACCCGACCTCGCCTTTGGCGCCTATCAACGCGGCCGTTTCCTCACCGCGTTCGGCCTGGCGACGCATCGCGCCGAGGCCGGCGATATGAAGGCGATGACGCTCCTCGGCGAGCTCTATGCCAACGGCCTGGGCGTGCCGCAGAACGACGCCAAGGCCGAGGAATGGTACCGGCTCGCCGCCGCCCGCGGCGACCGCGAGGCGATGTTCGCGCTGGCGATGTTCCGGCTGCGTGGCCGCGCCGGCCTGCGCGACCGCGACGCCGCCGCCAAATGGCTCGCCGCCGCCGCCAAGCTCGGCCAGCCGCTCGCCGCCTACAATCTGGCGCTCCTCTACATCGAGGGCCAATTGTTTCCGCAGGATTTTACCCGCGCCGCCGAGCTTCTGCGCGTGGCGGCGCGGGCCGGCAATCCGGAAGCGCAATATGCGCTCGGCACCTTCTACAAGGAGGGCCGCGGCGTCGAAAAGAACATGCACGAAGCGGTGCGGCTGTGGGCCTTGGCCGCGCTCGCCGACGACACCGACGCGGAAGTCGAATATGCGATCGCGCTGTTCAACGGCGACGGCGTCGCCAAGAACGAAGAGGTCGCCGCGGCCTGGTTCCGCAAGGCGGCGCTCAAAGGCAGCGCCATCGCCCAGGACCGGCTCGCCCGCATCCTCGCCGAAGGCCGCGGCGCACCGAAAAATCCGGTCGAAGCAACCAAGTGGCACCTGATCTCCAAGGCGCGCGGCGAGACCGATCTTCTCCTCGACGACTTCGTCAACGGTCTCGACCCCGACACCCGCGCCGCCGGCGAGAAAGCCGCCAAGCCCTGGCTCGACGCGCTGCACAAGCCGAAGGGGTGAGCGGTCATGGTTCCCTCCCCCCTTGTGGGGGAGGGTTAGGGAGAGGGGTCGCCGCCGAAGCGCGGTGGAGGAGGCGTTCGGCTGACGATGCAAAAGAGTGTGATAGAATTACTATGTGCGGATCGACTTCGATTGGGACCTTTCAAAGGCGGCAACCAACGTCGCCAAGCACGGCGTCACTTTCGAGGAGGCGATGACGGTGTTCTACGACCCGCTCGCCCGGTCGATCGTGGACCGGGATCAAGGCTCCGGCGAGGAGCGCTGGATCACCCTTGGCGAGGCATCTTCTGGTAATCTGCTTGTTGTTGTGCACACTTGGAAGGACTTGGACGCTGATCGTAGTGCGGTGCGTATCATCTCGGCGCGCCGGCCGACCGCCAATGAGGCGCGTCAGTATCGCGAGGACCCGATGCCATGAAGGACGAATACGATTTTTCGAAGGCGCAACGCGGCCGGTTTTTTCGCGAGAATTCCGTCCTGGCGCCGCCGCTGCATTTGGACCCGGATGTTCTCGCCTTTTTGACCGCGCGAGCGGCGGCGCGTGGAATTTCCCTCAATGAGCTTGTCAACGAACTCCTGAAAAAGGATATCGAGTTGATCGAGGCAGCCGAATAGGCCGCGGCGCGCCCCTCGACCCCAACACCGCGCCGCCGGCGAGAAAGCGGCAAAGCCGTGGCTCGATGCGCTGAAGAAACCGAAGGGGTGACAGCGCGCGAGCTTATCGCTTACGCGCCCATTTGTCGTTGCACCACACCTACGTTACGTCCGATAATAGTGTTCAGTAATGGAGGGTGACATGGCTGCGTCGAGCAGAATTATTGTGAAGGACCATAGATAACCACTGTCGTCGCTGCAGAGCAGCTCCATTGGCAAGGTGGCAACTCATGCCGAGACTCACCGGACGAAAACTCAACAAAGCCCTTTCTTTAGGCGCAGAGCACGCACTGTATCATAAAGACGGATATTGGTATGACCAACTTCAGCGCTTCCCCGGAGTCCTTTTTGATCGTCATGGTTATGTGCTTTTTCGCAACCGGGACGCTTACGAGCGATGTCGCGAATTACGTCACCCTGAACATAAGCGAGCAGACGGACGACCCGGAACATTGAGCGTTCCGAACGGAATATCTAAAATTGCCGATTATGTGCCCGATGATCGCATTTTGGCATTGCATCGCTAGAGTTCGAGAGGCCGCAAAACGGGCTCGGTCGTTATGATCAGGCTTTTCGAAATTGGGGAAGCTTGAGCGAGCGACTGGCGAAGAGAATCTCCTTGCCCAGCGATTTTGGCCCAGCGCTGTAATTGAGCGAATACCTTATCGATAAAAACTCCGAATACATCCTGCGAATTTCTGGCACATTATCGTATGACACAACCCATTTTGCGCGCTTGTGTTTTGTCAGTACGTTCGCAATTTCTTGATGATCCTCGACTTCGTAAAAGTTCTTGTAGAGTTTGTACCCTTTTACATAATAAGGAGGGTCCAGGTAAATAAAGGGGCTTTCCTTTGAAATGGCTAATTTAAAAAATCTCAATGCGTCAAGCTTTGTGATGGCAATTTGCTTTGAGTATCGCGACAACATTTTCAAATTTTCGATCTGCTTCGCTTTCACTAAGCGCACATCTAATCGCCAATTACCCTGTTGGCTGTGACCTCCAATTGGCCCTGCCCCTTCAATAATACCCGATCGATTCGTCCGGTTAAGAAAATATGTGGCAAAGCCCAGAGCAAGAGGATCATTGCCATCCTGCCGTCTCCAAGTCGCCCTCTCCTTGCGCCACTGTTGAATTGTTACAGGTGTCTTTTCAATCAATTTGCAAAATTTATCTGTCTCGCGCAACGCCGAGGTCCAAAATGCGTAAATAGATTGATCAATGTCATTGATCGATATTCTGTCGACGAAACCGCAAGTCAGTAGCTTTATCGCGAGCCCAGCGCCACCTGCATAGGGCTCGCAGTAATGGGCATTAAATAGAGAATTTTCTTGGATCAAACGCGCAAAAAATGGAAACAGTTTAGCCTTACCGCCCGGGTATCGCAGTGGCGATGCGATCATTACACGTGCCTTTTCACAAACTGATCGATGGTGTCGCGCGCAGCTGCTAATCTGTCAGCGTTCGGAATTAGAATTCCGTGAGCGCCCAAGTTTAAGTAACTGATATGGTCCTTCAAAAATTGCTTAAGTATCCTTTTGTCGTTGACGGGAAGGGTGACACGATTACTTATCCTTTAATGGAATCCGATCGTATTTGAACGCCGAATACATTTCGTCTCCATCCCTGGCGCCATAAAAGCACGAGGCCACGCGGATAGGCAACCCGTGGGCGATCATTATCGTTATTGCTACTTGGCGCAACGCGCGGAATCACCAATCCGCTCCGGGGCCGCTCTGGGCATCACTCGGCCGGCAAAAGGACCGGTCTGAGGGGAGCCCGCTGAACTGGTTCGCAGGCGCGCCTATTACCCCAAAAACCCGCGCAGCCTCTGAGCCACCGCACGCGCTACCGCCTTATCGAGGCGTCCGATGCGGCGGTCGATGCGGCTCGGTTCGATGCAGGCGATCTTTGCCGGGCGGACGACCGACGGAGCGGGAAGTCCGGCGCGCTTGAGGTCTGTGATCGGAATATCGCTCGACCACGGCGCGTTGTCGGCGCTGGTGATCATGGCGACCCAAACGAGGCCATGGACCGCGAGCTTGTGGTTGGAAATCACCAGCGCGGGGCGGCGCTTTTCCGCCAGCCGGTCGGCATAGGGAAACGGCACCACGACGACATCGAAGGGGGCGAAACGTTGATTTTGTTCCGAGATGCTTGCCGTCATCCTGAGGTGGCCGCCGCAGGCGGCCCTCGAAGGATGGCCGCGCCGTCGCCCTTCGAGGCTCGCGGAGCCTGCCATCGGGCCGGCCACTTCGGGCCGGACCCGTTCGCTCGCACCTCAGGGTGACGGCACATGATGCTCACAAATCGCCATAAGCCTTCTCGTCGGCCTCATTGGACCATTCGGAGAAGGTTGCGAACGGATCGTCCGCCTCGCTTGCCGGCGCCTTGTCGAGCAGAACGCCCTCCTCCGTTATGCGATAGCGCAGCGTATCTCCCGGCTTCAGGCGCAGGCGCTCGCGCACTTCGCGGGGAATCACGGTTTGGCTTTTGACCGAAACCTTGGAGAAGGCGGACGGCGGGCGGGCCTGACGGTTCATGCGGATAATATGCCTTACCGCCTTACGGCTTACAAGCCCACCTGTCGCTGACAATGCGACGATCCTCTTGACAGTCGTCCTTAGTTTAGTTACATACAGCAAATCTCGCTCATCGAGGGCGTCACCGGTGACGTACCGACGGCGGAGCGAGAGCGGTTCCCGCGGGCGGGGCTCGTAACCCCGCACTCGGGCGGCTTCGGGCATCGACCGTCCGGCACTACGACCGGTCCGCGAGGTGCTCGCTGCACTGGCGCCGGGGAGGGTCCTCCCGTTTGCACCCGGTAATTCCAGGAAGCGCGGCCCGAAGCTGAGCCAAGGGGTAAGAGCCTTGGCGAGTGCCGCAGTGGAGCGCCGGAAGGCGAGCGCGCCCCGACTTTTGGCGCGCTTCCGCGCCCCGCGCATCGGCAGGCGGTGACGCTTACCGGTGTGGCGCGGACAGTGGACGGCATGCGCCTTTCGGCGCTCCGCTTCCCTCTTTCTTGCGCATGATCTTGTCCGAAAACCGGACACCACCCTCGGATCAAGTCCAAGGGCAAGCTTTTCGGGATCATGCATGGCGGGAGGCAAATCAAAAGAGCGTTGTCGTTGTGGTGGTAGGCAAACCTCGGACGCATAAGCGCCGCGAGAACGATATTTTATTTCGTCATTGCGAGCGAAGCGAAGCAATCCAGGTTTTGGGCTGCAAAGGTCTGGATTGCTTCGTCGCTACGCTCCTCGCAATGACGAGGTGTGGAGCGCGTCGCGAGAAGGAGATTTTATTTTCACCTCTCCCTCGAGGGGAGAGGTCGCGAGCGTAGCGAGCGGGTGAGGGGGATCAAGCCGTGCAGATTTGCGAGGTCGGACCCCCCTCACCCCACCCTCTCCCCGCACGCGGGGCGAGGGGAAAGAGAAGGGCTCTGCGTCGCTCCGCGGGGGCGGATGAAAACGCCGCGGCCTTGCGCTGAGGCGGCGCGACAGGTAGGCGAAGCCCCATGCCGCACTCCGCCATCCTCAACGTCATGATCAAGGCCGCCTACCGCGCCGGGCGCAGCCTCAAGCGCGATCTCGGCGAGGTCGAGAACCTGCAGGTGTCGCTGAAGGGGCCGCGCAATTTCGTCACCGCCGCCGACCGCCGCGCCGAGGAGATCGTGCGCGAGGAGCTCGGCAAGGCGCGGCCGGATTACGGCTTCCTCGGCGAGGAAGGCGGCGCGCGGCCCGGCACCGATACGAGCCATCGCTGGATCGTCGATCCGCTCGACGGCACCACCAATTTCCTGCACGGCATCCCGCACTTCGCCGTCTCGATCGCGCTGGAGCGGAACGGCGCCATTGTCGCGGCGCTGACTTTCAACCCGGCGAACGACGAGCTGTTCGTCGCCGAACACGGCAAGGGCGCCTTTCTCAACAACCGGCGCATCCGCGTCGCCGCGCGAAAACGCCTCGCCGAGGCGGTGGTGGCCTGCGGCCTGCCGCATTTCGGCCGCGGCGACCTGGCGCTGGCCCGCTGTGAGATCGCCGCCGCGCAGCAGCACTTCGCCGGGCTGCGCCGCTATGGCGCCGCCACGCTCGATCTGGCCTGGATCGCCGCCGGCCGGCTCGACGCCTATTGGGAGCGCGACCTGTCGCCGTGGGACTTGGCCGCCGGCATGCTTTTGGTGCGCGAAGCCGGCGGCTTCATCACCGATCTCGACGGCGGCGACGCCGTCCTGACCAAAGGCCAAGTTGCCGCCGGCAACGATACCATGCACCACGAACTGTTGCGGCTGCTCAAGGAGGCCGGCAAAGAAGCCGAAAAGGAAGCCGAAAAGGAAGCCGCCAAAGAAGCGGCCAAGCTGGCGGAAACATCGTGAACGACAGGCGTTTGGCCGCAGGTTCCGCCATGACCCCGCCGCAAATCGTGCCGCAGGTCGCCGGCTGCGGGAAAGGGCGGGCAATCATGGATTTTTCTTACGCGCCCGCTATGCCATATTGCCGCGAATCTCAGGCGCTAGAGCGCGTCCAGGAAAAGTGGAAACCGGTTTTCCGTCCGGACGCGCGATGAAACAAGGACTTAGAGCGGGATGACGATTCGAAGATAAGTCATCCCGCTCTAAGCTAAAGCCGATGGCAAGCAGCAATCTCGAAGTCAAGCTCGGATCGCCCCGCATCTTTCTGGTGCGGATGCTGGTGTTCCTGATCCTGTGCGCGCTGATCGGCTTCGTGCTGCAGCATCAGATCCTCAACGCCTTCATGGCCAATCCCTGGCTCAACGGCTTGATCGCCGGTGTGCTGCTCATCGGCATCATCCTGTCGTTCCATCGCGTCATCCGGCTGTTTCCGGAAGTCGCCTGGGTCAACAGTTTCCGCCGCGCCGATCCGGGGCTGGCGGTGGCGCGGGAGCCGACGCTGCTCGCGCCGATCGCCGCCATGCTTGGCGGCGAGCGGGTCGGCCGCGTCGCCATCTCGGCGCAAACCATGCGCGCCTTTCTCGACTCGCTGGGAACGCGGCTCGACGAGGCGCGCGATATCTCCCGCTACCTGACCGGGCTGCTGGTGTTTCTCGGCCTCCTCGGCACCTTCTGGGGCCTGATCGAGACCGTCGGCTCGGTCGGCGGCATCATCAACAACCTCAATGTCGGCGGCGACGCCGATACGGTGTTCAATACGCTGAAGGAAGGCCTCGCCGCGCCGCTCGGCGGCATGGGCATCTCGTTCTCGTCGTCGCTGTTTGGCCTGGCCGGCTCGCTCATCCTCGGCTTCCTCGATTTGCAGACGAGCCAGGCGCAGAACCGCTTCTACACCAATTTCGAGGATTGGCTGGCGACCACGGTGCAGGACCTCGGCGCCGAGGGCAGCGGCGCCGCCGCCCTGCCCGCCGGCATCATGGACACGCTCGACCGGCTGCGGGCCTCGATCGGCGACGCCGGCTCGGGCAAGGCGACCACGGCGGCGATGGCCAATCTCGCCGAAGCGATCCAGGGCCTGGTGCAGCACATGCGCGCCGAGCAGCAGATGATCCGCGACTGGGCCGATGCGCAGGCCAAGCTCAACAACGACATCCGGCGCTTCATGGAAATCCTGTCGCGCGCGTCGGTCGACTGAAGGTAATGAGATAGGCGCACGCCATGGCGCTTCCCCGCAGCCGCCGCGACAGCGGCATGAATTACTGGCCGGGCTTTGTCGACGCGCTGTCGACGCTGATCCTGTCGATCATCTTTTTGCTCACCGTGTTCATGGTGGCGCAGTTCTTTCTGTCGCAGGAAGTCGCCGGCAAGGACACCGCGCTCGCCCGCCTCAACGCGCAGATCTCGCGGCTCTCCGATCTCCTGTCGCTGGAGCGGACCGGCAAGACCAGTCTTGAGGACGAGGTCGCACAGTTGCGCGCCTCGCTGTCGGCGACCGAGGGCGAACGCGATCGCCTGCGCGGGGCCGCCGCCGAAAGCCAGAACGCCGGCCCGGGGCCCGGCCAGGTCAATGCGCTCAACACGCAGATCGATCTGCAGAAGGCGGCCACCGCGCGCGCCATCGCCCAGATCGAAAACCTCAATCAGCAGATCAGCGCGCTGCGCCGGCAGATCGCCGCGCTCGAAGACGCGCTCGGCGCCACGGAGAAAAAGGAAAAAGACGCCCAGCTGCACATCGCCGACCTCGGCCAGCGCTTGAACGTCGCGCTGGCGCAGCGGGTGCAGGAACTCTCGCGCTACCGCTCGGATTTCTTCGGCAAGCTGCGCGAGATCCTCGGCAACCGCCCCGACATCCGCGTCGTCGGCGACCGCTTCGTGTTCCAATCGGAAGTGTTCTTCGACTCGGGCGCCGCGGTGCTGCGGCCCGAAGGCCGCGCCGAGCTCGACAAGCTCGCGGCCGCGCTGCTCGACCTGGAAAAACAGATACCGTCGGAGATCAACTGGGTGCTGCGCGTCGACGGCCACACCGACACCCGGCAGCTCTCCGCCACCTCGCCGTTCAAGACCAACTGGGAGCTGTCCGCCGCCCGCGCCATTTCGGTCGTGCAATACCTGATCGGCAAGGGCGTGTCGCCGCAGCGCCTCGTCGCCGCCGGCTTCGGCGAGTTCCAGCCGATCGACCCCGGCACCACCGACGAAGCTTTCAGCCGCAATCGCCGCATCGAGCTGAAATTGACGGAAAGGTGATGCGTGCGGCTGCGCCGCTACGAGGCAGGCGATGAGGCCGCCGCGATCGCGCTCTGGCTGCGGAGCTGGCAGGCGGCCTATCCGCAGCTCGATTTTGCCGCGCGGCTCGACTGGTGGCGCGAACGCTGGCGCACCGAGCTGGTGCCGTCGGCCGCGATCGTCATCGCCGAGGCCGCCGGCGAAATGATCGGCTTCGTCACCGTCGATCCGCGCACGCTTTATCTCGACCAGCTCGTGGTGGCGCCGCAGCGCTGGGGATCTGGCGTCGGCGCCGCGCTGATCGCGGAGGCCAAGCGCCTCTCGCCGGCGGGCCTCGATCTCGACGTCAACACCGACAATGCCCGCGCCATCCGCTTCTACGGCAAGCAAGGCTTTGTCGTCAGCGGCGCCGGCGTCAATCCGATCTCCGGCAAGCCGGTGCACCGCATGAGCTGGCGGCCGTAGGCCGCTTGCGCGGCCCTTGTCGGCGCCACCAACGACATCCGTAAACGATATCCGTATATGTACGGACCGACTCAAGCACTTAGAAATTTGTCGATCTGCGACACTATTTGGTGCGAAGCTGCGCCCTAAATTCCGGGTGTGGCCTCGCTTAGCAAAATACCTGGTGTGAAGATCGCGCTACGTTCTCTGGGCGGCGGACAAGACCTCAGCCCCGAAACCGCTGCCATGGCGGCGCAAGTCGTTGCCTTGCGCGCGATCGTCGACGATCTGGACTACGGCATCGTCGTGCTCGATCAGGAACGCCGGGTCCAGTTCATCAACCGCGCGTTCCGCCGTTTCTGGCGGGTGCCGGATGAGCTGGCGGAGAGTCGGCAGAGCTTCGTCAGGCTGATGTATCACGGCCGCGGCGCCGCCGCCTACGCGGTAGCGCACGATCGATTGGGCGATTATGTCGCCAGGCAAATGGATTTGATACGAACCGGCGAGGAACAGCCGCTCAACATCGAGCTTGCCAACGGCGAGGTCATCCAGTTCAGATGCAAGGCGCTGCCGAACGGCGGCCGGCTCTTGACTTACGGCAACGTCAGCGAGCTCGCGCATCAGGCCGAAGCGCTCGAGCGGCTCGCTTCGGTCGACGGCATGACAGGCCTGAACAATCGACGGCATTTTCTTGTGCTTGCCGAGAGCGAATGGTCCCGCTTCCGCCGCTACGGTCGGCCGCTGGCATTGCTGATGATCGACATCGACCTGTTCAAGTCGATCAACGACAAATATGGTCACGATGTCGGCGATGACGTCATCAAGTCGGTGGCCGAGGTTCTTCAGAACAACAAACGCACGTCGGACGTCGCCGGACGGTTGGGTGGAGAAGAGTTCGCTTTGATATTGCCGGAAGCGACGCTCGACAGCGCGCTCACCGCCGCCGAACGGCTCAGGCAGCTGGTTGCCGACGGCGCTATAAATGTCGAGGGATGCCGCCTGTCGGTCACGATCAGCATCGGCGCCAGCGCCGGCGACGCTGACATGAGCGGCGTTGATGAACTCCTGAAGCAGGCCGATGTCGCGCTTTATGCGGCCAAGTGCGCGGGCCGCAACCGCGTCTGCCGGTTTGACCAATGCAAACCCGCTGAGAACGACCCCACCAAACCTCCCGAACTCCGCGACGGAAGCCAAGATCAGGGGAACCTTTTTACCGCCCTGCTGCCGCCTTAGGGACCGGTTACGCTCCCCGAATGCAGCTTCGTCAGCGCACCATCGTTACAGCGCGCCGGACGCTGGCCGTCATCAGGTCAGAAACTCAACGCGACCATTGTCAAGATCGTAACGTGCCGCCAATACCTTGACTTTGTTTTCTTTGATGAGATGCGAAACAATTGGGCTTTTGGTGGCCACTTTCATTGCTGTTCGTTTCGCACTTTCGCGAACTGTATTATCCACAAAATCGCCGGGCTTGCCGCGAACGGCTTTCGCGGCAGGGACGATCGCATTGACCATGGGACCTATAGAGCCTGGAAGCTTGGTATGCTTCTCAACAACTTCGCAGGCGGCAGCAACTGCCCCGCATCTTTCATGACCCATGACGACAATCAGGGGAATGCCAAGATGTTCGGCGCCGTATTCGATCGTTCCCATTGTCGCCGTATCAACCATGTTGCCCGCGTTTCGGGCGACAAAGAGTTCGCCTACACCAAGCCCGCCAAACAGCAGCTCAGGTGGAACGCGGCTGTCGGAGCACGTGATAATCGTCGCCCATGGCGTTTGCGCCTTGGCTACATGTTCGCGTTGCTTTGAAAGGTCAGCCGCACAGAGCTGAGGAGCGCTGACGAATTTCTCGTTACCAGCTTTCAGTTTTGCGAGCGCTTCATCCGCTGTAACGCTCGTCGTAGCGCCGGCGGCAAAAGCATAATGCGCGCCAAGCGTGGTTGCGGCGATGCTCGCCGTCAAAAGAAAGAGAAACTCGCGACGGCCCGGTGCAAATTCACGACATTGCGCGCACATTGCTGACACCCCCTGTTTTGGTCAATCGCTCGCGGCTCGCAGTCAGCGATTGTAACCTCATCCGCTCTCGAATTGCAGCTTCGCCCGCCGCGCATCGAGGCCTTCCGTTGGACAGGATCAAGGCGCGTTGGCCAAAGACTCCGCCATAGCGGCGTCGAAGTGTTTGGAATCCACCTTCAGATAGGCGAGCTTTTCCTCGGCAATCACCACGGCCTCGGCCACGCCCGGCACCTGCCGCAGCTTGGCGGCGAGGCTCTCGGCGTCGCCGGCCTGGCCGTCCGCAATGGAGACCAGCCGCGTCGTCAGATAGCTTGGTTGCGCCATGGTGGCCGCCGCGAGCAGCCAGAACAGCGCAATCACCGCCGTCAGCGCAAAAACCGCGGGGTCGCCGCCGTGCTGATGCGCCCAGCCGCCGATGACGCCGCCGACAAAGATGCCGAGGAACTGCGCGCTCGAATAAAGGCCCATGGCGGTGCCCTTGGTGTCGGGCGGCGCCGCCTTGGTGATGAGCGACGGCAGGCTCGCCTCCATCACATTGAAGGCCGAGAAGAAGACGATGAGCGCAGCCAGCAAGACAAATAAATTGCCGGCGCCGAAATAGAGCATGATCGAGCTGACAACGAGTGCGGCGACCGCGCCCACGAAAACGCCCTTCATGCGCCGATGCTTCTCGGCGATGATGATCGCCGGCACCATCACGGCAACCGAAACCAGAAGCACCAATAGATAGACGATCCACTGATCGCGGACAGGTACGCCGAGCGTGCCGCGCAACAGGCCGGGCACTACCAGGAAGTTCGCCGTCAGCATGGCGTGCAGCGCAAACACCCCGAAATCGAGTCGTAAAAGCTCCGTGTTGCGCAACACCGAGCCGATCAATGCCGGCACGGCCTCGGCATCGCGATGCACGCGCACGCGGCCTGGGTTGGGGACGACAAACTCGGTGATCGCGATGCCGACCAGTGCCAGCCCCACCATCAGCCAGAAAATGCCGCTGACGCCGACGAAATCCGCGATAACCGGCCCGGTCACGAGCGCGATCATGAATGAGGCGCCGATGGTGATCCCGACCAGCGCCATCGCCTTGGTGCGGTTTTCCTCTGTCGTCAGATCGGCGACCAGCGCCAGGATCACGGAGCCGATGGCACCTGAGCCTTGCAGCGCGCGGCCGATGATGACGCCGCTAATCGAGGTGGAGACTGCCGCCACCGCACTGCCGATCCCGAACAGGATCAGCCCGATGACGATCATGACTTTGCGTCCCACCCTGTCGGACAATAGACCGAAGGGAATCTGCAGCAGCCCCTGGCTCAGTCCATAGATGCCCAGCGCCTCCCCGATCAGGTAGGGATTTGCGCCCGACAGGTTGCCGGCATAGGCGGCAAACACCGGATAGATCATGAACAGGCCGAGAAGCCTGACGGAGAACACCGCCGCGAGAGATCCGGCAGCTCGGAATTCCTGTCTTTCCATCGTCTCTATTCCCAGAATGAAGAGGCTGGCTGCCCGTATGGCGACGTCGGAGGCCGTTCGCCAAGGTCGAGCACTATTGCGAAGGCCGCCCACCGTTCGGTCGACGGCCTATGGGTCCATATTGCCAGCCTTTGCGACGCCTTCCTGAACGCCCCAAGCTTGTGGCGCCCGGCGCGCAATCCGGATTGCCCGCCAAACTTCATAGCGATAAGGCCCAGACAATGCCCTGCGGCATTGATGCGGGTCAATTGTGGCGGCTTGCCGCCCGCGCCCGGCTCCTGCTATAGAGCCGCCAAATTCAACGGAAATTTCGGCGAACCGCTCGCCTGACGGAACAGGACATGAAGCCCGACACTCATCCCGATTACCACCTCGTCAAGGTGGTCATGACCGACGGCACGGAATTCACCACGCGCTCCACCTGGGGCAAGCCCGGCGATACGCTCCATCTCGATGTCGACCCTAAGTCGCATCCGGCCTGGACCGGCGGCCAGCAGCACCTCGTCGACCGCGGCGGCCGCGTGTCGCGCTTCCAGAAAAAGTTCGAGGGCTTCCTCAAGAAGTAGCCGGACGCGGCTGTCTCTCTTGCGCGGCGCTGGCACCCGCGCGGTTTGGCGGTTGTGCCGTCAGGCGGTTCTGCAGCCAATAAGCTCCGATAAGAAGCTTCGGGTCTTCGATTGACCCTTGGGAAAGCCGGCCGAACAGCTCGTCGATCGTCAGCTGCACGATCTTGATGTCTTCGTCGCCGGTGCCGCCGCCCGGCCCGATCCTGTCTGCATCGGTGACCTCGGCAACATACAGGAATATGCGCTCGGACATGCCTCCGGGCGAGGAGAAGAATCTGCCGATCAATTGCGGCTGTCGGATTTGGTAGCCGGTCTCCTCGAAGGTCTCGCGAATTGCAGCCGCCTCCGGCGTCTCATTCGCATCGACCACGCCCGCAACTGTTTCGGTGATCCAGCCGTCGGTCGTCGATCGATCGTCGCGACGGCGGCCCACCAAGACGGCCACCCTGAACTGCTCGACCAGCACGACCGATTTTATGTCCACATTCAGCAGCAGGACCGCAACCGCATCGCCTCGTTCGAACACCAGGCGTCTTTGGCCGGCGCTCATCGTGCCGTCGATTTGCTCATGTGAGATCAGAAACTCGTCGATCTTGAAGAAATCGTCGAACAGACGACGTTCCCGCTCAATGACGGCTCTGCCCGACATTGTGGCCTCCAGTATTTGATACTGCGACGACAGCGCCGGAGACGGCGTTGACGTTCGAAGCCGGACGCTCGAACGGCGCTTAGAGCCCGTCCTGCTCGAACGCCGCCTTCAACAGCCCGAGCTGGCGCTCGACCGGATTGCTCACGGCCACCTTGAATGGCGGCGGAGCATGCATCGTCGCGTCGAGCCGGCGCACCTCGGCCTGCAGCCTGGTCGAGCGCGCGATGAGTTCCTGAAGCTTGGCCGGCAGCAGCGCGATCGATTTTGGGTCGCCGGGGTCGCAGGCCGCGAGCCGGACCTTGCTCTTTTCCTTGTTGGCCTGCGCCAGCGTCATTTCGCCTTCCTTGACGGCCCGGTGCAGCAGCAGCCAGGAGGCGAGTTGCATCAAGCGCGTGGTTAACCGCATGCTCTCGGTCGCATAGACCAGAGCGGCGGCGCGCTCGAGTTTCTTGGATTCCAGCCGGCCGGCACCGTCGAGATAGCTCGCCGTTTCCTCGACCAAAGCCATTCCGTCGCGAAACAGGGTCGCAAAGACCTGGGAATTCGCAAGCCGCTCGCTGAAAGATACCGCGCCGGCTTCACTCGCACGCTTCTCGGACATGGGTACGCCTCACAACGGCGATAGCATCGCTCGGCGGGGCGTCCGAGTCCAGCGGTCGCAGCAGCCAAGCGTCCGACATAGTTGCCGGCGCGGCCCTTTGGATGGTGCGGATATAGGGTAAAGCGGCTGAACAACAAAAAAGAGCCGCCGTCGCCGGCGGCTCAAAGTGATAACAGGGAGGCGTCAAACAGAGTGGACAGGAGCCACTCGATGTCCAGAAGATGGACGATAACCGTAATGAAGGAGAAAGCTTAACCAAAGGTTAACAAATCGCCGAAAGTTACTAATTCTTTTTGCAGTTTTACTGGAGGTTGTCATTCCAGGCCAAACCAACGGGTCCGGCCCGAAATGGCCGGCCCGATGGTAAAGTCGGCGCGGAGCCGGGGAATTGACGGTCAAACCGCTTATTTCTTGAAAAACCTATCCGCAGCCGTTTGCGAAGCGCGTTTTCTGGCCATCTCGGCTTCAAGCCGCGCGATCTCATCCTTGAGTAACCCGATGCGGCCGGCGAGCTCTCCGACCGAGAGCAGCGACAAATCCTGCCCTATCTCGTGCGTGATCTTTTTCTTCGGCAGATCGTCGGGGTCGATCGCAGACATTGTGGCCCTCCTTCAACCTTAAAATTTTATCGACGGCAGCCGCGGTTGTCACATCCCAAGCCTGCCTCTAAGAGAGTCGCCCACCCTCGCTGGACGGAGGTATCCGATGGCCGCGCTACCCTCCCACATGACCGTCATTGCGATCCGCGCCCCCGGCGGACCGGAAGTCTTGACGGCGGAACAGCGCCCGGTGCCCAAGCCAGGCGACGGCGAGATCCTGGTCAAGGTCGCCGCCGCCGGCGTGAATCGGCCCGATGTTATGCAGCGCATGGGCCTTTATCCGCCGCCGCCGGGCGCGCCCGATATTCCCGGCCTGGAAATCGCCGGCGAAGTCGTCGCCTGCGGCGCAGGAGTGACGCGCTGGAAGGAAACCGACAAGGTCATGGCGCTGGTCGTGGGCGGCGGTTATGCCGAATTCTGCATCGCGCACGAAAGCCACGCGCTGCCGGTGCCGGCCGGTTTGTCGCCGACCGAAGCCGCCGCTATCCCCGAGACTTTCTTCACGGTCTGGTACAATGCCTTCGAGCGCGGCAGGCTCGCGGCGCGAGAGACGGTGCTCATTCATGGCGGCTCGTCCGGCATCGGCACCACCGCCATTCAACTCGCCGCCGCTTTCGGCGCCCGGGTCATCACCACCGCGGGAACGCCGGAAAAATGCGAGGCCTGCCGCAGGCTCGGCGCCGACGTCGCCATCAACTACAAAACCGAGGATTTCGTCGCCCTGACCAAACAGGCAACCGGCGACCGCGGCGCCGATCTCGTGCTCGACATCGTCGGCGGCGACTACATCGACCGCAATTACGAAGCCGCAGCGGTCGAGGGCCGCATCGTGCAGATCGCCTTCCAGAGCTCGTCGCGCGCCACTGTCGATTTCCGCCGGCTGATGCTCAAACGGCTGACCCATACCGGCTCGACGCTGCGCGCCCGCTCCGTGGCGGACAAGGGCGCTATTGCCCGCGCCGTAGAGGCCAAAGTGCTGCCGCTGATCGCCGCCGGCCGGGTCAAACCGGTGATCGATTCGACTTTTCCGTTGCGCGAGGCCGCCGCCGCCCACGCCCGCATGGAAAGCAGCCAGCATATCGGCAAGATTGTCCTGACCCTTTGAAAAGACACGGGAAAATTCTTGCGCTCAGGCTGCCCAACAGCTACTCATCGTCCGCGGTCCTAGCGCGATGGGCGCCGGCACGACACCGGGCCGCGAATTCGGCGTAAAGCCGGCTAGGTTAGCTACCGGGGAATTTGTGACCGTCGGGGCACGAGCTGCGCCGGCTGCCGAGCTCGGAGGTCGTTTCTTGGCATTCTTTCGCGCCGCCACGGCGCTCGCGGCCTTTGCGTTCGTCGCCGTGCTCGGAGCCTCCTCCGCTGCCGCGGTCGAGGCCGTCAATATCCGCGTCGATGCCGCCGCCATCGACCTCACCGATGCCGTCGACTTCCAACACACCGACGGCGACCGCCTGCAGGTCTCGACCGCACCCGGCGCCGACGGCATCATTCGCCGCATCGAGGTGCGCGCGCGCGAAGCTGGCAGCAATTGGGCGGTGTTCGCGCTCGCCAACAACGGCGACGAACAAATCGACCGCCTGATCGTCGCTCCGCACTACCGGATGGTCGGCTCCGGACTCCTCTGGCCCGATCTCGGGCTTTCGCGCATCGTCTATATTACCCCGTCGTCCGGCGATCCGCCGGAGCGGCTCGACAATCCCAACGCCGATGTGTTCCGCGTCACGCTCGACCCCGGCACGGTCATCACCTTCGTCGCCGAATTGCGCACGCCAAATCTGCCGCAGCTCTATCTGTGGGAGCCGGACGCCTTCAAGGACAAGGTCAACTCGCTCACACTCTATCAGGGCATCGTCATCGGCATCGCCGGATTGCTGGCGCTGTTCCTGACCATCCTGTTCGTGGTCAAAGGCAGCGTAATGTTCCCCGCCGCCGCGGCTTTAGGCTGGGCGGTCCTGGTCTATATCGGCGTCGACTTCGGATTCTGGGGCAAGGTCTTCGACATGTCGTCGGGCGCCGAGCGCATCTGGCGCGCCTCCAGCGAAGCGATCCTCGCCGCGACGCTCCTGGTGTTCCTGTTCGCTTATCTGAATCTCAACCGCTGGCACGTGCGCTATGCGCATATCACCGTCGGCTGGCTCGCCTTTCTCGGTGCGCTGGTGGCGGTCGCGCTGTTCTCGCCGGCGGTCGCCTCCGGCATCGCCCGCATGTCGCTGTTTTTCATCGCCGTGCTCGGCTTCGGCCTGGTCGTTTATCTGTCGACCCACGGCTTCGACCGCGCGGTGATGCTGATCCCGACCTGGCTGCTGCTGGTGGTCTGGGTGTTCGGCGCCGGGCTCACGGTGCTGGGCTACGTCACCAACGATATCGTCGGCCCGGCGCTGCTTGGCGGCCTCGTTCTCATCGTCATGCTGATCGGCTTCACGGTGATGCAGCACGCTTTTGCCGGCGGCATGGCGCACGGCATCGTCTCCGACGTCGAGCGCCGCGCGCTGGCGCTGACCGGCGCCGGCGACATGATCTGGGACTGGGACGTGGCCGCCGACCGGGTCTTCACCAGCCCGGAAACCGAAACCATGCTCGGGCTCAAGAGCGGATCGCTCGACGGAGCGGCGGCGACCTGGCTCGAAGTCCTGCATCCGCTCGATCGCGACCGCTTCCGTGCCACGCTCGACAGCGTGGTCGAGCAGCGCCGCGGGCGTGTCGCCCAGGATTTCCGTATGCACACGGCGGACGGACACTATCTTTGGTTCGCGCTGCGGGCGCGGCCGGTGGTCGGTTCCGACGGCGAGGTCATCCGTCTCGTCGGCACGCTGACCGACGTCACCGACTTCAAGACGGTCGAGGAGCGCCTGCTGCACGATGCCGTGCACGACAACCTCACCGGCTTGCCGAACCGCGAGCTGTTCCTCGATCGGCTCGAAGCGGTGCTCGGTTTCGCCAAGGCCGACAGCACGATCCGCCCGACGGTGATGGTGATCGACGTCGATCGCTTCAAGCAGGTCAACGACTCTGTCGGCATGGCGCTCGCCGACTCGATCCTGCTCACGCTCGCGCGCCGGCTCGGGCGGCTGATCAAGCCGCAGGACACGCTCGCCCGGCTGTCGGGCGACCAGTTCGGTCTCATCGTGTTGTCCGAGCGTGACGCCGCACGGATTACCACGCTGGCCGAAACCATTCGGCGCACGCTGCGCGCGCCGATCACCTTCAACGATCGCGAGATTTTCCTGACCGGCTCGATCGGCTTGACGCTCGGCGATTCCGAGCCGCAAACCGCCGAGGAGAGGCTGAAGGACGCCGAGCTCGCCATGTATCACGCCAAGCGCATGGGCGGCGATCGTATCGAAGTGTTCAAGCCATCGATGCGAGCGCGCAAATCGGATCGGTTGTCGATCGAATCCGATTTGCGGCGCGCGCTCGAGCGCGAAGAGATATCGATTCTTTACCAACCGATCGTGCGGCTCGAGGACCGCGCCATCGCCGGCTTCGAGGCGCTGGCGCGCTGGGATCACCCGCGCCTGGGGCGGATGTCGCCCAATGAATTCATCAGCATCGCCGAGGAGACCGGGCTCATCGTCGAGCTTGGCCTGTTCGTCCTGGAGCGCACCGCACGCCAACTCAGCACCTGGCAGCGCACATTGCGGCCGCGCGATCCGCTGTTCGCCAGCGTCAATATCTCCTCGCGCCAATTGCTGCGCCACGACCTGATCCAGGACCTGCGCACGGTGCTGGCGCGCGCCCCGCTGACGCGCGGATCGCTCAAACTCGAGCTCACCGAATCGGTGGTGATGGAGAATCCGGAACACGCCGCGCAGATGCTGCATCGCATTCGCGAGCTCGGCGCCGGCCTCGCGCTCGACGATTTCGGCACCGGCTATTCCTCGCTCGCCTATCTGCAGCGATTCCCCTTCGACACCATCAAGATCGACCAGTCCTTCGTCCGCATGACGTCAAAGGGCACGCGCCCGGTGATCCTGCGCTCGATCATCGCGCTGGCGCACGATCTCGGGATGGACGTGGTGGCCGAAGGCGCCGAAACGGATTCCGACGCTGTCGAGCTTTATCAGCTCGGCTGCGAATACGCGCAGGGCTTCGTGTTCGGTGAACCGATGGCGCCCGAGCGCGCCCGCGACTTGCTGCAGCCGCGCAGCAAGGTGGCGATGGCGCGGTAAGGCAGGGGACAGTCATCAGTGGTCAGTAATCAGAAAACTCATCTGACCACTGATTACTGATTACTGATCACTGATCCCTGTCACGCGTGCCCGGCTTCGCTCGACAGCATGCCGAGATCGATGCCGATCTTCTTCAGCGCCTTGTCGTATTTGCCGCTGATGTCGGGACCGAAGATGAGCTCGGAATCCGGGGCGCAGTGCAGCCAGCCGTTGCCCTGGATTTCGCTCTCGAGCTGGCCGGGCGCCCAGCCGGCATAGCCAAGCGCCAGGATCGCGCTTGCCGGTCCGTCGCCGCGGGCGATCGCCTTGAGAATGTCGATGGTGGCGGTGAGACAGATGCCGTCGTCGATCGGCAGCGTCGAGTTCTCGATGAAGAAGTCGGCTGAGTGCAGCACGAAGCCGCGCTCGGTCTCGACCGGGCCGCCGCGCATGACCTTCACCACCCCGGCGCGCGACGGCAATTGGATCACATCGGCCGCCGGGATGACGTCGAGTTTGACCAGCAGGTCGGAAAAATTGATGTTCGGCGCCGGATGATTGACGACGATGCCCATGGCGCCCTCGGCGGAGTGCGCGCAGACATAGATGAGCGAACGGGCGAAGCGATCGTCCAGCATCGCCGGCATGGCGATCAGCATCTGGCCATCCAGATAGCCTCGCCCCCGAGCCTTGCTCTTTCCCGACGTACCGCGCGGCAATTTCATGACCGGAAGGTTAGCCGATCGATCCGCTTTTGCAAACGAACGGCTGGCGCAAAAGTTCACCATTTGGTGCGTCGTATTACTGGCCCGGATTGTGACAATTCCCCGGCCGCGCCCCATTTGCCGCACGCTATGACCGGTGCGCGGTCACGATCATGTCAGTGGCGCGTGTGGGCGGCTTCGCCGTACACACCGGCGATGATGCGTCATGCGGCGGCCTTTGCAGTAACGATTGCGACGCTTGCCGTCTGCGCCGGCGGCATACCGATGGCCCGGGCGCAGGATGCTTCCGCGTGGGACGGGGAACTCCATGCCGCCACGCGGCTGATCGCCGGCGCCGCGGTTCGGTCCGCCGACGCGAGCTGGCTGCGGGCCGGTATCGAGATCAGGCTCGACCCCGGCTGGAAGACCTACTGGCGCTATCCCGGCGATTCCGGAGTGCCGCCGACGCTCGATTTCGCCGGCTCCAAGAACGTCAAATCGGTGACCGCGCTGTGGCCGGCGCCGCAGCGGTTTACCGATGGCGCCGGCGGCAACTCGATCGGTTATCTCGGCGATGTCGTGCTGCCGCTGCGGATCGTTGCCAGTGACGCGACAAGACCCGCGGCGCTGCATGTGAGGCTCGGCTACGCCATTTGCGGCAATCTTTGCGTACCGGCCGAAGCCGATCTCGACCTCGTGCTGTCCGGCAAGGCTGGCGCCGAGGAACCGGCGCTCCTCGCCGCGGAGGCGCGCGTGCCGCGGCGTGTCCCGCTTGGCGCGGACACTGGCGGCGGTCTTGCCGTTCGCTCGGTGCATCGTGAGCCGGCCGGCGCGCATCAGCGCGTCGTCGTCGAGGTCGCCGCGCCGGAAGGTGCGCCGGTCGATCTTTTCGTCGAAGGGCCGACGCCCGACTGGGCGCTGCCGCTGCCTGAGCCGAGCCGTTCGACGCCCGGTAGCGCACCGGGGACGCGGCTATTCACGTTCGACCTCGATGGCCTGCCGTCCGGCGCAACCGCCGACGGCGCGATGGTCACTTTCACCGCTATTTCACCGGCCGACGCTATCGAGGTCAAAGCCCATCTCGACTAATTCGCCCGGCACGGTAATTTACGCCGGACTTAAGAACCCCAACGCAGATACAAAGGACACGACCATGCCGATCAAGGTTGGCGATCACCTGCCCGAAGCAAAATTCCGCGTCATGGGGCCGGACGGCCCGGCCTGGAAGACCACCGACGAGGTGTTCAAGGGCAAGAAGGTGGTGCTGTTCGCCGTTCCCGGCGCGTTCACGCCGACCTGCAGCAACAATCACCTGCCCGGTTTTTTACAGAACGCCGACGCCATCAAGGCGAAGGGCGTCGACACCATCGCGGTCACCGGCGTCAACGACGTGTTCGTGTTCGACGCCTGGAAGAAGGCGACAGGCGCCGGCGGCAAGATCGAATTTCTGGCCGACGGCAACGGCGACTTCGCCAAGGCGCTCGATCTCGCGATGGACGGTTCGGGTGCCGGTCTCGGCACCCGCTCCAAGCGCTACGCCATGCTGGTCGAAGACGGCGTGGTGAAAAAGCTCAACATCGAGGACGCGCCTGGCAAGGCGGAGAACTCGGGCGCCGAGAATCTGCTAAAGCAGATGGGATGAATTTCTTTTCCCAGACCGCGGGATAACAGGCCGGCCGGCGCGCCGCCTCAGAGCTTGCTTGCCGCGGCCCGGCGCCGTTTCAGGTTCAGCGCGGCGATGGCCGCGGCAGCTGCCGCAAGCTCGCTCCGCTCGGCCTGCTGACCGTAGCGCAGCCTCGGACTTTGCACCGGCTCATAGAGGGGCTGCGGCCGCTGGCGGCGCGCGCGAATGTAAAGGTACAGCAGGATTTTCACGACCCTTCGGACGACGCCCTTGCGCACCTGTTCCCGCGCGCGCAGCGCAAAGATCGCGGCCATTCGCTTGTCGAGCTCGACCTGGAGACGGCTGACCTCGGCGTTGTGTTGATGGATCGCCTCCTGCGCCGGCTCCAATGGCGGCGGCCGCAGACGGCGCGCGCGCATGTAGAAATACAGCAGCAGTTTCAGGACCCGTCTGACGGCGCCTTTGCGCACGTCTTCCCGCGTCCGCAGCGCGAAGATCAGCGCCGTTTTCTTGTCGAGCTCGACCTGCAGGCGGCTGATCTCGGCGTTCTGTTTATGGATGTCGCCGTAGCGGCTTGCCGCCTTGGCCCGCATTTCTTCCAGGCTGATCTCGAGCCGCCGCACCGACATGGCGAATTCGGCGCGCAAGTGATCCTTGTCGGCCTGGATTTCGTTGACCGTCAGCGGCGTGGCGTCGACGATCTGCTGCTTGGTGAGGCGGACCGCGCGCTCGTGCACGAGCGGAATAAACATCAGCATCAGCAGGCAGCCCGCCAGCACGCCGATACCGCACAACATGAGCGTTTCGATCATCGGGCGCCTACCTGCAACGCGACCTTAAAAGAGCTACGCGGATGCGCATGATCAGACGGCACAATGATCCGTACGGCCGAGCCGTCATGCATAGCCGCCATGCATAGCCGCCATGCATATCAGGGCGATGATGGTAAATAAACGAACACCGCCGTTAACGGTGAATGCGGTATTTTTCAGCTGACCGCGCGCCCGGCCTTGCGGATTTCGGCGATCGCCTCGCGCGCCAAGAGGTCGGCGCGCTCGTTGACGCTGTGGCCGGAATGGCCCTTCACCCAGTGCCAGCGCACCTGGTGCGGGCCAAGGGCGGCATCGAGCCGCTTCCACAGATCGACGTTCTTCACCGGCTTCTTGTCAGAAGTGCGCCAGCCGTTGCGCTTCCAGGTGCCGATCCAGGACATGATGCCGTTGCGCAGGTATTGGCTGTCGGTATGCAGGTCGACTCGGCAGGGCTTTTTGAGCGCTTCCAAGGCGGCGATGGCGGCCATCAGCTCCATGCGGTTGTTGGTGGTCAGCGCCTCGCCGCCTTTCAGCTCCTTCTCGTGGTCGCCGAAGGTCAGGATCGCGGCCCAGCCGCCGGGACCGGGATTGCCCGAGCAGGCGCCATCGGTATGAACGACGACGTGCGGCAGCGACGCGGTCACGGCGCCGTCACCCCGTAATCGCGCGCGCTCGTGACCTTCTGATGGAATCTGAGCTTGCGCAGATATTCGATTGGATCCTTGGGCCGCACCAGCGCGCCGGGCGGCACGTCGAGCCAATCGACCAGCCGAGTCAGCAGGAAGCGCAGCGCGGCGCCGCGCGCCAGCAGCGGCAGCTCGTCCCATTCCTGCTCCGACAGCGGCCGCGTCTTGGCATAGCTCGCCAGCAGCGCCCGGCCCTTGGTGACGTTGTAGGCATGATCCTGCTCGAAGCACCAGGCATTGAGACAGATGGCGATGTCATAGGCGAGCGTGTCGGTGCAGGCGAAATAGAAATCGATCAGCCCGGAAAGCTTGTCGCCGAGGAAAAAGACATTGTCGGGAAACAGGTCGGCGTGGATGACGCCCTGCGGCAAGCCGCGCGGCCATTCGCGTTCGAGCAGATCGAGCTCGGCGGCAAGAACGGTGGTCAGATCGGGCTGCACCGCGTTGACGCGCCCGCCGCAGCCCGCGTAGAGCTGCCGCCAGCCGGCGACCGAGAGCGCATTGTCGCGCCGCATGGCAAAGTCGGCGCCGGCGAGATGCAGCCGCGCCAGCGCCTCGCCCAAAGCCGCGCAGTGGGCGGCGCTCGGCCGGCGAATCCACAGGCCCTCGAGAAACGTCACGATCGCCGCCGGCCGCCCGGCGAGCCGGCCCAGCGTCTGACCGGCCCGGTTCTTCACCGGCTGCGGGCAGGTGATGCCGCGGCTCGCCAGATGCTCCATCAAGGCGAGGAAGAACGGCAGGTCGCGCTCGGCGACGCGCCGTTCGTACAGGGTGAGGATGAAATAGCCGCGGCTGGTGTGCACCAGGAAGTTCGAGTTCTCGACGCCCTCGGCGATGCCCTTATAGGCCAGCAACTCGCCGATGTCGTAACCGGCAAGGAAGGGCGCGAGGTCTTCCGCCGCGACATCGGTATAAACCGCCATGATATCTCCTAGCCCTTCGCGGCTAACCTGCCATGCGTATCGCCGTCAAGATGGCCGGCCGGCGCTTTCCAGCCGGCGTTTGGCGTGCGGGCTGCGCGGCAGTATGATCATCCGGTCAGATCGCGGGCAATCGGGACGCGCGCATGAAAACCATTCTCGTTCCCACCGAGCACAACGCCGCGATGGCGTCGGCCTTGGACGCGGCGCTGTTGCTGGCGCAAAAGTTCGGCAGCTGCATCGAGGGCTTTCCGCTGCGCCCGGCGGTCGCCGACATGGTGGCCATGGATCCCGACGCCGGACTGACCATGGTCGCGGTCAAGGAAAACGACGCGGACATGGTGCGGCAGGCCGAGGACCTGTTCCGCACCTTCATGGAGCAGCATGGCATCAAGCCGCAAGCCGGCGACGCGCCGCCGGCGGCGCCGTCCTGGGCGTGGAATTCGTCGGCGCCGAGCGGCCAGGATTTCGTCGGCAGCTACGGCCGCGTGTTCGACGTCATCGTGCTGGCGCGGCCGGGCGAGGAATGGCAGAGCCCGTCCATGGTGACGCTCGAATCCGCGCTGTTCGAAAGCGGACGTCCGGTGCTGATCTCGCCGCCCGATTCGCCGCGCTCGCTGGCAACCAACATCCTGATCGCCTGGAACCGCTCGACCGAGCAGGCGCGCGCCACGGCGTTTGCCATGCCGCTGCTCCGCCTCGCCCAGCGCATCACCATCCTCACCGTCGAAGGCTCGACCGTCGCCGGGCCGAGCGGAGTTGAGATGGCGCGCTCGCTCAGGATGAACGGCATCGCCGCCGAGCCGATGACGCTCACTGCCGGCAAACGCAGCGCCGGAGAAGTCATCCTCGCCAAGGCCGCTGAGCTCGGCTGCGACCTCATCGTCAAAGGCGCCTACACGCAAAGCCGCCTGCGGCAGATGATCTTCGGCGGCACCACGCGGCACATCCTCGCCAACGCCAAGCTGCCGGTGCTGATGGCGCATTAAGCGGAGCTCATTCGTCATTGCGAGGAGCTCCGCGACGAAGCAATCCAGATTTCGCGTCACAAAACTGGATTGCTTCGCTGCGCTCGCAATGACGAGTAATTGCTCACCTCAGATCCTTCCTGATGATCTTGCCGACATTGCTCTTCGGCAGGCTGTCGACGAACACGATCACCTTGGGGACTTTGTAGCCGGCCAGCCGTTCGCGGGCGAACGCGGTCAGCTCCGCCTCGGTAACCGCCGGCTCGCGCTTGACGACGAACAGTTTCACCCCCTGCCCGGTATGCGGATCGGCGACACCGATCACCGCGGCTTCGAGCACGCCCGGATGCTGGACGACCACGTCTTCCACTTCGTTGGGAAACACCTTGAAGCCGGAGACGTTGATCATGTCCTTCTTGCGGTCGAGGATTTTCAAAAATCCCTGCGCGTCGAGCGCGCCGATATCGCCGGTGTGCAGCCAGCCGTCGGCGGCCAGAACGAGCTTGGTCTCGTCGGGCCGCTGCCAATAGCCCTGCATGACCTGTGGGCCGCGCACGCAAATCTCCCCGGCCTCGCCGACGCCGAGGTCGTTGCCGGCATCGTCGCGGATGGCGACTTCGGTGGACGACACGGGCAGCCCCACGGTGCCGAGCTTCGGCGCCCGCACCGGATTGATGCACACGACCGGCGACGCTTCGGTCAGACCGTAGCCTTCGACCAGGTCGGTGCCGGTGATCTCGCGCCAGCGCAGCGCCACCGCGCTTTGCACCGCGGCGCCGCCGCCGATGGCGAAGGAAAGCTTGCTGAAATCCAGTTCGGCAAAACCCGGCACGTTGAGCAGCGCGTTGAACAGCGTGTTGACGCCGGTCATGGTCGTGACCTGGGCGCGGCGCATGGTGCGGATGAGCCCCTTGAGATCGCGCGGGTCGGGAACGAGCACGCTCAAGCCGCCCATCAGCACGAAGGCCAACAGGTTCGCCGTCAGCGAGAAGATGTGATAGAGCGGCAGCGGCGTGAGCACCGAGCGGTGGCCTTCCTCGAGGTTCGGCGCGATCCAGGCGCGGCACTGCAGCGTGTTGGCGACCAGATTGCGATGCGTCAGCATCGCGGCCTTCGCCACCCCGGTCGTGCCTCCGGTATATTGCAGCAAAGCCGGCGCAGTCGCCGCTACCGGCGCGTCGGCATAGCGCGCGCTGGGGCGGCGGACGCAGGCCGCCTGCAGCATCGTGAAGGTGTGGAAGCGCCAGCGCGGCACCGCGCGGCGGATATAGCTGTTGGCGAAATTGAAGATGCTGCGCTTGAGCGCCGGCATGAAATCGCCGAGGCGGGCCACGACCACGTGGCGGACCTGCGTCTGCGCCAGCACTGGTTCGAGCTTGTGAGCGAAGTTCTCCATGATCACGATGGATACGGCGCCGGAATCCGCAAGCTGCTCTTTCAGTTCGCGCGGCGTGTACAGCGGATTGACGTTGACCACGATCAGACCGGCGCGCAGCGCGCCGAAGAACGCCACCGGATAGGCGAGCAGGTTCGGCAGCATGATGGCGATGCGGTCGCCCGCCCGGCAGTTGGCTTGCTCGACCAGGAAGGCTGCAAAGGCCCGGCTCAACTGGTCCCACTCGGCGTAGCTCATGCGCACGCCGAGACATTCGAAGGCCGGACGTTCGGCGTACTGCGCGCAGGCATCGCACAGCATCGCCGGAAGCGACGGATAGGCATCCGGGTCGATGCCGCGGGGAATGCCGGGCGGATAGGAGGCGAACCAGATCGGCTCTGCGGCACCGGCGGTGCCGGCCGCACCGGCCGCGGGCGGCACCCGCGGGCTTTCCACGTCAACTGCCATGGCGTTCGATCCTCGGCGGGCCGGAACGGCCCTCTCTCGGCAGTTTAGGCCAAATTTCAATCGCACGGTATGGAGGCGTTCGCTTCCTTCACCTCCCCCTGGAGGGGGGAGGTCGGCGCACCAAAGGTGCGCCGGGAGGGGGTGAGCGGACTCGCGATCAAAAAGAAACTAAAGGTCACCCCACCCCGCGCCCCTTCGGGGCGCGACCCTCCCCCTCCAGGGGAGGGTAAAACGAAATCGTTCTCGCGACGCGATGCGCGCCCGAGGCATGCCGTACAACCGCATGATCCCGAAAAGTGGCTACCGGTTTTCGGACAAGATCATGCGCAAGAGACAGTCAACGACTCCGCCGAGCACCATCGCGTCACGCCTGAACCGGCGGTGGGACCGGTTTTTGGCTCGATCGTGCTCGGCGCATACCTCCCCGGGTTTCACTTCGTTCAACCCGGGCTACAACAACAAATAAAAGGAAGCAGAACGCCGCCAGGCGCATGTCTTCCGATGGTCCGCACCGCAGACAAGTTTACGCAGTCTGCGCAAACCATCTGCTTCGGGCGCGGCTCGCGCTGATCGCAGCGCGCTCGCCTGACGGCGTTCCACCGCGGCACTTGCGGCCGCGAGCCAACGCCGCCGCTCAGCTCCAGAACGCGCTTCCTGGGACGCGGCATCCTTCAGGCGTTACCTGAAGGCGACCTATCCCAGTCCAGCGACAAAGTCGCAGACCGGTCATCATGCCGGCCGGGCGTTTTCCCGTTAGCCGCCCGGAGCGGAGGTGACAGCCCCTGCCCGCGGGAACCGCTCTTGCCCCATCGACCGGCGTCACCCGGCCGACGTCCTTAGGTAGGCAAGATTCGCTGAAGGTAGTGGGCCAGTGAATTAAGGCAAACCCGTCGGGACACTTGCGGGCTTGGCCAATTCGCGCATATTCGGCCTCATGGGCAACGCCTTGGCCGGGGGCATCTACGTTGTCGCCGCCACAAAGGACGGCACGACGGAGTATTGGGCTGTCGCTACGGTTCGCGATGAAGCCGTGGCCGCTGTTCTGCGGGAATTGCCTTCCGGTTGGAGTGCTATCGTAACTGATCGGCGACTCTCGACCCAAAGGATTGCAGCCCTCAAGATGAGGCCCAACAGCGTCCGAAAGCTATGACCAAGCCCCCCAAACGCCCACGCGACTTGAACCAGTGGGCAAAGCACATGGTCGATTTGGCGACCGGCGCGGTCCAAGAGCCGTTGCTGCCAGCACCGTCCCCGGCGGCCGAATTGGGGCGGCGGGGAGGACTGATCGGCGGCAAGGCGCGGGCTGCAAAAATGACTGCAAAACAGCGATCCGCAGCCGCTAAGAAAGCCGCCAAAGCGCGCTGGGGCAAGTAAACGGCCTTCGGGCGCACTGTAACCAAAATCGTTACAACCGATAAGTCACTGTGAAGTCAAAATAATCTCTAGCTTGGATTAGCAGATTGTCAGAATACCATATGTCACTCTGACAATCGTCAAGTAATTACATACAGGTTACTTGCCGACCATCTGGCGGCCTTCCTTGACTCTCCGAGGCGACTCCGTTAATCGGGGCAGTATGGTTAACTCGGACCCCTATGAAGCCGCCGCCCTTTCCCTCCGCGAAAAGGAGAGCCGCCTCATTGCCGAACTCGATGCAGTACGGAAATCGCTTGCCGGGATCAGCGCGGCGCGCGAGGCCGCGGGATTGCAGCCCCCCGAGGCGACAACGACGATTCCGAAAATTGAAGTGTCCCCTCCGCCGCCGGCCGTCCTGCCCAGCAAGTACAAAGGCATGGGGCTTGAGGCCGCCTCAACCAAGGTACTTTCCGAAAGCGACCGGATTGAATTGACCGGAAAACAGATCTGGGCAGCGTTGGAGGCGGCGGGGTTCACTCTTCTGTCGGACCGGCCCGAGCAGTCGGTTAGTTGGGCGCTCCGCAAACGGGAACGGAAAGAGGGCGATGTAATCCTCGTCGGCGACGGCAAATGGGGCATGGTCAGTTGGTATTCTGCCGAGCGGTTGCGCCAACTGCGCGCACGTCGAAACAATGCCAGCACACGCAACAGTGCGGAGCACATTGAAAAAACCAAGGCCGGGATTGCCAACGCAAGGAAAACGCGCCTCGACAACTGGGGGCCTCGACGGAGAATAACCGCAGAGCAGATGGCCGCGGCATATCATGCCATTCGTAGCGGCGCTAAATCGAAGTTGGCGGCGGCCAAAGCTGGCGGGATGGTGTGGCCAACCTTCAATTTTTACTGGTGCAACTACGAAATGGAGCGCTGGAAACCTGGCGATGATTTCCCGCCCCAGCGACGAGCGGTTCCGCTGAAGAGCAAAGATATTCCGCTCAAAGAGATGTGGCCGTCCGACGCCAAGAGCGCGAACGGACATTCAAAAGATAGCGGGCCGCAGCTTTTGCTGCAGCCCACTGAGTAGTTTGAGGCGCTTAGTGTACTGGTGTCACGGTTTGGGCAGCGTCTTGGCCAGACACCCAAACAGGGGCGGATCGAAACCGTAGCGTCTCACCAATCCCGGCTGCATCAGGCCGCGTCACTGGTGCAGTCGGCAGCCGCCGCGAGGGCGGTAGCAGATGTGGGACTGCGGAGTGCCCACCCGAGCATGCCGGGGCGTCGCGGTAAGCCCCGGACTGGAGGTGTAGGTATGCAACCACCATAGTTGCATAATTGCGGTGCGTCGTCGGTCCTGCCGATCGGCGGCGCACTGCCTTTATATATTAACTCCTTGAGTCCACGCAAGTTTTAAGCGGGATCAAGGGTTTATGTGGACAATTTAGCGGTCATGGAGCGGAAAACTCGCTTTCCGTAACGCCATATTTTTGTGTTGACAATGCGTAACCGCTTACGCATAATGGCCAGTATGAAAAAGCTAGACCCCAAGACCCGTGGCCAAGTCCTCCACCTGCTAATGGAGGGCTCTAGCATTCGCGCGACCGCTCGCATTGTTGGCGTCAGCAAGACGACGATCTTGAAGCTTATTGAGGATGCGGGACAGGCTGCGGCTTGGTATCAGGATCGAGTGCTCCGCAATCTGCCGTGCGCGCGCATACAGGTTGACGAATTGTGGGGATTTGTTGCGGTCAAAGAAGCCCACCGTCTCAAAGCCAAAAAGAACAAGGCGGATGATAACGGCGATGTGTGGGTGTGGATTGCCACTTGCGCCGATACAAAGCTTGTCCCGGCTTTCCACGTTGGGAAGCGAGACGTGGTTTCGGCTTTCGATCTTATGCTCGAACTTAGCGACCGGCTTGATGGCCGCAAAATCCAACTCACCACTGACGGCTTTCGCTCTTACCTGGTGGCAGTCGGTGCGACGTTCGATCCAGAAAACATTGATTTTGCCCAGCTACAAAAACAGTACGGCCAGTCCTATGAAGGGACGCGAGGATCGGCCGAGCGCCGTTACAGTCCCGCAGTTTGCATTGGCGCAAAGAAAGTGCCGATAACGGGCGATCCTGACCCGGAGCATATCAGCACGTCATTTGCCGAGCGCAACAATCTGAATGTGCGGATGCACTCGCGCCGGATGACCAGATTGACCAATGCATTTTCAAAGAAAGTCGAAAACCACAAGCACGCGATGGCGTTGCACTTTCTCTATTACAATTTCGTTCGCATGCATCACACGCTCAAAATGAGCCCGGCAATGGCTGCGGGCATTACTAAGCGGCTGTGGGAAATGAAAGACGTGGTGGAAATGCTAGAGGCTTGGGAGGAATGTCATCTCAGGTATCATTAACATTCTTAGGATGCCGGATAACCACAGCATCGGATTAAGCGCGCTCCGGACGCGCAGATTGGACGCTGCGGATTTTGCGCTTGCGATAATCTGATCGACGACGGTTGGGTCGTTCATGGCTCATTGGGCCACAAACACACCCCTCTCGGCTAGAGCCAAACGCTGTCACCGATTGGTCACTGGTCATGATGAATTGTGGCTGTCCTGACTGGACCACTACCTCGCTGGCGATATTGTACTTGACAGACCCATAAATCCGTGACACCATTGAATCATCAAAGGGAAAACGGTGTCATGGCTAAGTCGATCTTGTCCGCAGAAGTCCTCCAAAACGAGACTGCCGCTTACGCTTGGGTTGAAGCCCGACTGTGGCCGAACGGCCCGGTTTGTCCCCATTGCGGGGGCGTGGATCGGCTCTCCAAGATGCGAGGCAAAAGCACCCGCATTGGCGTTTACAAGTGCTACCAGTGCCGCAAACAGTTCAGCGTGAAGGTCGGGACCGTATTCGAGGATAGCCACATCCCCATGCGGATATGGCTGCAAGCGATCTATCTGCTTTGTTCGTCCAAAAAGGGCATTTCGAGTAATCAGCTTTCGCGGACCTTGGGCGTGACCCTCAAAACCGCTTGGTTCATGTCGCATCGCATCCGCGAAGCCATGCGCGTCGTCGGCATGACCCCAATGGGCGGCGCTGGCGAGACTGTTGAGGCTGACGAAACCTTCATTGGTCGCATTGAAGGCGAAAAGAAACGTCGCGCCGGTTTCGGTCACAAAAACGCGGTCCTCACTCTTGTTCAGCGCGGCGGGAGCGCCCGGAGCTTTCACGTCGAAGATACCAGCGCGGGGCAGGTTCATAATGTCGTCCGCGACAATATTGCTCGCGAGTCCGCGCTAATGACCGATGAAGCGCCTCACTATCAGGACGTAGGCCAACGGTTCGCCAGTCACGAAACCGTCAAGCATAGCGATGATGAGTACGTTCGCTATGATGGTGACCGAGTAATCAGCACCAACACCGTCGAAGGTTACTATTCGATTTTTAAGCGCGGAATGAAGGGCGTGTATCAACACTGCAAGGAAAAACACTTGCACAGGTATCTTGCAGAATTTGATTTCCGTTATAGCAATCGGGTCCGGTTAGGCGTAGACGACCTAGAGCGCACCGAACGTGCGCTCAAGGGCGTCGTCGGTAAGCGCCTAACCTATCGCACGTCTCACCACTGAGTGGCCCTATGGGAAAAGCAGGCGAAAAGCAAAAGCGAAAGCCGAAAGAGAAGGACAAACGACAATACGAGCGGTTTGTTGAAACTGCTCGCAAGCTGGGTATTGACGAAGACCCTGATATATTAGATCGCTCTTTCAGGAAACTCGCGCCGGCACTCAAAAAACCAAAGCTTTCTTCAGCCTAGCTCTACCTAATCTCCGACACTCGAATGGAGTTCGGCGTCAATTTGATTCGCGGTAGTAAGCATCGTGCATGAAATCGACGGACTCGCCACAAACAAGTCAGTCGGCCAAGCTGGACGAGTCCCAGTCTTCAAGAACGATGCGAGGGTTCGATAAGCACCATTTGCGATGATGTCTGCGAGTTGGAGCGGCTTATAATCGAAGGACGATCTGCCATAGGTTACACTAATTTCACGTTGCGGATTAATTGAATAAGTTCGCGGAGGCAATTGCCGCAGCCGATCTTCATGCCACTCCGCTAATTCCTTCGCCAGACGTTCCCGGCCCTTATCGCGATCAACATAGATCGCAATGCCCTCATCATTCGGGCGCTCATGAGTTCCTATAATCAATTGGCGAAGGACTCTATCTAAGCAAAAATAATACGGATCGGCCGGATAGAATTGGCGCTGTGCAGTCCGCCATTCCTCGAAGGCTTTAGAGCTAACAGCCCAAGCAACAGCCATAATACCGCCCTCGCCAATAATTTGGCGCACTTGAGTGCGCGCAAGAGCAAATCGCGCATCTTCCCAGCGTTCAAACTGTCCCGTCCTCGCCCAGTATTCCGTCGCGTGAAAGCGCGCGAGACCATGTTCGTTCAAAAACGCATTCCATTCGGCCTCAAATGCTATCCATCTATCGGTGGTAGCCAAAACGCCAGCCACCGCTGCGACCGGATTATCGGCGTTTTCGTTACTGGCGTCGATATAGGCCGCAAGCACGATGGTTAGCCCTTCACAATAGCCAAACGGATAGAGGATTCTCGCCATCCGTTCGACGCTTTTGGTTTCAGCCGCGGAGGTCATGATCCAGCCCTCCGCAACTGCGGATATACCGCATTGGGTCCGTGAAGTCCAATATCCCCACCTCGCTGAATGTAACGATAACGGGGACGAATGTCAAGGCGAAAGTCGCCAGACCGGAGACGCATCCCTGCCGCGAAGCTGGGCGACATATCCCCGAAGCGCTTAAAAAGGGATAAGAGTAAGCAATAGGGCGTGATTGGGATTGGTAATTGGGGGGCGGCAATGACGCACTATCTCAGCCGTTTGATCGGCATCGTGGTTGTTTGCTTGGTGGCGGCGAGCGGCGCCAGCGCCTTTACACTCACCAGCAAGGAATGGAATTTCACCGCCGAGTTTCCCGCCGCGCCCAAGCTGGAGAAAACCACGTCCACGACCACGGCTGGCGTCCCTTACGATCAGTACGTCTGGTCGGTCGAGAACAAGGACGGCTGGAAGGGCGTCGGGCTGATCGTCTATTCCCAGAGCGTGGTGCACGACTACAACGCCAGCATCCAGGGTTCGGTGAACGCCACCAAGGGCAAACTGCGCAGCCAGAAGACCATCCAGCAGAGCGGCGTGCAAGGCCGCGAGATCATCGTCGACGTTGCCGAGGGAGTGGTTCGCCAGCGGCTGTTGTGGATCGGCGACCGGCTTTATCAGGTCGTGTTCAGCGGCACGACCGGCACCGGATTGACGCCCGACGTGGATGCGTTCCTCAATTCGTTTCGGACGCTGAAATAATCCGGCCGGGCATAGCGCGTAGGGCTGCTCAAAAAGAGAGCCCCAGCGCGGAGACGCCGGGGCTCTAGCCTTGGAGAAGGCATAGGGGGCTATGCCAGACGGAAGCTTCACAAGCTATCGTGACGATCTTGCGACAATTTAACGTAGCTCCGCTCTCCCGGACGCGCGACAAGGAAGTATTTGAGAACAAGCCCTGCTTCGCGCCCACGAAGGGGGTCACCGCAAGAACGGCAGGTTATTTCGGGATCGTCTGCCGGGGCCGCCTCTACCCGCACGACCTCATAAAGGGCCCCACAGTTGGGACATTTGAAGGGCGGCGACTGAAGCTTTGTCATAGTCCGCTTGTATCCGACTTTGCGGCAAATTAGTACCCCAGTAATCGCACAGCTCGCATGCCGAGAAAAAAGCCTGCTTTGATTTCGGCTGAGGATCGGCTGAGCGAAGCAAGGCGGATCATCGCCAACCAGCACAAGCTAATTGCCCAACTCAAGGCTTCGGGACATCCGACAGTTGACGCTGAGCGGACACTTCAGTCCTATGCCAGCTCGCTTAAGCACCTTGAGGACCACGAGCGTAGGATTAGAATGGAAGATAAAGCCAAGAAGGGTGAAACCAAAAAGCCTCGATCAAAATGAGGCACTTATGGGGCGCGGGTTTGCGAATCCCGTAGGATGGGTGGAGCGAAGCGATACCCATCATAGGCCGACGAGGACGAGTGATGTTTCGCAAAAGCTCAACCGATTCTACCGCGCTTCGTATGGCGGAAAAGCTCGCGTGGAAGGATGACGACGAGGCCGCCAACTGAGGCGGCCTCAGACCGATTGTGCTCATTTTTGGTCGTCAATACCCACGACTACAAATTCGTACGTCCTGTCATCTTCCCGCCGAACCGCCCGCACGGCGATCCAATGATGGCCTTTGGCATCGATACTCCCGACGACATTCCCAAGTTCAACGCGATTAAGAACGCGTATATCGCACAGCCGCCCATCGGAAGCGGGGCCGCTTCCCATGAGCTTGTCCTTATCGCCGGCAAGAAATGCGAGAAACGATGCCGCTTGCGCTTGCGTGCAAACTATCATTTTTTTGGCGGCAATCGTGACCCGCGGCGCTGACTCGTGCACGGCAGCGGGGGCGGGGGCGGGGGCGGGAAGAGCAGCAATCTGGTCCTGCTGCGCTACTGCGGCCGGCGCACCGGCCAACGCAAGCAGCAGTGTTATAGCTGCCAATATCCTTTGCATGTCGTCCTCCATTGCGGAAGCTCGACAACACAATTCTTGAAGCCGGGGGGATTGCCCAAATATCGGTTGCGGCATCCACATCTTGTTATGTGGAGTTGTATTGGTCGTGAAGGATTGCGGCCGCATTGATCAAAATCAAAAGGGACCACTCTCAAATTCAAAAGGGGCCAGTCCCCGGTGGGATAGGTCGAAACGGACCAGCACCCGAGCGCCAACAAGAACACAGAGAGAACACACCCTATCAGTCGGCTCACTAGGCGACAGCAAAAGCCCCCGCCGCCGTTAACCATGTTCCGGCTTCGTACTCCCTGCCCTCTCTGCAACCCACAGACCGGCGGATTAGGGCCACTTTTCGCCACACTGCGCCGTTAGCCATAACGAGGTCGGGGGTGGGGTTTGCAAGCGTTCGCGTTAACCCTTCCCAAATTAACACTGCGTTAGGGTTATTCGCCGCGGTTGGGGCCGCGGCGGGTGGCGTTCAGTCAACGTCAACGCGAGATCGCCAGTGCTCGTTGGTTACGCGCGGCTGAAAAGTTGTCGTTGGTTTGCGGCTCGCGCCGTCTATGCGTGCGGCCTCGCCGCTCTGGTGCTCCTGTTCGGCTCGCGCGTCCTGCAGAACGCCATCGCCGAGGGCGACACCCGCACCATCTCGCTGCACCACATCCATACCGACGAAAACATCACCATCACGTTCAAGCGCGACGGCCGTTACGACGAGGCGGCGCTGGAGAAGCTCAACTGGTTGCTGCGCGATTGGCGGCGCGAAAAAGAAACGCGCATGGATCCGCACCTGATCGACCTGATCTGGGAGGTGCAGCGCGAGGCCGGATCGCAAGAGCCGGTCTGGGTCGTGTGCGGCTACCGGTCGCCGGAAACCAACGCCATGCTGCGGCGGCGCAGCAACGGCGTCGCCCGCTTCAGCCAGCACATGCTCGGCCACGCCATGGATTTTTATATTCCCGGCGTGCCGATCGAGCAGCTTCGCGTCATCGGCTTGCGGCTGCAGCGCGGCGGCGTCGGCTTCTATCCGACCTCCGGCTCGCCGTTCGTGCACATGGACACCGGCGGCGTGCGGCACTGGCCGCGCATGACCCGCGAGCAATTGGTCCGCGTGTTTCCCGACGGCCGCACCGTGCACATCCCCGCCGACGGCCGGCCGCTGCCCGGCTATGCGCTGGCGCTCGCCGATATCCGCAAGCACGGCAGCACTCCTTCCGAGATGTCGATCGACGCCGCGCGCAGCGCCGGCGTGCAGGTCGCCGATGCCGGCGTGACGCAGCACAGCTTCAACCCGTTCGCCAAGCTTTTGGGGCTGCGCCGCGGCGACGATGAGGACGACGACGCCAACGCGGCGGCGCCGGCCGCGCCGGCCGCGACAACGGCCGCCGTGCCGCTGCGCACCCGGGCGAAGGCCGCCATGACGGCAGCGATCGAGCGCGCCGAGGACAAGCTCGCGGCGGAGAAGACCAAGCTCGTTCAGGTCGCCGCGAACGCCGAGGGCAAACTCGCGGCGGAGAAGACCAAGTTCGTCCGCGCCGCCGCGAAGGTGCACGTGATCTCGCGCGCCGAAGCGTCGCCGCTGGCGGCAGTCACGCCGAACCAGATCATCCTCGCCCGCGGCTTCTGGGAGGGCGTGCCGGACGGCGTGAATGCGGCGCGGCCGGCAGCTTCTGCGAACCCGCTCGCCGCCGTATCAAGCCCGCAGCGCGCCGCGGTCGCGAGCGCCGCGCCGGATGCCACCGGCACGGTCAGCCCGTTCGCCGACGCCGCCGAGGATCGCGGCCCGGCGGAGCTGGCGCTCGCCTACGCGGAACAGACCGACCGCGACGCGCCGGCCTCGGCCACTGCCGGCGTCGCGGCCGCAGCGGCCGCAGCGGTCCCAACCGCGGCAACGCCGCGCGCCGCCGTGACCCGCTCCGTTGCCGTGCAAAGCGGCGACACGGCGATGACCATCGCCATGAAGCGGATCGACGGCCGGCCGGCCTCCGCCATTCTCACGGTCGCCAAGAAAACGGCGGCGCTCGCCGACGGCACCCGGCTCGACGATCCGTGGCTGCGCGCCATCGTGGTGTCGCCGAGCGCGACCCGCTTCCTGTGCATCACCGCGCTCGGCGCGCCCGACTTCCGGGTGTTGGCGCCGCTGATGGTCAAGCCGGCCAATTCGGTGATGATGACGTTTGCCGCCGACCCGCAGCCCGGCCTGGCGCAGGATCACTTCGCCGGCAGCGCCATCGTGTTCGTGTCGACGGTGACCTACCCGCTGCACACCGCGGCGCTGGAGTAGCTTCCTTCGTCATTGCAAGCCAACGGGTCCTCGCAATGACGAGTTACCCCAACATGCCGAGCGCGTGCAGGTAGGTTTCCAGGATCGCCTCCTGCTCCTTGCGCTCGTTGACATCGAGCTTGCGCAGCCGAATGACGGTGCGCAGCGCCTTGACGTCGAAGCCGTTGCCCTTGGCTTCGGCAAAGACGTCGCGGATGTCGTCGGCGAGCGCCTTCTTTTCCTCTTCGAGCCGCTCGACGCGCTCGACGAAGGCCTTGAGGTGATCCTTGGCGAAGCGGTGGGCAGTCTGTTCGTCTTTGGCGGCGGCGGCGGTGGCCATCGGATGCTCTCCTGATACGAGCATGATCCCGAAAAGTGCTTACCGGCTTTCGGAAAAGATCATGCTCAATAAAGTTGCCGAGAGCATTCGAAAGCGCGCGGCTTCAGGTCAAGGCAGGAGCGCGCTCATCCACAGCACTGCACAGGACGATCGCGGCAAAAGCCGGCATCAATGGTTTTGGCTTGCTTTTTCGAACGCCGCCTTTTGGCTCGGCGAGGCTTCCGTCTGATACTTGGCGCGCCATTCGTCGTAGGGCATGCCGTAGACCAGTTCGCGGCTCTGTTCCTTGCTCATCGCCACGCCTTGGGCGTCCGCCGCCTCCTTCATCCAATTGGAGAGACAGTTGCGGCAAAAACCGGCCAAATTCATCAGGTCGATGTTCTGTACGTCCGTCCGCGTGCGTAAATGCTCGACCAAACGGCGATAGACGGCGGCTTCGAGTTCCAGCCGGGTTTTGTCATCGGTCGCCATGTTCTCCTCCGCATCGAGAGCATGATCCGGAAAAAGCCTGTCCCGGACTCGATCCGGGATGGCACCCGGTTTTCCGATAAGATCATGCGTCACTTCATATAATACACATAGAGGCGCGGCGGGTGTCTTGCCATACTCGGCCGGCTGAACGATGCGGAACACGATGAACACTTCGGTGCGCGACTTGCTCGAATCGCTGTTTCGCAGCGCGGTCGCCGCCGCCCATCCGGCGGGTATCCTGCCGCCGAATCTGCCGGCACCGCCGTCGCGCGGACGGCTGGTCGTGCTCGCCGCCGGCAAGGCGGCGGGCTCGATGACCGAAGTCGCCGAGCGGCATTATCTGGCGGAGCTGCCGCCGGACCGGCTCACCGGCATCGCCGTGACCCGCCACGGTTACGGCCGGCCGACCCGGCACATTCCGGTGATCGAAGCCGGGCATCCGGTGCCCGACGCGGCCGGTCTTAATGGCACGCAACGCGCGCTGGCGCTTGCCGATGCGGCGGCAGCCGACGACCTCGTGCTCGTTTTGCTCTCCGGCGGCGCGTCGGCGAACTGGATCGCGCCGGCCTCTGGCCTCACGCTCGAAGAGAAGCAGGCGGTGACCCGCGCGCTCTTGCGCAGCGGCGCCGCCATCGGCGAGATGAACGCGCTGCGCAAGCATCTCTCGCGCATCAAGGGCGGCCGCCTGGCGCAACGCGCCTACCCGGCGAAGGTGGTGACGCTGGCGATCTCCGACGTGCCCGGCGACGACCCTTCGGTCATCGGCTCGGGGCCGACAGTGCCCGATCCAACGACGCTTGCCGACGCCCGCGACATCGTGCGCCGCTACCGGCTCGAGCTTCCCGACAGCGTGGCCCGCGCGCTCAACGACCCGGCCAACGAGACGCCGAAGCCGGGCGATAAGATTTTCGCCGGCTCGGATTATCGGATCCTGGCGCGGCCGGCCGATGCCTTGCGCGCCGCCGCCGAACGCGCCGGCGCCGCCGGCTACGAATGCCTCATGCTCGGCGACCGTGTGCAGGGCGAGGCGCGCGAGGTCGCCGCCGAGCATGCCCGGCGCGCGCGCGAGCTCAGCGCGCAAGGCCGCCGCGCCGCTATCCTGTCCGGGGGCGAGCTGACCGTGACCTTGCGCGGCGGCGGCCGCGGCGGGCCGAACCAGGAATATGCGCTGGCCTTGGCCATTCATCTCGATGGCGCCCCCGGCATCGCCGCGCTCGCCGCCGATACCGACGGCACCGACGGCGGCGGCGGACGTCCCGACGATCCGGCCGGCGCCTTTATCGACCCGACCACGCTCCCACGCGCCCGGGCGGCTGGCCTCGATCCCGCCGCGTTTCTCGCCGACAACGATTCCACGGGGTTTTTCAATGGCATCGGCGATTTGTTCGGGCCCGGCCCGACGTTCACCAACGTCACCGACTTCCGCGCCATCATCGTTGACAGTCCCTCGATCTTGACCGGATTCTGAACCGGAAATGAGCGACGCGATTTACTCGAGGATTGCCGCGGGCGCGCTGGTCGCGGTCCTGTGCACGATAGTACTCTTCGCATCGGCCGGCCCGGCCGCGGCCGATTTCCGGCTGTGCAATAATACGGCGAGCCGGGTCGGCGTCGCCGTCGGCTACAAGGACGCCGACGGCTGGACCACGGAAGGCTGGTGGAATTTGCCGGCGCGCAGCTGCGAGACCGTGCTCAAGGGCAATCTCGTGGCGCGTTATTATTATGTCTACGCCGTCGACTACGATCACGGCGGCGAATGGGTAGGACAGGCCTTTATGTGCACCCGCGACAAGGAGTTCACCATCCGCGGCGTCGGCGATTGTCTGGCGCGCGGCTACGACCGCACCGGCTTTTTCGAGGTGGATACCGGCGAGCAGTCCGCCTGGACCGTGCAACTCACCGAATCGAGCGAGCAGTCGCCGCAACACCCGTTGCCGGCGGGCAATCCGCTGCACCCGCCCACTGGCGGCCGCACCGCTCCCAGCGCAGCGGCGCCGCCCACCGGCGCCCGTGCCGCACCCGCCGCCACGACCCCGCTCAGTCCGCCCGGAAGTCAAAGCCGATGAGGCGGCAGCGGCGCACCAAGCTGGTGGCGACGCTGGGGCCGGCCTCTTCCGACCACGCGGTCATCGGCCGCCTGTTCGCCGCCGGCGCCGACGTCTTCCGCATCAACATGAGTCACACCACGCACGACAAGATGCGCGAGCTGGTGACGACGATCCGCGCGGTGGAAGCCGAGTGCAATCGGCCGATCGGCATCCTGGTGGATTTGCAGGGACCGAAGCTGCGGCTCGGCAGCTTCAAGAACGAATCCGCCGAGATCGCCACCGGCGCCGACTTCATCCTCGACACCGACGCGGCGCCGGGCGACGCGACGCGCGTGCAGCTGCCGCACCCGGAAATCTTCGCCGCCATCAAGCCGGGCGATACGCTCCTGATTGACGACGGCAAGCTCCGCCTCGTTGCTATTGAAGCGGCGCCGCAGCGCATCGTCGCCCGCGTCGAGGTCGGCGGCAAAGTGTCGAACCGCAAAGGCGTCAGCCTGCCGGACACTGTGGTCCCGCTCGCCGCGCTGGCGCCGAAAGATCTCGCCGACCTCGAAGCCGCGCTTGATGCCGGCGTCGACTGGGTGGCGCTGTCGTTCATCCAGCGCCCGGAAGACATCGCCGAGGCGAAAAAGATCACCCGCGGGCGCGCCGCGGTGATGGCCAAAATCGAGAAGCCGCAGGCGGTGGCGCGGCTGGCCGACATCCTCGATCTCGCCGACGGGCTGATGGTGGCGCGCGGCGATCTCGGCGTCGAGATGCCGCTGGAAAAAGTGCCCGGCGTGCAGAAGGAAATGACGCGCGCCTGCCGCCGCGCCGGCAAGCCGGTGATCGTCGCCACCCAGATGCTGGAATCGATGATCGCCAGCCCGGTGCCGACGCGCGCCGAAGTCTCCGACGTCGCCACCGCCATCTTCGACGGCGCCGACGCGGTCATGCTGTCGGCGGAATCGGCCGCCGGCCGCTACCCGGTCGAGGCGGTGGCGACGATGAACCGCATCGCCGAGGAGGTGGAGAGCAACGAGGCGATGTACCTGCCGTCGCTCCACGTCCTGCATACGGAGCCCGAAGCAACCGGCCCCGACGCCATCGCCGCGGCGGCGCGGCAGGTGGCGGAAACGCTCGACCTCGCGGCGATTGTCTGCTGGACCTCGTCCGGCGCGACCGGAATGCGCGTGTCGCGCGAGCGGCCGAAGCCGCCGATCGTCGCCATTTCGCCGATCGTCGCCACCGGGCGGAAATTGTCGCTGGTCTGGGGCGTGCACTGCGTGGTCGCCGAGGACGCCCGCGATCAGGACGACATGATCGAGCGCGCCTGTCGGATAGCGTTCAAGGAAGGCTTCGCCAAAGCCGGCGAGCGCGTCATCGTCGTCGCCGGCGTGCCGCTCGGCACGCCCGGCTCAACCAACATGATCCGCATCGCCTTCGTCGGATCGCTAGCGGCCGGCGAGGCGTGATCCCTGGTCCTTCCGCTTAGCTAAAAAATCCCAGACATAAAATAGCGCGAACCCCAGCACCATCGCTGATGCAAACCAGCACACAAAGAATGCAATCGGCTTCATATTGCAGGATCCCTTTTTGGTATGCAGATTTCCTGGAAACCGATTGATTTAGCTACATTCCGTGAGCACATTGGACGTATCGGCGCGTCTATTCTGTCATAGGGGCTCAAAAGAGCAAAGTCTGAGCGTTACGAAGGCAAATCCTGGTTCTGAAGGACTGCCGTCTGGGGATTTCAGGTGGCATAAATCTTTTCGCGGGGAGAGGCATGCTTGCGTGGGTCGAAAATACCCGTGCGTACATTAAGAGCACTCGCGCGTATAGAATCTATCGCGGTGCCTTACTCTACGATACGGTGAGAGGACACGGCAAAGTCCTCAAACGAGCCATAAAGCTACCGTTCTATCTCGGAAACCAATATCATTGTCCGGTTTGCGGTTTCGGACTACGCGCTTATAGACCTGTCGGAAAATCCTATTGGCGAGACGTCAAAAAATTCGGGACCATCTATCCGCCGAGTACCATGGAGACATTCAACGTAGCATCGGCTTATTGCCCGCGCTGCGATGCTTCTGATCGCGAACGGTTAATCGCTATCTATCTCAACGAGGTCTTTTGCACCGTCGATACGGATTGCACCTATCGCTTGATCGAATTCGCGCCCAATGAAGCGCTCCCCAAGATGATTAAGCGGTATCCGTTTGTTGCCTATAGCAGCGCCGATTTGTCGAGGAAGAACGTTGACGAGCGAGTCGATCTTACGAGGATGGATGCTTATGCCGATGAATCGGTAGATATCCTGCTGTGCTCGCATGTCCTAGAGCACATCCCCGACGACCGTAAAGCAATGCGCGAGATTAATCGAGTGCTCAAGCCGGACGGGTTCGGAATCTTGCTCGTTCCGCTGGTCGTCAGCTTAGACGAAACTCATGAGGACCCGCGCATTAATACGGAAGCGTTGCGCTGGAAATATTTCGGCATGGGTGACCACGTTCGACAATATGGCAAGCGCGATTTCCTTGAGAGGCTTGCCGTTGCCGGATTGAATGTTGAGCAACTCGGTATCGAGCACTTCGGTGGCAAAGTGTTCCGTCGCGCTGGCATTGCCGAGAACTCGGTGCTTTACGTCGTTCGCCCTCGCAAGTGATCGAACAGGACCGCCCTTCGCACAGCGACTTGAGAATGATCCTGATGATGACCGACCGGGTCAGATTTGGACGTTGTCACGGAATTAGTGCGCCTTGCGCGTCCGCGCGGATCAATACTCCTGAGGTCTGCAGTTGGCCCACCACGACGTGTTGCGCCGCGGTCGTCAGCAGTCGCTTTCGGGGGAAAGCTGACTCTCGTGGGTCGTCCGCTCCGGCGCATTTATGAGTTCACGCACTGTGCGAGCAAATCACAGCGCCTCGCCGTTGAGCCAGCGCGCGCCGCGGGCATAGAGCGCGTCGAGCTCAGGCCCTTCGATGCCGGGCATGTCGGGCTTCACCTGATAGCCGATCTTGGTCTGCAGATAGGCGAGATGGCGGTAGCCTTCGGGAAAGCGCGCCAGCAAGTTTTGGTCGAGCACGAGCTTGGCCGCCGGATCGACCGGGTCGAGCCTGTCCTTTTCATAGATCGGCTGGCGCAGCACCAGCCCCCAGCGGTCGTCGCGTTTCTCGAAGAAATCGTAAAACCGGCCGCTGCACACCACGTCGCAGATGACGCCTTCGACCGGCGCGCGCTGCGAGATCGTCATTTTGGTCTGCGCGATCGCGCGCTGGCCGGCGACATCGATCGTGCTGCCGCCGAGAAAATGCAGGATGCGCACGCCGTGAGCCCAGCCCTCGTCATTGACCTTGATGAAGTCCTCGAAGCCGCCCTGGAACCAGGTCGCCATCATGCGGCCGTCGGCGTGCCAGACGCTGCGGAACCGCTCCCACAGCCGCGCATCGCGCCACAAGGCCCAGTTTTCCACCAGGTCGCGGATGGCTCGCTGTTCGGCGGCGACATCGGCCATGGCACGCTTCCAGCCGGCTCTGGCTCAAGATTTGTTAGTGGAGCATGATCTTTTCGGAAAACCGGCGTCCACTTTTCCGGATCATGCTCATGCGGCGACGACCCGGCGGATGCCGTCCGTCGAACCGATCTCCTTCAGCGCGCCCCGCCGCAGCATGTAATTCACATGCGCCAGCACTTCGCTGAACGCGAAACCCATCTGGTGCGGATCGAGCCGGCGCGTGAACACGAAGGGGACCAGCTCGGCCGCGGATCGCGGTGCCGCGCGGCACGCCTTCAGGATCAGGTCGCAGCGTGCGTGGTGGTGCGCGATCAACTCCTCGATGCGCGTGTGCAGCCCGGTGAACGGCAGATTGTGCCCCGGCAACACCAGCACATCCTCGGCGATGGTTTCCCGCAGCGCAGCCAGCGACCGCAAATATTCGCCGAGCGGATCGCCTTCCGGATCGACCGCGGCGACGCTGACATTAGGGGAAATCTTGGCCAGCACCTGGTCGGCCGCGAAAAACAGCTTCTCGGCGCGGCACGACAGCATGACCTGCTCCGGCGAGTGGCCGCCGCCGGTCAGCACGTCGAAGTCGCGGCAGCCGATGCGCAATACATTGCCGGCGACGACGCGGCGGTAGGTCGGCGGCAGCCCCGACACCAATCGCAGGTAGCCATGGCCGCCGGTGACGACGCGTTCCGTGGTCGCGGCGTCGAGGCCGTGCTCGAGATAGAAGCGGCGGTAATGTTCCGCTTCGAGCGCACCGGGATCGAGGTGCAGGTTGAGACTGATCAGGTATTCGGTCGCCGACATGTACAGCGGCACGGCAAACCGCTGCAGCAAAAACCCTGCCGCGCCGACGTGGTCCGGATGCATGTGGGTGGCGATGATACGCGTCAGCGGGCGCTCGGCGAGCAAGCCGTCGAGCAGCGGCTGCCAGGCCGCCTGGGTCGCCTTATTGCCAAGGCCGGTGTCGAGCAGCGCCCAGCCATTGCCGTCATCGATGAAATAGATGTTGACGTGGTCGAGCAGGAACGGCAGCGCCAGCCGGCTCCACAGAATTCCGGGCGCGACCTCGATCGTTTCGCCGGGTGCCGGCGGCACCGTATGGGCAAAGACGATCGACGCGGGGGCGGCTCTCTGGACGGCGGGCTGAATCTTCATCGTGCGGGTACTCATGATCCTCAGAAAAACTGTCGTCAATCAAGGGCCGTTCGAAGCGCGGCAATTCGGTCGCGCGCAACAGCCGGGATTGTGGAGGTTGGCGAAGGCTTACCGCTGCCGTGCGCATGCGCGCAACCGGTTCCGCAGCCGTCACCGGAAGATCATATCAGATATCGCGCCCCTCGACCTTCTCGCGCAACGTCTTCACCACGTCGGGAACATGCTCCAGGTGCGGATCGATCGCGAGCGCCTTGCGATAGGCTTCGAGCGCATGTTTGTCGTCGCCGATCTCCTGCAGGATGAGACCGAGGCCGGACAACGCGCCGAAATGGCGCGGCTCGCGCACCAGCACCTCGCGAAGGTCGGCGAGCGCGTGCCCGTAATCGTTCTTCATGTAATAGATCGTAGCGCGGCGATTCCAGGCTTCGACATAGTCGGGTTTGATCGCGACCACGGCATCAAGAAGCTTGATGGCGAGGTCGTAATCCTTGGCGTCGGCCGCCGCCTTGATGCGGCCCATCAGCAGATTGCAGGTGTCGCTGCCGGACATCATCCACACCGCCCAGATGCGATCCTCGATCGCCTTGGCGCTTTCGGCGTCCGGCGCAATCTTGAGCGCGTCGAACAGCGTATCGAGATTGAATGTCCGCTCGCCGCGCTCGGGCCGCCGCCCGTCGCGGGGCAAGTCATTCGGTGGCGTGACCCAGTCGGGCGCGGGCGTGACATTGGGACCGGTCTGCCCCGGCGCCGGAGCCGCGGTGAAAGCCGGCGCCAGACAGACGGCAGCGAAAGCCAGAGCGGTGAGGAATCGTAGCGCCATGACGAGAGTCTAAGCCCTGCGCGGGGCGCAGCAAGCCCGAAAAGTACTCAAAGGCGCGTGAATGAAGCGGCAGATCGGCCGTGCCGGCAGCCGGCCGCGCCGCCCGATCCTAGTGTCCCGATTCCGAAGTTCGCATCATTATGCGGCACCCTCGTTTGCGAACTTCGGAATCGAAGGACACTAGCAACGTATTGATCTAGTGTGGCTTTGGTTCAGAAGTCCGCATGACGAGTTCGCCGCAAAAATGATGCGGACTTCTGAACCGCCACACTAGCCTTGGCGGGCCTTGAAGCGCCGGTGCGTCTTATTGATGACATAGACACGGCCCTTGCGGCGCACGATGCGATTGTCGCGGTGGCGGCCGCGCAGCGATTTCAATGAATTGCGGACTTTCATGGGTCAATAATCCCGGCTTTTGCCGGTTGCTTACGGATGCCCTGCCCACTTGTCAATGAGGCCCATCCGCCGCCGATGTCGGCCTAGGCGGACGCGGCTTGCGCACTCCCGGACCGCATGGGCGGACGCCCGGCAAGCAAGCCCTCGGCGGCGGCAAAGCCGCTCAGCCGACGCATCAGATGGTTCCACGCCCGCATCATAAAGCCGAGCGGGATCAGAATGAACTATCCGGCGGACCGGCGATCGACCGCCGGCCGCACGCCGCCGATCCGTCGCGCGTCGCGACGGCGGCGTGGCGCCGGAACCATCGACGTCCGCCGCTCTGCTTTGCGGTCCTTGAGATAGACGATCCAATTTTCATAGACGCCGATGGCGGAGCGGCGCCAGGTGTTCTCCAGCGCGGGTTCGAGCGCGGCGAACGGAAAATCGGCGATCAAGCTGGCGCGGCGGTCGTCGACGGCGCGCGCGCGAAAGTCGTGCACCAGCGCGGTCGCAGCCTCGTCGAAATAGCCTTCCGGCGCCGCCGGGTAGTGCTCTTGCTTGCCGCGGAGAAAGCGGCCGATATCGCGGCGGTATTCGCGCGCGAGCGTATCGGTCTCGTATTCCGGATGACCCTGAAAGAAGACGAATAAAGAACCGCCCCGCTCCTCCTTGACGAAGGCGTCGGCGCCGGCCGCGGCTGATCGGGTGAGAAGGCGATAGCCGCTTCTCGCAAGCGCGCGCTCGGGCAAATCGTTGTAGCGCGAATGCGGCACGGAGAGCCGCGGCTCCATGCCGGTCGTCAGCGGATGAGCTGAAACAATTTCGCAATCGAAGACGCCGAACATTTTCTCGTTCAGCGGACGGCGCACGATGCCGTCGGCGTGGAGAACGGCCGCATGGGCTGCGAGGCACGACCAGACGGTCGAAATCGTATTCTGCCGCGCCCAATCGACCAGTTTGGCCAGCGTCGCCCAATACGGCTCGTCCTTGAGATTCGGCGCCCGCGGCTCGGTGCCGGTCACGATCAGCCCGTCGAGCCGCGTGTCCCACAGCTCGGCAATATCGCGATAGCGCGCGGCGAGCTCTTGCCGGATAGGACCGGCACACGGAACATCGGCCATCGAAAACAGCTTGAGGTGGACCACGGCGTTCGCTGTCGCCGCCCGGATCAGATCGACGAATTGCCGCTCGGTCGCTTCGTAGGCCGCATCGGGCATGTTGTTGACCAGCCCGATGGTCATGCAATTAGCGCCACGCAACATGACGCTTGCGTCGGATCGGGACGTGTCAAGCAGAAGCGGCATGGCGCTGGCGCTCCACAAACCCTATTCGGCCGCAATGAGCGGCGACGCGCGGCGCGATTGCGACGCCGCCAGCGCCTGGTCGAGATCGGCCAGGATGTCGTCGATATGCTCGATGCCGACGGAAAGCCGGATCATCTCCGGCCGCACGCCGGCCTTTTCCTGTTCCTGCGCCGACATCTGCCGATGCGTGGTCGAGGCCGGGTGGCAGGCGAGCGACTTGGCATCGCCCATATTGACCAGCCGCTTGAACAGCTTGAGCGCGTCGTAGAATGCCTTGCCCGCCTCGAGCCCGCCGACGATGCCGAAAGTCAGCAGCGAGCACGCCCGCCCGCCGAAATATTTGCGCGCCAGAGCGTGATAGGGATTATCGGCAAAGCCGGCGTAATTGACCCATTCGACCCGCGCATCATTGCGCAGGAATTCGGCGACGCGGCGCGCATTCTCGACGTGGCGCTCGACGCGCAGCGCCACCGTCTCGATGCCTTGCAGCAGCAGGAAGGCCGACAACGGCGCCAGCACGGCGCCGGTGGTGCGCAGATAGACGCTGCGGCAGCGCCCGATATAGGCGGCCTTGCCGAAATGCTGCGTGTAGATCAGTCCGTGATAGGACGCATCGGGCTCGTTGAACATCGGGAAGCGCCGCGCGTGCTCCCGCCACGGGAAGCGGCCGGAATCGACGATGGCGCCGCCGAGCGTGGTGCCGTGGCCGCCCAGGAATTTCGTCAGCGAATGGACGATAATGTCGGCGCCGTAATCGATCGGCCGCAGCAGGATCGGCGTCGCCACCGTGTTGTCGACGATCAGCGGAACGCCGTGCCGCTTGGCGACCGCGGCGAGCGCCTCGATATCGCAGATGTTTCCCGCCGGATTGCCGACACTCTCGCAGAAAACCGCGCGGGTTTTCTCATCGATCAGCTTTTCGATCGCGTCGGGGGAATCGGATTCGGCAAAGCGGACACCGATGCCCTGGCTTGGCAGAATATGGCCGAACAGCGTATACGTGGTGCCGTAGAGCTGCGGTATCGAGACAATATTGCTGCCCAGCTCGGCGAGGTTGAGCACCGCATAGTTCAGCGCCGCCTGCCCCGAACTCACGCACAGCGCTTCCAGCCCGCCCTCAAGTTGGGCGACGCGGCGTTCGAGCACGGCGGTGGTTGGATTGCTGATGCGGCTGTAGCGATAACCCGGGACCTCGAGGTTGAACAACGCGGCGCCGTGGTCGGCGCTGTCGAACTCGTAGGCGACGGTCTGGTAGATGGGGACCGCGACGGCTTTGGTCGTCGGCTCTGTTTCATAGCCGCCGTGAACGGCCACCGTGTCGCTTTTCATGCTTACCCGCCGCGCGATCTTTATCCCTCGCCGATGCTACCCCTATTTGGTTTCTTATCCGTGGCGGTTGGGGCCGGCAACGCAGGCGCGCGTGATTAGAAGGAAATAACCTTAATGCGCCGTCCGGCGCCGCACATGCGGTAAATGCGAACGCAGGCGATGCCTCTAGCTAAAATTTTAGCCAGTGTTGAAGCGAAAGATTCACGTTATCGGGCGATCATGGCGGCCATGGTTTTGATCGAGACGGAACGCGCGACGCCGGCCAGCCGCGGCAAAGGGACGGCGCTGCGCGACTGGGTGCGCGCGCTCGAATCAACCGCGCCGATTGCCGCCAATCCGCAACGGCTCCTTCCCTGCATCATCGAGCAACTGGCGCAAACCCGCGGCGAGGCGCCGGCGCTCCTCTCAGCCGGCGAAAGCCTGACCTATCGGGCGCTGGCGGCGCGCGCCAACGCGTTCGCGCGCTGGGCGCTCGATCATGGTCTCGCCAAAGGCGACACCGTCTGTCTGATGATGCCGAACCGGCCGGAATACCTGGCGATCTGGCTCGGCCTGACCCGCGTCGGCGTCGTCGTTGCGCTCATCAACACCAATCTGCGCGGTGTCGCACTCGCCCATTGCATCGACATCGTGGCGCCGAAACACGTCATTGCCGCCGCGGAGTTCTGCGCAGAACTCCGCGGCGCGCTCGCCCAATGCGTGGGCAGCCCAAAAATCTGGGCGCATGGCGACGGCAATGGCGATGAATTCGACCGCATCGACCGCGCGGTCGCGCGATGTTCCGCAGCGCCGCTGACGCCGGCGGAAGTCCGCAACGTGACCATCGCGGATCGCGCGCTGCTTATTTACACCTCCGGTACGACCGGGCTGCCGAAGGCCGTCAATGTCAGCCATCGCCGGGTCTTGGAGTGGAGTCTTTGGTTCGCCGGCCTGATGAATATCGGCCCCGACGACCGCATGTACGATTGCCTGCCGCTGTATCACAGCGTTGGCGGTGTCGTCGCCACCGGCGCGGTGCTGGTGCGCGGCGGCTCGGTGCTGATCCGTGAAAAATTTTCCGCGCAGCGGTTCTGGGACGATGTCGTCGATGGCGGCTGCACGCTGTTGCAGTATATCGGCGAGCTCGCCCGCTATCTGGTCAACGCGCCGGAAAACCCGCGCGAGCGCGCGCATCGCCTGCGCATCTGCTGCGGCAACGGGCTGCGCGCCGACGTCTGGGAAAAATTTCAGCAACGGTTCGCCATTCCGCGCATCCTTGAATTTTATGCGGCGACCGAAGGCAATGTGTCACTCTACAACGTCGAAGGACGGGTCGGCGCCATCGGCCGCGTTCCCTCCTTCCTCGCCCATCGCTTCCCGCTGGCGCTGGTGCGATGCGACGCTCTCTCCGGCGAACCGGCGCGCGATGCCGACGGCTTGTGCATCCGCTGCGCCACCGGCGAGGTCGGCGAAGCGCTCGGCCTCATTCGCGGCGGCGCGTCTGCCTCCGGCGGCGACTTCGAGGGCTACACCAGCGCCGAGGATTCCGAGCGGAAAATCCTGCGCGATGTGTTCGAACGCGGCGACGCCTGGTACCGCACCGGCGACCTGATGCGCATGGACGCTTCCGGCTTCTGCTATTTCGTCGACCGGATCGGCGATACCTTCCGCTGGAAGGGCGAGAATGTCTCGACCACGGAAGTCGCCGCGGCGATCGCGGCGTTCCCCGGCATTCTCGAGGCCAACGTCTACGGCGTCCACGTGCCCGGCACCGAAGGCGCCGCCGGCATGGCGGCGATCGTCAGCGACGGCACGCTGGATCTTGCGGAATTGCGCAAGCATCTCGCGCGCCTGCTGCCGCCCTATGCGCGGCCGCTGTTCCTGCGCCTCGTCAACCGGATCGAGGCGACCGCCACCTTCAAGCACGCCAAGAACGATCTGAAGCGAGAAGGCTACGATCCGGCGGCGACCAGCGATCCGATTTTCTTTGACGATCCGGCGCGCGGGGCCTTTGTACGGCTCGACCGTGCGCTCTATCAGCGAATTCAGGCCGGCACGGTGCGCCTTTAGGGCGCCGCTCAAATAGCCGCAGCAGCAAATCTATCGGCCGGCTGGCAAGATATCCGCGTGCTCTTCGGCGCGATGCATTTCGGAGCTTCCGTCGCGCCCCTTGGCAAAACGATACCAGGCCACGGCGGGAAGCTCGACGATCGCCGGCAACGGATCATCGAGGGCAAAACTCGCGAAGGCCATGGGTTTACGAAGGCCCGCCAGATAATCACCGAGTTTCAAAGCACCGCGCGAAAACTCCTGATAGGCGGCGACGATATCGCGGCTGGCATGCATCCAGGCCACGCCGGTCCTGGCGCGGCCGGGCGCGACGGTTTGGCCGAGCGCCTGCCGCCAGGCCAAATAGGGAAAATCGGCGCCGGCGAGCGCGCCGATGCCGTTCCAGGTCCAGAAACGCCCGTTGACATCCAGAAGCTTGTACTGCCGGTCGCGCCGGTCGTACTTGAATTCGACCTCGACCACGCCGGTGTAATCGAGCGACTTCAGGAACCGGCAAGCCAGCTCCTCGACCTGATCCTGCTCCACGGTTTCGACGAACGTGCTCGATCGGCCGAACTCGATCGGATGTTGCCGCGTCCGCCGGGCGACCAGCGAGACGACGGCTTCGCCGCGGTTCCATAAACCGGCATAGGAGAATTGCGCCTCGCCGCTGCCGGGAATCCACTCCTGGATGATCACCGCATCGCCGCCGACGAGCGCCGCGGCGCGCTGATAAAGCGATCGCAACGCGTCGCGGTCTTCCGCCTTCCAGGCCTTCGCCCGGGTGAATTCGTTCAGACCCTTGCGGTAGGCCGGCTTGAGAACGACCGGGAAGCTGCAATTGAGCCGCCCGACTTCATCCAGATCGCGCGACCGAAAGCTGCGCGGGTAATCGATGCCCAGCGCCGCCGCGCGCTGATAGGTGAGGCGCTTGTCGTACACCCACTGCACGGTGTCCCAGCTCGCCGTCGCCACACGAAACTGCGCTGCCAGTAAATCATGGTTCTGCGCGATCAGGCGCATATCCTCATCGCCGGTAGCGAACAGCACCCAGCCGTTCAAGCCGTAGCGCGTAGCCATGTCGACGATCGATGCCGCAGCACCCTCGTGCTCGGCGCCAGGCCAGGAAAAGCTGCGCCGGACATAACGCGAGAATTTCGGCAGCGGATGACTGGCGAGGAGCCACACCGGGATGCCGTGGCGGCCGAGACTGCGCGCAACGCCGAGGCTGACGTGCGCGCCGCCGACAACCAAGGCACCGGGGCTGCGGGCCGCGGGTGTCGGCAACGGCGGCGTTGGCGCGACACTCATGGCCGCTCACGTTCCGCGGCAAGCGACAACGGCGCTTCTTGGCGGAACGAGTCGAGGCGATCGTCGGCGAGGCCGCGTGAGCCGCGGCCGCGGCCGATCACCGATCGCGTCACCCGCCGCGCCGCAAATCCCGCACCGGCAATGAAACGCAGCAGCGGCCCGAAGCTCCCGACCGCGGCGGAGCCGACAAAATGCAGGCCGCCGACGCTCGATTCAAACCCGGCGGATAAAATCGGCAGACCGTTGTGCCGCGCCATGCGGCTGCGCACGGACGGGTCCAGGATATTCATTTTATCGATATCGATGCGATAACCGGTCGCCAGCAGAACATGGTCGACGCGCCGCGTGCCGTTATCCAGCCTCAATGCGATGCGATCGCCGTCGCGCCGCGCATCCAGGATGCGGGATGTTTCGTGGACCGGCACGTGCTGCAAGCGCGACCGCAGCCACAGCGCCGCAGTGGCGCGCAGGCAGTGCTCGTTCAGCCGGTCGCGCAGCCGCTCGGATAAATAACTGACGCCGCCCGGCGCCTCGACCAGCCAGTTGAACGGAAACGGCCCAACCTGTGACGGCGGAATCAGCGCATCGCCAAGCAACGAACGCGCCCTCTTGCGCAACGTGCTGCGCTCGTCCGGGTCGCCGTTCCACGTAAGCTTGCCGCGGCAAATGATCTCGACATCGGCACCGGCCTCATGCAGCAACGCTGCCGACTCGCAAGCGCTCTGGCCGCGGCCGATGACCGCAACATGGCGTCCGCGGAAACAGTCGGAGTCCGTGTGTTCGCACGAATGACTGACTAGCGCCCGCGGCAGCCCGTCGAATTGCGCCGGCCGGTACTCGTGATCGCGCAGGCCGGTGGCCATCAATACGCGCTTGGCAAAGAAGCTTTCGCCGTCAGCGAGGAGGAGACGAAACCCGCCGTCGTCGCGCGCGGCAATCTGTACGACCGCCCGGTTGTCGAGATCCGGCGCCACGCGCTCCTGAAACCACATGCCGTAATCGATGAAATCTTCGACGGGCAGCCGATCTGGCAAAGGCAAGCCGGCCTCGCCGAAATAATCGTCGAGCAGATAGCGGCCGAGCGGATCGGCAATATGCGTGGCGATCCAGGGCGAACGCAGCTGCATGCCCTTCGGCATATTTCGGCGCCAGAACGCCATCGCCTCGCCGAACACGCGGACCGAGACATTGGCGGCGCGCAAATGCGCGGCCGCCGCGAGGCCGTAGGGGCCGGCGCCGATGACGGCGACCTTGCAGTCGGCAGTGGAACGGACGGGGCTGACGGCAATATTCATCGCGAAGCTACAGGGCGTCACGCCGTGCCGGCGTACCCCACAGTCTTAGCGGGCGTTGGTTATGAGTTTACCAATGCCATGTCGTCGGCCGACCAAAGACGTGCCAATTTGCAACAGCTGCGGCGGTTTCCGCGCGGATCTGAAGGTATCCTGAATCACTCGTTACCCGGCGGACCGCAGCGCAGCGGCGATGGCGGCGGCGGCGAGTGCGAGCCAAGCGGCGATCAGGATAATGCCGCCCGTCGGCGCGGCAAAAGCAAACAGGCGATGCCCAGCGAAGGCGCGTAGCGCGACATCGCCCGAGAACAGCGCAGCGCCGATCACCCAGGCGACCAGGACGGCAAGCATCAGCGGCCGCCACAACAGGCCCTGTTGCGTCAGCGCAGCGCCGCCGAGCACAGCCGCGGCATGGAAGAGCAGCATGTAAGCGGCACTGTCGAGGCCGGCATGCGGCGCCGCGTGGGCTCCGGCGGCGGCGAGGACGATGCCGCCCGTGCCCATCAGGCCGGCGAGCACGATCAAGATTGTCAGAGCCACAGCTTCCCATCCTTTTCGAGTTTGTCCGCGCCCGGATGCGGCCGCCGATCATACTCGAAATATCAGCAGCCGGGCGGCCGTTCGAGCAACTGCCCAGCATTGCCGGCGCTTCGTAAATCATATAGCTTTTTGCTAGCTGCCCGTCGGACGTGCCGATGTCCTCTTTTATCTTAACGGCAGCATTCATGCCGTCGGCAGGCATCGCCCTGGACCTGTAATTTCTGGTCTCTATTCAATCGCGGCCGGACGGCGCGCGCAGCTGCGCGCTGCAACATTGATAGAAACGCGGGCCGCCGGCGCCAGCCGGCGGTTGGTGGCTCGCTTGCCGGTCGCTGCAGCATCCAACGTTCGAGCCGCATTCAGAATAATGAAAAGTGCAAAAGGGAGGACATCATGACAATGAAACAGACCATGGTGACGGGGTTGGCGGCGGCCAGCCTCGCGCTCGCCGGCGGGCTGGCTTTTGCCGCCGGTCAATACGGCCCCGGCGTCAGCGATACCGAGATCAAGATCGGCAACACCGTGCCCTACAGCGGCCCGGCTTCGGCCTACGGCGCCATCGGCAAGTCGGATGCGGCTTACTTCGCCATGATCAATGACCAGGGCGGCATCAACGGCCGCAAGATCAACTTCATCAGCCGCGACGACGGCTACAGCCCGCCGAAGACCGTCGAGGTGGTGCGCCAGCTGGTCGAAGAGGAGCATGTGCTGCTGCTGTTTAACACGCTCGGCACGCCGCCTAATACCGCGATCCAGGGTTATTTGAACGAAAACAAGGTGCCGCACCTGTTCATCGCCACCGGTGCCGACAAGTGGAACGATCCCAAGAACCATCCCTGGACGATGGGTTGGATCCCCAGCTATCGCATCGAGGCGCGCATCTATGCCCGCTACATCCTCGACAAGCTGCCGAACGCCAAGATCGCGGTGCTCTATCAGAACGACGATTTCGGCAAGGACTACCTGATCGGCCTGCGCGAAGGGCTGGGCGACAAGGCGGATAAACTGATCATCGCCACCCAGACTTATGAAACCACCGATCCGACTGTCGATTCGCAGATCGTGTCGCTGCAGGGCAGCGGCGCCGACGTACTGTTGACGGCAGCCATCCCCAAATTCGCCGCGCAAGTGATCCGCAAGGTTTACGACATCGGCTGGAAGCCGACGCATTTCCTCACCAGCGTATCGAGTTCGGTCGGGTCGGTGATGCGGCCGGCTGGACCCGAGAAGGGCGTCGGCATCATCTCGGCGGCCTACCTCAAGGAACCCACCGATCCGCAATGGCAGAACACGCCGGAATATAAGGAATGGCTGGCGTGGATGAAGAAATACAATACATCGGGCAATGTCGCCGACGCCAACAATGTGGCCGGTTACAGCTATACGCAGACCATGGTCGCCGTGCTCAAGGCGTGCGGCGATAATCTGACCCGCGAGAACGTGATGAAGCAGGCGGCCAACATCCACAATCTGACGCTGCCGATGCTCTTGCCCGGCATCACGGTATCGACCAGCCCGACCGATTTCGCGCCGGTGAAGCAGATGCAGATGGCCAAGTTCGATGGCACCACCTGGCAGCTGTTTGGCGAGGTCATCTCGGGGGCCGGCCACTAGAGCATGATCCGGAAAAGTGGAGGCCGGTTTTCCGAAAAGATCATGCTCCACCAAGATATTAGGGCGTCAATCGATTCAATCTGAATCGATTGAGCTCTAAGCAACCGCGTCGGTAGCGGCCTCGTCCGGCGCGACGAGGCCGCTCGCGCGCTACAGGATGTTTGGAGAAGAAATGAAAGCGCTACTCCTGCTCATCGGAATATTGGTTGTAGTGGCGGGGCTTTTCTTTGTCGGCCAAGGCTCTGGATTGATCCAATGGCCGGCCGAGAGCTTCATGGTCAGTCAGACCAGGTGGGTCTATTATGGCGGCGCCATAGCGGCATTTGGGGCTGTGCTGATCGTCCTCGCACGACTGTGAAGCCCGGCTAGTGTCCCGATTCCGAAGTTCGCATCATTATGCGGCACCCTCGTTTGCGAACTTCGGAATCGAAGGACACTAGCAACGTATTGATCTAGTGTGGCTTTGGTTCAGAAGTCCGCATGACGAGTTCGCGGCAAAAATGATGCGGACTTCTGAACCGCCACACTAGGCCGGCGGCCAGCCGCGCCGGCGAACCGCTACGCGGTGGCGCCGGCGTCGATCGTCATCACCGTGCCGGCGATGTTGTGCGCCTTGTCGCCGAGCAGATATTCGACCGCGTTGGCCACGTCGTCGACCTCGGCGAAACGGCGCAACGCGGTGCGCCGCATGACCTTCTGCATCTCCGCTTCGCCCAGTCCATGGGTCATGTCGGTCGCCATGAACCCCGGCGCCACGGCATTCACCGTGATGCCGAACCGCCCCACCTCGCGCGCCAGCGAGCGGGTGAAGCCGATCATCGAGGCCTTGGTCGCCGCGTAGGCCGCCAGTCCGCTGTAGCCGGTGAGGCCGATGATCGAGGCGATGTTGACGACGCGGCCGGCGCCGTCGGCCATCATCCCGCGCACCACGTATTTGGTGAGCACGATCGGCGACAGCGTGTTGACCCGCACCATCGCTTCGATCTTTGAATTGTGCATCATCGCCAGCGCGCCGTCGGCGCCGAGCGCGGCGTTGTTGACGAGACCGAACAGCGGCCCGAATTCCTTGCGCAGGCCGCTCACCAGCGCCGGAATCTCCTCGATCTTGCCGAGGTCGAAGGCGACGAAGTGCAGTGCGCCCTGCCCTTGGCGCTCGGCCTGCGCGATCGCGGCGGTCACGTCCTTGCTCTTTTGCCGCGCCACGGCGATCACGCGGTAGCCCGCCGCCGCGAGTTTTTGGGCGATGGCAAGGCCGAGGCCGCGGCTGCCGCCGGTCACCAAAACGTTGCGCATCGCTGTGGGCTTCGGCTCAGCCATCGCTCAACCCGGACGGCGCGCCAGCTTGCCGGTGGCGGCGACCGGCAGGCTCGGCACGAAGCTGATCGCGGCGGGGACTTTGTGGCGCGGCAGTGCCGCGCGGCACAGCTTGAGAATATCGTCCTTGACTTCGATTTGCCCCGCGTTGCCGGCTTCGCCTTGCGACTTCAGCACGACATCAGCGACCACGATGGCGCCGGTGATCGGGCTCCGCTTCGGCCGCACCAGCGACATGCGCACCTGCGGATGCCGGTTGATCACCGCCTCGATCTCTTCGGGATGAACTTTCAGGCCGCCGATATTGATGATGCCGCCCTTACGGCCGGCGAAATAGTAGCGGTCGCCGCGGCGCTCGACGATGTCGCCGGTGTCGACGAAACCGTCGGCGTCGGTCAGCGCTGGTCCGTGGCCGACATAGCGCGACGCCGCGCCCGGCGAGCGGACGCGCAACGAGCCGTCGACGATTTTCATCTCGACGCCATCGCGGATGGTTTCGACGAATGCGGCGGGAAAGCCGGCGAGGCCGTCGTTGACGGCGAAGGCGACGCCGGCCTCGGTCGAGGCATAGGCGTGGCCGATGGCCGCCTGCGGAAACACCGCGCGCAGCGCGTCGAGGATGGCCTGGTCGGCGATCTCGCCGGAGAGCCGGACATAGCGCGGCGCGATTTTCCCGATCGCCGGATTCATCAACGCGCGGCGCCAATGCGAAGGGGTGCCGGAAAGGTGCGTGACGCCGTGTTGCGCCAACCGCGCCAGATGATCGGCAACCGGCTCGCCGGCGCTCGACAGCACCAGCGAGGCGCCGCCGAGCATCGCGCGCAGGAAAATCTGCAGGCCGCCGTAGCGGCGGATGTCGTAGAACGTGCCCCATATGGCGGCGCCGTCGGCGGCGCTGCGGTCGGGAATCGCCGCCGTGAGCCCGGCGAGGTCGTGCACCACCATCTTCGGCACGCCGGTCGTGCCCGAGGTCAACAGCACCCATTCGGTGCGAACGGCAGCGGGCGGCGTCTCATCGAGCGGAGCGATCGACGGCGCGCAGCTCACGCGGACGGGAAGCTCGAATGCCGCCTGCGGTCGCGCGCCGGCATCGGTCACGACGGCATCGATCTCGGCCGCTGCCATCACGGCGCCGAGATGGTCGGCCTCGATATCGGGCGGTAGGATCACCAGGCGGCGCGCGAGGCCGTCAAGCTCGATCAGCGCCAGCGCCGTCGTCAGTTGGCTCGCGGTCGCCACCAGCACCGCGCGGCCCGCCAAATCCGCCAGCCGGCCGCCAAAACTTGTTTGGCGATTCAGGCTCGTGCCGCGGGCAAGATCGGTGAAACGAGCGGCAGCGGCGCGGTCCCACAAAAATCGCGCTGCCGCCGCGTTCGCGACATAAGCCCGCAGCGACGGCGCCTCAATGCCTGCCATGTTCATAGACTTTCACGAAGTCGCCGAGCGTGACCGGGAAAAAGGCGTCCTCGGCGGCCGTGAACGGATCGATGCCGAGGGTATCTTCCAGACGCGCGACGAGCACCGCGAAACCGAGCGAGTCGAGCCCGCAGTTGGCGAGCACCAGATCGTCGTTGAGCGGCGCCAGAATCCGGCCGTGCTCCCGCGCCACCTGCTCCATCTGCTGCATTATGGTTAATTTTACCGACATGGTTCGGGCCTACGGTTTGTTCATTCCGCCTCGGTATATTCGCGCAACACTTACGATCAAGTTCACGAAACGATCGTGGTCAACGCGATGGTGCTTGCCGTGACGGGACTGCGCTGCCGTCAAATCGAAAAAGCCGACATTGACGCCGTCGCCACGCTGCTGGCGCAGGGATTCCCCAGCCGCACGCGGCAATTCTGGCTGCACGCCTTTGCACAGCTGACGGCGCGCGAGCCGCCGCCCGGATTGCCGAAATATGGTTACCTGTTAGACAGCGACGGCGTCGTGGTCGGCGCCATCCTGCTGATCTGCGCGACTATGCCGTCGGCTGAAGGGCTCACGACGCGCTGCAATCTTTCCAGCTGGTACGTCCAACCGTCGTTCCGCGCCTATGCGCCGCTCTTGGTGTCGCAGGCGCTCCGCCACAAGGACGTCACCTACCTGAATGTCTCGCCGGCGCCGCACACGCGGCCGATCATCGAAGCGCAGGGATTTTCGCGCTATTGCGACGGCATCTTCATTGCAGTGCCGATGTTGAAGGGATTGTTCGGCGGCCCGGCGGTCGAGGTGTTCGATGCGCAGCGGCGGCCCGCGGTTGCCTTCGATCCCTTCGACCAGGAGGTGTTGCGCGAACACGCCGCGCACGGCTGCATCAGCCTGTGGTGCGCTACGCGCGAGCGCGCCTATCCCTTCGTGTTTCGTCCCCGCCTGGTCAAGGTCGGCGTACCCTGCGCGCAGCTGATTTATTGCCGCGACATCGGCGACTTCGTCCGCTTCGCCGGACCGATCGGACGCTTTCTGGCGCGGCGCGGCAGGCCCTTCGTCATTCTCGACGCCAATGGTCCGATACCCGGGCTCGTCGGCTGGTTCAGCCGCGACAGCATGCCAAAATATTACAAGGGCCCGCAGCGCCCGCGGCTCGGCGACCTCGCCTACACGGAATACGCGGTGCTGGGAGTGTAGGCTCAGCTCTAAAGGCCGGTGTACTTTCACCTCTCCCGACGAAATCACATCATCAGCGCCTTGCGCGTCGCCGCCGGCCAGTCTTGCAGATCGAGCCCGTGCGTGGCGAAGAGTGCCAGCGCCAAGCGATCCATGCCGAAGGCGACGCAGCCGGTGTGCATCACCTGGCCGGCCGCATTGCGCAGATTCCAGATCGTGCCGAAATGGTCGCGGTGATAGTTGAAGCTCATGCACGCCGTCGGATCGGCCGCCGAGTGCAGCGGAACCAGCAACTCGAATTTCAACGCCTGCTCGATCTGGCTCATCGCCATCAGCTTGCCGCCGCGGCCGAAGAACGCATCGCTCGCCGTGTCCAGGCGATAGGGCAGACCCAATTGCCCGGCGAGCTCCTGGGCGCGCGCCATCCAACGGCGGCGGAAATCGTCGATCTGCTCGGGCGTGCCGACGCAAACATATTCGCGCATGCGGAACGACTGCAGGCGATCGAGGTCGCGCGACGGCTCGCGGCGGAAGCAGTCGCTGGCGACATCGAACTTGAGACCTTCGGCCGGCACCTCGCCACGGCTCGCGACCAGCGGATAGACCGGATAACAGGCCGCGGGCGTCAGCACGAGATCGGCGGCGGATAACGCCGCCGTCCAATCGCCACCGGCCTCGAAGGTCTCGACGGCGCCCCGCACCTCCGCTTCGGCGCCATTGAGGCAGCAGACGCAACCGAGGAAATGCGGGAAGCTCTTGAGGTATCCCGACTTCTCCAATTGCCGGCGGCTCATCACCGGCGGAAACCGCAAAACTTCCGTTCCCGGCTCGCGCTGGCGCGAGATGAATGCGGCGAGCGCGTTGACGACATCCTCGTACACGGCCGTGCGCGCGTAGATGCCGTCGATGCCCGACGGCAGCAACAGCGCCTCGGCGATCGCATCGAGCGAACGGGTCAAGGTTTCCGGTTCCTTGAATGCCAGCTTCATGGAATGACGCCTCATTTTTGCGTTGTTTTTTCTTGGTGCCGTTTCAGTCGCGCAGCGAGGCCGGGGCGCCGGACAAGAGCGACGCCGTGGCGACGTTGGCGAGGATGCGATCGTTGCTGATCATCACCGGCGACGACAGAATATCGCGCAGATGCCGGCCGATGCTGAACTCGCCGTCGTTGCGATAGCCGGCGATCCCGCAGGCCTGCATCGCGCTCATGACGGTCGCCACCGCAAGCTCGGAGGCATTGACCTTGTGCAGATTCATGGCGGTCTGGAAATCGATGGAGTCGAGCGCGGCCGGATCGTCCGCGGCCAGTTCGAAGCGCCGCAAGGCGCTGGCAACAAGGCCGCGCAATTTCTGCAGCGATGCGGTGGCGCGGGTCAGGTGCGGGGTGCCCGGCGGCAGCATGCCGTCGGCGCGTTGCCGCGCTTTGCGCACGAAGCCGCGGGCGCGATCGGTGGCGGCGGCGGCGATGCCGGCCCAGGCGCCGCTCCAGAGAAGATGCGCCACCGGCATCATGGTCCGGGTGTGAATCTGGTCGTAGCTCACCGGCAGGATCTGCTCGCTCGCCGCGGCAGCGATCAGCTTGAAGCCGGCGCTGCCGGTGCCGCGCATGCCGAGCGCGTCCCAGCCGAGCTGCCGCTCCAGCGTGTAGTCCTGCTTGAGGAAAACGACGAGGACCTGGTCCGCGCTCGCCGCCTCGGGCGAACGCCGCGCCGTGGTCACGATGCCGTCGGCCGCTTCGCCGTAAGAGATGACGGTGGCGCACCTTTCCAGCGCGATGCGCGCATCGCTCCGCTCGATCGGCGCGGCGCTGTTGCGCACGTCGCCGCCGCGTTCGCCCTCGGTGGTCGAGGACGCCAGCAGCATTTGCTCGCTGCACAGCCGGCGCAGCAAACGCTGATGCCAGGCGCTGCCGGTGCCATGCCGGGTGACGCAGGCGACCTTGGTCTGGTGCATCGCGTAAATCATCGCCGTAGAGGCGCAGGCGCGGCCGAGCGCATAACAAACATCGGCGACGTCGGAGATGCTGGCGCCCTCGCCGCCGAGCTCGCGCGGCACCGCGATGCCCATCAGGCGGGCGGCGCGCGCGGCGGCGATCGCCTCAGCCGGAAAGCGCGACTCGTTGTCGACGGCGACGGCATGTTGCGCGGCGACCGCCGCGACCTTCTCGGCGCGGCATGCGAGGGTTTCCGCGGCCGCCGTAACGGCAGGGTCTGTTGCGATCTGCAAGCTCCGCGCCGGGTCCTTGGCGGCCGGAACGCCTTGCAGCTTCACAGTTCGCAGTTTGATGGATGCGCTCATCATCGCCTCATGCGGCATCTGGGTTCGACCGCGATCACTGTCGCCCAAGAGGTACTGCAAAACTTCCAATTCCTCGTGGCATTCGTGGGGAATTGCCGCGCTTCTTTCGTATAAAGGTTACCAATCGCAAACGCTTCGCGTGATATTCGGTTACAGGCGGTTAACAGATGAGCGCTACTGAAGAAAAACCTGCTGGCGAATTGAGCAGGTGCCCGATCTGGAGACATTCACCATGCTTGATCGCACCGGTATGGACTGCGCGGAGCGGGTGGCGCGGCTTGCGCGTCGGCTGTTGGTTAAGCGGGGGGTCGACCATCCGCTCGGCGCCGAGGAAGACCTCGCCGCCAGCGGCCTGGCCTCGCTCGACATCGTCAATCTCATGCTCGCCGTCGAGGCCGAGTTCGATATCAAAATCCCCGAGCGGGACATGACGCCGGCGAACTTCCGCTCGATCGCGCAGATCGCCAAGCTGGTGCGCGGATTATCCGAGCAGCCGGCGGTGAGCGGCTGAACATCCAAGTTCGTCATTGCGTGCCGATTGGTTCGGCTCGAAGTGGCCCGCCCTGCGACAGCCTCGATCAACCGGCCTCCTCGGATCGGAGCTTTATTTCCCGAACCTCCCCCAATAGTTTAGCGCCATGACTGGCGCACCCGACTCGGCGACCGAAACGATCGCGCGCCGCGGCAGTACCGCGGAAGTCTTCGCCGTGTTCCTGCGGCTCGGGCTCACCAGCTTCGGCGGCCCGATCGCGCATCTCGGCTATTTCCACGAGGAATTCGTGGTGCGCCGGCGTTGGCTCGACGAAAAGACCTATGTCGACCTCGTGGCGCTCTGCCAGTTTTTGCCGGGTCCGGCTTCCAGCCAGGTTGGATTTTCGATCGGGCTGATGCGGGCGGGCTATCGCGGCGCGCTCGCGGCGTGGACCGCCTTTACGCTGCCTTCGGCAATGCTGCTCGTCCTCTTCGCCTACGGCGCCGGCGCGCTCAGCGGGCCGGCCGGCGCTGGCATCCTCCATGGCCTGAAACTCGTCGCCGTTGCGATCGTCGCGCAGGCGGTCTGGGGCATGGCGCGCACGCTTTGCCCGGATCGGGAGCGGGCGTCGATCGCTGTCGTGGCAGCGCTGATCATTTTATTCAGCACCTCGTCCATCGCACAAATCGCCAGCATCCTCTTCGGCGGCATTGCCGGCCTTTGGCTTTGCCGTGCAGCGCCGCCGCCGGCGGCGGGCCATATTGCAATCCCGGTCTCGCGCAAAGCAGGACTTGCGGCGCTGACCGTCTTCTTTGCTCTGCTTGCGGGCCTGCCCATCTTGCAGAGCTTTGGCATCTCGCAAGGCATAGCGCTCTTCGACGCGTTCTACCGGTCGGGCGCGCTGGTCTTCGGCGGTGGTCACGTCGTGCTGCCGTTACTGCGCGAGGCGTTTGTGACGCCCGGTTGGGTGAGCGACGATGTGTTTCTTGCAGGCTATGGCGCGGCGCAGGCAGTGCCCGGACCGCTTTTCACTTTCGCGGCCTACCTTGGCGCCGTTGTCACCCCCTCCCCGCACGGCATCGCCGGTGCGGCGCTGGGGCTCTTTGGCATTTTTCTTCCCGGCATTCTGATTCTTCTTGGCACGCTGCCGTTCTGGGATGCCTTTCGCAAGCGTGCGGCAGCGCAATCGATGATGCGCGGCGTCAATGCCGCGGTCGTGGGTCTGCTCGGTGCCGCGCTTTACAATCCGGTCTGGACCAGCTCGGTCAAAACGCCGGCCGATTTCGGGATAGCCCTGGTCTGCTTCGTTCTGCTCACGGTTTGGCGTGCCCCGCCGCTATTCGTTGTCATCGTCAGCGCGTTCGGAGCGATTGCCGTGGCCCTGGCCACCAAGTGACCGGATTAAGCCTCCGGTGACGGCCCGCACCAGCCGGGCAGGTAATCCGCGTCGTCGCTCTTGGCCAGGTCCAACGCCTCTTCGACCGCGCGTTCAAAGTCGCGCTCGACCGCCTTGCGTTTCATGCGGCGGCGCAGGAAGTCGGCCCAGAGAAATTCGCTGAACGGCGTCGTGTCCTTGGCGAAGCCGCCGGCGCGCCGCAACTCGCCGGCCAGCGACCGGAACGGATCGTCAATGAGCTCGGCGACCGATTTCGGAATGTCGCGGTAATGACGGCGGCAACCCTTGGCGTCGAACGGATGCATCCAATTGCAATTGTCCATCACCGTCCAGAACGCGTCCGGCTCGAGCTTGCTGAGATTGGCCAGGACCGTGACCGCCACGTCCTTGACGCCCTCGTCGTGCAGCGCCCGCGCCAAGTGATGATGATCGGTGACGTAGTGCCGCAGCTTCGGGCCGAGGATCACCGGGATCATGTGCTTGCCGAGGAATTTTTCGCCCTTCTTGGCGGTGGTCTCGCGCCAGCGCTTGCGCTTGGTCAGCACCTCGCGCATGCCGACGGTGATCTGAGTCGGACGCAGGTCGACAACGGCGACCAGCGTCAGGCTCGGTTCGCGGACATAGGTCATGTCAATCCGCCGACGGGTTGACTGCGCTGCTCAGTTTCTCGAACAGGCCGGCGATATCCTTGCGGATCGTCGCCAGCTTGGCAAATTGCTCGGTGAGGCCCAAGACGCGTCTTTCCAGCTCCCGCTTGGTCTCGCTGAACTTTTGTACGCGCGCGGCGAGATCGCCGTCGTCGTCCTCATCGATCTGCCTGATCTTGGCGATGAGCCGGTGGCGAACGTCCTTCAGCTCCTCGATGAGGTTGGCAACACCGCCGTCCGCGGCTTCCAGCGGCAGGAGCCGCGATTGCAGCCCTCCGAGCTGCGTCTTCATCTGGGCGAAGGCGACGGCTTTGCGCTCGATCTCGTCGAGGTGGGACTGCGTCGCCCCGATGAAGGACGCGAGTTCGGCGACGCGGGCGTCGATATCCTTTGCCTTGGTCCGGCCGGTCGCGGCCGGCGAGGCATCGCGCGCAGAAGTGAATCCGATAGCGCCGGCGCCCTCGTCTTCCGTCGAGGCCGAGAGCACGTCGAGCGCCCGGTTGAAGTTGGCAAACAGCCCGGCGATGTCGGCGCGCAGCGTCGCCAGCTTGCCGAACTGCGCATTGAGCTCAAACAGGCGATCGTCGAGTTGTTTGCCTTCGCTGGCAAACGTCTCCACCCGCTCGACGAGCGGTCCTTGTGGCGTTTGCTCCAGCGCCGCGATTTCCTCGTTGAGCCGGTCGCGCGTCGCGCCCAACTCCTTGACGCGTCTGAAGATGCCATCCTCCGCTGTCGCCAACGGAGCGAGCCGGGCTTGCAGGTCGGCATAATCCTCCTTCAAGCCGGCGATGACCTTCGACGCGCGCTCGATGTCGTCGCAGCGCGCGTGGCTCTGGCTGACAAAGTCCGTCATGGTCTTCAGCTCGACATCGAGCGCGACGGCATCGTCGCCGCCGGCGACCTCGGCCAGCACGCGACCGATATCGTTCTGCCGGCCCTCGAGCTCCATGAAAAGCTGCTCGATCGACCGCCTTTTCTCGAGGACCGGAGCGAGCCGCTCCTGCAACGCCTGCTGCTGGGCGCGGAGCTGCTCGACGCGGGCGGCGAGGTCGCCGGTTTCGTTGCGGCTTTGTTGGATCTGCGCGAAGCGCTCGGCCTCGGTGAGCCGCTGCTGCATGGCGCTCAGCGCATCTTCCGGATCGGTGCGGACCAGATGGTGCACCGCCGCTTCGGCATCGGCCTGCGACTTCGCCAGTGCTTTGACGCCCTCACGCACGCCGCCCAGCCGCAACTCGAGCGCTCGCGCTGCCTGGCGTTGGCGCACGAGCGTCTCGCCCAGCCACAGCGCGGCGGGGATGAGCACGATCGGCACCACAACGACGATGGCCCAGGCGGCCTTGGAAAAAAGCGGCTGCGGCCAGAAGGCCTCCAACAAGGCGGTGGCTTCGCGCCCCTCGCCGAGCGCCAGGTATCCGACCGCCAGCACGAAAAGCGCGCTGCAAATCCCGACGACGTTGCGCACTGGAAAATACATCACCCGGCGACGCCCTCACTCGGCTTGTTTGGTACGACAGCCGCGTGTCGGGCACAAGGGCGGGCCGGCTCGGACACCGCCCTGCCCGGCCGGTAAGCCGCCGCCGGCGGCGCCGCGACAGGGCAAGAACGGACGCGTGGACAGGCGGGACAAAGCTCGCTATGGGCCGCGCAGGGCCATCATGCGAGCCATGGTGATGTCGGCGATGCCAGGGAAACCCGCGTGGGGTGTCATGAGCAGACTCCGGCGCGCCGCAACGGCTTCTCTCGTCATCCTCCCGGTGCTGCTGCTCGGCGCCGGGCGGCAGCCGGCGCGCAGCGCAGCGCATGCGCCGCTCGCCAAGCCTGCGGCCTGTCAGCGTTCGGCCTTTCGCGCCGTCGTGGATGTGGGCCACACCGTCGAGGTGCCGGGCGCCATCAGCGCGCGCGGCGTTGCCGAATACACCTTCAATCTCCAGCTCGCCGACGCAGTCAAGCAGGCGCTCGTTGCCGCCGGCTTCGACAGGACCGTCCGCCTCGTCACCGCCGCGGCCCCGCCCAAGGGCCTGATCGAGCGCGCGGCGCTGGCCAACAAAATGCACGCCGATCTGTTCATCTCCATCCATCACGATTCGGTGCCGGATTATCTGCTCGAGAGCTGGCAATACGAAGGACAGCAGCGCCAGTTCAGCGACCGGTTCCAGGGCTATGCCATCTTTATGTCGAACGACAATGCTGACCGTGCCGGCAGCCCGCAGTTCGCCAGGTTATTGGGCAAAGCGCTGCAAGCGCGCGGCTTGCAATACACGCCGCATTACACGCTGCCGCTGATGGGCAACCGCCGCCGCGAACTCGTCGACGCCGCGGCCGGCGTCTACCGCTACGACCAGTTGATCGTGCTGCGCAACACCCGGATGCCGGCGGTGCTGCTTGAGGTCGGATCGATCGTCAACCGGCAGGAGGAGCAGGAATTGGCGAGCCCGCAACGCCGCGAGCTCATCAGCGCGGCCGTCGTCGCGGCGGTCGAGGATTTTTGCGCTGCGCGGCCACGCCACAAGGCCGCGCCGAGAGTTAAGCGCCCGCCCAAGGCGGCGCTGCGGTCCGAGATAATGCGCTGACTGAAAGGCGCTGCGCCGCGTTTCTCCTCGCTCGCGGTGCCGTACGCACGGCCGCACTACGGCCCCTTGCCGGGCCTTCCTGACTGGCCTCCGCCGTCATTAAAGGCTAAACAATCTCGTTAGTCAGCGTTATTGACCGTTTGCCGCCTGCCATCGGCGAGCGGAAACCCGTTTGGCGCGCCCGACGTTTACGTCAATCATGGATCAGCGCACCGACAACGAGCGTCGCCAGGACACCGCGCCGGGTCGCGAAGCGAGACCGGCGATCGGCGCGTCGCGCGAGGCTCAGTCGTGGATGGAATGGCTGCGTCAGCGTCGGCGCATGGTGCTCGTCATCACCGCATTATTCATCGTCGCGCTGGTCGGTCTCGTGGTCTGGTGGATCAACGCCGGCCATTACGAAACCACCGATGACGCGTTTATCGACGCCCGAACGGTGCAGATCAGCGCGCAGGTCAGCGCCGCCATCGTCGACGTTCCGGTGACGGACAATCAGCTCGTCGAGGCCGGCGCCGTGCTGGTGCGGCTCGACGATCGCGACTTCAAGGCTCAGCTCGATCAGGCAAAGGCGCAGGTCGCGCAAGCCCAGGCCGGCATCGCCAATCTCGATGCGCAGCTTGCCGCGCAGCAGGCGCGCATCGACGAGGCCAACAAGCAGGTCGCGCAAGCGCAGGCGGTGTTGACCTTCGCGCAACAGCAAGACGAACGCTACCAGCGGCTGGTCAAGACCGGAGCGGTCACGGTCGAGCAGGCGCAGCAATACAGCTCCAATTATCTGCAAGCCCAGGCCGCCTTTGCCGCAGCGCAGGCCAACGCTGTTGCTGCCGAGAAGCAAACCCCGGTACTGTCGGCGCAGCGCAAACTCTCCTACGCGGAATTGCTGCAGCGGAATCCGGCGGCGGAACAGGCCGAGGTCAATCTGTCGCGCACCGTCATCACCGCGCCGATCGCCGGCCGCGTGACCCAGCTCACGGCCACCAAAGGCAATTACGCCGCGGTCGGACAGGCGCTGATGATGTTCGTGCCGCGCGAAGTCTGGGTGACGGCGAATTTCAAGGAGACGCAGCTCACCGAGGTGCGGCCCGGAGCGCCGGTCGACATCAGCATCGATGCCTATCCGAACCGCACCTTCAAAGGCCATGTCGACAGCATCCAGGCCGGCAGCGGCACGGTGTTCAGCCTGCTGCCCGCCGAGAACGCGACCGGCAATTACGTCAAGATCGTCCAGCGCGTCCCGGTCAAGATCGTGTTCGATCAGCCGCCCGACGTGCTGCTCGGGCCCGGCATGTCGGTCGTGCCGTCCGTCAAGATACGATGAGCGAACAGCGGCAATTTTCCGGCCGCGAGAGCCGCTCGGCGGCCGGCGACCGCAGTCCTTGGCTGATCGCCATCGTCGTCTCCATCGCCACCTTCATGGTCGTGCTCGACACCGCGATCGCCAATGTGTCGCTGCGCCACATCGCCGGCAGTCTCGCGATCAGCGTCGACGAAAGCACCTGGGTGGTCACGACCTATCTCATCGCCAATGCCGTCATCCTGCCGGTGAGCGGCTGGCTGTCGAACGTCATTGGCCGCAAGCGCTTCTACATGCTCTGCGTCGCCACGTTCACCGTGGCCTCACTATTATGCGGCCTCGCCTCTAGTCTCAACGCGTTGATCGTATTTCGCATCCTGCAGGGACTCGGCGGCGGCGGCATGCCGACCAGCGAACAGGCCATGCTCGCGGATACGTTCCCGCCGGAGAAGCGCGCGCAGGCGTTCGCGCTCTACGGCATCGCGGTCATCGTGGCACCGACGGTCGGCCCAACGATCGGCGGCTGGATCACCGACAACTATTCCTGGCACTGGATTTTCTTCATCAACGTACCCATCGGCATCATCTCACTTGTGCTGGTGCAGTGGCTGGTCGTGGAGCCGGAAGTGCTCGAGCACGAGCGCCACGAGCGTCTCGCCGACGGGCTCAAGGTCGACTGGATCGGATTCGCGCTGATCGCGCTCGCCTTCGGCAGTCTTGAACTCGTACTCGACCGGGGCCAGATCGAAGACTGGTTCCACTCGACTTATATCATCACCTTCGCGACGATTTCCGTCTGTTCGTTCATATTCTTCATCCCCTGGGAGCTCACCCACGACGACCCGATCGTGGATATTCGACTGCTCTGTCACCGTCAGTTCGCGATGTCGTTTGTGGTGATGCTGGCGGTGGGCGCCATCCTCTTCGGCTCGAACCAGATCACGCCGCAGCTGATGCAGACGAACTTCCCCTACACGGCGATGCTTTCGGGCCTCGCCATGATGCCGGGCGGCCTGGCGATGCTGATCATGATGCCCATTGCCGGTCAAATCATCCCGCACATGCAGGCGAAATACTGGATAGCTATCGGTTTCACGATCATCGCACTGGCAATGTGGTACTCAACCTCGCTCGTCCCCGATGCGAGCTTTAGCTACTTCGCGACGGTGCGCGTTTTTCAGACAATCGGCATGCCTTTCATGTTCATTCCGGTCAGTACGATCGCCTATGACGGTCTGCCGCAGCAAAAGACCAGCGAGGGCTCCGCGCTGATCAACGTGGCGCGCAATCTCGGCGGCAGCATCGGCGTCTCGCTCGCCAACACCGAACTCCTCCAACGCTCGCAATTTCACCAGGCACGGCTCACCGAGAATTTGATTCCATCGTCGCCGGTATTCCAGTCGACCCTGCACCACATTACGCAATACTTCGCGCACAGTGGATCGCCCGCCAGCGCGCAGGCCCGAGCCATCGGTTACATCGGCCACCTTGTCACCGGGCAGGCCACACTGATGGCCTACATCGACGTTTTTTATACTTGGTCCATTTTCGCCGCCTTGCTCATTCCGGTGGTGCTGTTGCTGATACGGCGGGTGGGGCCAGCGAATACCCAAACGCCAGTGGGGCACTAGTGTCCCGATTCCGAAGTTCGCATCATTATGCGGCACCCTCGTTTGCGAACTTCGGAATCGAAGGAAACTAGCAACGTATTGATCTAGTGTGGCTTTGGTTCAGAAGTCCGCATGACGAGTTCGCGGCAAAAATGATGCCGACTTCTGAACCGCCACACTAGAAACCCGCGAGCGGCCGCCGGCCGCCTTCGTCGTGGGCAAGCCGATGAAAAAAGCATCTAACGGCGGCACATTTCTCAGAACAAAGCGTTTGCCCGGCGACGACGCGGATGACGGCGGGAAGCTGCCGACGCCAATACAAATCACGCATTAGCAATGGTCGAGACGGTACTGCGACACTCCCTTGCGGGCGAGTGTCTTTGGCGCATCTTGGGCGGCCCCATTGTTGCTTGAATCGCGCGGCACCATTCTTGCTTAACTCGTTGCCGGAGGGGTTGTGGGGGTTGTCCTGGAAGGACCCGGGAAGACTTGTCCTGGGAAGAAAGGAGTCGCCAATGTGTGACTTTAGCCTCCAAAGCGTTCGCTCACGCCCTGCGAAAGTCGGTGACAAGCTCGTGACGCGTGACTTCGGCACCGGAACACGCGGATTTGCCGACGCTGACGATCTTGGCGTAGCGGTCTGTCTGTTGCCGGGAACGGAATTGGCGTTCGCCGGCGAAGTGGCTTGCCTGCCGGCCGGCCTGCTCGGGTGGAAGACCAAGACCATCAACCACCAGACGGCCATCTTCCGGCAGGTCAACAAGGAGAAGTTGGCCGCGCATCACGACGCGCTCGAGTTTCCCGATGGGCGCACCGTGTTGCTGACGCTGCTGTGCGAGGGCCAAGCGGCAACCGTGCTGCAGTTGCCGGCGCAACCCAAGACCGAGGTCGAGGCGCGCGAACAGGAACGGGTCGGTTTCCTGGGCTGAGCGCACGCGCTCCAGCCCCGACCTGCCGCTGCTGCAGGCGTAAACCTGCGACAAGACCCGGCCGCCGCTGGGCGGCCGGTGTTGTTTTGCTGCTTTTGCCGCTCGGCTGACACTTGAGTTCGCCGTCAATGCGGTGAGATCGGCCCCAGGCATTCCCGTCCGCGCTGCATACAGACTTCCCCGCAAGTCTTTTCCCCGTGATTCCCTCTCGCTGCGCCGCAGCAGCGGCGCGGCGCCTTGCCGGCCATAGAATCTTTCGCCAAGACCTTTCTGCAGAGAGTTTTTCAACCGCCTCATTCGATGAACGAAGATCCCACCCGCGTCCGAAGTGAAGCGCCCGCGGCCGTGGCGGCGGCCGGCACCGGCCAGCCGCCCTCACCGCGCCCGGTATTTTGGACGGTCTTCCCCTCGATCATGCTGCCGATGTTCCTGGCGGTCGCCGACCAGACGATCGTCGCCACGGCGCTGCCGGCGATCGCCTCGAACCTCGGCGACGTCGAGCGGGTGTCGTGGGTGGTGGTGTCGTATCTGATCGCCAACACCATCGCCGCCCCGGTCTATGGCCGCCTCGGCGACTCGTTCGGCCGGCGGCGGATGATGCTGACCGCGCTCGGGCTCTTCATCGCCGGGTCGGTCCTTTGCGCACTGGCTCCCAATATCGAATTCCTGACGGCGATGAGGGTGCTGCAAGGATTCGGTGGCGGCGGGCTGATGACTTTGTCGCAAGCCCTCGTCGGCGAAACAATTCCGCCGCGCGAGCGCGGCCGTTATCAGGGTTACCTTGCCGGCGTTATGGTCAGCTCCAGCACGTTTGGACCGGTTGCCGGCGGCTATCTCACGCAAGCCTTCGGTTGGCGGTCGATCTTCCTCGTCAATGTGCCGCTGGGCCTTGCCGCCGTCTTCCTGGTGTTGCGGCTCGAGACGCGGCCGGGCGACCGGCGGCGGACCACCTTCGATGCGCCGGGCCTGGTTTTGTTCATGATGTTCGTCAGCCCCGTCATCTTGGCGTTGGAAGAAGTCCAGCGAATGGATGCACGCACCCTGCCGATGATCGTCGGTCTGGTGGCGTTTGGGGCGGTGTCGCTGTTGGCGCTGATCTGGCAGGAAAAGCACAGCGTCTCGCCGCTCATTCCGCCCACGCTGTTCAGAGAGCCCACGGTCTGGCGTGCCGACGGCTTGGCCGCCTGTCACGGCGCCGCGCTGGTGTCGTTGATCACGTTCCTGCCGATCTATCTGCGCGTAGCCCGCGGTACCTCGCCGGCCGAGACCGGCCTGCTGCTGTTGCCGCTGATGTTCGGCATCGGTATCGGCTCGCTGGTCACCGGCCAATTGGTGACGCGAACGGGACGCACCGCCATATTCCCGTCCTGCGGATATGTGGCGGCGACGGCAGGCTTGCTGTTCCTCGCCTTCTGGGTGCCGCGCTTGAGCCTGTTGGCATTGCCCTGGGTGTTCGGCGGCACCGCATTGTTCATGGGTACGGTGATGGGCGTGGTGCAGGTGACCGTGCAGGCCGTCGCCGGCCAGCGCATGCTGGGCACCGGCGCCGCCATGGTGCAGTTCTCCCGCTCGGTCGGCGCCGCCTTCGGCACCGCCGCGGTCGCCGCGGTGTTGTTTTCGATTCTCGCGGCGTCCGACCCGGAAACGGCAAGCCTGTTCGGCAGCATGATCGACCGCGGGCCGGACGCCATCGCCGCGCTGGCGCCAGCGCGGCAAGCGATCGTGCAGGCCGAGATCGGCCAAGCTTTCCGCGCCGCCTTCCTGACCGTCGCGGCTTTTACCGGCATCGGCGCATGGCTCGCCTGGTCGATGCCGCTGCGGCGGGTATAGGGATCGACGAGGAACCGACGCCTGGGCCAAATTTTGCCGATCACTCGGGCTCGGCGGCGACGAAATGCGTCACCTTGGGATCGCCGTGCACATGAAATCGGTGCACGGCCTCCTGCACGACGCGGTCAGCGTTGGTAACACGCTCATGCTGGCGCAGATGCTCCAGCCACGAATCCACAAGAAACGTCTCGACGAAACGCCCCTCCTCCGCGGCATCTTCGAAAATGCCCCAATCGTAGGCGCCGTCGCGGCGGCGCTCGCGGCTGAGTGTGGCGACGGCTTGCAAGAATGCTTCGCGATCCTGCGGACGGATGCGGTATTCGACCGTCACCAGCACCGGTCCGCGGTCATGCTCGATCGTCTGGGTGGTGATCGGTGTCGGCCAGTGCATGGACGGCGAAAGGTCGATGCCGGCGCCCGCCAGGAGCTTCCAGCGCCACGTCAGCGGGACAGCCGCCACCGCACCCGCGGCGGCGATCCACTGTGCCGCCGGCAGCCCGACGAGAGCGGCAAGCTCGCCCCAGGCCGCGCTGCCAAGAGTGATGGAGCCGAAGAATACCGTGGTGTACAAGGCAAGCCCGCGGCCGCGCACCCAATCCGGCAAAGCGATTTGCGCCGACATGCTCAGCGTCGCCACGGCTGCGATCCACGACACGCCGGCAAGCGCGCTCGCGGCGAGCGCCACCATGGGCTCGCGCGCGACCGCGTAAAGCGCTAGCGCGACCGCCGTGCCCAGCGTCCCTGCTGCCATCAGCCGATCCGCGCCCAATTTCGTCCGCAGCCACGGTAGCGCCAAGGCGCCGGCGACGGCGCTCGCTCCAATGACGCCGAGCAGGATGCCGTAAAGCTCCGGCCCGCTCGCGATCTGGCTGCGGGCAACGAGCGGCAAAAGCGCCCAATAGGCGCTGGCGAACAGGAAAAATCCCGCGGATCGCACCAGTGTTCCGCGCAGATGCTGATTGTATCTGGCGTAGCGAAGTCCCGCCCGGATCGCTCGCCCGACGCGCTCCGACGGCAGGCGCGGCGCCGCGTCGCGCGACACCCGCCACCACAACAAGGCGCCGATCACCGCGAGATTGGAGATGGCATTGACCCAGAACGGCGCGGCGATGCCGAGCGCGGCAATGGCGAGACCGCCGAGCGCGGGGCCGATGGCGCGGCTGATGTTGATGCCGACGCTGTTGGCGGCAACGGCGGAGGACAACAGGGTCCGGGGAACCAGCTGCGGTACGATCGCCTGCCAGGCCGGGTACGTCAAAGCGCCGCCGGCGCCGATCAGAAACGTGAACAGCAGCACATTGCCCGGCGTAACCAGATTGAGCCACACCAGCGCCGCGTAGATCGCGCAAATGAGAGTCGTCACCGATTCCAGCGCGATCAGAAATTTCCGCTTGTCGAATATGTCCGCCAGCGCGCCCGCCGGCAGCGCGAACAAGAACATTGGCAAGTTGCTGGCCGCCTGTACCAGCGAGACGATGAACGGATCCGGCGTGAGGCTGGTCATGAGCCAGCCGGAGGCGGCGCTGTACATCCAGGAGCCGGTGTTGGCGACCACTGTCGCCGTCCAGACGACGGCAAAGGGCGGCTGGCTAAACGCCGCCCAGGCGGACACCGCCGTCCCCGCTCTCGCGCCGCTGGTGCTCATACCGCAATGTTGCGGAAAAGGCGGCCTGTCGCCCCGTACATTGTATTCCCCGTTTCGTTTGAGGTGACCGAGGTCGTCCCGGAGTATAGGCTGCGCATCACGCCTCTGTAAAAAGGCAACACCAGTGTCCCGATTCCGAAGTTCGCATCATTATGCGGCACCCTCGTTTGCGAACTTCGGAAATCGAAGGACACTAGCAACGTATTGATCTAGTGTGGCTTTGGTTCAGAAGTCCGCATGACGAGTTCGCGGCAAAAATGATGCGGACTTCTGAACCGCCACACTAGCAAGGGAGGTTCACATGCCAAAGGTCAAGGCGAACGGCATCACGATGAACTACGAGCAGCAAGGGACCGGCGAGCCGCTGGTGCTCATCCCTTATCTCGCCGCCGACAATGCCTGCTACGCCTTCCAGGTCGCGGATTATGCCAAGCAATTCACCTGCATCTCTGTCGACCCGCGCGGCGCCGGCGAGACCGACAAGCCGGCCGGCGCCTATTCGATGGAATTGTTCGCCGACGACGTCGCCGCCTTCATGCAGGCGATCGGCGTCGAGCGCGCGCATGTCAGCGGCCTCTCGCTCGGCGCGGCGACCGGATTATGGCTTGCTGGCAAATATCCGCAGCGGGTCAAATCGCTGTCGCTGCACAGTTGCTGGACCAAGAGCGACCCGTTCCTCAAGGTCGTGGTCGAAGGCTGGCGGAGCATCGCCAAGGCGCTGGGCAGCGTCCAGGAAATGGTGATCCAAGGAATCTTCCCCTGGTGCTTCACACCGGAGCTCTACGCGGCAAAGCCCGACTATATCGACCAGCTTGCGGCGTTCGTGCGCAGCCGGCCGCAGCAGCCGTTCGACGCCTTCATCAGCCAGTCGAGCGCGGTCATCACCCACGACGCGGTGGCGCAACTCGCGCGCATCAAGGCGCCGACCCAGATCACCTTCGGCCGCCACGACCTTGTCACCTCGACCCGCTTCGCCGACGCGATGACGAACGGCATCAAAGGCAGCGAACTCGTGGTGTTCGAGACCTGCGCGCACGCCCCGATCTACGAAAGCGTGGCCGAATTCAATAACAGGACGTTGAGCTTCCTTAACGGTCATGCCGGTTAGCGCCGCAGCCCGGCTTGCATGACGCAGGCGACTCCTCGTAAGACCTGCGCGCCACTCGCTCTCGCCTCGACTGCAGACACCGCCAGTCGAGGCTGCGAACGCGTTGACCACAGAGCTATCGAGATGCCGAACCAAGCGCCGCAGCCCGGTGGCCCGCAAGCGGGCCGCGCCATCCTCACCATCATCGGATCCGATCGGGTCGGCATCATTGCCGGGATTGCCAACGTGCTGGCCGACGCCAATGTCAATATCCTCGACATCAGCCAATCGGTGATCCGCGAATTCTTCACGATGATCATGATGGTCGACCTGGCCGGCGCCGCCGTCTCCTTTCACGAGCTGAGCGAAAGGCTGGCACGCAAGGGCGCCGAGCTGTCCGTTCGGGTCGAGATTCAGCGCGAGGAGATTTTCAAGGCGATGCACCGAATCTAGCGATGCCGTAGAGGACCGAAGATGCGCCATCTCAACTTCTCCGGCGAGGAAATACTCGAAACCATCAACATGGTGCGGACCGAGCAGCTCGACATCCGCACCATTACCGTCGGCATCAGCTTGTTGGATTGCGTCAGCGACACTTGCGACGGCCTCTGCCGGAACGTCTACGACAAGGTCGAAAGGGTGGCGCGCGACCTGCGGCGCGTCAGCGCGGACATCTCCCAGGAATTCGGGCTGCCGATCATCAACAACCGCATCGCCGTGACGCCGGTAGCGCTGATCGCCGGCCGCTCCGGCCAGCAGGACTTATTGCGGATCGCCGAAACGCTCGATCGCGCGGCGCACGCCGTCAACGTCGATTTCATCGGCGGCTTCTCCGCCCAGGTCGAGAAGGGCATGACGCACATCGACGCCAATCTCTTTGCCGCCATTCCCGCGGCGCTGGCGGCGACGCAACGCGTCTGCGCTTCGGTCAATATCGGCTCGACGCGCGCCGGTTTGAACATGGACGCGATCGCCGCCATGGGCCGGATCGTCAAGCAAACCGCCGCGTTGACCGGCGCCGCGAATTCGATCGGCTGCGCCAAGCTCGTCGTGTTCTGCAATGCGGTCGAGGACAATCCGTTCATGGCCGGCGCGTTTCATGGCTCGAGCGAACCCGAATGCACCGTCAATGTCGGCGTGAGCGGCCCCGGCGTGGTGCTGCGGGCCATCAAGGCGGCGGGTGACGTCGATTTCGGCACGCTCGCGTCCATCATTCGCCGCACCGCGTTCAAGATCACCCGCGCCGGCGAACTGGTCGGGCGCACCGCCGCGGCCCGCTTGGGACTGCCGTTCGGCATCGTCGACCTGTCGCTGGCGCCGACTCCGGCTGAGGGCGACAGCGTCGCGCGCATCTTGGAGGAAATCGGCTTGGACAGCGTCGGCACGCACGGCTCGACGGCGGCGCTGGCGCTGCTTAATGACGCGGTGAAGAAGGGCGGCGCCATGGCGTCGAGCTATGTCGGCGGACTGTCCGGCGCCTTCATCCCGCTGTCGGAAGACGCCGGCATGATCGAAGCGGCCGAGCGCGGCGCGATCACCATTGACAAGCTCGAAGCCATGACCGCGGTCTGCTCGGTCGGCCTCGACATGATCGCCATTCCGGGCGACACGCCGGCGGAAACGATCGCCGCGATCATCGCCGACGAAGCCGCCATCGGCATGATCAACAAGAAAACAACCGCCGTCAGACTGATCCCCGCGGTCGGCAAGGGCGTCGGCGATTGGGTCGACTTTGGCGGCCTGCTCGGCCGTGCGCCGGTCATTGCCGTCAACACGCTTTCATCGAGCCGGCTGATCGCGCGCGGTGGGCGGATACCGGCGCCGCTGCAGGCGTTGATCAATTAAGCAGTCGTCAATGACCTGCGCCTAGAATCAAGTGACGCAATCCCAATAGGATTGACGCTCGTGCTCGCCGATCTGAGCCGGCGGGCAATTTTTCCTGTTAGTACCACTTGTTCTGTGTTAGGCTTTCTCTGTTAGGCTGCGTAGATTGGCCGCTACCCCACCGATTGTTTTTCGGTGAGAACCATGAACGCGCACAACAAACATCTCCTGCGAGCTACGTTTATCGTGTCAGCCTTGATGCCGGTGGCACTGGCGACTGCGGCCGATTTGCCGCTCCCGCCCGCAGCGCCGGCCTGGACGTGGTCGGGCTTTTACATCGGCGGCAGCGTCGGTACGGCAGCCGGCACCGCGACATTCTCCGATCCGTACGGACCTTCGATCTTTGGCGACAAGGTCACCACGGCCGGATTCCTCGCCGGCCTTCAGCTTGGCTACAACTGGCAAGTGGCGCCGCGATGGGTCGTTGGCGTCGTGGCTGACACCAGTTATCTCGACAGCAACGGCAGCTTTACATGTATGCAAGCCTTCACGACATTGATCGGATCGAATTGCGAGGTGAACCCGCGCGCGCTCGCGACAGTGGCAGGTCGTGTTGGCTTTCTCGTCGACCCTCTGGGCCATACACTGGTCTATGGCAAAGGCGGCGCCGCTTGGACCGACAGCCACATATCGATATATCCCAACTCCGCCAATTTCCAATCGTTCACGGATCCTGTGTACCCCGGCGGACCGGCGAGCGCGGATGCGGGTGCGTGGGGTGGAATGGTTGGCGTCGGAATTGAGCGCGCTCTCACCCCCGCTTGGTCGATCAGCCTGGAATATAACTATTATCGTTTCGCTTCGACCAACGTTTCTACCCCAGAGACAGTCAATGTCACGCGCAGCACGCCCCCGGCATTCACCTACGTGGCGGGCAGCACGTCGGGCGTGACGTCGGACATGCAAGTCGTCAAGCTGGCGTTGAACTACCATTTGGGACAGGATCCGGGAGCGGTATGGGCGGATGCTCCCGTTCTTGGTGTGGCAGCAATGCCGGTCAAGGCTCGCTCCGTTCCAATCGTAGACGGATGGGAGGTCGACGCCGGCGCCCGTTATTGGTACAGCACCGGCACGTCGAAAAACACCAGTGGGGCCGGCAGTCTCGTTTCGCAGCTGAACTACAGCGACCTCACCGGTCATTCCGGCGAGCTGTTTGCCCGGGTGGATACGCCATCTCAAGTGTTCGTGAAAGGATACGTCGGCGCAGGCGCCATCACCGACGGGAAACAGACCGACGAGGACTGGAGCCTGCTCGACGGATCGTCGCCTCCGAAAGCGGTCACGGCCTACGAGGTGACCGGTTCCACAGCATCCGGCTCGCTCCAGTATGCCGCCGCCGACGTCGGATTCAACGTGTTGCACGACCGGGATTACAAGGTCGGACCTTTCGTCGGCTACAGTTATTTCCATCAAACGATGAATGCATCCGGCTGCACGCAGTTGGTAACGCCAGGCTCGGAGTGCAGCCAGCCTTTGCCGGCCAATCAACTCGTCGTGACGCAGGACGATACCTGGCAGGCACTCCGCGTAGGTGTCTCGGCTGTCATGACGATATGGGATCGCTTGGGGATCAACGGCGATGTGGCCTACCTGCCGTATGCCCAGTTTAGCGGACTCGACACCCATTGGCTGCGGACTCCGGTTGCGTATTTCCCGGAGGACGGTACAGGACGCGGCCTGCAAACCGAACTCATCTTGACTTATCGTATTACGGAGAATCTCAATCTTGGCGTCGGTGGACGCTATTGGGCCATGTGGAGCACGAGCGCCAGCCAGAGCTGCCACGGCGGCTGTATCGATGCTGCGGGCGGTGATGCCCCGTCGTCTCCGCCAGGTCCCTTTACCACCAATACCCAGCGTTACGGGACGTTCATCCAAATGAGCTATCGGTTTAACGCGCATCCATAGCTCTGCTTGCGTGCGCGGCAGGCATCGCGAGCGCAGCGGGCGGATGCTGAGTCATTAGAACTGTGATTCGTCATGCCCGGCCTTGTGCCGGGCATCTCCGTCTTTCATCCTCGCGACTAAAGACGTGGATGGCCGGGAACATAGGCGAGCGAAGCGACGCCGTTCTTCGAACGGCTATGCCCGGCCATGACGGCTTCACGCGGAAGCCGCGATCACCCAGGCGGCTTATGGGCGAGCCAGCGGCCCGCCTCGGCGGCGGCGAAAAAGTCGGCGAGCGCGGCGTTGACGGCGGCCGGCTCCTCGCTGGTGATGGTGTGCCCGGAGCGCGGAATGACGAGCAGCCCCGCGGTCGGCACCGTGCGCTTGAGAAAAACGCTGCCCTCGAGGCAGCTGTCGTCCTCGTCGCCGACGATGACCAGAAGCGGCACCGAAAACCGCTGCAAATCCGCTTCCATGTCCCACAGCGTCGGCCGCCTGGCTTGCAGCATCGACATGGTCAGTGCGTGGCCGAGCGCCGAATGCTCGGCAAGCATGCGGGCAAATTCCGCATAACCGCGCGGGTCCTTGTGCTTGTGCGCCTGCCGCGTCGGGCCATCGGCATAGATCGCCGCTGCCTCGACGATGGCTTTCTCGGTAAACATTTTGGCGGTCTCCGCCGCGACTTGGCGCATCGCCGCGCGCGCCGCCGGATCGGCCACCGAACCCCAGCCGCAGCCGGCCGCCGTCACCGAGATGCAGCGCTGCGGATGTTTGATGCCGACGTGGAGCGCCGTATAGGCGCCCATGGAATGGCCGACCACATGCGCGCGGTCGATGCCGAGCGCGTCCATGATGGCGATGACGTCGGCGCGGGCGATGTCCTGACCGTAGCGCGCCGGATCGCTCGGCACATCCGAAGGCGGATAACCGCGCGCGGAAAAGGTGACGCAGCGATGCGCGCGCGCGAAGGCGCGCAGCTGCGGTTCCCAGGTCCGGTAATCGCCGGCGAACTCGTGGACGAACACGACCGGCGTCCCGGTGCCCGCCTCTTCGTAATAAAGCCGGGTGCCGTCCGCGCTGCTGATCATGGGCATTTGCAATGTCTCGCTTTGCGGGATGCCGGGAAGGCTTTATGCAGCCTGCGGCAGCAGTTCGAGTTCGCAGGTTTGTGTCACCGGCTCGGGCAAGTCGCCATCGGCAATGTCATAACCGATGGCGCGCAAAATTCCATTGGCCGGGCTCATGACGACCGCAAGCCGCGTATAGGGGTTGAGCACGGGCGGCCGCAGCCAGTCGAAACTGCTCGCCGGGCCGCTCCACTGCGCCAGCGCGTCGCGCCGCGCGCGACTGTAAGCTGCCGCGTCGGCGAATGAACTCACCAGGAACCGCCGCATCCCGATGCGCCCCTCCCAGCCCGGCCGGGCGGGCACCCAATCGTTGGCGGCGCAGGTATCATCCTCCCGGGTGACGAAATCGGTTTCGGTGCGCTCGATCACGCAGCACTCGTGCGCGGCGCAGCCGACCAATGTGTAGATCGCGGGACGCGCGACCGGCGTCGATTCCAACAGCCGCCGCGCTGCGGCAAAATCATCGCAATGCTCGAACGCCCGGCGCAAAAGCTGATCCGGCGGGACGCGGTCCGCGCGCGACCGCGCGTTCAAGGCATTCGCCGCGAAGTCGTAGGGGCGGAGCCAGCGATGCCGGGTCCGCCGCCGCAGCGGCGCCTGGTTGAGCGAAGCCGCGAAGCGTCGCGGCGCCATCGCCGTGAGCACGCCGACATAACCGGGCCAGGTGACGCTGACGAAATCGCCGCACTCCCCGCGCATGCGCGCCAGCTCGGTATGGCGGCCGAGACCGATAAAGGGCCAATCCAGCGTGCGCATCAGCCAGGGCACGCCGTCGTGTTCGCTGGCCCGCGACGTGCAGCCCCAGTGATATGAGGCGTTGAGCAACCAAATGCCCGAGACATCGAGCGCCGCGGCGATCTGCGCGATCTCCGCCAGGTAAGGCGAGCGCGAACGCGCCAGCGAGCGGCGCGACAGCCAATCGAGCGCCGGCACCAGCGGCAGCATCGCGGGCGGGAAAAAGCCGAGGCAGGCGTCGCGCAGCGCGCGGGCCTGCATCGCGCTTTGCCGGGCGTGCCGCAGCGGGCCGCCGTCGCGGATATCAACGACCGGAATGGCCGGCAGCGGGGCGCTCATGGGAGTTCCGCGGCATCGGCCGCCGGCACAGCTTCAATGTCGCGGTCCGAATCCACTGTCATCACCCGCGTGAATGTCCCCGGCGCGCCGCCGCGTCAAGGCCAAACGAAAACACGACGGCACCGCTCGTGATGGGGCGAGCGAATGAGGTTGCATGGCAGCCGGCAGCGGTGCGATTTTGCGCCGGAGGCGGCGGGAGGTGCCCAATGGCGGCGCGGCCAGGAGTATTTATTCGCGTGGCGGCAATCGCAGCCGCCTTGGCCGTGTTGCCGGCAGGTCGCGTGATAGCCGGGCCGCCATTTCAGACCGACGATCCCGAGCCGGTCCCCTATCAGCATTTCGAGTTCTACACGCTCTCGACCGGCACGGCCATCCGTGGCGACACAGCGGGCGTCGGCCCGGCATGGGAATTCAACTACGGCCTCGTGCCCAACGGACAGGTCCACATCATTGCGCCGCTGGCGTTCGACAGTCCTGCCGGCGGCCGCTCGCAATTCGGCTACGGCGATACCGAGCTCGGCTTCAAGTATCGTTTCGTCGACGAAGACAAGAACGGCTCACGCCCGATGATCGGCGTCTATCCGCTCGTCGAACTGCCGACCGGCAACGCCAACCTCGGTCTCGGCGCCGGTAATATGCGCGCCTACTTTCCGCTGTGGATACAAAAGAGCTTCGACGATTGGACGACCTATGGCGGCGGCGGTTACTGGATCAATCACGGCGACGATACGCTCAATCGCGATTATTGGTTTTTCGGCTGGCTGCTGCAGCGGCAGGTGACCAAGCAACTGGCGATCGGCGGCGAAATATTCCACCAGACGGCGACGGTCGTATTCGGTGGCACCGAAAGCGGCGCGGCCACCACCGGATTCAACATCGGCGCCATCTATGATTTCGACGAACACAACCACCTGCTCGTATCCGCCGGCGCCGGCTTGCAGAATGCGTCCGCGACCAATCTGTTCTCCTGGTACATCGGCTACCAGATTACCGGACCCTAAGGCCGCAGTGGCTACGAGCCGATTTCCCGCGCCGCCCGGCGCTTGTGCGCGGCCAGCGCCATCAGGCGGCGATCACGCCAGACCTGGCGGTCGCGCAAGCGGCCAGCGCCGAGTTTTTCCCGCCGCTCGGCCTCGACCGTGTCGATCACCGGACCGCCCCAGTCGACCCGACGCTGCATGGCAGCGAACAGGTCCTTGTAGAGCGGCTCATAGCGCTCGACATAATCGCGCACACCGCCCGGCGCGTTCAGATCGATGGTCTCGAACGGTCCCATGAAGCTCCAGCGCAGCGCCAGGCCTTCGCGAATACCAATGTCGATGTCCTCGACGCTGGCATAGCCGTCCGCCACCAGGCGGAAAGCCTCCTCCAGAAGCGCCCCCTGCATGCGGTTCATGACGAAGCCGTCGAGCTCGCGCTTCATGACGATGGGCGCGTGGCCGGCGGCTTTCAGGAAATCGGCGGTGCGCCGGACCGTTTCCGTGGACGTCCACGGCGCTGGCACCACTTCAGCCGCCGGGATGACGTAGGGCGGATTGAGCGGATGGACCACCAGGCAGCGCGCACGGCCGGCCAGCGCCTCGGTGAACTGCGACGGCAGGATCGCCGAGGTCGAGCTGGCCAGGATGGCTTGCGGCATCGCCGCGGCATCGAGGCGCGCAAAGATCCGTCGCTTGATCTCGACGTCTTCGGGCGTGTTCTCCTGGACGTGATCGGCCCCGCCGAGCGCTTGCTCGAGCGTTGCCGCGATGCGCATCCGGGCGCGGACTTGACCCGGCGTGGCGCCGCCGAGGAGATCGTACTCCGCAAGATCGGGCAGGATCGTATCGATGTAGGCGAGCGCGGCGGCGGGCGCGGCCGCCGCCGCGTCCCAGAGCGCCACGTCATGGCCCGCCCGCGCGAAGCTGATGGCCCAGGCGCGGCCGATGAATCCTGTACCGACGATGGCGACCTTGCTCATGCGCCCGCTCTCTCACAGCGCTTCGACATTGCCGCACACTCCGATCGATTGTCCGGAAATGTTCCGTCCGGCGCCGGAAACAAGAAAGACCACGGTTGCGGCGACGTCCTGCGCGGTGACCATGCGGCGCAGCGATACGCGGTCGAGATAGGTCTTTTCCATCTCGGCGTAGCTGACGCCGAGCTGTCCGGCGCGCGCGGCAATGACGTTCTCCATCCGCGGGCCGGCGACGATGCCCGGGAGAATGGCATTGACCCTGATGTTTGCCGGCCCGAGCTCCTTGGCGAGGCTCTGGGTCAGGCCGATGACACCCCATTTGGCGGCAGAATAGGGCGTACGAAACGCATAGCCGAAACGACCGGCGGCCGAAGACATGTTGACGATGGCACCGCCGCCGGCGGCTTTGAGCATCGGCACGGCAAAATGCGCGCAGAGAAACTGGCCGGTGAGACAGATGTCGATCGTGCGCCGCCAGTCGGCGGGCGCGATCTCGTCGATCCCGCCGGTCGGACCGGCGATGCCGGCATTGTTGACGAGCACGTCGAGGCCGCCGAGATTTTTCTCGGCCTCGATGAACAGCCGCTCGACATCGGCCTCGCTGGCGACGTCGGCGCGGCTGGCACCGGCCTCAGCGTGGCTCTTACGAAACTCGGCGAGAAAATCGCCGGAGACGTCGCAGATATGAACGCGAGCCCCGCCGGCGATCAGCGCTTCGGCGATGGCCAGGCCGATGCCGGAGGCGCCGGCCGTCACCAGGGCCCGCATGCCGGCAAGGTTGAGGTTGATGGGCGCAGCACTCATCTGGCGGATCTCCCGATCGGTTTCGCAACGGTGTCAAAGCCCGAGATAGGCGTCGCGTAAAAGCTTGTCGTTCTTCACCCGATCGCTGGGCCCGGTGAGCACGACGTGGCCGCGATCGAGCACATAGGCGCGGTCGCTGAGCGCCAATGCCTTGCCGACGGTCTGTTCGACCAAGAGGATCGCCTGGCCGGCCTTTTTCAGCTCGACCAAAGCGGCATAGACCTGGCTGACGATTTGCGGGCCCAGCCCGAGCGAAGGCTCGTCGAGCATGAGCAGCCGCGGCGAATTCATCAAGGCGCGACCGATGGCCAGCATCTGCTGCTGACCGCCGGAGAGATTGGCCGCGACGTCGCTCAGGCGCGGCCGCAGCGCCGGAAAAAGACCGAGAACGCGATCGAGATTTGCAGAAAATGTCCCGCGTGCCTGTGACGGATAGGCGCCGATTTCAAGATTCTCGCGTACCGTGAGCGATGCCAGCATGCCGCGGCCTTCGGGAACGTAGCCGAGCCCGAGATGCGCCGGAACGCAAGGCCGCGCGTTGCGAAGATCATGACCGAGAAACCGGACATGGCCCTGCCAATACGGCAGCTGGCGCATGATGGCGCGCAACGTGGTCGACTTGCCGGCGCCGTTGGCGCCGAGCACGCACACGCTCTCGCCCTCGTCGACCACAAGGTCGACGCCATGAACCACCTCAATGCCTTCATAGCCGGTCTTGAGCCCGGCAACCTCAAGCATGGGCAAGGTCGGTCTCCTCCTTCCCCAGATAGGCTTCGATCACGCGCGGATCGCGGATCACCTCGTTCGGCTCGCCTTCGGCGACGATGGTGCCGGCGTCCAGCACCACCAGATGGCGGCTCAGCCGCTTGATCACATCCATGAGATGTTCGACGACCAGAAACGCGACGCCCTGTTCCGCCAGCTTCTCGATGGCGGCGAGCACCTGCGCGAGCTCGGCGGCCGACAGTCCGGCCATCAGCTCGTCGAGCAGCACCAGCCGCGGCGCCAACATCAGCACGCGGGCAAAATCCAATAGCTTCAAGTGGCCGGTCGGCAGTTTGCGCGGCGATTGATCGGCGGCGTCGCGCAGGCCGAGCAGCGCCAGAGTGTCGAGCGCCTCCCAGCGCGCTTGCGCGATAGTCAGGCCGCGCACCAGACCGCCGACCATGACGCCTTCGACGCAGGACATGTCGAGGATCGGCGTCGGGCGCTGGAACGTGCGCACCAGGCCAAGCCGCGCGCGCTCCGCCGTCGGCAGGCCGGCGAGCGCGCGGCCGGCAAAATGCACGCTGCCGGCATCCGGCGCATAGACCCCGGCGAGCACATTGATCAGCGTGCTCTTGCCGGCGCCGTTGGGGCCGATCAAACCGACAATGCCGTGCTGCGCGATGGCGAAGCTGACATGGGCGAGCGAGCGCACGGCACCGAACGACTTGGAAATGTCCCTGAGCTCAAGCAGCGCGCTCATGCCACGGCGCTCTGCACGCGGCCGGCGATCGCGCGCACCAGCCTAACCGCCATCTCGCAAAGCCCGCGGGGCTCGGTCAGCACGATCGCAACCACGGAAAATCCAAGAATCATAACATCCCAGCCGCCGGCGGCGCCGAACGCGGCATTGGCGGCGGCGTCGAGCGCCTCATAGAAGATAGCGCCGACGATCGGACCGACCAGATAACCGGTGCCGCCGACCACCGCGGTCAGCGCGATCTGGATCGACAAAGTGAGACCGGACAGGAAGTTTGGATCGGCGAAGCCGATATAGAACACATAGACCACGCCGCCGAGCGCGGTGAGCGCCGCGCTCAGGCAGAAGACCGTGACCTTGACCAGCGCGACGCGCACGCCGGCCGCCGCGGCGACCTCTTCGCTGCTCTTGATGGCGGCAATATAGAAGCCGAGCCGGCTGCGTCTGATCAGGCTGATGAACATGGTGACCGCGGCCAATAGCGCCGTCGCGATCAGGTAATAAGCGCGGACATTGGTGAATTCGAGCTCGAGCGGCGCATCATGGGCGAAGGTGATGGCGATGCCGCTGGGGCCGCCGGTGAGATCCGAATAGTGCAGGATCAGCGACAGCACGACGGCCGCCGCGGCAAGCGTCGCCAGGGTGAAATAGGGCCCGCGCAGCCGCAATGTCGCGGCGCCGATGATCGCGGCAAGAACGACCGCGGCGGCGACGCCCAGCACGCCGCCAACGAGCGGCGATAGCCCGTTCTGTTGCAGGATCACCGTCACATAGGCGGCCACTGCGACGAAGGCCGAGTGGCCGAGCGAGATGTTTCCGGTCAAGCCGGACAGCACGTTCCAGCTCTGCGCCCACAGGCCAAGAAAGACCATCGCCGTGGCGACACTCACCAGATAATCGCTTTCGATGGCGACGCCGGCCACGGCGGCGATCGCCCAGACGATACCGATGACGAGAAGCCTCACAGCGTGCGCCTCCCCCGCGTAAACAGCCCTTGCGGGCGCAGCAACAGCACGGCCAGAAACACCACATAGATCGCCGCCGTCGACAGATCGAGATCGAAATAGGATGCGGTCAGCGACTGCATGACGCCCATCAGCAAGCCGCCGAACACGGCGCCGACAACATTGCCGAGGCCGGCGATGACGATGGCGAGAAACGCCACCACCACGAAATTCTGGCCGACGTTGGGGAATGTGTAATGGTAGGGAATGAGCAGCGCGCCGGCGAGTCCGACCAGCCCGATGGCGATCGACGTCGTCACCAGATAGACGCGGCGCGCATCGATGCCAAGCATTTCCGCGGTTTCCACGCTCTCGGCAACCGCGCGCGCGCTTTTGCCGAACCGCGTCATGCGCAGCACCAAAGCCATCACGATGCTGACGAGCAGCGCCACCGTGAAGGCCACCGCGGGTCCGAGCTGCAGATTGAGGCCGCCGAGATGGATCGCGGCGCCGTTGATCGGGTTCGGTTGAAGCTTGAAGCCGGAGCCGCGCAGCACCTGAGCCAGGCCTTGCGCGCCGATCGACAGCCCGATGGTGAGCAGGATCTGCGGCGACTCGCCAAATCGCGCGGCACGGTCGAGCAGCAGCAGATAAAAGGCGAAGCCGAGCGCCGCCATGACGAACATGGTCGGAATGGCGACCCAATAGATGCCGAACAGGCCGGGCAGCATGCCGAGGCTCGCCAGCCACACGGCGACATACATGCCGGCCATCAGAAACTCGCCGTGCGCAAAGTTGACGAGCTTCATCACGCCGAACATCAGATTGAGGCCCATGGCGACCAGCGCGTAGACGCCGCCGATCAATAGCCCGTTGACGATCGACTGCAGAAAGATCATGGGGCCGCCCCCGCGGCCGTCAGCCACCCCGTTGCGCGGCTAGCGTACATTCCCGACGCAGGAGCGGGCGGAATGCTACGGCTTGACCACCGCGGCCGTTGCGACGCCTTCCGGAAACACCGTGCGCGGGACGCCCCCCTGCCACTGGATCATGACCGGAAAGACCCGCTTGTTGGCGCCGTTGGCGTCGAACTCGACTTCGCCCGGCTGCATCATCGCGCCGCCCCCCATGGCAACGTGAAGGTTGGCCAACGCGTCGCGCACCTTGGCCGGATCGTCGGAGCCCGCCGCCTCGATGGCTGCCGCCAGCACCGAAATCCCTGCGTAAGCCTCGCCCGCCTGCTCCGGCATGAAAGTGCCGAACGATTTCAGGTAGCGCTCGGTGACGCCGTCGAGCTTGGGATCGCCCTTGACGTTCATTGAATCGAGGTTCCACGACGCGACGCTGGTCAATCCGTTGACCTTGGCGCCCAGCGATTGCCCGATCGGCGGCCAGATGAAGCCGGCGCCGCCGCCGATCACCAGCACGTGGGAATCGGCGCTGCGCAGCGCGGTGAGGATCAGGCTCGCGTCGGTGATATAGGAGACCGGAAACAGGACCTGAGCGCCCGATTGCTGGATCTTGGAAACCAGCGGGCTGGCGTCGGTGATGCTCTCCGGGTAGGCGGAATTGAGCACGATTTCGAGGCCGGCTTTCTGCGCAAGTTGTTCGATGCCCTTTTCGGTGGCGATGCCGTAAGGGTTGTTGACGTAGAGGATCGCCGCCTTGGTGATCCCCATCTTGTACTTGTCATTGAGAAACTCGAGGAACTTGACCTCCTGATTGCCGAACGCGGAGCCCTTCGGCGCGATCTGGAACAGATAACCGCTGTTGTTCGGCGTCACCAGCGCGTCGCTGATAGCGGAGGTGACCACGGCGACGTGGTGCTTGACGAACGACGGCAGCGCCGCGGTGGTGAGCGGCGACAGCGCCAGGCCGTAGCCGCCGGCGACCTTGTTCTGGGTCAGCACGCGCTCGGTGGTGGTGATCGCGCCTTGCGGATCGTTGGTGGCGTCGGCGATGATCGGGGTGAGCTTGGCGCCGCCGAGCGATTTGATGCCGCCGGCGGCGTTGACGTCCTCGACCGCGAGCTTGGTGGCATTGACGATCATTTCACCGACGCTCGCATTCGGCCCCGACAGCGGGACGATCACCGCGATCTCCACTTTGTCTGCGGCTTGTGCGGTTCTCACGCCGGGCGCAGGCACGACGAGAATTACGCCGAGCAAAGCCGATAAGGCGCATGCGATCTTATGCATTTCACTCCCCGATGACGCCGGCCACGATCGGGCCGTTTGCGGCGATCCTACGCCGCGCCGCTGGGGCGTTCAATGCGACAGCGCGCGACGGCGCGGCCGAAGACGCGGTCATGATTGCACCGGTCGATTGCGAGATCGAGGACTCCGGAGCGCTCTTGGAAAAAGTCGCCGCCCGGAAGCGCGAGCGTGTCACGACCTGATCGTGATTGACGGTGGCCCGGCGTCGGCATGTCCGATGATGCAGGCGCGCGTATATCCGCCATCGATGATCGTACGCGTGACTTCCGCCGCACGATCGGGATCGCAGGCAATCAGCAGCCCTCCCGATGTCTGCGGATCGGTGAGGAGCTGACGCCGCCATTCGGGAAAATCGGAAGGCAAAATGATGCTCTCAGCGTAGCTCGCCCAGTTCCGCGCCGATGCGCCGGTGACAAAATGCTGTTGCACCAAACGTTCGGCTTCGGTCAGGAACGGCAGATCGTCGAAACGCACGACGAGAGCGAGGTTCGAGCCGCGCGCCATTACCAGCGCGTGCCCGAGCAGGCCGAAGCCGGTCACGTCGGTGATGGCGTGAACGGCGGGATCCTTGGCCAACTCGGTTCCGATCCGGTTGAGCTGCGTCATCGACGCCGTCATCTCGGCGTAGGCTGCGGGCGACAGCGCGGCTTTCTTGAAGGCGGCCGAATAGACGCCGACACCGAGCGCTTTTGTCAGAATCAGCACGTCGCCGGGCTTGGCTTCGGTGTTGCGCCGGATGTCCTGCGGGCGGCCGATGCCGATGACGGCGAGGCCGTAGATCGGCTCCGGCGAGTCGATGGAGTGGCCGCCTGCCACCGGAATTCCGGCCGTGGCGCAGACCTGCGACCCGCCTTTGAGAATTTCGCGCACCATCTCCGGCGAAACTTTATCGACCGGCATGCCGAGAATGGCCAAAGCCATGATCGGCTTGCCGCCCATCGCATAGATATCGGAGATGGCGTTGGTGGCGGCGATGCGTCCGAAGTCGAACGGATCGTCGACCATCGGCATGAAGAAATCGGTGGTCGCGATGATGCAGGTCTCCTCGTCGAGCTGCCACACCGCCGCGTCGTCGCCGGTTTCGGTGCCGACCAGGAGCTCGCGGTACGGCTGAGCCGCCGGCTGGTCGGCGAGCAGCTCTTTCAGGACCGAGGGTGCAAGCTTGCAGCCGCAGCCGCCGCCGTGGGCGAGACTTGTCAATCGAACGATCGGCACATTCATTGTGTTTTCCCGCAATGCGGCGGCGCAGCGCGGCGCGTCATGGCGTCATGCGTCACGCCGCCGTCAGCTCCTTCGCGGTGATGGTGTATTTGAAATTGTCCGGGTCGAGGCAATCGAGCCGCAGGCTTGCGGTCTCGGCCTGCGGATACATCAGGAAGCCGAGCTTCGGCCCGCGCGATCCGGGCAAGGCGACGTCGTGCGCAAAATTATACGCCAGCCAATTGGTCTCCCATGCGCCGAACAGCGCCTTGCGCGCGGCAACGACCTTAGGATCGTCGATCGCCAGGTTGGTCGGCGGTTCCTCGAGTACGACCTTGCGCACATCGGCGGCGTCGACCGGCACCCAGCCGAAGCCGGCGAGATAGACCTCCGAGCGGCAGTGCTGCGCCTTGGTGATCACCGCCGAGCCCGCGCCGAGACTCTTGTAGCCTAGTCGCGAGGGCGCGACGCGAATGCCGTAGACATCGCGCGCCGGCAAACCGGCCGCCCGCGCCAAGCCGACATAGAGCGCGTTGAGATCGGCGCATTTGCCGCCGAAATTGCCGGTCCTGAGCATGGCCGCGATGTCGCCGATGCCGCAACCGCGCACCGTGGGGTCGCGGTAGGTGTTGTCCACGATCCACTCGTAAATGGCGCGTGCCTTCTCGATATCGGTCTCCGCGCTCGCATCGGCGACGATCTTGTCGGAGGTTTGCTTGACGATGCCGTCAGCGGGAATGAGCTCGGTGCCTTGCGTGTTGCGGTTACGCTCCGCTGCCGAAAGTGGCGCGGGTTGGCCGGGCTTCTTGAGATCGATCGCGCGATCCCGCGTCGCGATCCGGCTGGTCACCTCGACGACCGGGCTTGGCTCGCCGTCCGCCCATTCGACATGGAGCATCTCGGCGCCGTATTTCGGCTCGCGCACCAGGGCGGCGCGGCCGTTGCTCGTCCACGTGCTGCCGAGCGACTTGAACCAATCCGGTTCGTTGACCGCGGGCACCGGGATCCAAGCCTGGCTCTTGCCGTCCGCCTTGCCGATTTCAAGTCGCGTCAGGACCTGAAAGTTGCGCCACGCTCCGGGATGCGGCGCGAAGTCGACCTCTGCGCGCGCCGTGTTCGGCAGCGCTGCGGCGGCCGATACTGCAAGTCCCGCCTTGAGAAGCTCACGTCGGTCGATGGACATTGCCTCCTCCTTCTCGCGTCACAACGGCGCAAGGGCCGAAGCGGCCTCGCCGGTCGCGGTTTTTCGATGCGATGAGTTTGGCTGGCGCCTCGTCGCGCGAGGCCGGCGGCAGCGATGTTCGCAAATGTGCGCCCGCTCGCGACACTGCGACGCTCGGTCGCTGTCGCCAAGTCACTGCCTGATGCCGATCGCCCCGAACCTCGGGAGCCGTTGGCGCGAACACAAGACGAATCTGCCCCTCAGTTTAGCTCGGCGTCAATCTAAATCGGCATTTCTCTGCAAGACCGCTGCGCCTTTTAAACCGTCGTGGAAATCGCGGGCGCGTGATGTTGCAATGCACAAGGAGGAAGAAATAACCCCGTGCTGTCCGACAACATTCGATTCAATTGAACGCCCCGTTGTTCCGCTACGGCAATTGACGGTGGTCAAATTGACTTTGGTCCAATTCCAAAATAGCGTCGGCTATTACGGAATTCCAATGATCGGGCAAGCTGATGAGCATGCCCGGCGAGCGTTGCGCGGGCGGGGCGAACATGCTCAAGAGGACCATCCCATGAACATAGAATTGTCGCGGCGCCAATTCATGCATGGTGCTGGTGCGAGTGTTGCCGGCACGACCCTCGGTGCGCTCGGCTTCGGCGATCTCGAATCTGCTTACGCAGATTTCATTCGTCCGTGGAAGCTCGCGAACCTGAACGAGACCCGCAACACCTGCCCCTATTGCGCAGTTGCCTGCGGCGTCATCATGTACTCGAAGGGCGACCTGAAGAAGGGCGAGAAAGCCGAGATCACCCATATCGAAGGCGACCCGGATCATCCGACAAATCGCGGCACACTGTGCCCGAAGGGCGCCGCACTGCTGGATTTCGTTCATTCGAAGACGCGCACGCTCTATCCGCAGATCCGCAAGCCAGGCTCGGACAAATTCGAACGCGTGTCCTGGGACGTGGCGCTCGATCGCATCGCGCGGCTGATGAAGGACGACCGCGACAAGAATTTCATCGTCAGGAACAACGACGGCGTCACGGTCAACCGGTGGCTGAGTACCGGCTTCCTTGCGGCGTCGGCGTCAACCAATGAAACGGCGTGGGCGACCTACAAGGTGGTGCGCAGCGCCGGGATGTTGGCCTTCGATAATCAAGCACGCGTTTGACACGGCCCCACGGTGGCCAGTTTGGCCCCAACATTCGGCCGCGGCGCGATGACGAATTTGTGGACCGACATCAAGAACACCGATGTCGTCGTCATCATGGGTGGGAACGCAGCGGAAGCGCACCCGTGCGGCTTCAAATGGGTCACCGAGGCGAAAGCCAACCGCGGCACCAGGCTGATCGTCGTCGATCCGCGATTTACCCGTTCGGCGGCGGTCGCCGACGTCTATGCGCCGATTCGTCAGGGCACCGATATCGCGTTTCTGCTCGGCGTGATGAAGTACTGCATCGAGAACGACAAGGTGCATTGGGACTATGTCAAGGCATTCACCAATGCGCCCTACGTCGTGAAAGATGGATTCGACTTTCACGATGGCCTGTTCACCGGCTATGACGAGGCCAAGCGCGATTACAACAAGTCCACCTGGGAATACGCGCTCGGGCCGGACGGCTACGTGGTTTCCGACGAGACACTGGAGAACCCGCGCTGCGTTTGGGCTCTTTTGAAGAAGCACGTCTCGGTCTTCACGCCTGAGATGGTCGAGCGCATTTGCGGCACGCCGAAGGACAAGTTCCTGAAGGTGGCGCAGATGATCTCGGAGACGTCGTCGCCGACCAAGACGATGACCTCCATGTACGCGCTCGGCTGGACCCAACATTCGAAGGGCTCGCAGAACATCCGCGCCATGGCCATGCTGCAGCTCATCCTCGGCAATATCGGCATGCGCGGCGGCGGCATGAATGCGCTGCGCGGCCACTCCAACATCCAGGGATTGACCGACATCGGTCTGATGTCGAACCTGCTCCCCGGCTATCTGACAATTCCGACGGACAAGGAAGCGACCCTCGATGCCTACATGTCGACCCGCGGCTTCAAGCCGTTGCGGCCGAACCAGACGAGCTATTGGCAGAACTACAAGAAGTTCTTCGTCAGCTTCCAGAAGGCGATGTGGGGGTCGGCGGCGACGCCCGAGAACGATTTCGCCTATGACTGGCTGCCCAAGCTCGACGTGTCAGGCTACGACGTGCTGCGAGTGTTCGAGTTGATGCACGACGGCAAGATGAACGGCTACTTCTGCCAGGGCTTCAATCCCCTGCTGTCGTTCCCGAACCGGAAGAAGATCACCGACGGGCTCTCCAAGCTCAAGTTCCTTGTCGTCATGGATCCGCTGCAGACGGAGACGGCACGCTTCTGGGAGAACCACGGCGAGTACAACGATGTCGACCCCGCGAAGATCCAGACGGAAGTCGTTCAGCTTCCAACCACTTGCTTCGCCGAGGACACGGGCTCGCTCACCAATTCCGGCCGCTGGCTGCAGTGGCACTGGGCCGGGGGCACGCCTCCCGGCGAGGCCAAGGCCGATACCTGGATTGTGGCGCAGCTCTACCTGCGCCTGAAGGCGCTCTATCAGAAGGAGGGCGGCCCGGTTCCCGAGCCGATCGTCAATCTGGACTGGCGCTACGCGGATCCGGGCGATCCCACCCCCGACGAGCTGGCCAAGGAACTCAACGGGTACGCGACGGAGGACATCGCCGATCCGAACGATCCGAGTAAGGTCGTGCTCGCCAAAGGTAAGCAGGTCGTCAGCTTCGCCGCCCTGCGCGACGACGGCAAGACGGCGTCCGGCTGCTGGATCTACTCCGGCTGCTACAACGAGGCGGGCAACAACATGGCCCGCCGCGACACCAACGATCCGGATTCCACCGGCCTCTACCCAAAGTGGGCGTGGTCCTGGCCGCTCAACCGCCGCATCCTCTACAATCGCGCCTCGGCCGACATGAACGGCAACCCGTGGGATCCCAGCCGCAAGCTGCTGTGGTGGGACGGCAGCAAATGGACGGGATACGACGTCCCCGACATTGCGCCTAATTCCAAGCCTGACGTTGTCGGCCCCTTCATCATGAATCCCGAAGGCACCGCGCGTCTGTTCACCCGCGGCATGATGCGCGACGGGCCGTTCCCGGCGCACTACGAGCCGTTCGAATCTCCGGTGGTCAATGTCGTGGCGCCGAAGATTCGCGGCAATCCGGCGGCGCGCGTGTTCAAGGACGACTTGGAGCAGTTCGGCAACGCCGAGGAATTCCCCTATGCGGCGACTTCCTATCGGCTCACCGAACACTTCCACTTCTGGACCAAGCACAACGAGGTGAACGCCTCGCTGCAGCCGGAGTTCTTCGTCGAGATTTCCGAACAACTGGCGAAGGAGAAGGGCGTCAAGGACGGCGGCTGGGTCCGAGTCTGGTCGAAGCGCGGATCGATCAGGGCGAAAGCCATGGTCACCAAGCGCATCACGCCGCTGCAGTGCAACGGCAAGACGGTGCACGTCGTCGGCATTCCGCTGCATTGGGGCTTCACGGGCGCGGCGAAGAAAGGGTTCGGGCCGAATTCGCTGACGCCCTATGTCGGCGACGCCGACATTGAGACGCCCGAGTACAAGGCCTTCCTGGTCAATATCGAGCCCATCGCCGGGCCGGTGGCATAAGGGAGGGGATCATGGCGAATTTCGAATTCGTTCTGCCCCCGCCGCCGACCAAGGACGTCACGGCGCTCTACGGCGAACAGGACTTGGTCCGGCGCTCCGCCTCGAGCGTGCCGGCACCGGCCAGGAAACTCACCGAGGTGGCCAAGCTCATCGACGTGTCGAAGTGCATCGGCTGCAAGGCCTGCCAGGCGGCCTGCCTGGAATGGAACGATGAGCGCATTCCGGTCGGCGAGAACGTCGGCTCCTATACCATTCCGTCGGATCTGACGCCGAACATGTTCACGGTGATGCGCTTCACCGAATGGGTGAATCCGGAAACGCAAAACCTGGAATGGCTGATCCGCAAGGACGGCTGCATGCATTGCGAAGACCCGGGCTGCCTCAAGGCCTGCCCGGCGCCCGGCGCCATCGTGCAGTACTCCAACGGCATCGTCGACTTCGACCACGACAAGTGCATCGGCTGCGGCTACTGCGTCAAAGGATGCCCGTTCAATATCCCGCGCATCTCCCAGGTCGATCACAAGGCCTACAAGTGCACGCTGTGCTCCGATCGCGTGGCGGTCGGCCAAGGCCCGGCCTGCGCCAAGGCCTGCCCGACGCATGCGATCGTGTTCGGCACCAAGGAGGAGATGAAACAACACGCCGAGGGGCGCATCAAGGATCTGAAATCGCGCGGCTTCGCCAATGCCGGTCTCTACGATCCTCCCGGGGTCAAGGGCACGCATGTGATGTACGTGTTGCATCACGCCGATCAGCCGGAGCTCTATGCCGGGCTGGCGAAGGACCCGCGGATCAGCCCGCTGGTTGAACTCTGGAAAGGAGCCGGCAAGTACGCCGGGCTGGCGGCGATCGCCGCCTTTGCCGCGGTCGGCTTCGTCCATCACCTCGTCACCGGCGCCAATCGGGTTTCACGCGAGGACGAAGAAAAGGCCAAACAGCTCGCGGAGGGCCAATCGTCATGAGCGCCTACGACGTGGAACCTGGCGACATGGTGCATCCGGGCGATCCGGTGATCGTCGATCGCTATACGGCCGGCGCCCGCATCAACCACTGGATCACGGCGACGAGCCTCGTGCTGCTTGGGCTGTCCGGGTTGGCGCTATTCGCTCCGAGCCTGTTCTTTCTGACCGCGCTGTTTGCCGGCGGCCAGACGACGCGCTTCATCCACCCGTGGATCGGTGTCGTTCTGTTCTTCAGCTTCGGCGGATTATTTCTGCGTTTCTGGAAGGCGAATCTCTGGAAAGCGGAGGACGGCACCTGGCTGGCGCGCCTGCGCGATCTCCTCACCGGGCACGAGGAACGGTTGCCCGACGTCGGCAAGTATAATGCCGGCCAGAAGATTGTCTTTTGGGCGATGTCGATCCTGATCGTGGTGCTGATCGTCAGCGGCCTGGTGAGCTGGGACGAATATTTCTCGCAGTACACGACGCTCGAGCAGAAGCGGGTCGCCATCCTCGTCCACGATGTCGCGGCGATCGCCATCATCTGCGTGTGGATCGTCCACGTTTACGCGGCGATCTGGTTCCGCGGCTCGTTGCCGGCAATGGTCCGCGGCCGGGTCACCGGCGGCTGGGCCTGGAAGCATCATCGCAAGTGGCTGCGGGAGTTGGTCACCGGCAAGAATTGACAGTTATCGGGAGCAGCGCCCGGATATAGCTTGGTACCGCTCTGCAATATCCACGTGACCCGGAGGGTTCGTGAACAATGAGTAGCGCGGGCGCGCCTCGGCACGATCCAGTCCAGATCGGGAAAATCGCCGAGCCGCCGTTCGTCCGTCTTCCCGATCCAAAGACGCTGTTCGCCGCGCGTGGCAACCGCTTTCGGGCGCTGTCCGAAGGCCACGCCCTTGCGCCCTATCTGCGCTTCCTCGCTTCGCTCAGCGACATCCAGCACGACCTGCAGGACGGGCTCGCCGCGCCCGACATGCCGGCTCCCGACGCGTGCGAACGGGCGCGCGAATTCGGCATGCCGCCACTCGATCGCAGTCGTTTCACGGCCGACGCCGCGTTCGATGCGACGCTTGATCGGCTGCTGTCGCTGACCCGCGACATCGACATGCCGGAGCCGGCGCACGCGGCGCTAACGCGCACCGTAGGCGCCGAGCGGCTGACGCACGACGCCATGGTGCGCGCCGTCCTGGCCGATTCCATTCCGGTGGAAGCGCTCGCCGACCACCTGTTCATCGCCGCGGCGCTGCAGATTCACTTCGCCAGACAAGCGGCGCGGCTCGAGGCCGAGCGCCTGGTCGCCGTCGGCGACGGCGTCTGCCCGGCCTGCGGCGCGCCGCCGGTGGCATCGCTGGTGGTCGGCTGGCCGGGCGCGGAAAACTCGCGGTTCTGCGCCTGCTCGCTGTGCAGCACGCTGTGGAACTATGTGCGTGTCAAATGCACGCTGTGCGGCTCGACCAAGGGGATCAGCTACCGCCAGGTGGAAGGGAGCGACGGCCACGTTCGCGCGGAGACCTGCGACACCTGCCGCGACTATGTGAAAATCCTGCAGCAGCAGCAGCATCCTGCGCTCGATCCGGTCGCCGACGATGTCGGCAGTCTCGCGCTCGATCTGCTGGTGCGCGAGCTCGGCTATCGGCGCGGCGCGGTCAATCCGTTCCTGCTCGGTTATTGAAGGGCATCGCCATGACAGCCGAGCCCGATCTCCAGTTGCGCGCCTTGCCGGCGGTGGACGATGTCCTCAAGGAGGATGCGGCGACGCTTGCCATTGCCCGGTTTGGGCGGCCGGCCGTCGTCAAGGCGGTGCGTCAGGCGCTCGATGCGGCGCGCGACGCCTTGCGCGCCGGCAAACCGCAGTCGAGCCGGCCTGACGCGATCGCGAGCACGGCGCTCGCCGCGCTGGCGGCGGAGGCGCGGTCGAACTTGCGTCCCGTCTTCAATCTCACCGGGACGGTGCTGCACACCAATCTCGGCCGCGCGCTCCTCGCCGAAGCGGCGGTCGAAGCCGCCGTCGCCGCCATGCGCTCCGCCGTCACCCTGGAATTCGACCTCGCGACCGGCAAGCGCGGCGAGCGCGACGATCATCTGCGCGGCCTGCTCTGCGAGTTTTCCGGCGCGGAGGACGCAACCGTCGTCAACAACAACGCCGCCGCCGTGCTTCTTACATTGAACACCCTCGCGAAGGGTCGCGAAGCCGTGGTGTCGCGCGGCGAGTTGATCGAGATCGGCGGCGCCTTCCGCATGCCCGACATCATGGCGCGCGCCGGCGCGCGGCTAAGAGAGATCGGCACCACCAATCGTACCCATTATAAGGATTATGCGGAGGCGATCGGGCCCACGACCGGGCTCGTGCTCAAGGTCCACACCTCGAACTATCGCATCGCCGGTTTCACCAGGGAGGTCGGCGCGCGCGAGCTTGCCGCGCTGACGCGCGAGCGCGGCGTTCCCTTGGTCAACGATCTGGGCTCCGGCACGCTCGTCGACTTGGATCGATGGGGACTGGCGCATGAGCCGACGGTCGCCGAGACGATCGCCGACGGTGCCCACATCGTCACCTTTTCCGGCGACAAGCTTTTGGGCGGACCGCAGGCCGGTTTCATTGTTGGCCGCAAGGATTTGATCGCGAAGATCAACCGCAATCCCATGAAACGGGCGTTGCGGGTCGACAAGATCAGGCTTGCGGCCTTGGCGGCGACATTGCGCCTCTACCGCAATCCGGACGCGCTCGCCGAGGAGTTGCCGACGATCCGGCTCCTGGCCCGTCCGCGGCCGGCGATCAAAGCCATGGCGCACCGGCTGCTGCCGATCGTCGCGGCAAAGCTCGGGGCTAAATTCAATGTCGAGGTCGTTGCTTGCGCGAGCCAGATAGGCTCCGGCGCGCTGCCGCTTGAGACCATGCCGAGCGCCGGCCTGGCGATCCGGCCGCATACCGCGCGTGGCGCCGGTCGCGCGCTCGACCGACTTGCTGCTGCGTTTCGCCACCTCCCCGTTCCGGTTATCGGCCGCATCGAGGGTGGCGCGCAGATCCTGGATCTGCGCTGTCTCGAGGACGAGGCCGCGTTTACCGTGAATTTTGCCGCGCTTGATCTCGGAGATGATCATGGGGTTACTTGATCGTCTGGCGCTGCGCGGCGGCCGCACCGCAGGCGAGCAAAACGTCGCCGCCCGCATGGCGGAGGCTTATGACGCAGCCGCACGCGGCGATTATCCGGCGGCGCTCGCCATCTGGGGACCGCTGGCCCGGGCCGGCGTGGCGCGGGCGCAAAACAATGTCGGCGCCTGCTTCGCCGAAGGCCTCGGTGTCGAGCGCGATCAGGGACTGGCGCTGCGCTGGCTGACTTTGGCGGCCGACGCGGGCGACCCGGTCGGTCGGCGAAACTTGGCCGCGCTCTATTTCAAGGGCGAGGCTGTCGAACAGGACCACGCGCGCGCCGCCGATCTCTACCGTGCGGCGGCCGAGGCCGGCGACGCGCCGGCGCAGGACATGCTGAGCTGGATGCTACTCGAAGGCGACAGCATTCCGCTCGATGCCGTCGAGGCGCGCCGCTGGGCTCTCGCCGCGGCTGAGCAAGGCGTCGCGGCGGCGATGACGCGCCTCGGCATGATTTATCACAACGCGCTCGCCGTCGATCGCGATCCGGCGGCGGCGGCGGCATGGTGGGCCAAAGCGGCGGCGCGCGGCGATGCCGATGGCCAGGCGATGCTCGGCGCGGCGCGCGTGCTCGGCGCCGGTGTTGCGCGCGACGGCGTTGCGGCGCTGGCCTGGCTGCTGCGGGCCCGCGCCGGCGGCAGCGCGCTCGCCGAGCCGTTCCTCAAGACCGTACGCGACGCCTTGTCGGCAGACGACATCGCCGAGGCGGAACGCCGCGCCGCGGCGACGCTGCCGGAGCCGATGCCATGATCGTCGGCACCGCAGGCCATATCGATCATGGCAAGACCGCGCTGGTGCACGCGCTCACCGGGATCGACACCGATCGCCTCAAGGAAGAAAAGGCGCGTGGCATCACCATCGACCTCGGCTTCGCCTATCTGCCGGCGCCGGATGGCAAGGTGCTCGGGTTCGTCGACGTGCCCGGCCACGAAAAATTCGTCCACAACATGCTGGCCGGTGCCGGCGGCATCGATTTCGTCTTGCTGGTCGTAGCGGCCGACGACGGCGTCATGCCGCAGACGCGCGAGCATCTTGCCATCGTCGATCTGCTCGGCGTCGGTCGCGGCATTGTGGCGCTGAGTAAGGTGGATCTGGTCTCGCTCGAGCGGCGCGAAGCGATCGCCGCCGAGATTGCACGGACGCTCGCCGACACCGGCCTCGCCGGAGCCGATGTCGTGCCGGTTTCGATCGTCAGCGGCGAAGGCATCGATTCGCTCCGCGCCCGGCTGTTTGCAGAGGCGCAAGCGGTCGCGGGCAGTGCCCCCCAAGGGCGCTTCCGCCTCGCCGTCGACCGCTCATTCACGCTGACCGGCGTCGGCACCGTCGTCACCGGCACCGTATTGTCCGGAACGGTCGCCGTCGGCGATCACGTCACGATCAGCCCGTCGGGCCTGGCTGCGCGCATTCGCTCCATCCACGCGCAAAATCGCCCGACCGACCGCGGACAGGCCGGCGAGCGGTGCGCGCTTAATCTCGCCGGTGACGGCATCACCAAGGACGCCATCCATCGCGGCGACGTGGTGCTCGATCCCGAACTGCACGCCCCGACCGAGCGCATCGATGCGGCGCTGCGCGTGCTCCCCTCCGGGCAAAAGCCGATCACGCAGTGGATGCCGGCGCGACTGCATCATGCGGCCGCGGAAGCCGGCGCTCGGATCGTTCTGCGCGGCGACCGGCCGATTGCACCGGGCGAAAACGCGCGGGTCCAGGTGGTGCTCGATCGCCCGATCGCCGCTGCAGTCGGCGATCGCTTTGTGCTGCGCGACACGTCGGGCCAGCGCACCATCGGCGGCGGGCGGTTTCTCGACTTGCGCGCGCCCACGCGCAAGCGCCGCACGCCGGAGCGCATGGCGCAGCTCGATGCCCATGCGATCGAGGATCCCGGGCACGCGCTGGTCGCGCTATTCGAATGCGCCGCGGGCTATGTCGACCTGACAGCCTTTGCCCGCGACCGCGCGCTCAGCGCCGACGAAGTCGAGCGTCTTGCCGAACAACTCGGGTTGATCCGCATTCCGGTGCAACACACGTTCGTCGCGCTGTCGCCGGCGCGCTGGATGCAGCTCAAGCGCGGCGTCCTCGACAAGCTCACGGCCTTCCACGCCGCCAATCCGGATCTGCCCGGCATGGGACTGGAGCGGCTGCGGCTTTTGATCGAGCCACGGCTGCCGGCGCCGGCCTTCGCTGCAGCGTTGCAAAGTCTGGCGCGGGTCAAGCAGGTGGCGCTCGACGGCGCCTGGGTTCGGCTGCCCGGCCACGAAGTGCGGCTGACCGCCGCCGAGGAAGCGCTGTGGCGGCACATCAGACCGCTGATTGCCGACAAGGAGCGCTTTCGCCCGCCGCGCGTCCGCGACATCGCCGGCATGATCGGCAGAGATGAAGCCGACATTCGGCGGCTCCTCAAGCTGCTCGGCCGCCTCGGCAAGGTCGACGAGGTTGCCCACGATCATTTCTTCCTTCGCGGCACCGTGGCGGAGATGGTGGAAACTGCCGCCGATCTGGCGGCAAAGGCGGCGACCGGGCAATTCACCGCCGCCGAATTCCGCGACCGGCTCGACAACGGCCGCAAGGTCGCCATCCAGATTCTCGAATTCTTGGACCGTCACGGCGTCACGCTGCGGCGCGGCGATCTGCGCCGCATCAACAAGCACCGGCTCGACCTGTTCCGCCGCCCGGCGGATCAGCAGCCGCCAACGCCGAACAGTGGAAGGGAATCGTCCCCGGTGGGGCGTCCGGACTTCAAATCCGGGAGAGGCCGCGAGCCGGTCTTTGGTGGGTTCGACTCCCACTCTCTTCCGCCAACCTCGCGGCGCGTCAAATGACCGCGACGTCGTTTCTCGAAGACCTTCAGGCCGCCGCGCGCGCGGCGGAAACGGCCGAGGCTGCATTTCGCCGCGAGGTGGCGACACGCATTGCGGATCTCGAGCAGCAGCGCGCGTTCGCGTTCCGGCGCCTCAATCTGATGCAGGCCATCGCCGAGGCGGTCGGTCCGGCCGAAGACGAGCCGACCGCGATGGCCTACGCGCTGGCCGCGCTGCGCGCGCGACTTAATTGGGAAAGCGACAGCGAGGCTCGCGCCGCGGTGCTGGCGCGCTTTGCGCCGGTCGCGCAAGCCGTCTTTGCCAGCCTGAAGCCGGATGACAACAGCGCAGCCGATGTGCCGGCGGCGCTGACGCAGTTCGAGACGTGGTATGCGCATACGCATACGGCACCGTTCTGGACGCTGTTCGAGCATTACATTCCGGAGACCCCGCGCGTCGATTTCTGAGCGCGTCGCCGTTTCGCGCCGGCTGTGGACGGCTCCGGGCCGGCAAGGGATTTCTTCACAAGTGCAGCATTGGTCGGCCGGTGCGGCGTTGAAACCTGGTGACAAGGCATTCGCGGTCGGCTAGAGAATCACCAGTTCATATAGAGGAGTCGACGTTCTTAAATCTCGCATTGCTGCGGGAGAGATCGGCTGTTGGCCGGCGCCGAAGGAGCAACCGCCCCGGAAACTCTCAGGCAGAAGAACCGCGCAATCGCACCATAAGACTCTGGAAAGAGACGCACGCCTGCGTCCGCCGACGGGATAACATTCTCAGGCAAAGATACAGAGGGGGCACCAGATCAATCAGCGCATAGCTGGTGTGGTGCCCGATGTCCAAATTCGATTTTGTCGATCAGATGCGTCGCTTGCCGATAGGTCTTTGGCCGATCGGTTGGCGCCGCGCGTTCGATTTCGATCCAGCCGGGCCGGGCGCCCGTAGGCGGGCGGTGCGATGATGGCGCAGCCCGCTCCGACGGCACCGGCGCTCAAGCAGACGCCGCTCCATGCGTTGCACCTGGAGATGGGCGCCAGCATGGCGCCGTTCGCCGGCTACGACATGCCCATCCATTACCGGCTGGGCGTGCTCAAGGAGCATCTGCACACCCGCCGCGCCGCCGGTCTGTTCGATGTCTCGCATATGGGGCAGATCGCATTGCGCCCGCGTTCCGGCAGGATGGCCGACGCCGCCCAGGCCCTCGAACGTGTCGTGCCGGCCGACGTCTTAAGCCTTGCGCCGGGACGACAGCGCTACGCGTTTTTCACCAACAGCCGCGGCGGCATCATCGATGATCTGATGATCGGTCAATGCGGCGAGTATCTGGCGCTCATCGTCAATGCCAGCCGCAAGGACATCGATGAACGGCATCTGCGCAGCGCCCTGTCGGATGCCTTCACGATCGACGTGCTGGAAGACCACGCCTTGCTGGCGTTGCAAGGCCCGGCCGCTGCAGCGGCACTGGTCCGGCTCTCACCGTCGTCCGCGTCGATGCGGTTCATGGACATTCGGCCGGCCCCGATCGCCGGCGTGAGCTGCCTCGTCAGCCGGTCCGGTTATACCGGCGAAGACGGTTTCGAGATCAGCATTCCCGTGCGCGACGCGGAGAAAGTCGCGCGCGCGCTGCTCGCGGATCAAGCGGTGACCCTCGTCGGTCTCGGCGCGCGCGACAGCCTGCGGACCGAGGCCGGACTCTGCCTTTACGGTTGCGATATCGACGAGAGCACGACGCCGGTCGAAGCGGCGCTGGACTGGGCGATACCGAAAGTCCGCCGCGAGGGCGGTGCGCGCGCCGGCCATTTTCCCGGCGCGGATGGGGTCCTGGAGCAGCTTGAGCGCGGCGCGCCGCGCTGCCGCGTCGGGCTGAAGCCGCGCGGGCGCGCGCCGGTGCGCGCCGGCGTGTTGCTGTACGCCGATGCCTCCGCGTCTCATTCGGTCGGCACGGTCACGTCCGGCACCTTCGGTCCCTCGGCGGAGGGCCCGGTCGCCATGGGTTACGTACCGCGCGCGTTGTCTACCCCGACCACACTGTTGTTTGCAGACGTGCGCGGTAACCGGCTGCCGGTCGAGGTGACGGAACTGCCGTTCGTCCCGCATCGCTATAAGCGCACCTAACTCGGAGCAATTCTGCAATGCTGAAATTCACGTCGGAGCATGAATGGGTTCGCATTGAGGGCGACGCGGCCACCGTCGGCATCACGCAGCACGCCCAGGAGCAGCTCGGCGATCTGGTGTTTGTCGAGTTGCCGGAAGTCGGCAAGCGCTTTGAAAAGGGCGCGCCGTCGGCCGTGGTCGAGTCGGTCAAGGCGGCCTCCGAGGTCTATGCGCCGATCGGCGGCGAAGTCGTACAGGCCAACCCGACGATCGTCGCCGACCCGTCGCTGGTCAATTCCGATCCCATGGGCGCCGGCTGGTTCTACAAATTGAAGCTGACCGATCCCGCCGAAGTCGACGCGCTCATGGATGAAGCGGCCTACAAGGAGTTGCTCGGATGAACCGCGTGCCGACCGATTTCAACGCAAAATATCAAGCCGCGGCGACGGCCGTCGAACCGTCGTTCGATCCGTTCCAGTTCCGGCACCGGCATCTGGGTCCGTCGTCCGACGACGTTCGGCGCATGTTGCGGGTCGTCGGAGCGCCGACGCTCGACGCCCTGATCGGCGAGGCGATCCCCGGCGATATCCGCCAAGCGCGGCCGCTAGATCTCGGTCCGTCGCTGTCGGAGCCGGAACTGTTGGCGAAGCTGCGCGAGGTGGCATCCCGCAACCGCCCGATGACGTCGCTGATCGGCCAAGGTTACTACGGCACGCATCTGCCCGCCGTCATCCAACGCAACGTGCTGGAAAACCCGGCCTGGTACACGGCCTATACGCCGTATCAGCCGGAGATCAGCCAGGGGCGGCTCGAAGCACTTCTCAATTTTCAAACCATGATCGTCGACCTGACGGGGCTCGAGATCGCCAATGCCTCGCTGCTCGACGAAGCGACTGCTGCCGCCGAGGCCATGGCCATGGCGCGGCGGGTGACGCAATCGCGCGCCAACAGCTTCTTCGTCGATCGCGACTGCCATCCGCAGACGATTGCTGTGGTCAAGACCCGGGCCGAGCCGCTGGGCTTCACGGTCATCGTTGGCGATCCCGCCGATCTCGATCCCAGTGCGGTATTCGGCGCCTTGTTTCAATATCCCGGTTCGTCCGGCAGCATCGTCGACCACCGCGAACGGATCGAACGCCTGCATGCTGATGACGCTGTCGCCATCATGGCGGCCGATCCATTGGCGCTTGCCTTGCTGCTGCCGCCGGGAGAGCTCGGCGCCGACATTGCGCTCGGCTCGACGCAGCGGTTCGGCGTGCCGATGGGATACGGCGGCCCGCACGCGGCGTATATCGCGACCAAAGCGGCCTATCAGCGGGGGCTGCCCGGCCGTTTGGTCGGCGTCAGCATCGACAGCCGCGGCCGCAGCGCCTACCGCCTGGCGCTGCAAACACGCGAGCAGCATATCCGGCGCGAAAAGGCCACCTCCAATATCTGTACGGCGCAGGTGCTGCTGGCAGTGATGGCGTCGATGTACGGCGTCTATCATGGGGCCGGCGGCCTGCGGCAGATCGCCTTGCGCGTCGCGCACACCGCCGCGACGCTGGCGCGCCGCCTGCAAGACCGCGGCTGGAACGTGTTGACAATGCATTACTTCGATACGATCACGATCGATGTCGGCGATCGGCAGGACGCGATCATCGAGCGCGCGCGACAGCGGGGAATCAATCTGCGGCAACTCAGCGCCGGCGATCAATCGCCGTGCAGAATCGGCATCAGTGTCGATGAAACCACGACGCCGGATATCGTCGAGAACGTCTGGGCCGCCTTCGGCGCCAAGCCTGGCGGCCATAGCAACGAAGCCGCTTCCTTCGCGGCCGTCTCATGCCATACCGCGAATGCCATTCCGCCGGCGCTGCGCCGCACCACGGAGTTCATGACTCATCCCGTTTTCGTCGAACACCGCACGGAAACGGAGATGCTGCGCTATCTGCGCCGGTTGGCGGACCGCGATCTCGCGCTCGACCGCACCATGATTCCGCTCGGCTCCTGCACCATGAAGCTCAACGCCACCGCGGAGATGATGCCGCTGACCTGGGCCGGCTTTGCCGACGTGCATCCGTTTGCGCCGCGCGACCAGGTGCAAGGTTATGCGGAGTTGATCGCCGATCTGGAGGCGAAGCTGATCGCGATTTCGGGCTATGACGCCGTTTCGCTGCAGCCCAATTCCGGAGCGCAAGGCGAATATGCCGGGCTGCTCGCGATCCGCGCCTACCATCGGCAGCGCGGCGACGCTCAGCGCACGATCTGTCTCATTCCGACCTCGGCGCACGGCACCAATCCGGCGTCGGCGCATATGGCCGGCATGGAGGTCGTTGCGGTGGCCTGCGATGCCGACGGCAACGTGGACCTAACCGATCTGCGCGCCAAGGCGGAAAAGCACGCACCGCGGCTCGCCGCGATCATGATCACCTATCCCTCGACGCACGGCGTGTTCGAGGCCGCGATCCGCTCTATTTGCGACATTGTTCACGCCCACGGCGGACAGGTCTATCTGGACGGCGCCAACCTCAATGCCCAGGTCGGGCTGGCGCGCCCCGGCGATTACGGCGCCGATGTCAGCCATTTCAATCTGCACAAGACGTTCTGCATCCCGCACGGCGGCGGCGGTCCCGGCATGGGTCCGATCGGCGTCAAGGCGCATCTGGCGCCGTACCTGCCCTCGCATCCGCATCTCTCCGGCGAGCCGTCGCCGGTCGGGCCGGTGTCGGCGGCCCCCTATGGCTCCGCGTCGATCCTGACGATTGCCTGGGCCTATATGCTGTTGATGGGCGGCGAAGGCCTCACCGCGGCGACCAAGCTCGCGATCCTCAATGCCAACTACATCGCCCGCCGGCTGGAGGGCCACTATCCGCTGTTGTTCCGCGGCCGCAACAATCGCGTCGCCCATGAATGCATCATCGACGTGCGGCCGTTCAAGGACACGGCCGGCGTCTCGGTCGACGATATTGCCAAGCGGCTGATCGACTACGGTTTCCATGCGCCGACCATGAGCTTCCCGGTCCCCGGCACGTTGATGGTCGAACCGACGGAATCGGAATCGAAAGCGGAGCTCGACCGATTTTGCGACGCCATGATTGCAATCCGCGCGGAAATCCGCGACATCGAAGCCGGCCGCATGCCGAAGAATGACAATCCGCTGAAGAATGCGCCGCATACCGCGCTCGATCTTGCCGACGACAATTGGACGCATCCTTATCCGCGTACGCTCGGCGCTTTTCCGGCGGGCGCAAGCGGCGACAAGTATTGGTGCCCGGTCAATCGCATCGACAACGTTTATGGCGACCGAAACCCGGTCTGCACGTGCCCGCCGATGGAGAGTTACAGCGAAGCCGCCCAGTGATCAGCGGGCTCGGCTCGATGGACCCATCACGCCGATGAGAAATTCCGTGAATCTAGAGCGCGTCCAGGAAAAGTGGAAACCGGTTTTCCGTCCGGACGCGCGATAAAACAAGAACTTAGAGCGGGATGACGATTCGAAGATAAGTCATCCCGCTCTAAGACGTTGTGGTGGTGGATGTAGTCGGGATCGAAAGCGCTTTCGCTATCTCGCGCAGTTTGAATTTCTGCACCTTTCCACTCGGTGTCAGCGGCAGCTCATTCAGCAACTCGAGACGCTCCGGCACGTATTGGCGTGCGACCTTTTGCTCCGTCATGAAGCGCGCCATGTCATCAAAACTGAAGCGTTGGCCTGATTTCGGTACGACGAAGGCACAAGCGCGCTCGCCGAGCCGAGCGTCCGGCATTCCGACAATGGCAACGGACTGCACGGCGGGATGCCGGAACAGCAAGCCTTCGACCTCGATCACCGGGATGTTCTCACCGCCGCGAATGATGATGTCCTTGGCGCGGCCGGTAATTCGGATGTAGCCGTCGGCATCCGCGCGGGCGAGATCCCCGGTATCGAACCAGCCCTCGGCGTCGTGATTGTAGAGTTGCGGCCGCCGCAGACATCCAACGAAGTTGGAGCAGCCGCGCACCTTGAGAAGCCCTTCTTCTCCGGGCGGAAGCCGGCGGCCATCGGCGGCAACCACCTTCACTTCCATGCCAGGCAGGGCACGGCCGTCGGTGAAGAACGCCTTTTCGTTCGGATCGCCGGGCTGCGTCGTCGTAACGGCGCCGTTTTCCGTCATTCCCCAGGCCGAAATGACGGTCGCGTCGAGTGTCTTTGTCGCACGCTCGACCAGAACGCGGGGAATTGGGGCTCCGGCGGCAACGAAGAACCGCAGGCTTGCCACCTTGCCGCCGCCCTGCGCAACCGCATCGGTGAGGTCGGAAAGGAACGGCGTCGAGGCGAAAGTGAACGTTGCGCCTTCCTCGTCGATCAGCTCCGCCGCACGCTTGCCGTTCCAGATATCCTGCAGTACGACCGTTGTGCCCAAGATGACCGGCATCAGCAGACCGTAGAGGAAGCCGGACTGGTGAGCCATTGGCGACGACATCAGCACGATGTCGTTTGCCGTGAGATCGAGCCGCTCGCAAAACGGATAGATGTTCGAGAGAAGAGTGTTCGACGTATGCATAACGCCTTTCGGTTCTCCGGTCGTACCCGACGTATAGAGCAACTGGATGACGTCATCCGGAGCCCTGCGGCGCTCGGAGAACAGACGCTTGGCGTCGCGCTTGGTCTCCCACGGCGTCTCGAGCAAAATCCGCTCGAAGCTCTCCTCACCACTGCCTCCGATCACCAGCATCCGCTGCAAATGCGGCAACTCGGAACGGATACCGCGCACCATCGCCGGATAGTCGAAGCCGCGATACTCGCGCGGCACAATGAAGATCTTGCTCTCGGCGAAGCGGAGCATGAATTTGACCTCGCGCTCGCGAAAGATCGGCATCATCGGATTTATGACGGCGCCGATGCGCCAACAGGCGAACACAAGGGCCGTGAACTGCCACCAGTTGGGGAGCTGACAGGAAACGATATCGTCCTTTTCGATCCCCAGTTCGGCGAGGCCTGCGGCGATGCGGTCAACCAGCGCTCCGAACTCTCGATAGCTCAGGCGCCGGCCCTTCCCCTCCATCGAGTTGAAATCGACAATGGCTGTCTTGTCCGGCACCTGAGCTACACTGCGATCGAGGTGGTCGGTGAACAACTCGTCTCGCCAATAGCCGCGAGCGCGCATCTCCTTGCGGCGCGCTTCGATCATCATCGTGTCAAATTTCATGTTCCTTCCCTTTTGCGTGCGACATTCGTCGCTTGATCTTTACGGTGCCGACTCGCTTGGCTTTTGCCTAACGCGCGACCGCAGTCACCGCGCACTGCGGCGGTCTTATCCCAACTCTCGAGCCGCGTCATGAGCCATCGTGCGAAGCGGCGCCCCGCACCGCGGAACCACGGCTGCGCTAGAAGATTGCTAACAGCATACAAGTGTTTGGCGGCAACATACGCTTTCGCGCACTCCCCGACCCGGCAGCGTGCTTGACAGGCATCCCCGAAACGACAATCTTCCTCAAGCTACGAATGGACATTGGTTTAAAACATTATTCATGATCCTGACAAAAGAACAAGAACTTACGTGATCATCGAAAATCATGGCGACAATATCTTCGAAACCTGCCTGCGTGCGTTTCGCGGGCGCTATGCCCAACTGCCGCGGCCGACGTTTGGCATCTCTCCCATCGTGCTGTCCTAACCTGTAGGTCCAGCCATGTTCGCAGTGAACGTTTCCGATCAGGTCGCGACCATCGTCATGCAATCGCCACCCGTCAACGCCTTGAGCGAGAACTGGGTGGCCGATTTCCTGCGGATCATCGACAAGCTCGCAGCGCGGCACGACTGGAAGGTGCTGCATGTGCGTTCAGACCAGAAAGCATTCTGCGCCGGCGCCGATCTCAAGGAGATGCGCGCGCGCTTCGACGCGACCGACGGTCCGAACCGGACTTATGCCTATGTCGCCTCAATCCAGCGCCTATATTCGCGCATCGAGGGGCTACCGCAGGTGACGCTTGCCGAGATCGGCGGAGCGGCGCTGGGCGGCGGTTTCGAGCTCGCGCTGGCCTGCGATCTACGGATTGCGGCGGCCGCGGCGAAGGTTGGCCTGCCGGAGGTCAAGCTCGGACTGATTCCCGGAGCCGGCGGTACGCAGCGGTTGACGCGGCTCGTCGGCCGCGGTCTCGCCAACCGTATGATCCTCACGGCCGAGACCGTCGACGGCATGACGGCCGAACGTCTCGGCATCGTACAATGGTGCTGTCCGAAATCGGAGCTCGCGCCGCGTGCCGCAGACATTGCGCGGCGCATTGCGGCGCTGCCGCGCGCCGCCCTAGCAGCGGCCAAGCTCTGTGTCGCCTCGGCGGGCAAACCCGGGCGTGGCGGCTTCGGTGATGAGCTCGAAGCAACTTATCGTCTACAGACCGACCCGGAAACCCGACAACGCGTCGGGGCCTTTCTCGAGGGTGCTCGGTTCTGACGACCGAAAGCATAGGAGGCAAAGATGGAGTTTGCAGGCATGACAGTGCTGATCACCGGTGGCGCCTCGGGCATCGGTAAGGCGACGGTGATGCAGCTTGTGCGTGAGGGCGCCAGCGTCATCTGCACCGATATCGACCAGACGAAAGGCAAGGCTCTGGTCGAGGAGGGCAAGGCGTCCGGCGCCGCCATCGACTACGAACCGATCGACCTCACCGACGGCGACTCGGTGCGGCGCTGCGCGGCCGCGGTGCTCGCACGTCACCCGAAGGTCGACGTCCTGATCAACGGGGCGGGGTTCGGTGAATTCCATCTCTTCGTCGATACCCCGCCGGATTATCTTGACAAGGTGGTCCGGGGCAATCTGACGGGGGTGCTGCACCTCACGCAAGCCTTGCTGCCGCAGATGATCACCAACCGCCGGGGTAAGATCATCAATGTCTCGAGCGACGCCGGCCGGGTCGGCTCGACGGGCGAAACCGCCTACGCGGCGGCCAAGGGCGGCCTAATCGCGTTCACCAAGTCACTGGCGCGCGAAGTGGCTCGCTACAATATCAACGTCAATTGCGTCTGTCCGGGGCCGACCGACACGCCGCTGCTCAACACGCGCTCGGACAAGCTCAAGGAGGCCTTCGTCAAGGCGATCGCCTTCCGCCGTCTCGGCAAGCCGGAGGAGATCGCGGATGCCATCGTCTTCTTTGCTGGTCCGAAGTCCGACTACATTACCGGACAGGTGTTGAGCGTCAGCGGCGGGCTGACTTTCGCAGGCTAAAGCGAGGGCTTTTCTCGACTGGCGGCACCTGGACTGGGCGCGCCAGCCGATTGCTGACGACTCGAGTTCTTGGCTATTTCCCGCAACTGGAATTTTTGTATCTTGCCGCTCGCGGTCATCGGCATCTGCGGAAGAACTTCGAGATATTCAGACAAATATTGGCGGGCCAACTGGTACTTTTCGAGGTAAACCACCATCTCGGCAAAGTCGAGGCGCTCGCCCTCGCGTAGTACGACGAACGCGCAGGCGCGTTCACCCAGCCGCGGGTCGGGCACGCCGACGACGGCGACCTGGCGAATGGCCGGGTGCCGATACAGCAGGTTCTCGATTTCCACCACGGGAATGTTCTCGCCGCCGCGAATGATAATGTCCTTGGCGCGTCCGGTGATGCGGATGTAACCGTCGGCATCCATGCGAGCGAGATCGCCGGTGTCGAACCAACCATCTGGAGTCGCCTGATTGAGTTCAGGGCGCCGGAAGTAGCCAATGAACATGCTGATACCGCGGCACTGCAGATGTCCTTCTACGCCCGTCTCGACCGCTCTGCCGTTGCTGTCGACCACGCGCACCTCGATACCCGGCAGTGCGACGCCGTCGGTGCCGAAGATGCGGTTGTCGGGATCGCCGGGGATGGTCGTGGTTACCGATCCATTCTCGCTCATGCCCCATGCGGAAATGATACGGGCGCCCAGCCGACGAGTGGCGCGCTGCACGAGGGTGCTGGGGATGGGGCACCCGACGATACGAAAGTGCGCAGCGAGGACATGTCGGTGTGCTCCACCGCAGGCGAATCGGTGAGGTCGGCAAGGAATGGCGTGGACCCCATGGTGTAAGTAACGGCCTCGTCCTGAATCAGCAGAGCCGCCTGATCGGCATTCCAGATGTCCTGCAGCACCAGTTTGGCAGCCAACATCGGGCCCATCATCAGGCCATACATGAAGCCGGCCTGATGACCCATGGGTGAGGCCATGAAAATGACGTCGTCGCCGTTCAACCCCAAGCGTTCCTCATATTTGGTCAGGATGCTAAGCAGGGTATTCGACGTATGCATCACGCCTTTTGGCTCGCCTGTCGTTCCCGAAGTGTAGAGGAGTTGCGTGACGTCATTGGGCGAAGGAGCATGGCGCGCGAACAACGCCGCCAAGTCCACCTCGTCTTCCCAGCGGCGATCCAACAAGCGCCGCTCGAAGGAGTCTTCGCCACTGCCGCCGATCACCAGCAGATGGGCGAGGCGCGGTAGATCGGCACGGATGTCGGCGATCAACGCCGGATAGTCACAGCCACGGAACAACCGCGGCACCACCATGACTTCGGCTTCGGCGAAGCCGAGCATGTAACGCAATTCACGCTGTCGGAAGATCGGCATCAAGGGATTAATAATCGCTCCCAGGCGTGCACAAGCGAGGTAGAGCGCAACGAATTGCCACCAATTCGGCAATTGGCACGCGACGATAGTGCCGTTTTTTACCCCCATCGTTGCGAGTCCGGCGGCGACGCGGCCGACAATGCGCTGCAGCTGCCGATACGACAGTGTCGTCGCCGCGCGGTTCATGCTGTTGTAGTCGACGATCGCCACCTTGTCGGGATGGCGGCCCACGGCGTCGTCCAGATAGTCGGTCAGCATCCGTTGCGGCCAATGGGTGCGCGCCCATTCGGCCGGTGTCCAGACGGGAAGAGTTGGTTCAGTCATGGGACGTGGTCTCATTCACTTATCGTCCGGAGCGGCGAATGACGCCGCGCAAATGAAGACGGAAGAAGGCGCGCGGGATAATTTTGCCGCGACCAATCGCCAACGCTGGCGGCAGCCACAAACTCATTGTTCGGACTGATGGCAGCAAGCGACGTGCGGCCCAAGTCTCCTTCACCCCGCCATCGTTAAAATGACCTTGCCTTTGACCAGTCTGTCACGTAGCTGCCGCATCGCTTCCACCACTTGCTCGACGGGGTAAGCAATGGAAACCTGGGTGCCGAGCAGTCCCTTCCGATACAGGTCGAACAGAACTTCATGGCCGCGTCGCATCCACTCGGGGTGCCACTCCCGGTAGTCGCTCCAGTGCAATCCAGTGACGGAAATGTTCTTGAGCAGTAGGTAATTGGCCGGGATCGACGGAATGCCGCCGCCGGCGAAACCGAGCACCACAATGCGGCCGCTCCAGGCCAGGGCGCGCAGGCAACCATTGAAAACGTCGCCGCCGACGACCTCGCAAATCACGTCGGCGCCCTTGCCGTTGGTCAGAGCGCGCACGTCGTGTCGGATGCGGTCGCGCAGGCCCTCGCCGGAAAGATCGATCACGTGGTCGGCGCCGGCGGCGCGGGCCACTGCGGCCTTCTCCTGACTGCTCACGCCGGCAATCACCGTAGCGCCGAGGGCGCGGGCGAGCTGGACGCAAGCCATACCGACACCTCCGGCGGCACCGGTAACGAGGACCGTTTCGCCGGACGTCAACCCCGCCCGCACCACGAGGGCGAAGTAAGCGGTCTGCAACGTCAGCCCGAATGCGGCCGCCTCGTTCATCCCCATGTCTTCGGGGAGAACGAAGCAATTGGCCGCCGGGGCCAACAGGCGTTGGCAGTAGGCCCCATGTTCCACCAAGGCCATCACGCGATCGCCGACGCGACAAGTCGTAACGTCGGGACCAACCGCCAACACAACACCCGCAGCTTCCTTGCCGGGTATGAATGGCGGCTGCGGAAGAATTTGGTATTTGCCACCGACGACAAGCAGGTCAGGATAGTTGACCCCGGCGGCGGCCACGTCGATCACCACTTGGCCGGCACCGACGACGGGATCGGGTAACTCTCCCACCACCAGTGATTCGATCGGCCCGAACGAGCGAGCGATCACCGCCTTCATCGCCGCTCCTCCGGGTGCACACCATCGCCGTGCGTTATTTCTTTCAAAGAGTCGGCTAACCGCTTCGCAGGTTGCCGTGGCTCCAGCGCTCCCACTCCGCCAGCGATCAGCGAGTGCCAATGCTGCCATCCGGATGGCGTCAGCAGGGCATGCAGAAACAGATTGAGACCCTCTTCGATGTATCCGTCGAGCGTTATGATGTCCCTAAAATACCACTGCTTGAGCGCCCAACCATGAGCGAACAGCACGAGGCGAAATGTAAGAAGGTCGGCGTTGACCGAGCGGAAATATCCGGCCTTCATGCATTCTTTCACCGGTCCGGCGATCAGTTCGTTCGTTTCGAGTTCGAGTCCCTTGACTATTTTCCTTCGCTCCCGACTCAGTGACCTGCTTTCCTGATAGCCGACAACCGTGGCGCCCACGTTGCTTCCCACCGATTCGCAATAGGCCCGCACGGCCGTACAGAATCTCTGCAACGGGTCGGTCATTCCTTCGAGCTGCTTTGGTATTTCTTCTTGATATTTTTTGAAGATAGCCATGAACACGAAAAGCAACAGTTCTTCTTTATCCTTGACGTAGGAATAGATCAGACCGGGGCTTACCCCTGCCGTGTCCGCGATTTCCTTAATTGTCGTGCGATGATAGCCGTTGATCGCGAATCGTTGGACGGCAGCGCGCACGAGCTGTTCGCGCCGCCATTCGACTCGGCCGGGGTGTTCACTCTGGCGGGCAGCGTTGGTATCCATCCGTTATCCTCGGACGACCTGCGCGCAGCGGACCTCAGGCTGCACAGCCGGCATCTAACCGCTTGTAATTGAACGTTCATTCAAATCAAACGTTGCAAATCTGACTACGCTCCCCGATAAAGTCAAGCGAGAAGAGGATTTTTGCGCCTTGGAGAGTGATCGTACCACCCGGTGCCCGGTGAGACACACCGAACAGCAGGTAAGCACGGCCCATGAGTAACATTGTTAGTCGGACTTGACTCAGAATAGCTCCGCAAATTAGCATTCGAATGAACAGTCATTCGATTTTGGCTCGGTCTTTTTTGAATGTCAATTAAGGTTCCGGACATGGTGTATCGCCATACGGCGCCAGGGCATGAACAGGTAAAGTTCTCTGAGGGGCGAAACGCTACATGGCAATTCAACTGCTGAACGGCCTTGTCTACGGCGCCCTGCTGTTCACGGTCGCGTCCGGGCTCGCCTTGATGTTCGGGCTTCGCCGGATCGTTAATTTCGCCCACGGATCGCTCTACATGCTGGGCGCCTATATCGGCTACAGCGCCAGCGCCGTGCTCGGGTTTTGGGGTGGCTTGATAGCGGCCGCGGCCTGTCTGGCATTGGTCGGCCTGCTCCTCGACAGCGTCGTGTTCCGGCCGTTGCAGCGGCGCGACCCTCTCACCACGCTGCTGGTCACCTTTGGTCTTGCGCTCATTGCCGAGGACTTGGTGCTGACGGTTTGGGGCAAAGACACCCTGTCCTTTGCCGCTCCTTCCGTGCTGGCGGGCGACTGGTCTTTGTTTGGAACAAGCTTCCCGGTTTACCGCGTGGCAATGATCGGCTTCGGGGCCCTCGCGGCGCTCGGGCTTCTCTTGTGGCTCAGACTCTCGCGGGTTGGCTTGTTTGTCCGTGCGGCCAGCCAAGACCCGGTGATCGCCGCTGTGCAAGGAATTAACACCGACCGTGTCAGCGCGTTGGTGGTGGCGATCAGCGCCTCGCTCGCCGGCGTGAGCGGCGTAGTGGCGGCCCCGCTGTTGTCGTTGGCGCCCAACATGGCGGGCGACATCCTGGTCGATTCCTTTATCGTGGTGGTGGTGGGAGGACTCGGAAGCATGGGTGGTGCCTTCGTCACTGCCATTGTGCTCGGTCAGATCAACGTCCTGGGTGTGGTCTTCATGCCCGAATTGACGTCGCTGCTTCCGTTCCTGCTGATGATCGCTGTCCTGGTGTGGAAGCCCGCGGGTCTCGCCGGAGAACGCGTATGAGCGCCACGCGATTTTTCGGCTGGGCCGGACTGGCGGCCATCGGCCCGCTGGTCGCCTGGCTGACGCCGTCGCTGCTGACCCAGTCGCTGGTCGCCCAAGCGACCTTCCTTGCCATCTTCGCGCTCGGTGTCGGGCTGCTGTTGCGACAGAACGGCACGGTGAGTTTCGGCCACGCCGCGTTTTTCGGCCTACCCGGCTACATGCTGGGCGCCCTGCTTCCGCTGAAGCTGATGCCGGTGGAGCTATTGATCTGCGCAGCAGTGTTGCTGACGGCCGGTGCGGCCTTCGTCATCGGCCTGGTGATCGTGCGCGTGCATGGCATCGCATTCGGCATGCTCACGCTCGCCGTCGGCCAAGCGGTCTATGAGGCGGCAACTCGCATGCGTGGACTAACCGGCGGCAACGACGGCCTCAGCCTGCGGCTGCCGCCGCACCTCTTTGGCTTATCAATAAAAACCTTCCAACAACCGGGCGGAATGCTGATCGTGTCCTGGCTGGTGATGGTGGCGGTGCTCGCGCTGGTTTCCGTCCTCGGCGCCAGCCGGCTGGGCGTTCTTACCGAAGCCATCCGCGACAACGAGGAAAGAGTACGCTTCCTCGGCTATCGCACGCTGCTGCCGCGTGCGGCGATGTTCGCAATATCGGCTGCGGTGACGGCCATCGGCGGCGTGCTGTTTTCGCTCTACAACGCCTTCATTTCGCCGGACACCGTCCACTGGACCGCGTCGGGTTCGGCTTTGATCATGGCCATTTTGGGAGGAAGCGGGGCGTTCTGGGGACCGGTGGAGGGGGCATTCGTCTACTTTTTCGTGAAGGACTTGCTGAGCGGTTACACAACGCACTGGCTGAGCATCATCGGCATGGCGCTGATCGTCACCACTGTGGCCTTCCCGGCAGGCCTGGCCGGTCTCCTTCCTTGGCTGCGCAAGCTGATCGAAAGTCGGCAGGGGGAGGATCCCGTTGCCAGCTCTTGAGGTCAAGAATGTCACCAAGTTCTACGGCGGCTTTGCCGCGCTGAACGGCGTGAATCTTCAAGTCGAGGCCGGCGAGATCCGCGCGCTGATCGGACCAAATGGTGCGGGTAAGTCCACCCTTATCGACGTGATTTCGGGGCGGGCCAGCAAGTGGACCGGTCAAGTTCACCTGTTCGACAGGAACATCAGTCAACTCCGCGCATCGCAGCGCCGCCTGATCGGTCTGTCGCGCTCGTTTCAAAGGACCAGCATTTTTCCCAACCTGACCGTGCGCGCCCAATTGCGCTTGGCCGCCGAGCGGGTGGGTGGCGGCGACACCGAATCCCTGCTCGAGGAATTCGGCCTCGCGACGCTGGCGGACAGCGCCGGAGGCGCCATCGCCTATGGCGACCAGCGCCGTCTCGATCTCGCCTTAGCCCTCATCGGACAGCCGTCCGTTCTGCTGCTCGACGAGCCGGCCGCCGGCCTCACGTTCGAAGAATCGAAGCTTCTGGCCCAGCGTCTGCGGAGCCTGGCGCAGCGTTGGAACGTCACCGTACTGCTGGTGGAGCACGACATGGAGGTCGTCTTCTCCATTGCCGACAAGATCACCGTCCTGCAATTGGGCGCGGTCCTGGCCGAGGGCCCCCCCGATGAGATTCGCCGAGACCGTTCCGTGGTCGAAGCCTATCTGGGATCAGCCGCATGAATGCTTTGTTGGCATTCGACTCGGTTGAGGCGGGCTACGGCTACGCCCGCATCCTGCATGGGATCTCTTTCGCCATCGACAAGGGCGATGCCGTCGCCATCCTCGGCCGTAATGGCGTGGGTAAGACGACGATCGTCAACACCTTCCTCGGCATTGCCCGTTTGCTGTCCGGTGGTGTGCACCTGCGGGGCACGAAATACTGCGACATCCGACACTATTCAGCGGCCTGCGCCGGCATTGCCACAGTGATGCAGGGGCGCGGCATTCTGCCCAATCTGACGGTGCGTGAGAATTTGTTGCTGGGTGCGGCGCCCAAGCGCTCCGGCCCGTGGTCGCTGCGCCGCGTTTATGAGCTCTTTCCAATCCTGACGGAACGGGCGGACAGCCCCGGCAACGCGCTGAGTGGCGGGCAGCAGCAAATGCTGGCCATCGGCCGCGCCCTGATGGCCAACCCGGATCTGCTGGTACTCGACGAACCGAGCGAAGGCTTGGCTCCAGTCATCGTCGACGACGTTGCCAAGGTGCTGCGACGGCTGTCCGACGAAGGCACCGCGATATTGCTGATTGAGCAGAACCTGAGCCTGGTCGAACGGGTGGTGCGTTCGTACCACGTGCTCTCGAAGGGACGGGTGGTCGAACAAGGACTACTCGCCAATACGACCCTGGCGGAATTGCAAAAGCACATCGTCATCTGAAACGGAGGAACGAGCAATGCGCAACGCTTTATTTGTGTCGATGGTCGCCATCGCCACTGGCTTGGTGGGGTCCCATGCCGCCCTCGCCGATGATGCTATTCGCATCGGGATACCGACCTCACTCACCGGTCCCTATGTCGAGCTCGGCGCCGAGGTCAAACGCGGCGCCGAGTTTGCCGCCAAAGAGGCAAACGCCAAGGGCGGAGTCGACGGCCGCAAGGTCGAGTTGGAATACGCCGACACGGAGGGAAATCCGGACGCCGGGCGGCGCGCCGCCGAGAAACTTGTGCGAAGCGGCTACCGCCTGTTGACCGGCACCATCTCCTCGGCGGTCGGACTAGCCATCGGCGGCCAAATGGAGAAATGGGATGCCCTTTACATCTCCTCCATCAACAAAAGCGATCGGCTAACCGGTGAGGCCTGCAACGCTCGAGTGTTCCGCGCCAATCACTCCGATTCGATGGACATGGCGTTAATCGGGCCATGGCTGAAGAGCCGACCGGAAGGCGAGTGGGGAGTGATGGCCGCCGATTACAGCTGGGGCCACGATTCGGCCGATGCCTTCACGGCCGGCGCCACGGCTGCCGGCAAGACCATCAAAATCAAACTCTTCGCGCCGCTCGGCACCAAGGACTACGCGCCTTACATCCAGCAGATCAAAGATGCCGGGGTCGCCGCTTTGTGGGTCGCCGAGGCGGGCCGCGATGCCGTTAATTTTGGCATCCAGGCCAAGCAGTTCAAGTTGTTTGATTCAGTCTTCGCCGTCAGCCAAAGTTTTGCCGTGCCGTCTACCATCAAGGGCATGGGTGATCTGGCCGATGGCGTGTGGGGCATCATCAACTACACGTCGACCTTGAACACGCCCGGCAACAAGGCCTTCGTTGCAGAGTGGGTGAAAGTATACGGTAAAGAACCGGGAAATTTCGAGGCGGAAACCTATGTGACGATGAAGGCCCTGTTTGCCGCCGTCGAAAAGGCGCACAGCGTCGAACCTGGCGCGGTGGCGAAAGCGCTGTCCGATATATCGTTTGATGTGCCCTTCTATGGGAACGTCACCATGCGGGCCGCCGATCATCAGTTGATGCTCCCGAACTACATCGGTCGCGTCGCCCGTGTGGACGGCGAACTCAAGCCGGTGGTCGAAGTCACGGTTGACGCCGCGCACGCCATCGCGCCGCCTTCGCCCGCCTGTAAGATGTGAGATCATGCCGGCTGTGGCTCGTCCGCAGTCGGCATTTTTCGTTGCGGACCATGGCCTCGCAACGCCTCGACGTGTCTACTGTGATGCTGCGTATGGCAAGCGGCAAATACAGAAATCTCGCTTCGTGAAATGGCGCGATAAGCCTCCGTGTCGTCTCTTGATTCCTCTGGTCACTCGGGTGTTTCCATGATGCTCAACGAACAACAAACCATGATCCGCGACACGGCACGCCAGTTTGCGCGCCAGCGACTCAAACCCAATTCCGCGGCTTGGGACCGCGGCGGGATCTTTCCGCGCGACGCGCTGGCGGAGATGGGGCGCCTGGGCCTCCTCGGCGTGACCGTGCCGGAGGAGTGGGGTGGTGTGGGAGCGGATACCGTCTCGCTGGCTGTCGCGCTCGAACAGATCGCCGCCGGCGACGCTGCTTGCGCCACCATCATGAGCGGTCACAATTCGGTTGGCTGCATGCCTATCGCCATGTTCGGCACATTGGAGCAGAAGGAGCGCTTTCTGCGTCCGATGGCGCAGGGCAAGATGCTGTCCGCCTTCTGCCTGACCGAACCGCAGGGTGGTTCGGACGCCGGCGCAATGACGACACGGGCGCGGCGGGACGGTGACCACTACGTCCTGTCGGGTACCAAGCAATTCATCACGACCGGCAAGCACGCTGACGTTGCTTTGGTCTTCGCCAAAACCAACCCCGATGCGGGCAGTCGCGGCATTAGTGGCTTCATCGTGCCCGTAGACTCGCCTGGCTATACCGTCGCTCGGGTGGAGTCGAAGATGGGACAAAACGCCTCCGATACCTGCCAAATCGTGCTCGAGGATCTGCGCATTCCTGCCTCGCTTCGCCTGGGCGAAGAAGGGCAGGGTTATCGCATTGCGCTCTCCAATCTCGAGGGTGGTCGAATTGGCATCGCCGCGCAGGCGGTCGGCATTGCGCAGGCCGCGTTCGATGCGGCCTTCATCTATGCCCGGGAACGCGTCACCTTTGGCAAGCCGATCATCGAGCATCAGGCGGTCGGCTTTCGCCTCGCCGCCATGGCCACTCGCATCGAGGCAGCCCGACAACTCGTGCTGCACGCCGCCCAACTGCGCGATCGCCATGAGCCATGCCTCAAGGAAGCCTGCATGGCCAAACTGGTCGCGTCAGAAACGGCGGAATGGGTGTGCTCGGAGGCGATCCAGACGTTCGGCGGCTATGGCTATCTCAGCGATTTTCCCGTCGAGCAGCTCTACCGCGATGCTCGCGTCACCCGCATCTACGAGGGCACCAACGACATCCAGCATCTTGTCATACTGCGCGAGCTGACAAAGCCATGACGCTATCAATCGCGCTTTCCAATACTGCCATGCCGCCGTTTTCCGGCATGCGAGTGCTTGTACGCGAGCACGGCTCTCACGGGGGGAGATCTGCGTTTTTAGCGCCGAGTGCAGGAGCCGCTATCGCGGTCTCGGGTGGCGCTCGGAAGGCGGAGTCGATCGGCACGGGAAGCGCTGGCAGTGTGCGACCGTCTTCGTTCACCAGGACGTAATCGAACAGCCCGCGGGCCCTGAAGTGAGGATCGTTCAAGGCTTCACGGATGGTTACGACCACGGAGCAGCAGCTGTCTTTGCCGGCGAAGCGCGAGGCCCAAACTGCAGCGTCATCAGACGCGATGATCTCGGCAACCCGCGCAATGGTTGCGGCCGGGTCCTTGGCGTCGTCTCGGAGGTCATCATCGAGGCCGATGACATCGCAGAAAACGTCCCAGAATTTCTTTTCAATAGGAGCGGTGGCAAGCACTTTGCCGTCGCGGGTCCTGTACAGTCGATAGCGCGGCGTCCCCCCGGTGACGAGGTCCGAGCCATTGCCGGGCCAGTGGCTCGCGGCCAATCCGTTGCCGAGGGCCCAGTACATGAATGGAAACAGGTTATCGGTCATGGCGATGTCGAGGCGGCGACCGCGTCCGGTCCGCTGCCGATCCTGCAAGGCGAGCAGGATGTTCATGACTGCCGGGTAGGCGCCGGCAGCGATATCCGCGATGAGTGCCGGCGGGACGACAGCTCTTTCGGCGTCGCCCATGGAAAGTGCGAGAAGGCCGGTGTCTCCAATGTAGTTCAGGTCGTGGCCGGCGAAGTCCCGCTTCGGCCCAGTCTGGCCGTAGCCCGTGATCGAGCAGTAGATCACCTTCGGATTGATCTTCATGACGCTCTCGTAGTCGAGGCCAAACCGCGTCATGACACCCGGCCGGAACTGCTCGACGATCACGTCGGCCCGCTCAATGAGGGGCTGGAGCCGCTCCCGGTCTCTTACGTCTTTCAGATCGACAGCAACGCTCCTCTTGCCGCGATTGAGCATCGCGAAATTGACACTGTACCTTCCCCATTTCGGCGTGTAGGAGCGCATCTCCTCCCCTGAAACGGGTCGCTCGACTTTGACGACCTCGGCGCCCGCCTCGGCGAGCAGCAGGGTGGACATGGGACCCGGCAGTAGGGTCGAGAAATCGAGAACGAAAAGACCCTCCAACGGCCTCATCGATGGATCTCCTGGCGCGTGGTGGTCATCTGACTGCGAAGCTTCGTCCGATAAGTTGGCGGTGGATCTGGTTGGTGCCTTCCCAGATCTGCGTGATCTTGGCGTCGCGCATGAGCCGCTCGACGCGGTAGTCGCGGCAGTAGCCGTAACCGCCGTGCATCTGGACCGCCTCGGTCGTCATGCGCATCGCAAGGTCGGAGGCTCGCATTTTTGCCATCGAGGCCTCGAGGCCGAAGTCAGTCGCGCCGTCGTCGACGAGGCCTCCGACGTAATCGAGCCAGTTGTCGGCCATCGCGAGGTCGGTCGCGAGATCGGCCAGCGTGAACTGGTTACCTTGGAAATCGATGATCCGTCGTCCCGACTGGCGGCGTTCGTTCATGTAGCCGACCATATCCTTGAAGGCGGCGGTCGCGATGCCGAGAGCATGGGCGGCCACGCTCGGCCGCGACTTGTTGAGAGAAGCAAGGAGAATCTTGAGGCCCTGGCCCGGTTCGCCGATCAGGTTCGCGCGAGGCACCCGGCAGCCATTGAAGGCAAGTGCGGCGGTAGAGGAACCTCGATGACCCATTTTGTCCTCGAGCCGGACCACCTCGAAGCCGGGCGTTCCCTTCTCGAAGACGAGGACCGAGATGGCCTTCCTCTGATCGCTAATCTCGGACCATTTACCGAAGAGCAGGATCAGAGTGGCAACGTCGCCGTTGGTGATGAACGTCTTTTCACCTTCGACCACGATGTCGTCTCCGTCGGGCCGGAAGCGCGTCTTCATCCCTGTCGCGTCGGAACCTGCGCCCGGCTCCGTGATTGCCAGAGCCCCAAGTCCGCCCTCGGCGATGCGCGGCAGAAGACGGGCTTTCTGTTCCTCGCTGCCGAAATCGATGAGCGGCTTCATGCCATGGAAGGTCGTGGCGTAGATAATACCCGTAGAGGCGCATGCCTCGGCGATCGTCTTCACAACTGCCAAATAAAGACGGTACGACATGACGGCGCCGCCGTATGCCTCGGGCACGAAGATCGCGTTCATTCCGAGCCCGTTGAGGGCGTGTACGTTCTCCCACGGGAATTGGCCGGTATGGTCGTGACGTTCGGCCTGCGGCGCGATCATCTCGTCCGCAAGACGCCGCACTTGTTTGAGCACCATGCCCTCGTCCTCACTCCAGGCGCGTCGACGCTCCAGCTGATCGAAGATGATCATCAGTAGTTCACTCCCTGGCCACCGTCGACGTAGATGGTCTCGCCCGTGAGAAAGCCGATTTGTTCGCGGAATAGGACGCCCACCAGCCGGGCGATTTCTTCGGGCCTCCCGGCGCGACCGACGGGCGCCCGCTTGGCGAGCCAGGTCCTGATCTTGTCGCTGGCAAGAAAGTCACGATTGAGGTCCGTCTCGATGTAGCCCGGCGCGACGTCGAGCACGCGGATATTATCCTTTGCCCACTCGGAAGCGAGGCAGCGCGTGATCGCTCCGACTGCCGCCTTCGAGGCGCAATAGCCGACGTTCTCGGGCACTGCGAGCTTGTCGAAGAAAGAGCCGATGTTCACGATGAGCCCGCCGCCAGCCGCGACGAGATGCGGGTAGGCTTCACGGCAAGCGACGACCACTGACGTGGCGTTGAGCCGCATCGCCCGTTCAAACTCTGCCGCGGAGAGATCACGGCTTGGCGACGCGAAGTGACCGCCCGCGTTGTTGACGAGGCCGACAATCGGTCCCCGCGCGGCGACACATTCCACGGCTTGCGACAACGAGCTTTCGTCCGACACATCGCAAACGAGACTGTAGCCGGTAGCCGTCTGCCCCGAGCGCGACAACGCGGCCACCGTGAATCCGCCGCGCCCGAGTTCCGCCGCGATTGCGGCGCCGATGCCACGGCTTGCGCCCGTAACAATGACCTGCTCCTCACTCATCGCGGAACTCCGGCTTCCGCTTCTCGACGAATGCCGCCATACCCTCTTCCGCGTCGCGCGTGCGGTAGGCGAGCGTCGACAGATCAGCCTCGATCCTGAGCCCCTCGTGGATCGTGACATCAAGCGATCGGCTGACCGCTTCGCGGGCGAAGCCGAGGACGGGCAAGCTAAAGGCTGTGAACTCGCGCGCGAAGGAGAGACCCGCTTCGACGGGATCGCCATCGACGAGCCGGTTCACGAGGCCGATCCGCTCTGCCTCGTCCGCACCGACCGTGCGGCCGGTCATGATCATCTCAAGTGCCCGCGCTTGGCCGATCGCCCGCGGCAGGCGTTGTGTTCCGCCATAGCCGGGGATGAGCCCGAGCTTGATCTCCGGTAGGCCCATCTTGGCCGTGCGGGTCGCGAGTCGAAACGTACAGGCGAGCGCCAGCTCGAGGCCGCCGCCGAAAGCGTAGCCGTTGATCACCGCAACGGACGCGAAGGGAAGCCGCTCGAGCTTCGCAAAGACCGCCTGGCCCAGTTCTGCGCCACGCTTCTGGTCAACAAGACCCCGCCCGCGCAGTTCCTTGATGTCGGCACCGGCGCAGAACGCCTTGCTTCCGGCCCCGGTCACGATGACCGCGCGAACCGGCCATGTCCCAACCTCGTCGAGCGCCGCCCCGATCTCGCGCACAATCGCGAAGGAGAGGGCGTTCAGCGCGTCCGGCCGGTTGAGGACCAGAACCGCGCATTCCTCACGCCGGGAGAGTTCGACGCTCATCCTCCCATCTCCTGTCGGGCTCGAAAACCGATTGGCGCTGGCGTTAGCTCGCCCCGGCGAACCATCTCGACGATCTCGCGCTTGAGGATTTTGCCGCTGGCTGTGAGCGGGAACGCTTCGAGCCGGACAAAGTACTCGGGCATGTCGTACTTGGAGAGGCCCTCGTCCGCGAGGTGAGCCAGGAGGTCGGTCGGGCTCACGTCGCCGATCACAGCGATGCCGACCCGCTCTCCCAACCGCTCGTCGGGAACCGGAAAACAGGCGGCTCTCTCGATCGCGTGACAGCGCAGCGCAAGCGCCTCGATATGGACCGGAGAAATGTTGTGGCCGCCGCGGATGATCAGGTCCTTTAGGCGCCCCTCGATGCGCAGATTACCGCGCTCGTCCAAGATGCCGAGGTCGCCCGACAGGAACCAGCCGTCGCGATTGAAGCTCGCCTCGGTAGCGATTTGATTGTCGAAGTAGCCGAGCATCAGCGCTGCGCCACGGCCTCCAATCTGCCCGATCTCGCCCGGCGTGGCCTGACGGTCAGGGTCGGCCAAGTCGAACAAACGGACCTCGTAGGATCGCCCGCCGCGCCCGCAGGTGGCGACGATCGTCTCGGTATCATCCGTCGGGTGGGTGTATTGGTGGGACGAGTTCTCGGTCATTCCGTAGACGTTCTGAGGTTTGATGCCCCGCCGCATGAAGGCATCGGCGACCGAAGGCGGGATCGGAGCGCCTGCCATGTAGAAGACCCGAACCGCGCCGAGCTTGGAGAGCCCCCGCGCCTTTTGCTCGGCCAGCACATCCATGGCGTGAGTGGGCACGCCCATGATGTAGGTCGCACCCGTTTCGAGGATCCAATCGAGTCGGTTCGTGCCAGGCGGTGGATCGTCGGTGACGAGCCGGCAACCTGCGAGTAGCCACTGCGCGACGGCGACCCACGCGATATGGTGGGACAGCGGCGAAAGGGTCAGCAGAACCGTGTCGGGGCCGTGCCCCCAGTCGCGGACAAGGTCGCGGGCGTTGGCGAGCAGAGTGTTGTCCGAATGCATGACGCACTTCGGCGCGCCGGTGGTGCCCGAGGTGAACGCGAGATAGATCACCTTGTCCGGGTCGTCGCATGCCGGGGTCATGTTTGGCGCCTGCATGGGAAAGCTGTCGGGGGAGTAGACGACCTTGAGGGACGGCAATTGGGCCAATATGCCGTCGAAATCTACTTTCATCCGATCAGCGCCCCAACCCTGCTCGGTAACGAGCGCTCTTGCCGAGAGACGGTCCAGGAGCCCCCCGATCTCGCCGCAGGTGTAGGTCCGGTGTAGCGATGGATTGCAGGCGAAACCCTCGCGCGAGCAAGCGAGAAAGGTGACGATCGTTTCGAGGCGGTTCGACATCCAGATCGAAACGCGGTCGCCGCCGACGAGCCCATAGGCGCACAGATCTGCCGCGACCCCGTCAACCCAAGCCTGAAGCTCAGACCATGTGAGCCGACGCCTGCCGTCCTGTAGCGCGACGGTCTCTGGCCGTGCCGCCGCATGCTTTGCGACCAGTCCATAGAACGTATCCTCCTGCCACAAGCCCTGTTCGTAGTAGCGCCGAGTCTGCAGCGGATGGTGAAGGGTCAGGAATGGTCGCACGGGATCATCTTCCGAATTTCGCAGGATCGGGCTTGCGTCTCTCGGCGAATGATTTCGAGAGCTCGTGACTTTCCTCGGTTTCGAGATACGCGCGCAGGAGCAAGTCGTGTGCGACCCGTGCAAGGCCCGAAACGCCGCCGTGGCGGGCGTTGAACGCGCTCTTGATGGAAGCGAGCGCGAACGGCCCGCGCTCAGCGATTTCAAGCGCGAAGACGCGCGTCTCCTCCTTGAGATTCTCGTCCGGCACGACCTTGTTGATGAGGCCGATAGCGAGCGCCTCGCGGGCGGTGATCTTGGGGTTGCGGTACCAGATCTCCTTTGCCTTCTTCTTTCCCACCATATCCTCGAGGTACCAGGTTCCGTAGCCGGCATCGAACGAGCCCATCATCGGCCCGACTTGGCGGAAGATCGCGCTTTCCTTAGCTATGGTTAGATCGCAGACGACCTGTAGTACGTTGCCACCGCCCACTGCGAAGCCGTTGACGGAGGCGATTACGGGTTTCTGCAGGCGGTCGATCGATTCATACATCTCGAGCGTTGGAAGCGTGCCGGCATAGAGGATCGAGTCCTCCATCCCATCTTTTCGACCCCCGATGCAGAAGAACCTGTCACCGGCACCGGTGATCACGATCACACGTGTGCGGGTCTCGCGTCGGATGGCGTTGATGCAGTCGCGAATCTCGTGGCACATGGTAACGGTAAACATGTTGCCATCGTCGGGCCGGTTCAGCGTGATTGTTCCGATCGGGCCGTCTTCTTCGTACAGGATGGTCTCGTAGCTCATGAGTGTTTCCTCTCAGATCGCCCCCACGTCCTTCAGGGCGTGGATTTTGTCGTCATCGTAGCCGAGCAGACTTTGCAGGAGGTCGACGGTGTGCTCCCCTAGTCTCGGCGGCCCTAATCGCGGCCGGTTGTATCGGCCATCCAGAATGATTCCGGTTCCAACCTGTGGGGTTTCCCGTCCGTCCGCGGCGAGTCGATAGAATAGACCGCGCCGTTGCAACTCGGGGTCGGCGACGGCTTCGTCGATCCTGTTGATCGGACCGGCTGGGACGCGCGCAGCCGCGAACACGGCGAGCCAATGGGAGCGTGGCTTCGTCCTCAGGACCTCCTGTATAAGCCCGACGATTTCCGCCCGACGGCTGTGGCGTTCCGCGTTCGATCCGTACCCCGGATGTTCGGCCACCTCCGGCATGCCCACGGCCTGCCAGAATCGCCTCCAGATACTGTCGTTGCCCAAGCCGAGCGTGATCGGAAAATCGGCGGTCTCGAAGGCTTGGTAAATGGCGATCACGCTGTCCTTCCCGCCCGAGCGGCGAGGTGCGTCGCCGGACCCGAGGTATGGAACGATTCGGCAAGTCAAAAAGCGTGTCATCGAATCGATGAGGGCGATCTCGACCGTGCGGCCCTGGCCATTTCTGCAACGGGCAAAGAGAGCCGCGACTGCCGCGAAGGCCGCATCCTGTCCGGCCAGCATGTCGGCTGCGGGCGCACCGACCTTTTGCGGCTCGCCGTCGGCTTCGCCGGTCAGATCCATTACGCCGGAGTAGCCTTCGGCGATCAGGTCGTAACAGGTCCAGTCGGAGCGCTCGCCGGCGAGACCGAACCCGTTTATGGAGACGTATATGAGATCCGGCTGGATCGACCGGAAGGACTGTGGATCGACGCCGAGCTTCGCCGCGACTCGTGGCGGCTGATTCACCACGACCACGTCACACCTGGCAGCGAGTTCACGCAGAACCTGCAAGCCTTCTGGCTTCGCGTAATCGAGGCACAGACTCCGCTTATTTCGGTTCACGCTCAGGAACCAGAGCGATTCTCCGTCGAGGAATGGTGGTCCCCAGGCGCGCGCGTCATCGCCGGTCCCCGGACGCTCGATCTTGAGGACCTCGGCGCCCATGTCGGCGAGCAGCATCGTCGCAAATGGACCTGCGACCGAGGTAGTCAGATCGAGGATGCGGATCCCCGCGAGAAGATCGAAGCCCTGACCGGGTTGGACCTCCGGGAGGCTAGCGAGGGGCAGGCGTGTATCTCGACGACCCGGCAGCATGGTAATTCCGTCCCTCACCGAACTCATCAGCGCCCCGCAACCTCAGCCGCCTTGACCGCCAGGGCTTTGTCTCTCTTGCGCCTTCAAGAGGGCAAGCTCCGTGCCAGCATGCATTTCGGCGCGTTCAAGAATCTCGGGCGTTGAACCGGCTGATCGCGGCGCTAGCCGAAGAACCATCCGAGGTCGTCTTTGTCTTTGCAGGAGACAAGATCGGAGCTACGCTGTCGCTATCGAGGACACACACTTTGCATGGAGTGCCGAGGAGCCTTGCATGAGCGCGCCAACGTGGAACGTTGAAGGCGTGCTGGTAACCGACGCAGTTGGACGGGCTGCATTTGCGACCGGAATTGGTCGCGACCCGCGCGTTCAGAGCCTCGCCGGCGACAAGCCCTGGATCGAGGAGGCCAGAAGCAGGCGTCTCCAGCCGCTTACCCTGGACCGGCGTGGCTATGCCGTTCTCACCGTACCGCTGTCGGAAGGTGATCTCATAATTTTCGGTCGACCGCCCGGCAATGCGGTCTTGGATTTCCTCGGTTCGGTCGAGTTCGCGTACGATATTCTGGAGCACGTCTTGACCGACCCGTTTGACGCCTTGACCGTGGTCGATGCGGACGGGTTCGTTCGGTACATCTCGCCGGTCCACGAGAGCTTCTTTGGTCTGGCGCGTGGCGAAGCAAACGGCCGCCCGGTGCGCGAAATCATCGAGAACACGGGCCTCGATCGCGTCGTGGCGACCGGCAAAGCCGAGGTCGGCGAGATTCAAAGAATGAAAGGTCTCGAGCGCGTGGTCTCGCGCATACCCGTCAGACGGGATGGTAAGGTCGTCGGTGCTGTGGGGCGTATCATGTTCAAGGGCCCGAAACAGGTCGAGGAGTTGAGCCGCCGGATCAATATGCTCGAGAGCAAGGTCGAATTCTACAAGCGTGAGGCTGCCGCGCTGCGGGATCGGACCTATGGGCTCGAAAGCCTGATCGGCGAAAGTCCCGCCATGCGCAACCTCAGGGCCAACATCGTCAAGGTCGCGCCTTTAGAGATCCCGGTCTTGATCCGGGGCGAGAGCGGGACCGGCAAGGAGCTTGTCGCCTATGCGCTCCATCGCCTCAGCCCCCGACGCGACGCTTCGATGGTTATGGTCAACGCTGCCGCGCTGCCAGCGACGCTCGTCGAATCGGAGCTTTTCGGGTACGAGCCCGGCGCCTTTACCGGCGCCGATCGCAAGGGCCGCAAGGGCAAATTCGAGCAGGCAGCCGGCGGCACGATTTTGCTGGACGAGATCGGCGACATGCCGACCGACGTGCAAGCGAAACTCCTTCGGGTCCTGCAGGATCGAATGGTCCAACGGATCGGGGGCGAGCGGCCCTATGAGGTCGATTTCCGGCTTGTTTCGGCGACGAACCGTGACTTGCAAGCGCTCGTCGCTGACGACAAGTTCCGGCTCGATCTCTACTACCGTATTTCCCCCATCGTAATTGACGTGCCCCCGCTGCGGGCTCGAATCGACGATATCCCGAACCTTGCGGTCACCTTCTTGAGGGAGGTCGCAGAGCGCCATGGCCGATCACCCCCTGAGATCGCGCCGAACGCCCTCACATATCTGATGGACCAGGCCTGGCCCGGGAACGTGAGGCAACTCCGGCACGAGATCGAGCGCGCCTTCGTGTTTGCGGAGAACGGCCGGATAACCGCCGAAACACTGGCTCAATACGACGGTTCGCGAGCTTGGCCTGCTCCTTCATTCGAGCACGCCCACTCCAGGAGTCCTTCGGGCTCCGCGAGGTTGAAGGAGGCGGTCGAGCGGGTGGAGTCCGAACTCGTCCGCGACGCGATGGCTCGGCACCGCGGCAACAAGAAGCGGGTGGCCAAGGATCTCGGGATCTCGCGTTCCTATCTCTACAAGAAGCTCGGGCTATCCGAAGAGACGCCCTGAGGATAGATCGGGCGCTGCCGTTCTGATCGACGCGTTGCACGCAGCGATCTCTTCGTAGACCACATGGTTATTGCCTGACCAGCGGGCATTCACTTTCCGACAGCGGGCGGAAGGCCTCATCGGCGGGGATCGTGGCGACCACCTTCATCAGATCCCATTCCCCCTTCGATTCCGTCGGCGTCTTCGCCTGAAGGAGATACATGTCGCGCATCACGCGCCCATCCTCGCGGATGCGCCCGTTCTTCGTCATGAAGTCGTTGATTGGCATCTTGCGCATCTCGGTCATCACCGCCTTGGCCTCGTCGGTACCGGCTGCCTTCACGGCCTTGAGATAATGCATCGCGGCGCCGTAGATCCCGGCCTGGAACATCGTCGGTGGCCTGCCACCGTGCCGCTCCATAAAGCGCTTTGCGAACGCCCTGGTCTCATCGTTTTGATCCCAGTAGTACGCTTCCGTGAACAGCAGGCCCTGAGCCGTACTCAACCCAAGCGCATGAACATCAGTAATGAGCACGAGGAGACCAGCGAGCTTCTGGCCGCTTGCAACAATGCCGAACTCACTCGCCTGCTTGATCGAGTTGATCAAGTCTGCGCCGGCGTTGGCGAGACCTATCACCTTCGCCTTCGACCCTTGTGCCTGCAGCAGATACGATGAGAAATCAGCGTTGTTTAAGGGGACCCGCACGGCCCCAACCACCTTGCCGCCGCTCTTCTTGACGACCGCCGCCGCATCGCGTTCGAGCGAGTGTCCAAAGGCGTAATCCGTCGTGATAAAGAACCAGGTGTCGGCCCCGCCTCGACGCATGATGGCGCCAGCCGTTCCGTTCGCGAGTGCGTAGGTGTCATAAACCCAATGCACGCCGTTCGGCGAACATGCCTTCCCAGTCAGGTCGGTTGATCCCGCGGCGGCGACGATGTCGATACGGTTTTTCTGACGCGTGATGTCTTGAACGGCAAGCGCGACGGCCGAGTTGCCGAGCCCCAAGATAGCATCGACGTGGTCGACATCGTACCACTCCCGCGCGATCTGAGCTCCCACATCCGCCTTGTTCATGAGGTCTCGGGAAAGAACCTCGATAGGCTTGCCGAGCACAGTTCCGCCGAAATCCTCAACAGCCATCTTGACGGAAACAACATCACCAGGACCCTGAATATCGGCGTAGGGTCCCGACATATCATCAAGCACGCCAAGGCGAACGACGTTGTCGGAAATCTGGGCCAGGGCTCCCGACGCACTGACCGCGAACAGGCCAAGTCCAAGCGCAACTGGCAGTATCTTGAACATGAGCAGTCTCCCGGACAGTACCCGCAGTCAGGCGGGATGATTTTAGTTGGAACGCAACCTTCATGCCAATCGCATTTTCACCCCGCTTAGGGGCTTGGAGCGGCAGAGACAATTAATCGTGTGCGCGGCGCGGACAGATATTGTCCTTCCGAAGGACATCGGGCGCCTCTGTCTCCAAGGATAAGCACTTTTTCGTCGGGCTACAGAGGTGGGGCAGGACCCGGCGCGCGGATCTGCTTTTTCGCTACGCCGAGTGGCCGAGAACCGCGGTTCGGAGGCGGCGCGTTGTAACCGTTGCCATGAAAGCGACCGAACCGACCTTATCACCGCGCGCGGTCGAAGCGATGGCAGACGAGGTGACGGTATCCCGCCTAGCAATGCCATCGCGCCCACCTGCGGGTATATATGGCCTTGTCGTACTAACGGCCGACCCGCTAGCGCGCGTATCTGACCTCGAATGTCACGACGCCTTCATCCGTGCGATAGGGGCCGTGTTTCATGCCAGGCGGCCGGCAGGCATACATGCCCTTCTTGAAAAACTGGTCGCCATCCCATTGGCTGCCTTCAAGAATATAAACTTCCTCCCAAAAATCATGAACGAAGGTCTCCGTGCTCGCGCAGCCCAGATCGACTCTGAGCATTCGCGTGACGAACATTTTTTCCGGGTCTTCGGTCAGGATCTTCTGATAGTGGCCCGGCGGCGCGCCGGCCACCGGCACCCAAGGAATGTCGTCAGTCGGGAAGAACTCAAGTTCTGGCTTGGCCATATGTCATCCGCTCCCTGATTCTTGTCACAATATTCCGCTTGGCAATCGAGCTCGCCGAAGTCGTGGTGTCAAAGATAGGACGCTTGCACGGTAGGAGAGTTTTTCAACGTTTCCGCATCCCCCTGCAAAGTTATTTCGCCGAGTTCCAGGACAAATCCATACTGGGCGACATCGAGCGCGAGCGCCGCGTTTTGCTCGACCACAAGCACGGCGGTGCCGCCGCTGCCGATTTTCCCGATGATGCCAAAGATCTCTTCGACGATCTTCGGCGCCAGGCCGAGCGATGGCTCGTCAAGCAACAGAACAGCAGGGCGCGCCATGAGCGCCCGGGCAATGGCCAGCATCTGCTGCTCTCCTCCGGATAGCGTACGTGCTGTCTGCCGCGCTCGCTCACGAAGGATGGGAAAGACATCGAGAAGCCGTTCGCATTCACTATCGATCACCGAGCCGCGTTGCAGGAACGCGCCGAGCCGCAGATTGTCAATCACGGTCATGTCTTTGAACAGCTCCCGCTGCTCGGTTACCAGCGCAACGCCAGCCTTGAGGGCCCGATCCGGCGTTGCGTTCGGCAGCGGTGCACCGTCGAGTTCGATCCTGCCGGCGGTTCGGGGCAACAGCCCGACGATCGCCTTTAGCAGCGTCGATTTTCCGGCGCCATTGGCACCGAGCAGCGTAACTATCCGGCCGCGCGGCACGTCGAGGCTTACACCGCGGAGAACAGTCTTGTTGCGGTAACCAGCGTGCAGATCACGCACCGAAAGCATGTGCCGCCTTCTCACCTAAATACGCCTTGATGACCTCCGGCGCGCTGCGCACCGTTTGCGGATCACCCTCCGCAATCTTTCGACCGAAATTCAAAACGCTGATTCGATCGGAAATTGCCATGACCAGCGCCATGACGTGATCGATGACGAGAATCGTGAGGCTCCGCTCCGCGCGCAGCTTAAGCAAAATGCGATTGAGCGACTCGACCTCGGTGGCGCGCAAGCCGGCCGCGGGCTCATCAAGAAGGAGAAGCTTTGGGCGGGTCGCCAGCGCTCGAGCAATTTCAAGCCCTCGCTGTTTTCCGAAAGGCAACGCCGCCGCGGCCACCGATGCATCATCACCGATGCCGACAAGGTTCAAAAGATCTTGTGCCTGCTGCCGCGCCGATGTTTCCGACTGACGATATCGGCGACTGTGGCTCATGCCGCTGACGATACCGTAAGAATGGTGACGATCGAGGCCAATCATGACGTTCTCGAGAGCGCTCATCTCGCCGAATAGTTCGGTGTTTTGAAAAGTCCGTGCGATGCCCATTCGGGTCCGCGCATGCGGCGTGCGGCTTTCGATCCTCTTGCCCTCAAACGACACGGTGCCCTCAGCTGCGGAACTAAGACCGGTAATGACGTTCAGGAGCGTGCTCTTGCCTGCGCCGTTTGGCCCGATGACGGCTTGAATGGAGCCGCGCGCCACGTTCAGCGTCATATTGTCGAGCGCGACAATCCCGCCGAAACGCACCGTGACATTTGTCACGTCGAGGAGCGCGCCGGTCATCGTGAGGCTCTTGGGGATTTGGCCGCCGGCACCAGGGCATTGCGCAAAAGCCGCAAGCTCGCGAGCCCTTCCGGCCGCAGGACAATGAAGCCGAGCAGCAGAAGTGCGAAGACAAGACCCAAGTAGGATTGGAATGACTGCAGGAAGTTGGGCAGAAGAACGAACACCGCGCTGCCAAGGACGGCACCGAAAGATGACGACATTCCGCCGACCACGGCGATCGCGAGAAAGTAGACGGATTGCGTGATGCCGTATTGCGCCGGATCGAGATAAGTCGAGAGCGAAGCCAGTAAACCGCCGCCAATCGCACCGAGAAATCCGCTTGCGGCGAACGCTACGGCTTTGTACCGCAGAACATCGATGCCCATGGCCTCGGCCGCGGTTTCGCTTTGCCTGATCGCCGCCAACGCCCGACCAAAACGCGAATGTGTTAGGTTGCGCACCAGCAGGAAGAGAAAGACAGTCGTTGGCAGAACGACGTAATAGAGTTCGCCGCCGCTCGCCAGCGTACGCCCGAAAATCCGGAAAGGCGGCACCGGCATTCCCGAGGCGCCGCCAGTAACCGGGTCGGAGTGAATGAGTGCAAGTTGGACGATAGCCGTGAAGGCCATGGTCGCCAACGCCAGATAGTGTCCCGAAATCCGCAGCGTCAACTGACCAAGCACGAAGCCGGCCAGCGCGACAAAAAATGCAGTTGCCGGAATGGTCGCCCACAGCGGCACGCCCCAGGAAGCCGTGAGGATGGCCGAACCATACCCGCCGAGGGCGACGAAGGCGGACTGCGCCAGCGAAATCTGTCCAGCCAAGCCTGTGACCACAACCAGCCCAAGAACGACGAGAGCGGTGACCGAAATCAGACAGATCTGAAAGAGGTGGTATTCGGCAAGAAAATACGGCGCGGCGAAGAAGGCGGCGACCGCGATAGCAGAAATGGCAAGGCGCGGGATCACGACGCTATACTTTCCTGATCGTCAGGCCGCCCAGAAGTCCCTGGGGGCGAACAAGAATAACTACGATCAGAATACTGTAACTGATCATGTCCTTCAGAGCGCTGGAGATGTATGTGCCGGCAAGCGCCTCGAGGATGCCGAGTGTGATTCCGCCGATAACGGCGCCGAGGAGGCTGTTAAAGCCGCCCAGAACCGCGGCTGTGAACCCCTTGATGCCGATAAGTCCCATGTCGGGAGAAAGCGTCAAGAGCGGTGCGACCAAAATACCTGCAAAGGTGGCAAGTACCGAGGCGAGAACCCAGACCGCCAGGAATACGCTCGAGACGCGAACGCCGACCAGGCTCGCACCGATCCGATTGTCGCATGCGGCCATGATGGCTTTGCCATAGATCGTCTTCTCGAACAGAAGAAACAGCACTCCAAGAATGCCGAGCGAGACGCCGACTATGGCCAGATTGGCCGGCACGACCAATATGCCGCCGATCGATACGGCCGTCGGCGACAAGAGAAACGGGAATGGCCAAGCGTTCGGTCCCATGTAGGCCCGCGAAAACTCACGCAAAACCGTTCCGAGCGCAAGACTTGCGATAATCCGCGCCAGCAGCGAGGCGTTCCGCAGCGGCCACATGAAACCGCCGTAAATCACGCCGCCGAGCAGCACTGACAGCAGCACTGCTGCCAGAACCGACAACCAAAACGGCAAACCGACAATGACTTGCGCAATGAGAACCAGATACGCGCCGAATGTTACTTGGTCGCCATAGCCGAAATGAACGACGCCGGTTCCCTTGTGTATCAATACGAAGCCGAGCGCGATGAGCGCATAGACCGCACCGGCAGTGATCGAACTAACGAGGACTTGCGCTAGCATAGCGTTTCACAGCGCCGCGATCCCCTTGATTTCGATCAATGCGCCCTCGCGGACCAGCCCGCTGACGACCACTCCGGTTGCCGCCGGCCAAGGCGGCCCCTTGAAAAGCTCGCGCCGCAGCGCTGCCGTCTTTTTGTAGTCATCAAGAGACAGGACGTAATCAGTCGTCTCGACAATGTTATCGAGGTTGCCGCCGACGCTCTGCAGGATCAGCGAAAACTTCTCGAAGATGCGCCTGGTCTGCGCGACGATATCGCCCGGACCAACAATATTGCCGTGGTCATCCGTTCCGGTCGTGCCCGATAGAAACACCAGGTTGCCGACGCGCACCGCAGGCGAGAAGGTAAAACGCGCGGGCCAGTTTTCGTTGGGAACGACGGGTTGATAGATCGGCATTGCTCCTCCCCTCAAGCGCGTTGGCGCAACACGAAACGCTGAATTTTGCCGGTTTCGGTCTTTGGCAGGGCATCCACAAACTCGATTTCGCGGGGATATTGATGCCGTCCGACCGACGTTCTGACGGAAAGAACAAGCTCTCTTGCCAGCTCGTCGCTGCCAGGGATCCCCGGGCGCAGCACGATGAAGGCCTTGACGATCTCGCCGCGCATCTCATCGGGTTTGCCGACCACCGCAGCCTCGGCTACGGCGGGATGCTTGAGGAGCGCGCTTTCAACCTCAAAAGGGCCGATGCGATAACCGGCGCTTTTGATCATGTCACCGGCGCGGCCCTCAAACCAAAAATAGCCGTGCTGATCGCGGCGACCGAGATCGCCGGTCACGATCCAGCCGTTGCGCACGAGTTTGCTCGTGGCGGCCGGATCGTCCCAGTAGCTTGTCCAATACCGACAATTCGAATCGGTCCTCTTGCCAATGAACCCGACCTCTCCGGCCGGCAACTCGTTGCCCTCTTCACCCACGATCGCCATCCGAAAGCCGGGGAACGGCAAACCCATCGAGCCCGGCTTCACCGCCATGGGAATCGCGTTGAAATTGCCAATAGGCAGAGCGTACTCGGTTGCGCCGAAATGATCCATCGGCGTGATGTTCCAGACCCGCCGAAAGGACTCAACCACTTTGGCGTTGAGCGGCTCGCCGCAACTCGACAGCGCGCGCAGTCGAATATCGGCAGCACGCAACGTCTGATCGTCCAGGACCAACAGGCTGCGCAGCAGTGTCGGTGTCGTGGCGAGATTGGTGACACCATATTTTTGTAATACGGCGAGACACAGTTCCGCCGTCGGATTGTCGTGGACGGAAATCACTGTCCCGCCCGCGGCCAGCGCGCCGAGGTAGCAGACGAAACCATACCCCCAACCGGGATCCCCGGTAGGCCAGAACATGTCGTCACGCCGCAGATCAAGGCCATAAACGATATAGGGCCAGACCGCCGCCAGAAAATTGACCGCGATGGCGCCACCCTTCGGCTGACCGGTCGATCCGGATGTGTAGATAAGGGCAGCCGTGTCCTCGCGATCGCGCAGAAAACAGGAAAAATCCGCCGTCTCGCGCTCAATCTCGGCATGGAAATCCAGATAACCCGTCGGCAATCCCGCGCCCGGTTGCGAAACACACACAATCCGGGCGGTTATCCCCGCAGGAATCTGTCCTGTGACTTGATGATGCGTGACCAGAACCTTTGCGCGACAGTGATCAAGCCGGAAGCGGATTGCATCGGGTCCAAAGCCGGTGAAAATCGGCACATATATGGCACCCAGCTTGAGCGCACCGATGATGGCAACCACCACCTCCGGACCCCGTGGCATCAAGCCGGCGACGCGGTCCCCCGATCGGACCCCAAGACGCTGCAGCAAGTTGGCAAAACGGTTGCTCGCCTCCGACAGATCGCGATATGTGAAACGACGTTCAGCTCCCTCCGATCCGATCGAGATCAGTGCAACCCGGCCACTTTCCGCATGCCGATCGACGATGGAAGATCCAAGCGATACTTTCTCGCCCGGCTTCCAGCCCAATGCCTCGTGCACTGTCTCCCAAGCGAACGACCGAACTACGTCGGCGTAGCTCTCAGGCGACATCCGAGCGCCCCCGCGCATCGCGCGAAGATCTCAAAAGCAATAGGTACGTATGATGGCCTTCGAGCACGATCTCATTGCGGTTATTGGTCAGGCTGACATTAAATCGGACCAGCGCCGCGCCGCGCGCAGGCTTTGGATCAATCGAGGCCACCTCGAAGCGGCTTGTGAGCCTGTCACCCACGAAAACCGGCTTCAAAAACCGGGCACCCTGCTCCACGAACGCCACCATGGCATCTTCCATCCGCCGCGACATCGGCGTCGCGCCCAGCGCCGTCATCGACATGACGAGCAAGCCATGTGCCAGCCTTTTGCCAAATCGTGTCTTGGCTGCGTAGGCGTCATCATAATGGATCGGATGATCATCGCCGGTCATATCGGCGAATGCCTTGAACTGGTCGTCCCCGATTCCACGCGCTTCGCCGGAAAAGGTTTGTCCGACCGTCAGATCATCCGCAAATATTTGTTCCAGAACTTGCCGGGTCACTTCGAACTCGTATCGTCCGCACGCAATACCACCGGCAACATCTTTCGCGTAAGGTCGCCTTGGATTTCGACGACCCTTGCCGATTGGTTGCCCTCTCGCCGGGTCGCACCGAACGTCGTCGGAAGGGTCAGAGCGGTTTCGAAGTCCTTTAGCGATTCCAGCGCCTTGACAAAGCCGCTCTGAGTGGGTTGAGCCCCGGCCCGCTTCAACCCCTCGATAAAGACCTGCGCTCCGCCATAACCAAGCAAGTCGCCGAGATCCGGCCGGCCCTGACGTGCGAGATCGGGGAACCGCTGCTCAAAGCTGTTGCGAAATTTCACCGCTGCCGGATCGTCGCTTTCCGGCAGAACTTTTAAGGTCACGATGTTCTGGGTCCCTGCGGCGGCTTCGCCGACGATCTGCGGGTATTTTCGGCTCCCGGCCGAATTCGCTCCCATGATTTTGGCCTTGAGGCCAAGCTGCTTCGCCTGGCGCGTGATGATGGCTGACGGATTGGGATAGCCATAGACAATCAGCACATCCGGAGCCGCCTGAATGGTGCGGGACAGTTGCGCCGTGAAATCGGTGTCGGAGATATTGAAAACCTCGTTACTGACCAACGGAATGTTCCGCCCGGCAAGCCGGCTCATCACGCTCTCCGCGCCGCGCTTGCCGTACTCATCGGATTGGCTGACAAGAGCGATCTTCTTGGCGCCAAGATGGTCGACCACGTAATCCGCCATTGCGGCGCCCTGCTGCCGATCATTCATCGGACCGGTGCGAAACAACATCGGAATCGGCGGCTCGGTGACAGCAGGCGTGGAAAACACAGAAACAAAAGTAGGCGTGCTTGAAGCCTTGAACGTGGGAACAAGAGCCTGGCCAACAGCGCTGGAAGCCGGTCCAAAAATGGCGAAGACCTGCTCCTGATCGACGAGCCGCTTGTAGGCCGCTATTGCCTTGGGCGGTGACGATTCATCGTCCAACGAAATCCATTCAATCTTCCGTCCATTGATCCCACCAGCCGCATTGACCTCCTCGAAGGCGATCGTGGCACCTGCAAGGTTTCCGGTGCCAAAGATCGCGAAGGGTCCCGTGAGGCTACCCAAAATGCCGATCTTAATTTCCTTGTCGGTAATGCCCGGTTCTGCGGCGCGGCTCCCTAGCGTGAATAATGAAACCAGCGCCGCCGCTATCAGCGCGACACCAGTGCAGCGTAGAATTTGCCGACCTCGAAAAGCCTGACCGCCGATCATTGCCACGCTCCTCCTTCTCGAAAAACGATAAAACTTCTTGATTATTGAGAATGCTATTATTACCTAGTGAGCCTTGTCAAGCGCCGGCAATTTGCGCGCCGGATCGATGGAGCTTTATTTGGAATCCAACAGCACCCCGCCTCTCGAGCGCTATTTTAGGGCGCTCGAGAGCATCGCAGTATCGGCAGACGGTTTAAGCGCCTCGGATATCGCCGATTGTTGCAACTTGCCGGTGCCGACTGCCCACCGCCTGTTGCAAAACCTGCAGCGGTCAGAACTCATTGCGAGCAGTGGCGGAACGCGCAAGGAATATCGACTCGGCGAGCGTCTCTTGCGGCTGTTGCATGCCGGATCTGATACCGGCTGGTTGTCGATCTCCGTCCAGCCCATTCTCGACAAGCTAGCCGACGAGCTGGCGGATACCTGCTACTTGGCTCGGTTGGTCGGCCATGAGGTCGTCTCGGTGGCTTGGGCGCCGCCAAATGGAGGGCTGCGCGGCTACGTCGTTCCCGGTCACGCACTTGCGCCGCATGTCGCCGCATCGGCCAAGGCGATCCTGGCATTTCAGTCGCAAGATCTTATCGACGAGGCGCTTGCAGAACCCTTGGCTAAATTGACTGCCAAGACGAAAACACGACGAAAGGCCGTCGATCAGGACTACCAGGCCGTTCGCAAGAATGGCTATGCGACCTGTTGGGATGAAATGGAAGTCGGCATGGGAGCGATTGCAGTACCGATCCACCTTCCCGGCGTCGGGGTCATGTATAGTCTCGGCGTAGCTGGTCTGATTGATCGATTAAAACGAAGGCCTGTCTCAGAGACTGTCGAATGGTTGCGCTCCGCTGCGGAACCAATTGCCCGTACCTTGCAATTCCGCCAGCCTCCCCATCGACCTAGCGTTCGGTCGGGGAAAAGAGAATCATCACAAGCGCGAACGCGCACGTGAAAGCCTGACGTTTCCGTAATGTGTCATTATGCGAATCCGCGGGCTCTACAAGGTCGACCGCCTGACCCGCTCTTTAGCGGACTTCGGACTATGCCGACCAGACAATCGAGCTGCTATGGCCTGTGGGCCGGCCGCTAGATGACGCTTGCGCGGCTGTTGCGCTGCTAACCCTGGGCACATCCGGACTCGACTTCGTGCGCGGAACCCATGCGCCACCGCGCGGGATAGAGTGGACATGAGCGGTCGAACAATCGGGCAGCTTGTGCCGATGCACACGGCCAAACTCCGATCTCGGCTGTATGAATTCGTTGTGCGGCGTCTCACAACCTAACGCTTTGAAAATATTGTCGCTTTTTCGACGCCGTTGTGATAGCCGCATAGAAAGAATGTACTTCAGCCGCCGCCAAGTGCGGCGCTCAGTCCCCGACTTTCGGTCCAACAGATTGTAATCATTAAGACAATTTGTGCGGGCCAAGCCGCGGCGTAACAATTGCTTAGTAAGAGGTATCAGTAACAGAAAAACGGCGACTTGGCAGCCCGGGGACAAAGATGAATTCTGCGTATCTCAAGTCGTTGGCGCATATTTCCCGCAATGTCGAGTTCGTCAGCGACGGCGACGAAGCCTTGGCGGCAATCGAACAACGAACGTTCGACTTGGTACTGCTCGACATTCGGACCCCAACCGCGGCGATACTGCGCACTGTCAAACTGAAAAGCCCTGACAGCGAAGTAGTGGTTGTCGCCAGCCAGCCAAACCTGGCGGGTGCAAAGGAAGCGGTGCGGCTCGGCGGCTACGATTACGTCGCCAAGCCGGTGGGACCGCACGAGGTCATCAATCTTTCCGGCGCCGCGCTGACCCACAAACGCTGGGCGCTCCACGCCGAGCAGAAGCCATGAAAATCTCACGCAGCGTGCTCGTTGTCGGCGACGACGAGGCGGTAATAAAAGCCTTTGAGCAAGTTTTTTCCGGCAAAGGGTTCGCCGTCGCGACGGCGCGTAGCGGCGAGGACGCGCTGTGGACGCTCGACCACGATAGCTACGACGCGGTGTTCACCGCGCTGGAGCTGCGCGGCCTGAGCGGTCTGGAACTTGCCGACGAGGTTCATGCTGAGAAGCCTCGGCTACCGGTATTCATTATCGCCGGCACCGAACCTACAACGTCCCAGGAACGCGCCGCAGCCGCGGCCACCGGCGTAGCCGGATTTTTGCGCAAGCCATTGTCGCCAGAACAGATCTCCGCGACCGCCGACCAAGTGTTGAAAGTCGTCGAATCGTTTGCCCCGCTGCAGCCCAGGACGGCCGAGGCCAAGACCGCGTCGCCATCTCCAACGAAGGTGTTTGTTTCGCGCCTTAGAGACATTGTTTTGTTTTTATTGGCGCCGATCGTCGGCCTTATCTACATTCTGCTCTTCCCGGTCGTCGGTTTCGGCATGCTCATCTGGCTTGGCCTCACCAGGGTCAGCGCGAAGCGTGAGATATCTGAAATTGCCGCACCCGCACCGCTGTCGGGGCACGCCCGGCCAAGCATTCTGATAACCGTTGTCAAGATATGCGGCGTGGCTTTGATCGGAATCGCCTACGGACTCGTCGGTCCCATACTGGGGCTCGGTGTGCTCGCCTGGTTCTTCTTCGAGGCCTGGGGAAAGCTCGGTGCCGAGGTGATAAAGCCGAGCGAGACGTAACGGAGCATGCGCGACGGAGCGTGCTCGCGCAGTCTTGACCGGCTGCGCCGACGATGACTGCAGATTTGCCGGGGGCATGGACATGACAGGCCGTTCAAAAGTCGCAGCATGGCTCGTGACGGGCGCCGTCTCGGCCGCTGCATCGATTGTGGGCTGGGCACCAGTCCTCGCCGCGGACTCCACGGCCGGCGCGACCGCCGCCGCGCAGCAGGTCGGCAACCCCGCCAACGATACCTGCTTGACCTGTCACGGCAACCCAAGCTTCGCTGCCCCCGGCGCCGACGGGAAATTGAGCGCGCTATACGTGATCAAAGACAAGTTCGGCAATAGCGTGCACGGCAAATTGCTCTGCACGCAGTGTCATACCGACATCACCGACGTCCCGCAAAAGACAGGAGACAAACACCAGAGCGCCGTGGCACGCGCCGCGTGGCGGCTGGACATCCCGAATATCTGCGGCACGTGTCACACGGCGGAGCGTGCACAATACGCGACATCGGTGCACGGCACTGCGGTTCTCAACAACAAGAATCCGGCGGCGGCGGTCTGCTCGGATTGTCACACCACCCACGCCATCGCCAATCCGACGACGGACGCCGCCAAACTAAGCATCACGCAGAACTGCGGCACCTGCCATGCCGAAAACCTGAAGACCTACACCGATACCTACCATGGCAAGGTCAACACCCTCGGCTACGCTTACACGGCGAAGTGTTTTGATTGCCACGGCAATCATAACATCCTCAAAGTGAATGATCCGCATTCCACCGTGTACCCCGCCAACCGGGTCAAGACTTGCCAGAAATGCCATCTCAATGCCACTGCCGGTTTTGCCACGTTCGAACCGCACGGCACGCCGCATGACTTCGCGCGCTATCCGATGATCTGGCTGGCATCGAAGTTTCTGCTGCTCATGGTCTCCGCCATGCTGGCGTTCTTCTGGATTCACGCTGCGCTTTGGTTCTATCGCGAATTCAAGGAGCACGCGCAGCGCAAGTTGCAGACTTACATCAAAGCGGCTGAATTGAGCGACGCCAAATTCAAGGGCAAATACTACGAGCGCTTCCCGCTGGTCTGGCGCGCCGCTCACCTGATTTTCGCCGTCAGCTTGATGGTCATGGTATTGACCGGCATGTCGGTGTTGTATGCCGAAACGTCATGGGCGTCGGCCGTGATGCACTGGCTCGGCGGCCCGAAGGTCGAGGCGGTAATTCACCGGACATTCGCCGTGGTGTTTGTGACGGTGTTCGTTATCCAGCTGGCTTATTTCGTGGGCTACCTCATCCGCAACCGGGGAACCTTCGAGTGGTTCGGACCGAATTCGCTGTTTCCGCGGGCGCAGGATGTGCGGGACATGCTTGCAATGTTCCGATGGTTCTTCGGCATGGGACCGCGGCCGGTATTCGATCGCTGGACCTACTGGCAGAAATTCGACTTCTGGGCGCCGTTCTCGGTCGTGAGCATCGTCATCACTTGCGGTGTGATGCTGTGGTCGCCGACTGTGACGGCCGCATTCCTGCCGGGCTGGGTGTTCAACGTGGCCACGATCTTCCACGGCGAAGGCGCCTTGCTCGCGGTGCTGTTCCTGTTCACGGTGCATTTCTTCAACAATCACTTCAGGCCAGACAAATTTCCGCTGGAGGTCGTAATGTTCACCGGCGCGATGCGGCTGGAACAATTCAAGCAAGAGCATCGCGTCGAATACAACCGCTTGCTTGCTGCCGGCGAGCTGGAAAAACACCTGGTCGACGCCCCTTCGCGGCCGATGAGCGTGGGCGCGACGATCCTGGGCTTCACCCTCCTCGGCATCGGCCTGCTGCTGCTGGCCTTCGTGCTGAGCGGGATGTTTGGGATCGGCTCGTGACGGAGCTGACCGAGCCGCCGCGCCTCGCTCAATAGAGCGAAGGCACGAGACGCCGGGCTTTGACAATCTTCAAGTCGGTAATGCCTAGTCTCCCGATTCCGAGGTTCGCATCATTATGCGGCACCCTCGTTTGCGAACTTCGGAATCGAAGGACACTAGCAACGTATTGATCTAGTGTGGCTTTGGTTCAGAAGTCCGCATGACGAGTTCGCGGCAAAAATGATGCGGACTTCTGAACCGCCACACTAGCATCTGATTGCTTCAGTTCGCCTCGCCCCGTCGTCCGCTTCGAGCATCAGAACGAAGCAAAGCACCCGGAATAGGAGGCCCCTCGTGGATGACTCACGCCAGTATTCCCTGGCACCGCCTGCATTCGCGGCGAACAAGCGGTAGCCATTCAACCGTCATCGGCGGCGCGCGCTCGCCTGGGCGAAAGGCGTGCGCGGTGCCGCGCCAGATACAACGGCGTACGGGCGATCGGTTCGTGGGTTATGAAGCGCCAGCGTGCCACGTGATAGCTCGGATCGAAGCCATAGAAGGCGAGCCTCATGCGTTCCAGCTCTTCGTCCCGATAAGCCTTGAGCGGTCGTTCGGCTTCGTCGCGCTCGCGCCTTGCTCGCTTCTCGCCGATAAGGCGATCGAAAGCCGGATCGGTGGCAAGCCGTTCGGCATAGTCGCGCACGGCCGCGCGAAAGCCGGGCCGCGCGTTCGGCAGTACGGCATCGACAAGGCCTTGTCGCCGTGCAGCCGCCGCTCCGATGGGCAGGCGCGATCCCATAATCGCTTCGACGCGTTCCGGCCCAACCCGACGCGGCAGCACGTAGGTCCAATATTCTGATCCGAAGATATTGCCCATGTTCTTGTAGTGCGGATTGAGCACGATGCCGTCGCGCATCAGCACTTGGTCCGCGGCAAGTGCAAGGAAAACTCCCCCAGCGCCCGAATTGCCTTCCATCGCAGCAATAACTAACTTCTCGGATGTGTGCAGCACTGCGCACGCGAGATCATCGATTGCGTTGATGTTTGCCCAACTTTCGTCAGCGGGGCTTGCGGCAGCCTCAATCACGCCGAGATGCATGCCATTCGACCAAAATTCGCGCCCGCCGGCGAGGACAATCACTTTGGCAGAGCTCGCCGCCGCGTAGCGGTAGGTCTCTAGCAGTCGGCGGCACTGGTTGACCGACATCGCGCCATTGAGGAACTCAAAGGAGAGCCAGCCGACGCCATTCGTCTCCCGGTAGTAAATTTCACGAAATGTTTTGCAATTCCCTTCGGTCCCGTCTTCGATCGGTCGCTCCGGTATGCTATCGAGACGGTCAGCCAATGCCAGCGTCGCCGGAATCTTGAGCCGGCGAGTGCCGGGGACGGGGTCAGGCGTAATCGCATTGATCCACACCGCGCCGTCGACAGTCGCCCGGCAGATAGCGCCGTCGCGTCGAGCGATGACCTCTCCGGGCAGCCCCCGCAAAGTGTCCTCCGGCCAGGGATCGTGAAGGCGTGCGGAAAGCCCGAGGATGCAGTCGGGAATGCCTGGCTGGCCGGAAGCGGCGCGGAGTTTGCGCGTGACCGTTGCGGTCGAGTCGCAGGACCAATTGATTGCACGGTCCGTAATTTTAATTGTGGGGCGCCACGTGCCGCCAGCGGGTGCCGCATCCGATAGAGGCTGGCCGCTGGCGACGCCGCGATTGATCTTGCCGATCGCCTCGATCACGCAGGCAAGTGCCGCTTCCGTGACTTCATCGCGATAGAGGCTTGATTTGGTGACCTCGCGCGGTTCGAAATTGCGCGCCGCCCAAATGTCGCCGGCATCAAACGTGGCGTTTGCCTCAATCAACGTCGTTCCCCAATTCGTGGCGCCCTCGAGGATTGCCCAGTCGAGTGCAGCCGGACCGCGATCCCCGACTGGGCCGGGATGCACGATCAGGCAGCGCACAGTGCGCCATACGGGCTCGGAAATAGCGCGGCGAAGGAACGGTGCAATCACCAGATCCGGCCGAAACAAGCGCACCGCTTCGATTGCGCAAGCATCATTGATGTCGAGTTCGACAGAGATATCGTGACCGCGTTCGGTAAGCTCGACGTAGATACGCTGGGTCAGAGCGTTGAAGCTGGTGGCGAGCAACAGTATCCGCATCGCGCCCTCAGCAGATGCGCGGCAATTGCTCGCCGGCAAGCCAATCGACGATGCGCTCCCCGCCGATCCGGGTCGCCATGCGCACAAAACGTGCAGGGTCGGCAATCACTTCGCCGATTACCATGGCATCGCGACCGAGCGGATGGCGACGAACCACGCCAAGCAAAGCCGCCGCGTCTTCGGCCGGCGCGATCGCGACGAGCTTGCCTTCGTTGGCGACATTAAGGGGATCGAGGCCGAGCAGCTCGCACGCACCGAGGACTTCAGGCTTGATTGGAATGGCAGCTTCATCAAGTCGCATGCCGACGCCCGACTGGTGGCAAATCTCGTTGAGCGTCGCCGCAAGACCGCCGCGGGTGGGATCGCGCAACACGCGGATGCTGGGCACGGCAGCCACCATGTCGGCAACGATGGTGTTGAGCGCTGCGGAATCCGAGATGATAGTCGTCTCGAATTCGAGGCCGGTCCGGTGCGCCATGATAGCTACGCCATGGTCGCCCACGCTGCCCGAAATCAGTATGACATCACCGGGTCGTGCCCGATCGCCCGAAATCTCGATGCCCGGCGGCACAATGCCGATGCCGGCAGTATTGATGAAGAGGCCGTCGGCCTTACCGCGCTCGACGACCTTGGTATCGCCCGTTACGACCATGACGCCAGCTGAGCGGGCAGCCTCGCCCATCGAGCGGGCGATTCGCTGCAAATCCGCGAACGGAAAGCCCTCTTCGATGATGAACCCGGCAGAGAGGTAATGCGCCTTCGCGCCGCTCATGGCGACGTCGTTGACGGTGCCGTGGACGGCGAGCGATCCGATATCGCCGCCCGGAAAGAATAACGGCGAGACGACGAAAGAATCCGTCGACATCACCATGCGGCCGGCGGCAACCGCAAAGGCGGCGTGGTCGTCGCCGCGCTTGAGGATCGGGTTGTCGAAGGCGGAATGGAAGATCTCCGTGATCAGTTGCTGCATGGCGCGGCCGCCCGCTCCATGCGTGAGATCAACGCGGCCGGACGCAAGGTCGAGCCGGTTCGTCGTAAGACGCGAAGACCGCGAGGCAATATTCATTGTTCCCGCTTCCGCATCCGACCGTAAGTGTAATAAGCTGCACACGCCCCTTCGGAGGAGACCATGCACGACCCGAGCGGCGTTTCTGGTGTGCAGGCGCGACCGAACAGTCGGCAATCGGTAGGTTTCTTGGCGCCGCGCAAGATCGCCGGGCACTCGCAGGACTTAACCCCTTCCGACGGAATATAGGGCTCGTCGAAGCGGCGCTCTGCATCGAACGACGCGTACTCGTCCTTGATCCGCAGTGCTGAATAAGGGATGTGCCCGAGGCCGCGCCATTCAAAGTCGCGACGCAACTCGAAGATTCGCGACACCACCTGCTTGGCCCGCACATTGCCATCGCGGGTGACGGCACGGATATATTGGTTCTCGACTTCGGCACGGCCCTCATTGAGCTGCCGTACCAGCATCAGAATTGATTGCAGGACGTCGATCGGCTCGAAGCCCGAGATCGCGACGGGCTTGTGGTATTCCTCAGCGAAGAACTCATAGGGCTGACTGCCGATGACGACCGAGACATGTGCAGGCCCGAGGAACCCGTCGATGGCCACGCGGTCGAGCTCGCGCACTGCCGGTGCCTCGAGAATCGCAGCAATCGCAGACGGTGTCAGCACGTGATTACAAAACACCGAAAAATTTTGGAGCTTTTTTTTGCTTGCGGCATCGATCGCAAGGGCAGTTGGCGGGGTTGTTGTTTCGAAACCGATGGCAAAAAAGATGACCTCACGGTTTGGGTTGGCTTCGGCGAGCTTCACGGCGTCAAGCGTAGAATAGACCATGCGGACGTCCGCGCCGTCAGCTTTGGCCTTCAAAAGGCTCTGTCCCTTCGAGCCGGGCACACGAAGCATGTCGCCGTAGGAGGCGAGAATAATGCCGTCGCGCGTGGCGAGCCGGATCGCCATATCAAGCCGGCCCGTGGGCAGTACACAGACCGGGCAACCGGGTCCGTGCACCATCTCAACGTTCGCCGGCAGCAAATCCTCGATGCCGTAGCGGAAAATCGCGTGGGTATGGCCGCCGCAGAATTCCATCAAACGATAGCGACGGGCGGCGCTTGCTTCTCGATGTATCGACTCGGCAAGGCGGCGGGCCGTCTCGGCGTCACGATATTCGTCGAGGTGTTTCATGGTGGTTTTCATGGGGGCGCCTCGATCGCTTCGCCGGCTCCCGAAAATTCAGCCCTCACATCGGAACCCTCTGCCGCGAGCAAGGCGAGCGTGCGTTCTGCTTCGGTCTCGTCGATCTTGGCGAGCGCATAGCCGACATGGAGCACGACATAGTCACCGGGCTTTGGATCATCGATCAACGCGATCGAGATTTCTTTGACAATGCCGCCGAGCGATACCTTGGCAGTCTCAGGTCCGGTTAGCGCGACGATCTTTACCGGAAGCGCGTGACACATGATCCAGCCCTTTCCAGTGCTTCGCCGTGCGACAGGGCCATGGCGGCGATGAAAGCTTGGCCAAGCGACAGTCCGCCGTCATTTGGTGGCACAGCGCGAGCGACCAGCGGTTTAAGCCCTCGTGCCGCCAGTCCGGCCACGACGCCTTCGGTAAGCACCTTGTTGAGGAAGCAACCGCCGCTGAGTGCCGCCGTTTGAAGATTGCGTGCGGAAGCTGCCGCCGCAACCCATTCGACGAGCGCAGCAATGAGCGTGCCGTGAAACAAGCCGGCCCCGACGGCCGCTTCGACGCCATCGGCGAGTCGGCCAAGCAGCGGCAGAAGGTCGAGCATGCCGCCGTCGATCCGCCAACCCCTCTCCAGCACTGCCGTTTCGGTCACCAAGCCTTCGAGCCTGGTCGCGGCTTCGCCTTCGAAAGCCTGGCGGCGCGAGACCCCGAGCAAACCGGCCGCGGCATCGAACAGACGTCCCGCCGACGTCGTTGGTTCGCAGAATATCCCGCGTGCCAGCATATCGCGGACAGGCCGAGCCAACGGCTCGTCCGCGAATCGTCGCTCGATATCGTCTCCACGTCCGAGTAACTGCAGCGCGGCCGCCGCCATCCGCCACGGCTCGCGCGCCGCATGATCCCCGCCGGGGGCGGGTAGCGGCGCCAGATGGCCAAGCCGCTCGAACCGCTCTGCCTCAACCAAGAGTAATTCGCCGCCCCAAGCAGCGCCGTCGGACCCGAGCCCGAAGCCGTCGAGCGAAAGGCCGAGCAGCGGCCCCTCGATGTGATGCTCAGCCGCCAGCGCACCGACATGGGCGTGATGGTGCTGCACCAGAATAACCGGCGGGCCGAGCCCATTCGCAAGTCGCGAGGTCGGAAAATCGGGATGCAAATCGCATGCAATCGCAACAGGCTCGACCTCGAGGATCGACAGCATATGCCGGAGCGTTTCCTCAAGAAACGTGATCGCAATGGGCGTGTCGAGGTCCCCGATATGCTGGGAGACGAACGCTTCATCGTCACGCGTGATCGTGATCGTTGCCTTGAGTTGAGCGCCGAGCGCAACAACGCTGGGAAGCTTGCGCGCCAGCTTGATCGGCGTCGGCGTGAAGCCACGGGCGCGCCGTACGAAGGCAGGTGCTCCGGCCACGACGCGCACTACGCTGTCGTCGGTGCGCGTCATGATCGTCCGATTGTGGTCAACAACAGCATCGGCAACGCCACCGAGTCGGCGACGCGCATCGGCTCCATCGATGACGATCGGTTCGCCGGAAAGATTGGCCGAAGTCGCGACCAGCGCAAGATCAGTGACTTCACACATCCAATCGAGTCCGCTCGGGCGGCCGAGCAGCTCCCAGATCACCAGCCAGTGCAGCGGCGTATAAGGCAGAAAAAGCCCAACGGTCGGCAATCCGTTGCAGACGCCGTGTGCGAGACGCACCTCCGCGCGCGCTGGGACGATCACGATTGGTCGTTCGCGATCCGCAAGCAGTCGCCTCGAGAGACCGTCGATAGTCGCAAAACGGCCAGCCGTAGCGACATTTGCCACCATAACGGCGAACGGCTTGCCATCGCGTTGCTTTCGGGCACGCAGCCGCTCGACGGAGGCTTCATCGCGCGCGTCGCAGACGAGATGGAACCCGCCAAGCCCCTTTAATGCCACGATCTCGCCGGCGCGGATGCGGGCGCCGATCGCTTCGAGTGGAGTATCAAGTTGAGGGCCGCAGCGAGGGCAGCAGGTGGTTTCTGCATGAAAACGCCGGTCGGCAGGATTGGCGTATTCAGCGGCGCAGGCATCGCATAATGGAAATTCCGCAAGCGCCGTCGTGGCGCGGTCGTAAGGCAAATGGCGGGTTATGGTGAAGCGGGGTCCGCAGTGCGTGCAGGTGATGAACGGATAAAGATAGCGGCGGTTGGAGGGATCGAACATTTCGGCGAGGCAGGCGTCGCAGGTCGCCACGTCAGGTGTGATCGCGGTCCGTGCCGGACCGTTCTGCTTGCTGTCGCGAATGACAAAATCGCTTTCGTCGGCAACGAACGGTCGCAGCTCAGACTCGATGTCGTCAATGCGGGCAAGCGGCGGCGCCTGCGCAACGAGGTCGTCGATGAAGGTCTCAACGTTGCCCTGCACCTCCATGAGCACGCCATTCTGGTCGTTTAAGGCAAATCCAGTGAGATTGTCGCGCTTTGCGAGGCGCCAAACATGCGGGCGGAAGCCAACCCCCTGGACCAGACCGCGGATGCGCAAACGCAGACGACGCGCCCCAACATCGACGCCCTGATCGATGTCGAAGTCTGCGCGCTCATTCATGCGAATGCTCCTGCTCGGTCCTAATCCGTGGCAAGGCGTAGCGCCCGCGCGGTCTCCAGCCAATGCATCCAACGATCCATGCCTTCGCCGCTCTTTGCCGAAAGCCTTAGGACGCCGATCGTCGGGTTGATCCGTCGTGCATTGTCGATTAGCCGATCGATGTCGATATCGAGATGCGGCGCCAGATCAATTTTAGTCACGACCATCAATGCGGAAGCCGCGAACATCCCGGAATATTTCAGCGGTTTGTCCTCCCCCTCAGTCACCGAAACGACTACGACCTTGTGGGCCTCGCCGAGGTCGAAACCGGCTGGGCAGACCAGATTGCCGACGTTCTCGATAAACAGGATGCCGTTCGCCGGAATCTCAAGCCGACCCATCGCGGTGCGCACCAGATCCGCATCGAGGTGGCAGCCCTTGCCGGTATTAATCTGGATCGCCGGCGCTCCGGTCGCTCGGATGCGTTCGGCGTCCGCGGTGGTTTCCTGGTCGCCTTCGATCACGGCGATTGGATATTTGGCGTCGACCCCCCTGCCAATACGCTTCAGGGTCTCCACAAGCAGCGTGGTTTTCCCCGAACCGGGACTTGAAACCAAGTTGAGCGTTAGAGTCTTGGCAGCCTGGAAGTCGCGCCGGTTCTGCGCCGCGACGGCGTCGTTGTGGGCAAGCAGATCCCTCTCGACGCTCAATACGCGTGTTGCATCCGCGGACGGCCCGTTTACGTTTCTGTTTCCGCATTCATGTTCTTGCGCATGCCGATGCTCGTGGCTGTGCGGATGCGAGTGGGTGATGCCGTCCGGATGGGTGTGGCTGTGCTCGTGCCAATGCGCGTGTTCGTGATCGTGACCATGGTCGCTTTCGGCATGCGCGTGTGAACCGGCCGGTTCGTGACGGTGATCGTGAGCGGCAGCATGCTCATGCGAATGGTCATGATCGCGATCGGCGCTATTTGCGTGGAGCTCGTCTATGGGGTGAGGATGGTCGTGCGGTTCACCATGGTGCAAATCCTCGACCCGCTTTTCGCCCTGGCCGCAGCCGCAGATGCCGCACATCACACGACCTCCATCTCTTTGAGCCGCATCTCATCACCACCCTGAATCAGAAGCTTGGCGCCGCCGCAGCTGGGACATAATGCGCCACGCGTTGAGACCGCCACCGAACTCTCGCAATCGAGGCAGTAGGCGGTACCCTCGGGTTCCAGAATCTCCAGCGTCGCCCCCTCGGCCGGCCCGCCCAGCGCCGCCGCGTCGACGGCGAACCGCAGTGCATGAGGGTCGACATGGGAGAGCGCCCCGATCTCGAGTACGAGCCGCGTGACGCGGCGTGCGCCGGCCGCAGCAGCCTGCTCTTGAACCAGATCGAGTAGCGCCGTGGCGAGCGACACTTCATGCATGATGGATGCTCGCTGCATGCGCCGGCGGTCGATAATTGTCCAGCAGTTCAATACTGAAGGGGACACACGGGTCAAAACTGGCCGCGAGCAGCCGAGCAGCGAGTATCGGATCGGAAACCCTAGGTGCAGCGTCGAGCGCGGCTCGGAAAGGCCCATCCGGATGAAAATTCCATTCGGTCGGCGCGACACTCCGCAGCATCCGAACATGACCGTCAGCGGCATCAACAAAATAGGCGAGCGGTCCGCGCGCGGTCTCGACGAAGCCGGCGCCGCGTCCCGATCGCGTCAAATCGACCTCGACCGGATCATCGTCAGTGAGCTCGTCAAGTGTGTGAATGAGACGTTCTGCCACCACGGCAGCATCGAGAGCGGCGGCTAGGAGCCGCGTCGCGAGCGTCAAACCCCAGTAGGCAACGGCATCGGCGACCAGCGGATGTCGCTGTGCTGCGAGCGGGCCGACCTCAGCCGGCGTCCCGTCGAGCGTCGGTGCTTCGCAGAAGCGAGGTTCCGCCGCAAGCCGCACCGAAAACCAGTCTGCAGCCCGGGACGGCAGCAGCGGTCGATCGTGGCGGCCATAGTCCGCCAGCGCGCTGGTGCGGGTGTTGTTGATCAAACGTGCTGGCACGCTTGTGCCGCTTTGTATCGCGCGTTCCAGCTTGCTCCAGGACAGAGCCGAGGCCCCTTCGGGAAACAGTTCGATGAGCATCCGGGCGAGTTCGCACACGGCTCTACTAAGATTGTCGCGGTTCAGGCGCAGCTTCACTCCACCGACCCGTGCCCATTGATCGCGCCCCGCGACGGCGTTTATGACAGCAACTGCACGACGGACGTCTGCACAGGCCCGCGTGTTGGCTGGTTCGCCGAGGAGCGGCGGCCACTCCATCAATATCCGCCAAGCTAGTGCGGCGCCGTGCTCGGTGAGCAGCATCAGATCCCGGAACGCATGTTGGGCTGGCGAAACCTCGATTGCCAAAGCCGCTTCGATCGCCGCACCACCGGCTGCGGCGTGCGCAGTGCCGCACAGCGGGAAAAGCTGCGACAGGATTCGCGGGATGCCGTCCACGGGATGGGCGATAAGGATGTCGGCGATAGCGTGGGTGCGAGTGGTGACGAGGCGCTTGGCGATCAGACGTCCGTGGGAAACGACGGCTTCAAGGCAAATCTGTTGTTCGAGCACAGGGAAAGCCCGCCTTGCCACCGTATTTCCTCCCTGAGCGAAACGACGTGGCGCACCACTCCGCTCCTTTTCGTCATCACGGCCCGCGGATTATCAAAGGAAATCGCTTAAGGATATTGATCCAGGTCAAAGTTCAGCCAGGAGTTGAGTTGGGCCCCAACTAGTACCGACTATCGCTGATGAATGAGTCGTGATTCAAGGATGCATGAGCGGCATCCCCGAGGCGACGATTATCATTCTGACGGCGGAGGAACGTGCCGAGCTTGAGAGCTTGGCGCGCTCGACG
>JBEKIC010000003.1:0-151027 GCA_050011955.1 Xanthobacteraceae bacterium
GCACGCAGATCCTCCGAATACGGTTTCGCCATCCATGCTGGCCTCCATTCCAGCACGAACCTTGAATCCGATTCGTTCCCGCAGGGGAATCCCGCGATTCAGTCTTTTCGGAAAATGCTCTAATGCGGCCGCTCCGTTGTTTTTTATTGCGATTCAGCATGGACCACCGGGTCATAGGCGAGCGAAGCGACGCCGTTCTTCGAACGGCTATGCCCGGTGGTGACGAGGTCAGAGGAAGAGAAAGGAACAGGCATTGCCCAAGCACAAAGCATATCCGGGCGGCTTGACGCGCGAACAATGGCGGGCGCTGCCGCGCGATCGGCGCTACGATCTGGCGCGGCGCGCGCAATGCGATTTTCTCGGCTCGTTCCGCTTCTGCAGCAACAAGGCATGCCGCCGCGCGCGGTCCTGCGCCAGCAAGGATCCGAATGCCTGCGTGCAACGGCTCTGGCGGCTTAAGAAGAAGAAGCCGAAGATTTGGCTCGATGAGTACGCCCGCATCGGCAGCTTGGCGGATGGGTAGGCGGGCGCCAGCACCGGCTTCGAGGGCGCTGTCGCCCTCACCGATCGCTGCGCGACAGCACTTCGATCAGTTCGCCGACCTTGCGCCGCTGCTCGGTCTTGTTGCCTGATGCGATCGCGTGCTCGACGCAGTGCGCGACGTGGTCGGCGAGGATTTCCTCCTCGGCGCGGCGCAAGGCGGCGCGCGCCGCCGAGAGCTGGGTGATGATGTCGATGCAATAGCGGTCGTCCTCGACCATGCGCGTGAGCCCGCGCACCTGGCCCTCGATCCGCTTGAGCCGCTTCATGACCGCCGTCTTGGCATCCGCGCGCATGTCCGCTATATACCCCTCCAGGGTATCCGTTTCAAGCAGGCCTCGCACCGTGGAAGCTTTGGTTCAGGCGCATAACGCCGGCGGCGGCGCCATCGATCCGGTGTGCGGCATGACGGTCGATGCGGCGGCGAGCCCGCACCATCACACCCATCACGGCCACGATTATGCCTTCTGCTCGGCCGGCTGCCGCAGCAAGTTCGCCGCCGATCCCAAAAAATATCTGGGCGAAAAGGCGCCAGCCGCGCCGGTGGCGGAGGGCGCGATCTATACCTGCCCGATGCACCCGGAAGTCCGGCAGGTGGGACCGGGCGCCTGCCCTATTTGCGGCATGGCGCTCGAGCCCGAAGCCGGCGGCGCCGACGACGGCGGCGAACTCGCCGACATGACGCGGCGCTTCTGGGTTTCGGCCGCGCTGGCCCTGCCTCTGCTGGTGCTGGAGATGGGCGGGCATTTCGGATTTGCGCCGCTGCCGCACGGCGCGTCGGACATCGTGCAACTCGTCTTCGCGACGCCGGTGGTGCTGTGGGGCGGCTGGCCGTTCTTTATGCGCGGCATCCAATCGCTGCGCACGCGCCATCTCAACATGTTCACGCTCATCGCCATGGGCATCGGCGTCGCCTACGTCTACAGCCTGGTGGCGGCGCTCGCGCCCGGATTGTTTCCGCCGGCGTTCCGCGATGTGCATGGAGGCATTGCGCTTTATTTCGAGGCCGCCGCGATGATCACTGTGCTGGTGTTGCTCGGGCAGGTGCTGGAACTGCGCGCCCGCGCCTCGACCTTGAGCGCGATCCGCGCGCTGATGACACTGACGCCCAACAGCGCGCGGCGGGTGCGGCCGGATGGCAGCGACGAGGACGTGCCGCTCGACGCCGTCGCGGTGGGCGACCTGATCCGCGTCCGCCCGGGCGAACGGGTGCCGGTCGACGGCGTCCTGGTCGAGGGCCAATCGTCGATCGATGAATCGATGGTCACCGGCGAATCGATGCCGGCGACCAAGCAAGCCGGCGCAAAACTCATCGCCGGGACGCTCAACCAGAGCGGCGGCTTCATCATGCGCGCGGAAAAGATCGGCCGCGACACCATGCTGGCGCGGATCGTGCAGATGGTCGCCGCCGCGCAGCGCTCGCGCGCGCCGATCGCGCGGCTCGCCGATCAGGTCGCCTCCTGGTTCGTGCCGGCGGTTATTGTGGCGGCGCTGCTGGCGTTCGCGGCTTGGGCGGTTTTTGGACCGCAACCGCGCCTGTCCTACGCGCTCGTTGCCGCCGTGACCGTGCTGATCATTGCCTGCCCCTGCGCGCTCGGCCTCGCCACGCCGATGTCGATCATGGTCGGCGTCGGCCGCGCCGCGCAGGCCGGCATCCTGATCAGAAACGCCGAAGCCTTGGAGCGCATGGAGAAAGTCGACACCCTCGTCGTCGACAAGACCGGCACATTGACCGAGGGCAAGCCGGAGCTCACCGCCGTCGTGCCGGCGGAGGATTTCGACGAGGACACGCTGCTAAAGTTTGCCGCGAGCGTCGAGCGCGCGAGCGAACATCCGCTCGCCGCGGCGATTGTCGCCGGCGCGGCCGCGCGCCGGATCGAAGCAAAGCGCGTCGTCGGTTTCGACGCACCGGCCGGCAAGGGCGCGCTCGGCATGGTCGAGCGCCGCCGCGTCGTGCTCGGCAACGCCGAATTCTTCGCCGAACTCGGCCTCGCCACCGACCCGCTGCGCGACGACGCCGAGCGCCTGCGCAACGACGGCGCCACGGTCGTTTTCGTCGCTATCGACGGCAAGCTTGCCGGCCTGCTTGCCGTCGCCGATCCGATCAAGCCGACGACACCGGCGGCGCTCGCGGCGCTGAAGGCGCAAGGCATCGCCATCGTCATGCTGACCGGCGACAGCCGCACCACGGCGCTCGCCGTGGCACGGCAACTCGGCATCACCGATGTGGAGGCGCAGGTGCTGCCCGAGCGCAAAAGCGCCGTGGTCGGGAAGCTGCGGCGCGCCGGCCGCGTCGTCGCCATGGCGGGCGACGGCGTCAACGATGCGCCGGCGCTGGCCGCCGCCGACATCGGCATCGCCATGGGCGGCGGCACCGACGCCGCCATGGCAAGCGCCGGCATCACGCTGGCCAAGGGCGACCTCACCGGCATCGTGCGCGCGCGAAAACTCTCCGCCGCGACCATGCGCAACATCCGGCAAAACCTGTTCTTTGCGTTTCTCTATAATGCGGCCGGCGTGCCGATCGCGGCCGGCGTGCTCTACCCGCTGTTCGGGCTGTTGCTGTCACCGACGATCGGGGCCGCGGCCATGGCGTTATCGTCGGTCAGCGTCGTCGCCAACGCGTTGCGGCTGCGGCACGTTGCGCTTTCGTAAGCGGCAGCTTTTGCGGCCTTCGTCGCCGCCAGCCTTAGTCGGCCGGCACAAGCCGGGCTTGCGGTTTTCCGCTATGCTGTCGCCGATATTCCGGCGCGATGCCGTTGCGGGGTGCGACGCTTGAGCAAGAGCCCATTTTACACCGCCGACCACATTGCGTTCCGCGACACGGTCCGCCGTTTTGTCGAACGCGAGATCGAGCCCTACGCGCATGGCTGGGACGAGGCCGGCGAGTTTCCCCGCGCGCTGTACGAGAAGGCGGCTCAGATCGGCTTGCTCGGGCTCGGATTTCCCGAGGAGTACGGCGGGACCGAGGCCGACCGCTTCATGTGGATCATCGCGGTGCAGGAACTGGCGCGGGCGGGCGCCGGCGGCGTCAGCGCCGGCCTCAACAGCCATTCGATCGGCGCGCCGCCGATCGCGCGCGCCGGCAGCGCCGAACTCAAAGCCCGCGTGCTGCCTGAAATCCTTTCGGGCAAGAAAATTTCCGCGCTCGCCATCACCGAGCCGAGCGGCGGCTCCGACGTCGCCAATCTGCGGACCGGCGCGCGCCGCGATGGCGATTGTTACGTGGTCAACGGCGAGAAAACCTTCATCACCTCCGGCATGCGCGCCGACTACATCACCACCGCGGTGCGCACCGGCGGGCCGGGGGCCGGCGGCGTCAGCCTGCTGCTGATCGAAGGCGCGACGCCGGGGCTTAGCCGCACGCCGCTGAAGAAAATGGGCTGGTGGGCTTCCGACACCGCGACGCTGCATTTCGACAATTGCCGCGTCCCCGCCGGCAATCTGCTCGGCGAGGAGGGCGCCGGCTTCAAGCTCATCATGCACAATTTCAACAACGAGCGATTGACGATGGCGGCCGGATGCACCGCCGCCGCCCGCACCTGCCTCGACGAGGCAATAGAATACGCCAAACAGCGGCAAACTTTTGGCAAACCGCTGGCGCAGCACCAGGTGATCAGGCACAAGCTGGTCGATATGGCGCAGTGCGTCGCCGCCTCGCAGGCGATGCTGGAAATGCTGGCCTGGCGGGTCGACCAGGGTGAAAATCCGGTGGCGGAAATCTGCATGCTGAAGAACCAAGCGACCCAGACCATGGCGTTCTGCGCGTCAGAGGCGGTGCAGATTTTCGGCGGCGCCGGCTATATGCGCGGGCTGAAAGTCGAACGCATCTATCGCGAGGTCAAAGTCAATGCGATCGGCGGCGGCAGCGAGGAGATCATGAAGGATCTCGCCAGCAGGCAAATGGGCCTGTGAACGGCGGTCGACCAACGACGGGGGGCGCCATGATCACGCTTTATCACTGCGCGGCGGCGCGCTCGTTTCGTCCGCTGTGGATGCTGGAAGAACTGGGGCTTGCTTACGAACTGAAAATGCTGCCGTTCCCGCCGCGCGTGTTCGCGAAGAACTATCTGGCCATCAATCCGCTCGGCACCATTCCCTTTATGATCGACGGCGAGACCCGAATGACGGAATCGTCGGCGATCTGTCACTATCTAGGAACGCGGTACGGGCCGACGCCGCTCGTGGTCGGCGTCGATGAGCCGGCTTATGGCGCATACCTCAATTGGCTTCATTTCGGCGAGGCCACACTGACGTTTCCGCAAACCCTGGTGCTACGCTATAGCCGGCTCGAGCCGGAGGAACGGCGCAGCCCGCAGGTTGCCGGCGATTACGCCAGGTGGTTCTTCGGCCGGCTCAAAGCCGTCGAAGCCGCGCTCGGCGAGGCGCAGACGCTCTGCGCCGATCGGTTCACCGCAGCCGACATCTCGGTCGGCTTCGCCTTGCGGCTCGCCGAGATGATCGGCCTGGCCGAGGATTTCGGCCCGAACGTAGCGGCCTACTGGCAGCGGCTGCAGCAGCGTGACGGCTACCGGCGCGCCGTGGCGGCGGAGATTTTGGCCGGCGAGCAGCAGCAGGTCGCGGCGCTATTCATGAGATGATCACGCCCTCCAGAAAACCGGACGGAGGGACGTTATCGCCAGGTCCGGCGTATGCGCTCGCGCAAATCGACCGGCGCGCGCGCCGGCTTTGCCGATGATTGCGCCGGCGTGGCTCGCGGCCAGGCGCAGCACTCGAAGTGCCCGAGCAGCGCCGCCGGGATGAACCGCGTGCGCGACGCGTACAGGTGGCGGTCGCCGTTGCCGCGTTGCGCGTGCACGAAAAACCGCTGCGGCACGATCACGTGGAGATGGTCCTTGGCGCGCGTCATGGCGACGTAGAAGAGCCGCCGTTCCTCCTCGATCTCGGCGCTCGTTCCGGTGGCGAGGTCGGACGGCAGGCAGCCGTCGACCGCGTTCAAGATGAAAACCGACTTCCACTCCTGCCCTTTCGCCGAATGCATGGTGGAGAGGATGAGGTAATCCTCGTCGAGCAGCGGATCGCCGGCGCGATCGCTGGTGGCGTCCGGCGGATCGAGCGTCAGCTCGGTCAAAAACCGCTCGCGGCTCGGATAGGTCGAGGCGATCTGCACGAGTTGGAGGAGATCAGGCTGGCGCAGCATCGCGTCGTCATGGATGCGCTCGAGATGCGGTTCGTACCAGCGGCGCACGAGATCGAGCTCCGCCGGCCATCCCGCCGCCCGGCCGCGGACGAGGCGAACGGCCTCGACGAAAGCGGGCCAATGCTCGGCTGCCGCGGCCGGCGGCTTGAATGCGCTCAGGGCCGCGACCGGATCGGAAAGTTCGCCGACGCGCTCCAGAACTTTTGCCGCGGCGACCGGACCGGCACCCGGCAGCAATTGCACGACGCGGAAGCCAGCGACGCGGTCGCGCGGATTTTCCGCCCAGCGCAGGAAGGACAGCATGTCCTTGATGTGCGCCGCCTCGAGAAACTTCAAGCCACCGAATTTCACGAACGGAATGTTGCGCCGGGTCAGCTCCACTTCGAGCGGCCCTGAGTGGTGCGAGGCGCGGAACAGGACGGCCTGGCTTTTCAGCGTCAGCCCCTGCTCGCGGCTCTCGAGGATTTTTTCGACGACGCAGAGCGCCTGATCGGCCTCGTCGCGCACGCTGACGATCTGCGGCCGCTCGGCGGACTTTCGTTCCGACCACAAATTCTTGGTGAAGCGCTCCTCGGCCAATTCGATGACCGCGTTAGCCGCCGCCAGGATCGGCTGCGTCGAGCGGTAATTCTGCTCCAGCGTGACGATGTCGGCGCGCGGACTGAAATGACCGGGAAAGTCGAGAATGTTGCGCACGGTCGCGGCGCGAAACGAATAGATCGACTGCGCGTCGTCGCCGACGACGGTGAGGCCCTTGCCGCTCGGCCGCAGCGCCAAGAGCACCGAAGCCTGGAGCTTGTTGGTGTCCTGATATTCGTCAACCAGCACGTGATCGAAGCGCGCCGCGACTTCCGCCGCAATTGAAGGCTCCTGCATCATGTGCGCCCAGTAGAGCAAGAGGTCGTCGTAATCGAGTACCTGCTGGCGCTGTTTTACCTCGACATAGTGCGCGAACAGCGTCCGCAGTTCGTCCTGCCACGTCGCGCACCACGGAAAGGACGAGCCAAGCACTTGATCGAGGCTCAGTTCGCCGTTCACCGCGCGCGAGTAGATCGCCAGACACGTGCCCTTGGCCGGAAAGCGCTTTTCGGTTTTGGAAAAGCCGAGATCGTGGCGGACGAGATTCATCAGATCGGCGGAGTCCTCGCGATCGTGGATGGTGAAGCCGGGCGCAAGCCCGATCGTTTCCGCATATTCGCGAAGGAGCCGCGCGCCGATGGCGTGGAACGTGCCGGCCCAGGCGAGGACGTCGGCCAAGGCGCCGGCGGTACCGCCGCCGCTGCCGCGCATAAAGTCGGCGAGGATGCGGTCGACCCGCCGCGTCATCTCCGCCGCGGCGCGCCGCGAGAAGGTCAGAAGCATGATGCGGCGCGGATCGGCGCCGTGTTCGATGAGATAGGCGACGCGATGCGCCAGCGTGGCAGTCTTCCCGGACCCGGCGCCGGCGATGATGAGCAGCGGTCCGGCGTCGCCAAGCGGCAGACCGCCATGCTCGACGGCGCGGCGTTGTTGCGGATTGAGCTTTTCCAGGTACGCCGCCGCCATGGGACTGATTTTTTGGGCTCGAATCATCGAGGACCGAGTCAGCACTGAATCACAATTCTCGTTTTGTTCGCAATGGGTTTCGGGTGCTGTCCTAATTCCGAGGGTTTTGTCCTAATTTGCGGAGCGCACTGTCCTAAGTTAACGCGGACCGCAAAAGGCCCTCATTGGTTACCGAAGCATTACCATAGATGGCGACGATACTTACGTACATCACCTGAGTTGCATTTCGCATGGACTGCGACTATCGCGGTTCGATATGATGGCGCCCAAATGCGATAAGTGCCATGAGACAATGGAATTGCTCGCGCTTATAGGTGAGACATCTCAGGCGCAGCTTTTCTATTGCCACGCCTGCGGCGTAACCAAGCACGTCGATCCAGTTCTGGATTATTGGTTCCCTACGTCCTTTTCCGGAAACCTACGCCGTCTAATCGGGCTCTCGTCTCGACAATAGGCCGCCTCAGTTGGCGGCCTCGTCATTCCCGAAGTGCCGCTTCTGCATCAGAGCGCCGCTTAAGACGACGCAAGATAATCTCAATTCGGTCTGCCAATTCTTTGTAGCTTTCCGGCGACAAGACCGAGGGCGTGCTGAAGGTCACCGGCCCCTCATCCAAATCGAATTTTTCCTGCGCCATCGGTGCCGACCGAGGGATTGAGGACGATGGCCGGTCCAACAAAGAGGTCGCTTCCTGACTTGCTGGCGGCATTGCGGGCTCCCGTTCGGCTTCGCCGCCATGATACCCCGCCGATTCCGTCTCCACAAGCTCCTTTGTTTCACGATAGGCGCGAATAGCTGTATCCGCCGCCGTTGGAATATATTTCTGAGTCAGCAGGTATGAACGGATCGCCTGATCGCTTGCGCCGTCTGGAAAGCGGGCATCGAGTTCCGCAAAGAGCTTTGGTTTGCCAGCCGCTTCTGCAATTGCTCGGACGCGCTCAGGGTCACCTGTTTGGTGAGCGATAATCGTGACAGCCAAAGGAGCGACTTTGGTCTCGGTGCCGCGACCTTCCAACAGGCCATATTTTCCAAGGGCAGACAACACAGCCAGGGCGTTACCGTGCAGGCTTTTAAAGCCCATATGCGCCCCCGCAACTTCGCGGGAGATCGGATTTTGATAGTCCTTCTTGTAGACCGCCTCGGTCTTCTCAATGGCTTCTTTTAGACCAATCGCGGGATATTGTGGGCTCCGTGCTTTCGCCATGGCACCCTCCATTGTTTACGTCTGGAGGCATGTAACATGTGGCAAAAACAAGGTCAATACCTGCCGTAAAGTTTGCATGTAAACTGGGTAAACTATTGACAAAGCCGTGGAGGCGCTTATTATATGGCTCGGCGATGGTCGCCCCGGGAGATCAATATGACCAGGAGGGTGGAAGCCCCCGGCGCGCTAGCCGAGCAAAGGGGGCGAGGAAAAAGGAGAGGCCGCCTTACCCCTCTGTAAATACAGGGAAAAGCGGCCTCGCAATCGGCTTCTAAAGCTCGGGGCTCGTCTAACGGTAGGACACCCGCCCTTACCAGTGAGGAAATGTCGGTCCGAATCCGACGCCCCGAATACCGAACCAGTGGGGCCGTGCTGTTGGAAGCAGCCCGGCCCCGGATCAAAACCCCGGGATCGAGCCCCGAAGCAATGACCACTCCGGTTTATATAGCGGATTCCACGCTGTCTTTCAAGAGTCCCGGCTTCGGGCCGATCCACAACGACGGATCGAGCCCGCCATGAATATCCTCTCTCGCAACAAGCAAATCGACATCATCGCCGCCCTCAGCGAGGGCATCAGCATCCGCAGCGTTGAGCGTCTGACTGGCGTTCATCGCGACACAATTATGCGCCTTGGTGCCCGCGTCGGTCGCGGCTGCGCCGAATTGCACGACCGCATGATGGTCGACCTTCGCGTGCCCCGGATCGAGCTAGACGAACTATGGGCCTTCGTTGGTAAGAAGCAGCGTCGCGTCACTCGCGAAGATGGCTCGGCGCTTGGCGATCAATATACGTTCATTGCCCTGGCCGCTTCCGCCAAGGCGATCATCGCCTACCAGACCGGCAAGCGGAGCCCAGAAACGACCGACCTATTCATCCGTGATCTTCGCGAGCGCGTGCTTGGCTCTCCCGAGATTTCGAGCGACGGCTATAACCCCTATCGCGACACGATCCGTCATGCGTTCGGCAATCGCGTCTCACACGGCGTCATCGCCAAAACTTACAGCGTGACACATCTCGCTACACCAGAGGCGTCTCGGCGCTATAGCCCAGCGGCGGTAGTAGCTGTAAATCGACACGCAATAAGCGGCACACCAGAGGAGATTTCGACCAGCTACGTTGAGCGGCAAAACCTCACTGTCCGCATGGGATCGCGGCGGTTTACTCGGCTCACCAATGGCTTTTCAAAGAAGCTGGAGAACCACGCGGCAGCCGTGTCGCTTTACGTCGCCCATTACAACCTCTGCCGCGTCCACGAGGCCCTGACGCCGAACACTCGGCACCAGACGACGCCAGCCATGGCACTCGGCCTCACCGATCATCCTTGGTCGATTGGCGAGTTGTTGGACGCCGCTCTGGCGACCGACCAAGGCGCCCCAGAAAACGCGCCGGATCGGCGGCGGCGTTTCCGGGTAATTGAAGGAGGAAAATAATCCTCACAATTTCGTTGTCGCAGCAGTGAATTGCCGACTCAGCTTTGGCGCGGCGCCATGGTGAGTCTTGGCAACACTTGCAAAAAAGCGTCATAAAATCGCTAGAATCGAGAACTAAAGTGCTAAAAAAGGGTTTGACACGGCCGAAGTGCGGTTGACGCCAATGGCGTATCTATAGGATAGTAACCTCGATTCCAATATGGCTTTTTCGGATCACAGATTCGGGAAAAGTCAAGAGGAGTCTGGTTGACGAGGATGGCGCATCCTATATCCTGGTCACTGTGGCAACCGACAATCCCGTGGAGGGGGTGACGGTTGTTTTGATGTGCATCAATGCCCAACGGCTTTATGAATGGTTAACCAATTCTCCACGGTTATTCATTCATAAGGTCGTGTAAAAAACGACCTTACTGCGAGGAAGGGGCATAACAATAGACGGTGAATGTCATGGACGCCAAGACGACTGAGAAAAGGCCGCCGGTGAGTACATCGGGCGACAAAGTCGTCCGTATGTATCCCAACAACGGGCTCAAGGAGCCCGTACGCAAGTATGAGGATACGTTCAGCGCCATCACTGTAGTCAAGGAGATGTTCTTCTCGGGACAGGCGAAAGCCTAAGCGGGCGCCCTCTAAAATAGTGGAAAAGGCCTTGCAGGTTGCAGGGCCTTTTTTTATGTCTGGATGCTTGTGCGAACCGGGAGCAGGCCTATGCCTGTATTTCTGCGATTTGAACATCTCGACAATGAAGCGCACTTCGTCGAAGTGGTATGCACTCATTTACGAGACGCCTGGACAGAGGTCACGGCGCCAGTTGGCCTCACGCCCGCAGTAGACGCGGAGCGGGCAAAACTCGCGTTCGGCGCCTATACGCAAACCCTCAAAGAAATCACGAAATTACTGCATTCCCAAAACCCCGATCACTACAAACGCGCGGCAGCTTTGCTTGACGCGCTCAATAGAACCGAGGTTATCACCGATCTAGAGCTTGACGGGCCAACATTGGAGAGTCTTGAAGACAATACGGCCCTTGGCCTGAGCGTGGACGATTGCAAGTTCCGCTTGAAGTTCGTCCGCTTTTACTCCGAATACTGCAATCAACTGATGGCTTTTGACTTGGCCTTCCGGTGCTGCGCCGCGTATGAAAAAACAGATATTCCATACAATCCGAACTACCTTGAGAACATGTGCCATTACTTAAAAGAGCATGCTCATCCGAACGTTGATGCCCTTTACATGATTTTCAAGTCCTATTGGTTCAGCGGATAGCTGTCCTAATTTCCCTCTGCGGGTGTCCTAGTTAGGACAGCACCGGGTTTCGGGTGCTGGCCCAATTCCGAGCCTTCTGTCCTAATTTGAATTGTGGGTTGTCCTAATTTGGCCGCGATAGAATCTTTAGCTATTGTTCGAGCGGGATGGGGGTCTTTTCATGTACACGCGCATTGCGAGTCTCATCGCTTTGCTTGTTGCAGTGCTTACGTTGAGTGCCTGTGCGCCACATCCTTGCCCGCCAGGATGGCATCCAGGGGGGCTGTGGGGCCAGAGATGTTTCCCTAATTACCCACCGCCGCCACCGTACTACGCGCCGCCACCGTATTATGCACCGCCTCCCGGTGCGCCCGTATATCCACCGCCTCCTGGGTATCCACCACCTCCTGGGTACGCGCCACCTCCTGGGTACGCGCCACCTCCTGGCCCCCCTCCTCCGCCTCCGCCTCCGCCGCCGTCTTCGCCCCCGCCTTCGTGAACCTAACGTGTGGCCAAGGCCTCCTCAGTTGGCGGCCTCGGCACTTCTGGCAATGAATATCTCTCGCGGGAATGCCCAGCCCCTCAGGACATTCCCTTAGTTGCGGGTCGGCTTTCTGCCGTGCCGTAATCGGTCGATGGCCACCATCATCTACCGGTGCCCGAATACGGGGCTCAATGTGCAGGGCTGGTTCGCGGACGATCCGACACGCGCGGACGCCGACGACACCTACGAAGCCGTGCTTTGCACGGCTTGCACAAAGCTGCATCTCATCAATCCCAAGACCGGCAGGACGCTGGGGGACGAGCGGGAATAAGGCGCCTCGGCCGGAGGCCTCTTGATCCGATCCAGCCGCAGCGGCGGAACGAGTGCCGCTCCCAAAGCGGGATGACTTATCTTCGAATCGTCATCCCGCTCTGAGTTCTTGTCTCATCGCGCGTCCGGACGGAAAACCGGTCTCCACTTTTCCTGGACGCACTCTCGGCGCGAAGGATCGGGCCTAGTTCTCCGGCAGCGGGATGAATTCGGTCTCGCCCGGCACCGGGGCGAAGCGCCCGGTTTTCCACTCCTCCTTCGCCTGCTCGATGCGCTCCTGGCGCGAGGAGACGAAATTCCACCAGATGTAGCGCGGGCCCTCCAGCGCCGCGCCGCCGAGGAACATCAGCCGCGCCGGCCGCGTCGCCGTCACCGTGATGCGGTCGCCGGGGCGAAACACCAAGAGATGCGGCGCTTCGAATTTGTCGCCGGCGATATCGAGCTCGCCCTCCGCCACGTAGATCGCACGCTCCTCGTGGTCGGCATCAAGCGGGGCGCTCGCGCCGGCATCGAGCAGGACTTCGGCATAAAACCATTCCGACACCATCCCGACCGGAGATTTTTGGCCGAAGGCCGAGCCGGCGATGACGCGCGCGCGGACGCCCTTGTCGTCGATGATGGGCAGGCTCGCGGCGTCGAAATGCTCGAACAGCGGCGCCATTTCCTCGTGCGATTGCGGCAACGCGATCCAGCTCTGGATGCCGAACATTCCCTCGCTGCTGGTTCGCGCGCTCGCCGGAGAGCGTTCCGAATGGGCAATGCCGCGCCCCGCGGTCATGAGATTCATCGCCCCCGGCGTAATCTCCAAGGCGTTGCCTTCGCTGTCGCGGTGCATGACACGGCCGTCGAACAAATAGGTGACGGTCGCCAGCCCGATATGCGGATGGGGGCGAACGTCCATGCCCTGCCCGGCCATGAACTGCACCGGCCCCATCTGGTCGAAGAAGATGAACGGGCCGACCATTTGCCGCTTGCCGTGCGGCAGCGCGCGGCGCACCAAAAACCCGTCGCCGAGATCGCGCACGCGCGGCACCACGATCAGTTCGAGGGCGTCGCACGAGTGCTCGTCGCCGAGCACCGGGTCCTTGTCGGGTAGCCAACTCATCGCTTCTCTCCCAAGGTCCGTGATCCGCCAGCCCGGCTTCGCGGGTCAACCGCCGGGCGCTTCGCGCGTCTTCGTTCGCACTATCAGGCCATGTATGATAGGGCCGATCAAGCTGCCACGGCCCGGCCTCGGTCAATGTCCACGGTCGATCTCATGATTTCGGCACCCTCAGTGACGAGCATGGCTCTGCTTCTCGGCTTGAGCCTGTTTCTCGGCCTGGCCTTCGAGGATTTTTTCGCGCGCACCGATACCAAGCGTCCCGGCGGCATTCGCACCTTTCCCATGCTGGCGCTGGCCGGCGGCGTGCTCTACCTGTTCGATCCCACGCATTTCCTCCCCTTCACCGCCGGCCTCCTCGTGCTCGGCGCCTGGCTCGCCATCTTCTATCGCCAGCATGTCCGCGAACACGACGAAGAAGGCGAGCCCAATGTCGGGCTCGTCATCCCGATCCTCAACGTGCAGGCTTATCTGCTCGGCGCCATCGCTTTGGCGCTGCCGCCGTGGATCGCGGTGGCGACGACCGTGACGTCGGTACTGCTGCTCACCGGCCGCGAGAGGCTTCACGCTCTGGCGCGGCGCATTGCCGTGAAGGAAATCGTCACCGCCGGCGAATTTTTGATCCTGACCGGAATTATCCTGCCGCTGCTGCCCAACGAGCCGGTCACCAGCCTGACCACCATTACCCCGCATCAGGCCTGGCTGGCGCTCGTCGTGGTATCCTCGCTGTCCTATGTGAGCTATCTCGCCCAGCGCTACTGGGCGGCCGCGGCCCGCGGATTATGGATGGCGGCCCTGGGCGGCCTTTATTCGTCGACGGCAACGACGGTGGTGCTGGCGCGGCAGGCGAAGACCGGATCGGTGATGCGGCGGCACGCGCAGGCCGGCATCACGCTCGCCACCGCCATCATGTATCTGCGCATTCTGGCGGTCGTGGCGTTCTTCAATATGACGCTGGCGCGGGGCTTGGCGCTGCCGCTTTGCGGCCTTTCGCTGGCCGGCCTCGTGGCCTGCGCGCTGCAATATCGGTTTGCAAGACCGACGCCGCAGGACGCGAAAGCGCAGCGCTCGACGCTGCCGCCATCCGGCGGCAACCCGCTGGAGTTCGGCCCCGCCGCGCTGTTTGCTTTTCTGTTCGTTGCCATATCGCTGCTGTCGAAGTGGGCGGCGACCCAGTTCGGAACCTCCGGCATCTATTCGCTCGCCGCCATCGTCGGCGTGACCGACATCGATCCCTTCGTGCTCAATTTGGCGCAAGGCGGCACATCGGGAATGCCGGACAGCGCGCTGGCGGCGGCGATCCTCATCGCCGCCTCCTCCAACAATATTCTCAAGGCCGCGTACGCCGCTTTTTTCGCCGGCGGGCGCGCGACCGCCGGCAGCGCCGCCGTCCTGGTGCTGCTCGCCATCGCCGGGGTCGCTATTGCGCTGGCAACCGGCGGCCTCTAGGCGCCGGAGACGCCGACGGTGGCGGCCGACTTTGCGGCGATCACTTTGCCGCCATCACTTGGCCGCCGCGTGGCTGGTTCCGCCACAACCGCAAGGCGACCCGCGCGCCGGCAAAGCCAGAATCCGCTGGCAGCGTTGCCGCGGCTCCGTCAGCGAATAGTTTGATCGCTCTGATAAGTGGGCGGCGGACCAAGCGGACCAAGGTCGCATTTCTTCTCGGCCGCCAGGCGCCGCACGAGTTTCTGGTCGCTGAGCACGGTTTCGTACTCGGTGCGATAGGACAACGCGCCGATCAAGGCGCCGCCGGTGCTTTCACTCGCCTTGTCCATCAGGTTGCGTAATTCCTTTTCCCGATTATTCAAGTTCTTCAGTCGCTCCACGAGATCATTGCAATGATACAAAGCGTATCGGCCGGGATCGAGGGTGAGCGAGCCGACACCTTGCTCGCTGATCCCGCAGCCGCCGAGCGCGCCGCCGGCGAGGACGCCGATCAGTCCGATTGCGCTCAGTCTGCAGCCGGCGCGGCGCCATAGCCGGACAACCGGTCCACCGCCGTTGCCGGGAACGGCCGCACGAACACCGTCACACAAAATCATGGGAAGCGTCCGACATGGCAAAGGGCGAGTTCAAGGCCGCTCGATCGGCGCAAATGGCCCGCATTCCGTTCGCAGCCTCCTGCGCCGCAAATAAGGCACGCGCCGACTCGTTGCACGGACTATAGCGTTGCGTGACAATATTGTTACAATTCCATGAGCGTTCGGTAAGCGTGCGGGTAGGCCGATGCGGCTCGACTGGCTCACCTGGTCAAATCCGGTTGCGGTCTGGTGGAGCTTTCTGATCCTCGTCAGCGCCGCAAACATCGCTTTGCTGCTCGGGCTCCGGTCTCGCTTCCGCGACGCGCGCATCGCGCGGCGGGTCGGCGCCTTTGCGGTCGAGCCGCTGTTGTTGCTCAGCGCCGCCTATGTGTTGGGCTGCGCTTTCCGCTCGGTCCTGCCGCGGGCGGATGTGCAGCGAATTTGCCTGTTTGACACCTGGCTGTCGAGCGTCCTGGTCGGGCGGTCGGTCGCGACCGTCGCCGAGATCTGCTTTGCCGTGCAATGGGCGATCGTCTTGCGCGAGTTCGCGAAAGTGACGCATTCGGACACGGCGCGAAATGTCGCGAACGCGATCGTTCCCGTGATCGTGGTTGCCGAGGCCTGCTCCTGGTACGCGGTCATCACCACGAATTATCTGGGCAATGTGCTGGAAAATTCGCTTTGGACGGCAGCCTTCCTGTTGATCGCAATGGCCCTGTTGCGCCTGCTGGCCAAGTTCCGCGGCCTCGTTCAATTCGCCATCCTGGCCGCGACGGCGGGGGTCGCCGGCTACGTCGCCTTCATGGCCACGGTGGACGTGCCGATGTATTTCGCCCGCTGGCACGCCGAGACGGCGGCGGGGAAGGAATTTTTCGGATTGCTCGGCGGCCTCCACGACGTCGCCACCCATTGGGTCGTGACCCACGATATCGACCGCTGGAAGAATGAAATTGCCTGGATGAGCCTGTATTTCAGCGTCGCCGTATGGACGAGCCTCATCCTCGCCGGCTTCGGTTTGGTGAAACACCATCTGCCGCGCTACTGCGCCGACGCGGGGATTTCTCATCGCGCGGGCCGCCGTCCGGCGTCGCTGCCGGCCGGGCATTGACGGCGCGTGCTGCGCAGGGGCTCAGCCTATCTTGGCCTTCGGCTGGTGAATTCGGCGCAATATCGCGGTCGCCGCAGCGGCCGGCACCGGCTTGCCGAAATGGTAGCCTTGAGCGAACTTACAGCCGGCGGAAATCAGAAAGTCCCGCTGCTCGGCGGTTTCCACGCCTTCAGCCACGACCTCAACGCCGAGCGCGCTGGCGAGGCCGACGATCGCCCGCACGATCGTTGCGTCGTCGGAATCCGTCGTTACGCCGTCGACGAAGCGACGATCGATCTTCAAGCGCGCCACGTTTCGCGTGGCGCGAAACGTGCGCAAATAATCGAACGAGGAATAGCCGCTACCAAAGTCGTCGATGGCGAGGCGCACGCCGACGCGGCGCAGCCGCTCGAACTCTTCACTATGCCGCTGCGTCGCTTCCATAAGAACGGATTCAGTCAGTTCCAATTCCAACTGGTCCGCAGCAATGCCGTATTTGGCCAGAGCTGCGGCGACAACGAGGTCCAGATTGCTGGCCAACTTGAACTGCCCGGCGGAGATGTTAGCGGCGACGACCTGCGGAACGATGTCCTGCTGTTGCCACACCGCGATCTGGCGACAGACCTGTTCGATCACCCATTGTCCGATCTGGAGAATACTTCCGTTCGATTCCGCAATCGGAATAAACTGCTCCGGCAGCAGCAAGCCGCGTTCCGGGTGATTCCAGCGAATCAACGCCTCCAACCCGACCAGGAGTCCGGACTTCAGCTCCACTTGGGGCTGGTAATACAGCTCCAACTCCTCATTTTCGATCGCCGAATGCAAGCCCTCGCCGATCATCACCCGCTCCCGAACTTCATCATCGAGTTCGCGGATGTGAAAGCGGAATCGATCACGGCCCTCGGTCTTGGCCCGATAGAGAGCAAGGTCGGCCTTCGTCATCATTGCTTCGGGGTCGACAATGTCGCCTTGATAGGGAACGATCCCAATGCTGGCGCCGGTGTGAATCTGATTGCCGTCGATCGAGAGCGGAGCGGCAATGGTCCGACAAATCTTCGTTGCCAGCGCCTCGGTGTCGACGATACTGGTTACGTCCTCCTGCAGAACCGCAAACTCGTCGCCGCCGAAGCGGGCGACCATGTCCGTTTCGCGCACGCAACTCTTAAGTCGATCGGCAATCACTTTCAGGAGCGCGTCGCCGATGGGATGCCCCAGCGTGTCGTTGACATCCTTGAAATGATCAAGGTCGAGATAAAGAACGGCAAAGGACGTCATGCCACGTTTGGCGCGAGCAAACGCCAAATGTACCCGGTCCAGAAACGCTATTCGATTGGGCAGGCCGGTCAGCGAGTCAGTGCGCGCAAGCCGGAGGATCATTTGCTCCGCCGTCTTGCGCTCCGTGATATCGCGGAAAAACCAGATGCGGCCGAGATAGCGCTTTTTTTCGTCGTACAGCGGCGCCGAGTGTCGGTCGATCATGCGCCCATCTTTGGTTTCCAACTCGTCGTAATAGCTCGCCTCTGGACGGTCATAAAGGGCATGGACCTGATTCAGGAACTCGTTCTCGTTCTTCATGAACGAGGCCGCTATCTGCAATACGGGCTCATAGCTTCCCTTCATGAGTTCCGGCGGAATATTCCACATGTCTACAAAGTGCCGGTTGAAAGCGGTAATCCGCGCATTCTGGTCAACGACGAGGATTGCGTCCGGCGAATTTTCAATTGCCGCCGCCAGCAGGGCATGGGACGCGGCGAGTTCCTGCTCGGCACGGCGGCGCTCCGTAACGTCGGTAAGGATGCCCTCGATTGCAACCAAACTGCCGTCACCGTTGCGCAGCGGTTTCGTTTCCGCAACGAACCAAACGCGGGAGCCGTCCGGCTTCTTAAAACGGAACTCCAGACGATCGTTCTCTCTTGTCCCCGCCACTATTGCCCTGAGGTTGGTCATGGCGACGGCGAGGTCTTCACGCTCGATCAGCTCAGGCCAGCGATTCGGCTCGGCCATCAAATCAGCAGCGTTGTACCCGTACCGGCGAATGTTGTGTGACACAAACACCAGAGGAAACGGCTCCTGCGGTCCTAGCCGATACACGACCGTCGGGCTCGCTTCGACGATCCGGTTCGCGTCGGCCAGGACCTCGACACGACGCAAGGAAACCATTGCCGCGCTGACCAACTCGGCCAGAATCTTGATGGTGTCGATTTCGGCAGGGAGCCAGTCGTGCTCGCTGCGGCAATTATCGAAGCCGATAATCCCGCGCCACTCACCATCGACGAAGATGGGAACGGCCAACGCCGACTTGACACCGAACGATTCCAGGAACTTGCGAGCCGAAGGGTCTAAATCGCAAGTTCGCCCGGCGATCACTTCGCCGCCCGCAAGCCTGGGGAACCAGGAGGCTAGACCCACCTCGGCCATTGATTTGCCGATGGCCAGATAATCGGGCGGCGCTGAGACGCCGGGCGCGTTCCAGGTATAGTATTGTCCGAGGACATAGTGTTCGGCCGATCGGGGGCTGCCGTCGCGCAAAAGGATGTGTAGCCGGTCTACGCCGGCGACCTGACCGACACGCTCGATTACTTTCGGCAGCGACGCATCGAGATCTGACGAGCGCAGCAGCTCCTCGGCGCTCATCGCAATGGCTTCGAGAATGGCGTCGCGCCGATGGGCCGCCAATGCGACCAGCGAATTCTCCAGCCGCGCGTCGTCGGCCGGCTCGTTTGAATGCGGCTTTAATTGAGGGGCCACGACATCACCGGAGCGACGAAAGCACGGAGCGTGGGGGGAGGCCCCGAACCAAATTTCTTCAAATGTTACTTGGCAAATGTCGACATGCGATTGCGGAAATTGCTCAAATTGCGATTAAAATGGTGCCGGCGGCGAAATGCAGTTGGCGTGCGGGGCGGGCCGCACCCGGAGCATTGTGGTGTCGAGCATCGGTGAGGAGCGGACAAGGGAGAGGCCAATGGAGTTCGAACGCGCGCGCCTGGACCGCGAGGGGGCCGTCGCTATCCTGAGCATGAACCATCCGGAAGTGCTCAACGCGGTGTCGGCGGAGATGCTCAAGGGCCTGACCGATGCCCTCGATGCGCTCGCCGCATCGAGCGATCGGACCCGGTGCCTGGTGATCACTGGTGTCGGACGGGCGTTTTCGACCGGCGCCAACCTGCAGGGACGCGGCAATGGCCCGATGCCGCGCGGCGCCGGCCAGGTGCTGGAGACACTCTACCATCCATTTCTGCGGCGCCTGCGCGACCTGCCCTATCCGATCGTCGCCGCCGTCAACGGCCCTGCCGCCGGCGCCGGTATGAGCATCGCGCTGATGGGCGATCTCATTGTGTGTGCCCGCTCCGCCTATTTTCTCCAGGCGTTTCGGCGCGTCGGCCTGGTACCCGATTGCGGCTCGACCTGGCTGCTGCCGCGGCTGATCGGGCGGGCGCGCGCGATCGAGCTTTCGCTCCTTGGCGAGCGGCTGCCGGCCGAAACCGCACTCGCCTGGGGTCTGGTCAATCGCGTCTTCGATGACGAGGCGCTGATGGGCGAAGCGCTCCGACTGGCGCACGAGCTTGCCGCCGGTCCAACCGTGGCGCTCGGCCTCATCCACCGCCTCTACTGGGAGAGCCCCGAGAACGCCTACGAGCAGCAGCTCGATCTCGAAAGCCGCATGCAGCGCATCGCCGGCGCTTCCGAGGATTTTGGCGAGGGCGTCAGGGCGTTTTTGCAGAAGCGGCCGGCACAATTCGCCGGGCTGTGATCAGTGCTCGCACCGCATGCCGCCGTCGGCGCGCGCGTCAGCTCGAAACCGCGACTTGGCGATGTTCAATCTTGTCATCAAGAGTAAGCTGCGCGACTGCGTGTCGTTGCGCCGCGCCGGCGCGGAATAAAGAGGAAATGCCGATGAATTGGCGTGCCGAACTGGAAGAGCTTCGCCTGCGCGAGCGGCTGGCTCGCGAAATGGGCGGAGCGGACAAGGTCAAGCGCCAGCACGACGGCGGCCGGCTGACCGTGCGCGAGCGCATCGACGGACTGGTCGACGCCGGAAGCTTCCACGAAACCGGTGCGATTGCCGGCAGCGCGACCTATGACGAGAACAACGAGCTCACATCCTTCACGGCATCGAATTGCGTGTTCGGCCGCGCCCGCATCGATGGCCGGCCGGTCGTCGTGGTTGGCGACGATTTCACCGTGCGCGGCGGATCGGCGGATGCCGCGATCCATGAGAAGTCGCTGATGGCCGAGCGGATGGCGGCCGAATTCCGCCTGCCGATCGTTCGCATCATCGAAGGCTCCGGCGGCGGCGGATCGGTGAAGACGATCGAGACCAAAGGCCGCGCCAATCTGCCCGGCGGCGTCGGCCAATCGATATTGTTTCATTACACCACCGCCAACATGGCCGTGGTGCCGGTCGTCGCGCTCGGCCTCGGCTCGGTCGCCGGGCTCGGCGCCGCGCGGCTCGCCGCCAGCCATTATTCGGTGATGACCAAATCCTCCGCCATGTTCGTCGCCGGACCGCCGGTGGTGGCTCGCATCGGCCAGAACCTCAGCAAGCAGGAACTGGGCGGCTGGGAGATCCAGACCCGCAGCGGCGCTGTCGATCATGCCGTCGACACCGAGGAAGAGGCCTTCGCCTGCGCGCGGCGCTTCCTTTCCTATCTGCCGAGCTCGGTGCACGAGCTGCCGCCGAGGCTCGAGGCCGACGACGATCCGGAACGCCGCGATGAAAGTCTCATGAACGCCATTCCGAAGGACCGCCGCAAGGTCTACAAGGTGCGCCCGATCATCGAGGCCTTGGTGGATCGCGGCAGTTTCTTCGAGATGGGCGCGATGTTCGGCCGCTCCGCCGTCACCGGCCTAGCGCGATTGGAGGGCCGCGCCGTCGCCGTGATGGCGAGCGACCCGTATTTCTACGGCGGCTCCTGGACCGCCACCGCGTGCCAGAAGATCGTTCGCTTCGTCGACCTGGCGGAGACCTTTCATCTGCCGGTCGTTTATCTCATGGACTGTCCCGGTTTTCTCATCGGGCTGGAGGCCGAGCGCGCCGCCACCATCCGTCACGGCGTGCGCGCCATGGCGGCGATCAACCAGACCACCGTGCCATGGTGCACCATCATCATGCGCAATTGTTTTGGCGTCGCAGGAGCCGTGCACCAGCCGGCCAGCCGATTGGCGCTGCGGTATGCCTGGCCGTCGGGTCATTGGGGCTCGCTGCCGCTCGAGGGCGGCATCGAGGCGGCTTATCGGGCCGAGATCGATGCCGCAGCCGATCCGGCCGCCAAGCTCGCCCAGATCGAGCAGCGCCTGAACAAGCTGCGGTCGCCGTTCCGCACCGCCGAGGCGTTCTGGGTCGAGGAGATCATCGATCCGCGCGAGAGCCGGCCGTTACTGTGCGAGTTCGCGCGGCTCTCCGACAAGCTGGTCGCGCCCGGTCCGTCCGCGTTCCCCATGCGTCCCTGAAAGGCTTGCCCAGATGGCCGATACGCCGGTGCTTTCCGAGCTCAATGCCGTTGTCTGGAAAATCGCGGTCGCCACCGGCGATCGCGTGCAAAATGGCGATACCTTGATCGTGCTCGAATCGATGAAGATGGAGATACCGGTCGCCGCGCCGCGCGACGGCACCGTGGCGGCAATCCTGGTACAGGAAAAAGAGACGGTCGAGGAAGGCCAGAAGCTCGCCATCCTCGGCGACTAACGGATCTATCAGGATGCGGAAAATATTTCCGCCTTGGGGCGCTTGGGGCAAAGTGTCACAATAAGGTTATAGCCCAGCAGAACAGCGGCGGTGCTTGAGCGCGTCGGCCTTCTGCAGGAACAAACTCACCGCGTTTCGGTTGAACCGAGCGGGAGCGCGAGAAATGTCGGCCGCAAGAGATTACCAGCGATTCTCCGCCCGGTGTTTTGAAGCAGCGCGGAGAACTGATGATTCCCAGCATCGGGCGTTTCTGATCGAAATGGCCCAAGCATGGCGGCGACTTGCCGAGGAAGCGATGAGCGCCAAAGGCGCCCATGTTTGTTCCACTGCTGAGCCGGATCGGGGCGACTAGAGCCTGGTCGGGGCGACTACCAGAGATAGCGGTCTAGGCGCATTACGCTCCATCCTCATAGAGAGGGCTTATTTCACTCGCCGCGTGCCTGGCATGCCATTTCGGGCCAGGACCGCGCATGTAATACAGCTCCGGCCGGTAGCAGTCGAAGGCGTGACCGATCGTCCGCCACAGTTTGCTGACAGCTTCCGCGAGTTCTCGGCACATGATGCGCTCCCAGCGGTGCATTCTGGGAGTTTCTGTTGTTCCGACAATTCAGGGATTCTCCGTTAAGGGATGTTCCGTATTTAAGGCCGCACGTCGCGCTTTGCGGGGGTTGCATTGATTCAGGTCAATGCATCCCGCCGATTATTCCGCCTGCCTGCAACGAGAAACGCCGGGAGGATTTGATGCAAATCGGCAATTCCAGCTCCGCCTCGGGCGACGATCTCCTGAGCTGCCGAATGGCCATGCTGGGTCTCGATCTGAACGCGATCGAAAGCTGCGGCGGCCAAGTGTTCGAAGCCATCAAGGAGCGCTGCGCGAGCTGCGACTGTCGCGAGGCTTGCGCGCTCGATGTCAGACGCGATCCCAACGATCCGGTCTGGGAGACCTATTGCCCGAATACGGCCACGCTCATGGCGCTGCCCGCGGCTTGGTGGCTGGGGGCAAGATAGGCGGACGCCGATCCGTCAGCGCCGCTCCGCCGAACTGCGTGCGGAGGCCGGCGTGCAATAGACCCGGTAGACCGTGCGCACCAGCGCCCGCGCTTGCGGGCTGCCGATGGAATACCAGATGGTCTGTCCATCGCGCCGCGCCGTGACCAACCCGTCCTTGCGCAGCAGCGCCAAATGCTGCGACACCGTCGAGTGGCGGATCTTCAGCAAGGCAGCCAATTCGCCGACCGAACGCTCCTTCTCGATCAACTGGCAGATGATGATCAGGCGATGCCGGTTGGCGAGAGCCTTCAACAGCCCACTCGCCTCGTCCGCCGCAGCAAACATGGCATTAGCTTGCATCTTCATAGCCGGGTCCATACGAACGGCAGTATCTACAGTCAATGGCCGCCGCGCGGCGGGCCGGCAGCAGGGTGCTGTTTCGGGTTTTTTCGCAGCGCGCGTGCTTCACTCCACGGGGCCGCTGCGCGAACGCCATCCCGCCATGCCACCCGGAAAATGGCGCACGTCCTGCCGTCCCGCGGCGATCGCGCGATGCATCACGGTGGCGGATCTGCCTCCGGCCTGACAGATCAGAACGACCGGCTTGCCGCGCGGAATACCTGCGGGATCAAATTGCGAGAGCGGATGATTGATGGCGCCGGGGATGTGTCCACTGGCGTATTCGTGCGCCTCGCGAACGTCGACGACGGTACAGGTCCCCTTTTGATGGGCCTGCTGCAGTTCCTCGTGCGTGACGGCCGGCACGCCGCTGGAGGTGGTAAGCTTGGTCAACAATCGGGACAGCATCGTACGGCCCTTTCCTGTCAGGAGGCTTGGCCGCCCTTGGCGGCCTCAAATTGAGTCCACGCCGCGAGCGCGTGGCTGGCATACATGACCGACGGGCCGGCGCCGAGATAGATCGCCGTTCCGAGAGTCTCCAGCACCTCGTCGCGAGTCGCGCCTTGGTCGAGTGCCGCCTTGACGTGGAAGGCGATGCAATCATCGCAGCGGATCGCCACGGAGATACTGAGCGCGACCAGTTCCTTGGTCTTGGTGTCCAGCGCCTTGGGCGCCAACGCCGCTTGCGCGATCGCGGAAAACGCCTTCATGACCTCGGGCGCACCGCCGCGCAGATCTTTCAAATGCGGGCGAAGCTGATCCGTCAGTCCCGGCCAACTAGCCTCCATTGTACTTCTCCTGGTCAGCGGCAGCGCGCCGCGGCAACGCCGCGGACCTGCGAAGTGCCGCGGCAGCCGGCGCGGCAACAGCCTTGTACTTTCACACTTGCGCATATACGGTTATGCGAATATATTGTCAAGGCCCACGCTGCTGCGGCGATGCAATGGAGAAACCCCTATGTGCGAACTCCTTGCTCTGTCGAGCCAACTGCCGACCTCGGTCACGCTTTCGCTCTCGACATTTGCCCAGCACCGCGGCGCTGACGACGGTTGGGGGGTGGCATTCTACGACACCGGCGATGTGCGGCTTTATAAGGAGCCGGAACTGGCCGCCGAAAGCGAATGGCTCGCATTCATTCAACAAAGAAGCTTATCGGCGTCGCTGTTCATCTCTCATATACGTCACGCGACACGGGGCGTTCGCTCGCTGCCGAACACCCAGCCCTTTTCGCGAGAACTGGGCGGCCGCGTACACCTTTTTGCCCACAATGGTCGATTCGACAGCATCGAGCGCGACTACGCCGGCGGCTGGAACCGGTATCGGCCGATCGGCGAGACCGATTCGGAGATCGCCTTCTGCATCTTGCTCGAGCGGTTGGCGCCGCTCTGGGAGAACGGTTCAGTTCCCGCATTGGCGAAGAGACTTGCCGTCTTCACGCAGTTTGCCGCCGACATGGCCGCCATCGGTCCCGCCAATTTGCTTTATTCGGATGGCGATGCGCTCTTCGTTCATTCGCATCGCCGCACGCAGGCGGGTGGACGCGTTGCGCCGCCCGGACTTTGGCGTCTGTCGCGGCAATGCGAGAAATGTCGCGACACCGCCGAACGGGATCAAGGAACATCCTCTGCCGTAGATCGTCGCCAACAAGAGGTCACGTTGTTCGTCAGCATACCGCTGAGTGACGAACCTTGGGTACCAATTGCCGAAGGCGAGGTGCTCGCCATCCGGCACGGCAGGTTAATCTCCGCCGTCCTTCCCGGCGGCTTCCGCCTCCAGGATTTCCTTTTCGAGCCTCTCCACCTGTGCCTGCAATTCGTCGACAAAACTAAGGCTCATTTTCCCCTCCGCCTCTCCGCGCAGTTTCGCCACAAGCGACTCCGCGTCCCCCCGCGCCCGCGGTACACCAACCAATCCCCTTCCACGGCTCAACCACGCCCCGCTATTCGGCTTTTCGGGGTGCGTGTCTCTTTCCTTATATCCCCCTGATCTAGATCAAATTGCTGGCCACGGCCGAGGCGCATAAAGGCTCATGTGGCAGCCGATATCGACCGCGCCGTACGAGCGCGATCTTGAGCTCGCCGTCATGGACAAAGACGAGCCGCACGCGCTCGTCTTCCCCTGCCGTCGGGTTCCGGGCGGCTGGATAAATGCCGAATTGCGAAAGTGGATCGACGTGCGCCCGACCCATTGGCGCGAATGGGTCGAAAAACTCTAAAGAGGCATACCCTACAGGAGATAGCCATGGCCAAAGCAAAGAAACGTGTTGCAAGAAAAAGCTCGAAACGCAGCAAGGCAAGCGCCAAGCCTCCCCGCAAGAAGGTGGCAAAGCGCGCGACGCCGAAAAAGGTCAAGTCCAAGGTCCGCCAAGCAGGCAGCGGTGCTCTGAAATCTACGGCTGAGAAAAAGCGGCCACCGAAGACCACGGCAAAAAAGGCGCCAAGAAAGGCGCCAAGAAAAGCGCCAAGACAAATGGTGGAGGTGCCGGTCGAGGACACGATCATCGACGTGATTGATGAGCCGGTCCCGGGCGTACTTCGTGTTACGGAGTACGAAATCGTTCGGACGCCGACCCCCGAGCCCGACGCCGATTCCGGGACGGAAGAACAATAATTGATCCAATTACTCGATCCGATTGGGACCCGCGCCTTACCCTTCAGGTGCGCTTAAGCCAATCGCCGTCATACGCAGTCCACGAACAGCGGATCGTCGCACGTGGCTTTCCCTGCTGTCGGGTTCCAGACGACTGGATAGATGCCGAATTGAAAAAGTGGATCGACGTGCACCCCACACACTGGCGCGAATGGGTCAAAAAGCTCTAAAGCCGTTTGCGTTCTTTGGAAATTTTCGCCAGCTTCGCCTTTTCCTCGATTAGCAGACGGGCAATAGATTCGCGCTTCGTCACGTCAGTCTCGGAGGCAAGCAGCCGTTTATAATACTCGATGTTCAGCTTAGCGACGGATTCATTCATCCAATAACGCTATACGCCCGGCAACCGCGCGTCCAGGCCCTTCCCGGCTAGCGGACATAGGTCCGATCAGCTGGCGTCTGCGTCCTCGTATCGCCCACTGATGCAGCCGCGGGAAACACATAGTTAATCAACATTTCAGATTAGTCTCTCGCCTCAAGGGTGCTTAGTAGATGATTGGCAAGATGGCAGCGGATAATAGAAAACAAATACCGCCGTCCTCCGAATCGTAAGTTCAGGGGTCTTGGTGAAGCGTTATGACTCTACGCGCGCTGACGAGGTCGCTGTCTGCGCTCCTGATCGGAGTTACGATCGAGCTAGACGATCTCGACGAACAGGCACGTCGCCGAATCCGGGCGGCGCAGATCGATGCCGTGGTTCAGCTCGTGCCGCTGACCATGACGATCAATATTTTGAACGCAACCATCATCGTCGGCGTCTTCTGGGATACCGGGGCGAACGCAATCCTGTCGATCTGGGGCGCGTTGATCGTGTTGGAGGCCGGCGCCGCCCTTTGGTCATGGAGCCTGACGCGACACAAGCGACCGACGGGAGCCTCTGAGCGCGCGATCCGGCGCGCGGTCTTGCGTGCGGCTTTTCTCGGGATGACCTGGGGCGCGGCGCCGCTCATGCTGTTTCCCGACGCCGACCTGATGCATCAATTGATTCTTGGCTGTCTGATGGCCGGGATGATTTCCGGCGGGGCCTTCTGTCTATCGACGGTGCCACGAGCTGGATTGGCCTATACCTGGACGACCGTGCTCGCGTCGATGGGCGCGCTGTTGCTCGCCGGGCATCAGGTATTTGTCGTCGTCGCGCCGCTGCTTCTGCTTTACGCGGTATTCATCTCGCGCAACCTGGTCGCCCACGGCACCCTGTTCGTCCGTCACCTTCGCGACCAATTCAAGCTCGAGACGCAGAGCGAAGTCATCGGCCTCCTGCTCAACGATTTCCAGGAACGTGCGAGCGACTGGTTATGGGAGACCGACGCCAACGGCATTCTGATGCATGTGTCGGGTCGCTTTGCCGAGGCCGCCGGCAAAACGCCCTCCGAAATTGAAGGTGTGCTGTTCTCCGACGTCATCGGCGGCCAGGACGCATATCGACCTCCGGAGGTCTCGGATATTCTCAAACGCACAGCGGCGCGCGCCGCGTTTCGCGACGTCACGCTGCCGGTTCAAGTCGGCGCGGATCGGCGGTACTGGCTGTTGTCCGCTAAGCCGATTTTCGACAATGCGGGCGTTTTCACCGGTTATCATGGCGTCGGCGCCGACGTAACGGAGAAGCGGCTTGCGGACGAGCGCATCATTCATCTCGCGCGCTATGATACGTTGACCGAACTCCCGAACCGTTCGTTCTTCCAGGAACAGGCCGATCATGCGCTAGCCGAAGCGCGCGCAAACGGCTTGTCGGCGGCGCTGCTTTGTCTCGATCTCGACCAGTTCAAATCGGTCAACGACACACTCGGTCATCCCGTTGGCGATGCCTTGCTCAAGTCGGTCGGTACACGCATCAGGTCTTGCGTACGCAACCGAGACATCGTGGCCCGGCTGGGCGGCGACGAATTTGCGATCCTGCAACTTTCCCCCGATCTGCCGACCGGAACGATGGTGTTGGCGCGCCTGATCATCGATGCCTTCAAGGAGGCCTTCAGGCTCGAATACGGCGATATCGTGATCGATATCAGCCTCGGGATCGCCGTCGCGCCTGGCGATGGCTGGGCGGCAGACTCCCTGATGAAGAAAGCGGAGCTCGCCCTTTACGCCGGCAAGGCGGACGGTGCGGCGACCTACCGATTCTTCGAACCGGAGATGGAAGCGGGGGCGCATCGTCGCCGTGCCTTGGAAGTCGGGTTGCGGTCGGCGCTGGACAATGGCGAGATCCAGGTGATGTTCCAGCCTTTGGTCGATCTGCGCAGCGGCATTGTCGCCGGCTGCGAGGCGCTGGTGCGCTGGAAATCGGCCGAGTGGGGCTTTATCTCGCCGGCTGAGTTTATTCCCGTCGCGGAAGCAACTGGGCTGATCGAGCCGATTGGCGAATGGGTGCTGCGCGAGGCCGTCAAGACCGCGCGCCAGTGGCCCGAGGACACGGTCGTTGCCGTCAATCTGTCCCCGGTTCAGTTCAAGAATCAGAGATTGCTCGCAACCGTGGTTGCTGCCTTGGCGGAAAGCGGACTGCCGCCGCAGCGCCTCGAACTGGAAGTCACCGAATCGCTCTTCATCGACGGCAGCGACCATGCCTATGGAATGTTGAGAAACTTGCGCTCACTCGGCGTTCGCACGTCGCTCGACGATTTCGGTACCGGATACTCGTCCCTGAGCTACCTGCAACGTTTCCCATTCGACAAGATCAAGATCGACAAGTCGTTCATCGATGAGGTGGCGGTACGCGAGGAGAGCTTGGCGATCGTCCGGGCGATCGTTGCGCTCGCTGACGCGCTCGGAATGTCGACGACGGCGGAGGGTGTGGAATCCCTCGATCAGGTTGCCAAGTTGCGCGAGGCCGGCTGCACGCAGATTCAGGGATACGTGTTCTCACGACCGCGTCCATCGGCCGAAATCGCCGCCTTGTTCGCGCGCAGGCTGGAAGGGGACGAGAACGACGGCGGGCTACGTCAGGAGACACTGCCGGCAGCGTGACGCTGCTTGCTCCCACCGGTGCGAACCGACTGAATAAAACTGCTCTTTGAACCCGCAGCTTTGCTTGAAAAGCTACGCTGCGAACTCAGCCCCGCCACTTCCGTGCGCGGGGCTTTCCTTTGTCCGATTAGTGCTTATATATATTATTCCCCTACCCAGATGTACTATCGATCAATGCCGCAAGGGCGGAGTGTTTTTTTGGCGTGATCGCCGTATAGGAGACATTTGACCATGACTTTAGATCAGGCCCGGCAACAGGCAGAAAGAAATTTCCAGAAAAAAGAACGTCAGTTGGACGCACGAAAGGCGATGACCGAATATGAATTTCAAGCTCGCGCCACTCGCGAAAAGACTGCACGTTTGAAAGAGCTCCGATTAGCAAAGGAAGCGCAGGCGAAGACCGAGGAGCCGCCGGCCAAGCCGACCAAGCGGCGTCCCGCAAGCCGTGACAAATAACCACTCTTTGAACTTTCAGCCTCGGCATTGCCTACGCTTGAAACTCAGCCCCGCCACTTCCGTGCGCGGGGCTTTTCAAATCCGCCTCTCGACGCTGGTAAGGTCTTATTAACTATCCATCAATAGTGTCCGTCGAATCACTTTGCTCCAAAAGTTCCGAAGGCCGCCAATTGGCCTGCCGACCTTGAGTCTAAGGTCGCGCGAAAGGGACTTGCATGCGCGTATTGGTCATTGAAGACGATAGCGCCACTGCGCAGTCGATCGAGTTGATGCTCAAATCCGAGAGCTTCAACGTCTACACCACTGATCTCGGTGAAGAAGGGATCGATCTCAGCAAGGTGTACGACTACGACATCATTCTGCTCGACCTCAACCTGCCGGACATGTCGGGCTTCGAGGTGCTGCGTAGCTTGCGCGTCTCGAAGGTGAAGACACCGACCCTGATCCTCACCGGCCTCGCCGGTGTCGAGGACAAGGTCAAGGGTCTCGGCTTCGGCGCCGACGATTACATGACCAAGCCCTTCCACAAGGACGAACTGGTGGCGCGCATCCACTCCATCGTGCGCCGCTCCAGGGGTCACGCCCAGTCCGTCATTGAGATCGACGACCTCACCGTCAACCTCGACACCAAAATGGCTGAGGTCAACGGCGCCCGTGTGCATCTCACCGGCAAGGAGTACCAAATGCTGGAGCTCCTAAGCTTGCGCAAGGGCATGACAATGTCCAAGGAAATGTTCCTCAATCACCTGTACGGCGGCATGGACGAGCCGGCACAGAAAATAATCGATGTGTTCATCTGCAAGCTGCGCAAGAAGCTCGCCAACGCCTCGGGCGGCAAGGACTACATCGAAACCGTGTGGGGTCGCGGCTACGTGTTGCGGCACCCCATGGACAAAGAAGAAGTGAAGATATCAGCCTGACGTTTCGGATTTACGGCGTTGAGACATTCACCATGACTTCAGATCAGGCCCGACAACGGCCATTGCCGCTTTTATTGAAGCGGAGATCTGTCCTTCGCAATTGATTGGCATCCGATAAAATCTGTTTCCGAATCAGACTGCGCAAACGCGGACGTGGCTGTTGCCTTTGTAATGTCTGCTTCACCTGAAAGCGGACATCCCTCGGCGTAGTGGCCGAAAAACTAAGGTCGAAAATCGGCGGCGGCCAGCTCGTAAGACCCTTTGCGACCGCGCCCATAGACCTTTGCGGCAATTGCATAGATCAAGCTGCGGTTCAAATCGAAGGCGCTGAGAAGTCCAACTCGTCGAACCGCACGTCGGGTTTAATTCTCTTCAACGCATCGGCATTGACGAAAAACGACGCCTCCATCGCGCTATCATGTCCCCAAAACCGCACGGCACGCCGCGTTGCATCATAAAAACGGCTTTGATTTGGAAAATTAAGCGTCATGGTTTAGGTCGCGCTCTTGAGCCGCCTGGAGCTCTTGAAGATCAATGGCCAGCATCTCGATTGAGGAAACATGGCGAGATTCCCCCGGCACAAAGATCATGGTGGCGACGCGGCGATAGACGGGAAATGATAATTCTTCGATCAGTTCTTCGTCCGTCACGACTCGATAGTCTCCGGGCGGCAAGATTCGATCGGCACCTTTCAGCTCAAATGGATGACTGAAGACGACGGATTTGCTGTGCGAGCGCGTGGTCATCGCGCTAAGCCGCCACGCCGCGGATCAAGGGATAGTCCTGGCTCTGGTACAAGCGGCGAATTCCCGCGCAGCCATATCTCTCCTCGTCGACTTCCAGATAGGCCCCCGGAAGAAACTCAGGCGGCAGCTCCTCGATCGCGAAGCGGATGGCGTCCGCCGCGTGGCCGAACCGTCTTGCGACTGGGGAACAGCTCTGCCTCGGCGTTATAATCAAATCCAACCATGCCTTGTTCGACCGTCACTTTTTCGACCATTACTTTTCCTCCGGGCCCTTCATACTAACCTGGCCCACGTTCCGCGGCGCCATCTGGACAAACTGTCGGGAGCCAGACGCGGCGTGTTGAATTCCACCATGCCGATGCCGAGCGCTTGGCTACCGCGGGGCGGAGGGTACCAGCCTCGCCGGCAGATTTGTTCCATGCAATCTCGATGCGAACTTGCCGACTGGTGGAGCGCACTCATTTCGCTCCCGAATCGTCGTCTTTGTGCTTGTGCAGAAACCTGGCGATCTGTCCTCTCAACTCGGCCGTGTCCAATAATTCACCCATGGATCCGGCAGTATCAAAAAGCTCGCGCTGGAGCTTCGCGGGGACGGTGTTCCACTGCATGATAACGGCAGCGCCGAGGCATCGAAGAACACGCTCCTCTTCAGCGGCGAGGCTGGCGCGGCTGGCTGGCTTTTCATCTGCCACTTCATCTGCCACTTCATCTGCCACTTCATCTGACACTTCATCTGACACTTGGAGCATTTTGTCGAAATTGTCCGCCAGCCATTCTTCGTTGTCAGCAAGCGAGTTGAAGCTGTCTTTCGAATTCTGATATTTGCGAATTTGGCTTGGATCGATAGACGCCTTGATAAGTTCGCCGTATTCGCTCGACTTCGCGCGATATTGCTTGGAGGTGAACATTTGCCACTCCATTCCGTGATGTAAACGCGAGTTATCATAACAATAACAAGGACAAGCGCTGCTTATGCCATGTATAGATACAGCACCCGCTGCGGGAATTTTAAAACAACATTCGCTCTCATCATGATTATAACCGAGCGAATATTTCAGAAATAAGAAAGCCGTATTTTAATATGTGTTCGGATACTGAGTATTTCAATACCTAAAAGCGGAAATTCTCGCCTCACCGATCTGAACTGGCCAGTGGGTGGTGCGGACGGCGGGACTTGAACCCGCACGGGGTTCCCCCCAAGGGATTTTAAGTCCTTCGATGATAGCGAAAAATGCTTATTTTATTGAGAATTTTGATCATCCTGGCAAAAGTGTGTAAGAAAATGTGTAAAAATATATTCCTATCCATACCATATTACCGCTATTTCTCGCCGGCGGCAGACGATTTCGCGACCCCGCTTTCAGCGGCGCTTTACGGACACTCCTACCCCCTGCCCTTCTAACCGAAGTGGCGGAACCGAGGGTCAAGATGCAGGCCTTCTTCAGGTCGAATGGCATCACCCGTAAATGGAAAGATCATTTCGAGTTGATCCCCGTCCTTTCTTTTGTGCGCAGTGACTTGCATACGAGCAGGCTGCGGCAATGGTGGTAACTTTGGCATTTTGCCCTCTAACAGATCGGCAACCGTAACTATCTGCAATCTTGGCAGGCGGCCATGTGCCGATTTTCTGACAAAGCCCGCGCTGCTCGCCTCAGAGATCATGGGGCTAGTTGGGTCCGCGAGTGTGACCAAGATTCCCATTTCGGCTTCCTCCCTTTCGATCACGCCTCGCAGGTCCCGCGCCATCTGGACTCCGACGTTCTCGCCGCTCTTTACCGAAACGATGACGCGTCCGACGCCATATGGCCCGTTGTGAAAGTAGATATTTCCATCGATGCCTCGATCTGCGCCTTTCTTTTCCTCGCGGTAAGTTTGTGAGCCGAGCTTCCAAGCGGCCCACCACTGAAATTGATATTTGTCGCGGCGCGCTAATTCGCGCGCGCCCGCAAGATCAGTCGGGCGGCCATACACCGCATAAGAGATGTGCGGGTATTTTGCTTTGAGACGCCCCTCTATTAAGGTCATCGCATAGTGCGCGATATCTATTCCGATCCACTGGCGACCATTTTTTTCCGCGCTTTCAAGGCTCGTGCCGCAACCGCAAAACGGATCAAGAATCAGATCCCCCTTTCGGGATGACGCCTCGATAATTCGATCCAAAAGAGCCAGCGGCTTCTGCGTCGGATAACCGAGCCGTTCCTTGGCGGTCTGATTGAGGCGATCAATATCCGTCCACACATCTCCCACAACCACACGACGGGATTCAGGATCGAAAGGCTCCGCCGCTCTTCTACGCGGCCAACCGCCCTCCTTGGGCCAATGAATGAGGCCGGCGGCATCCCATTCGTCCATTTGTTTGTGAACGTTCCCCCAATGGCGACCAAGTTCGCTGGGATCATATCTGCGCCACGGCTTTCCGCTTTCCCCTTCCTTGGTCGTCCCCGCCCCTGTGAGTTCAAACGTCTGATATTTTTTTCCGTCGGAGCCCGTAATAAGTGTGTGGGGAAGCTTGGCTTTATCAGCAGGCGTCGTCTGACTGACAAACGTCGCGTCGGCGCTCCCGTACATCAAAATCGTGTCATGTAAACGCGGCCAGTTGCCTTTTGTCCCTCGCGCATTCGTTCGCTTCCAAATAATCTCGCTGCGGAATTTCTCATGCCCGAAAACAGCATCCAAAACGAGCTTCAAGTAATGGCTTGCCGTTGGATCACAATGCAAATAAAGCGAACCGGTTGGCTTTAACACACGACGTAACTCTAGCAACCGCGCGGCCATCATGGTCACGTAGGCGATCATGGCATTTTCGCCGAGCCATTTTTTCAGGCTCGAAACGACGAGGGCGACATCGCCGTTCGCTTGGATTACGTCCGCGTACGCACTTTGCGCGCTTTGTGCCCATTCCCAAGTATCTCGAAACGCCGCGGCCTGAGCATCCGACTCTGTGCCGGTTGGCGTGCGAAAAAGAATGTTGTACGTAGCTTCGGAATTAAACGGCGGATCGAGATAGATTAAGTCGGCTGACTCGTCCTTGATGTGCTCACGCAGCACGTCCAGATTATCGCCGAAATAGAGTTTGTTCATAGCCCGATCCCCACGGGCAGATTGCTCGCGCACGGCTAAATCGCAGTTACGATTTTTGGTTAGCAGGAGGTGAACATGACCTGGCTGACGCTTTGCCGCGCCTCGGTCGCGAGGTAGCTCAGGGATTTATTCGTCACACTGGGCCCATGTTGCTCGGTGGGGATAACCCGCGAGAGGTGGAGGCGAGCGGGTTATCATCAAGGACAATGAGCGCCGAACAGCCCCGAACGGTCGCCACCAGTCGCGAACGTTCGCCGGACCACCAATATACCCTCTCCATCGAGCAAGCGGCCGAGCTTTACGCCAAAGCCGGCCATCCGCGCACCTCGCGCGCTATCCAGAAATACTGCGCTCTTTCAAAGCTCGATTGCCACAAGGTTGAGACGGAGACCGGCGAAAAGTACCTCGTCGCGCCGTACTCGGTCGACCGCCACATCACCTACATCAATGAGGTGCGAACAGTCGCGACTGGCCGCGACCAGACGCGAACAGACGCGAACGTTCGCACTATGGAAAATAAGGGCGCCGAGGGGACGAACGGTCGCGAACAGCCGCGAACGGACCCAGTTGTTCGCGGCCCCGAGGATAGGTATGTCGTCCTTCTCGAAAAGGAAAATGAATTTTTGCGCGGCCAAGTCTCCGTGAAGGACACGCAGATCGAGGCACTGCTTGAGCGCGACAAGGAAACCAACACGCTGATCCATCGGCTGCAAGCCATGCTCGCCCCGCTCTTGGTCGCACCCAAACACAAAGAACCGATCGAGCGGGGGAGCCCCGCCGACGAGACGGCGGAGTAGCCGGCGCCATGTGCATAGCGCGTCACGGTGCTCTCGGCTTCGCGGGCTATAATAACCAGACATATGACGGCAACCGCTAGGGCAGCGGAGACGAGCGAAACTGTCCAACAGACAGAAAAGCTCTACATGGAAAACACGTTGCTCCGCGTTGCCGGCGCGCTGTTTTGCCACGACGCCAAGAGAGCGCCCACCCACACCAAGCAAATCGAACTCAACAGGGGAGTGGCGGAAAAGAATATCGTCATCCGGCCCGATCCCAAGCTCGGACAGCCTGGTCCGCTGGCCCACAAGATTTTCGTTGCGCTTATCAAGAAGCACTCCGGCTATGGCCGACCGACACAAGCGGACGTGTCATTCACCAAGCGCGAGCTTATGCGCCTCATTGGTCGAGCGGAGTGGGGAGGACGCGACAGCGAGCAGCTCGCGCGCGCCCTCGATGAAATTCACTACACCTTTGTCCGAACGCGCTTCAAATCCGCAGACCGGTTCGTGGAGCACTCGTTCAATATCTTTCCGGAGATTTATCTAGAGCGGCGCGAACACGCCACCGATCCGATCGAGGCGTGCACCGTGACGCTCGCGCGGCCCATCATGGCATCGCTGCAGGACGGACACTTCACCTGCCTCAATCACGGATTGATGCAGCAGCTCGGCACAATTGGGCAAGCGTTCTACATGCGGCTCTTCTTCCACTTCGCCAACCACTACGACGGCCACCATCGAAAGCGCGTCACGTTTGCCAAGCGCTACGACGACATCTGTGCTGAATGGCTTGGTGGACTTGCGGTTCGCCCGTATCAATCCATCATCGAGCGCGATCAGTTGGGGCCGCACTTGCGCCAGCTCGTGAAGGCCGAGTTCCTCGCGTCCTACACGATCACCGCCGCCAAACGCCGCAGCGGCTTCGTCATCACCTTCCGGCCCGGCGTGGCATTCTTCACCGACTACGACCGATTTTATCGGCGCCGGGAGCGGGGAAGCATCCAGTTCGATTTTCACGCCGATCGCCAGCAAATCGCGGAACCGCTCAAGGTCGCGTATCTCTTTGTCGAAAAACGCAACGGCCGCGCGAACGCCGGCATCCCGTACGTGCCGTCCAAGGACGTGGAGACCGCCAAGTACCTTCTGACCCACGTCCCGTTCGCGGACATGCCGGATTTTCTCGATTACGCGCTCGCCGAAGCCAAGAAGACCCGCTTCGACGTGCAGACCTTGGGCGGACTGAAACAATACCTGTCCCGCTACCAGGAACGCGGCACACAGCGGGCCGCCGCAAAGGCCACCCAGGCCCGGCGGGAGGCCGAGGACAACGCAACTCAGCGGCGCATGGATTATGACCGCTTCCGACGAGCCGCGGCTGACCGGTTGTTCTCAAGCCTGCCGGAGATGCAGCGGGCAGCGATTGAAGCTGCCGCACGCGCCAAGGCACCCCGCTATGGGCGGGGAAGTGGGTCGCTCGCGCAGACCATGTTTGAGATCGAACGCGCCCGCGTCACGGCAGAGCGGCATCCGGGGAAGATCCCGTCGCTTGAGGAGTGGCAGCGCCGCAGCGCCTAACCATTAAGCACCTCCAGGCACGCAAAAAGCCTCATCCCTCGTGACCAAGGGATGGGGGCTTTGACACAAGAGCCTGGGGGCTTTGAGACAACTAGGTGGGGGCTTTGACACAATAAAGTCGGTCGAGAATTCCAATCGACCCTTCGTGCGCAACGCCGTTCGGAAACGACCAGCGCGCCTTATATACTCCAATACATATTCACACAGAGACTGTGTGGTTTCTTAAATGGAAAAGGAACGTCGCCGCGATCGGGTACAATGACCGGTACAATCCCGTTTGTACCCTCAGCGACCTACTCCGAACCCGCAAGTTCTTACGGGTTCTCACAATTTCCCCCCGCATTTGTCGGGCGTGCCGCCCGACCCCGTGCCCCCACTCCGCCTGCAAACGCGATGCTTGAGCATCTTGCGTTTGCTAAAACGAGGCGGTGCTGGGGGCTCTCCGCGTAGTTTTGGCCACAGGCCAAAACCGCGTTCGCCGTCCGCGACCATAGTCGCGTCCGCTGCGCTCCTCGCCAGTTGCTGCGGTGCTCGGCTGGGCGCACGGGGTCGGGCGGCAAGAGCCGCCGCCGTCGCATAGTTGCGCGCTGGTGCGCGCTCCTTGCTTTGGGCTGCCGACAAATGCGGGGGGGTTAGTTAGCGCAGGTGCTCAAAACACAAAGCCCGGTAGGGTCGCTAACGCGAAGCGGGGTTTTGGGTCTGCCGGCGGAAAGGGAAGCGGGGTGCCCCGTGACTTTCCGCCGACGATATGGGCTGGCTCACTATCCACACCGAAGTTCGATTGTCCGAACGGTATAATGCGCCGAGCGATCTTAGCTCGACAATCCGGGACAGCCTCTGCGTACCGCGCCGGCAACGCCACACCAGGCACGCCCGGCGGGCCACCACCTACCGCAACTCCACAGCAGGTAGGACGGACGGTGGCCAGCGCTCCACCTCGAGCGAAGCGCTTCGCACCGGAGGCTGCCCCGGATTTATGGAGCCGGAACCACCCATCATTGCAACGACCGCGATCGGCAGCGGAATAGTGTTCTCTCGCGAGGAACGCGAGCGACACCTTTATATTGTCGGCAAGTCCGGCTCGGGCAAAAGCACCGTCTTATTCAACCTCGCCATGCACGACATCATGGCGGGGGAGGGAATGGCGGTTATTGACCCCCACGGCGACCTTGCCGAGGCAATTATTGACGCTATTCCGCCCGAGCGGACACACGACGTGTGCTACTTCAATGTGGCCGACGGGGATTACCCGGTCGGCTTCAATCCCATTGCTCGCGTGCCGCGGAAGCGCCAGGCGCTTGCCGCCGCCGGCATTGTTGCCGCATTTAAACACCTATGGGGCGACAGCTGGGGACCGCGTCTTGAGCACTTCCTTTTTCACGGCGTCGCCGCTCTCCTTGAGAGCCCGCGGCCGACCTTTATTGACTTGGCGCGGATCTATACCGACGGGGATTTTCGCTCCCGCGTCGTGCCTCGCATTACAGACCCTCTGGTCGCCCGTTTCTGGACAGGGGAGTATGCGAGCTACGACCAGCGCTTTCAGGCGGAGGCGGCGAGCTCCATTCTCAACAAAGTCGGCCAGCTCACCGCCTCGCCGGTCCTGCGCAATATTCTCGGGCAAGTCGCGCCGAAATTCGACCTCGCGTACGCGATGGAGCATCGCGGCATCTTTATCGCGAACCTCGCCAAGGGCCAGATAGGGGAGCAGGCGTCGAACTTGCTCGGCTCGCTTTTGCTTTCGCACCTGCAACTCGTCGCCATGGCGCGTAGCGACCAGGTGCCCGAGACCCGGGCGCCGTTCTTCGTCCACGTCGACGAGTTTCAATCCTTCAGCACCGACACATTTGCGTCGCTGCTTTCGGAGGCGAGAAAATTTGCAACGCATTTTTCGCTGGCGAACCAATATACCGAGCAGCTCAGCGACCCTGTGCGCGCGGCCGTCCTCGGCAATGCCGGCACGCTCATGGTATTCCGCGTGTCGGCCGCGGACGCCGAGCTGCTTGCTCCGGAATTTCATCCGCTGCCGGCGCACGAGCTTCTCGACCAATCGCCGCACAGAGCCTGGCTACGACGCGGCGACAGCGACCGACGCCCTGTCTTCGTCTCGCCACGCCTGTTCGGCTCTCGGCACCGGCGCAATAGAGTGATTGCGCAGAGCCGTCGAAATTTCGCTCGTGCGCGAACGCTCATCGAGCGTAACTACAACACACCAAATCAAAAAGGGAAGGGGAGACCCAATTCATGGCTTCGTTGAGCCACGGTACATAGGTCGCGCAATATCTGTTTCGCGACGCTTCGACTTGCCGCGCTCGATCGCGCTACGTATGCTATACTGCCTTATCATGACATCACGCGATCTAAAATCATTGCTCGCGCGCGTCCAAGCGTGGCCGAAGGGCGCGCAAGAAGAAGCGACCAAAGCGCTGCGCGAAATCGAGGAAGACTTCATCATTGGCCCCGCAACTAGGCAAGAGCTTGATCGCTCCCACCAAGAGGCGTTGCGCGGCGAAGGCACAGACATGGAGGAGCTTTTCGAGCGTTACGATCTGTAGCGTATGAAATATATCTTTACGCCGACAGCGGAAGACGATTTCGACAAACTCACCCAATTAAACCGGAAGCGCATCGCAACCAAAATGCGCTTCTATGCATCGCAATCCGACCCGCTACAATTCGCCGAACCGCTTAGTGGCTCCAATGAGTACCGCTTTCGCATCGGGGACTACCGTGTGATTTTCGAAATGCTTCATGACACGTTGTGGGTAACTGCAATCAAGCGTCGAGACGAAGCCTATCGTTGAATTTTTTGTATGGGTATTCGGGCGTCCGCCTTCGGCGCCGGGCTGTCGTGAACGGAGACGCTTCGCTTTCTCCGCCATCCGGCTTCCATCCCTGACGCGGGGCTCGTCGACCGCCCCCACGAGCCGCTCCCCTTCCCTTTCTTTACTGGATAGGCCGCCGCGTCTCACCGTCAAGGGACAAGCCCTTGACCGCTCGCCTGGCCGGCGGCCGAGCTGGTCGCCATGCTCTCGCTTCAGCGAGGCAGGTCGATTTACCAGCCAGTTCATCAACTTCGTTTTTATGAACAAGAAAGTATCGTTCGCTGAGCGCCTTGCGCAAATGCAGACTGCTGCAACTTCCTTGCGCGCTATCCTTGAGATAGTCGAGCGCGAGGCATCCGCCATGGCGGAAGTGCAGCAGCGCTTTGCGGCTAGGAAGCCGGCGCCGCGCCAAGCGAACTCGGCCGAGTAGCGGCTCGTTCCCAAACCCGATCCCCTACCAGGGGTCGGGTTTTAGCGTGTTAGAGTGCGCCAGGCGTCAAAGTACCGGCTTGACTCGCGGAATCCGTATGAAGATACCCAAACACACAGATAGCAAATCCTGCCAAGAGCACAACAAAGACAATTATATAGAAAGCCCATCTTCCAACCCCTAACCATGCTGAAGTCGGTACACGTGGCAATTCCCGTGCAACCGCACGTTCAATCATCGTGCTCAAATCAATATGTCGAACCCGCATCTCGGTCTTGCTGCGTTCCTCAAGCGCTATGAGCGCTACGACCGCGCCTAAAAGAAGCCTATTGTAATAACAGAAATCGATAATCCACACTGCCACCCACAGAAAACAAACGAACAGAAAAAAGACTGCGGCGATTTCCCAACTCGTGTGCACACTGGCACTCGTCTTAGCAAACAATCCTACTAACGTTGAAAGTGCCGCAACTCCTCCTAACGCTTGTGTTCGCAATCTGATGAGAAGATCGTTGAAATGCATCGCGACCTGCTCATATTTTTCCCACAACTCCTTTATTGCCCAACCATCGCCGCCAAATCTTCCTTCTTTTCCCATCGTGTCATCTGCATCCATGGAATTCTCCTAACACCATCGTTAGTCCGTCAGCCTCACCCTTTCCCCCTTGCCCGTCGTCCACTCCGCGCTCAGCGGATCACTCGCTGCCAGCGTCTCGCGATCGACGAACAGAAAAAAGTTTGTCCCCCTCCCCTCGGTCAGCTCATCGACAACCGACAGCATGTTTTTCACCCGCTCCGCCGAATTCGTCACCATCGCAACGCGCACCTGCTTCACGCCGAATTGCGTAACATGTTGCTGCGCTTTCCACCCTTCCCAGTAGGTTGAAAGCTTGTAGGAAATGCTCTTGCGCCAGGCCGGCGTGCCCGGAACGTCCGTGCGCAGCAACGGAATGGTCCCGCGATCGACTTCGAGCACGAAATAGGCCGCGGTCTCATCGGGAAACACCAAGCCAAAGAGCCCGTCCGGTACGACCGAGAACGTCTCTTTACGCCCCATCATTACCTTATCTACCTTCCAGCGCAGCGGCTCCCGTGTGCCCCTGGTCTCCTCCGGCGCCAGCGCCAGCACCTCCCGCTCCCGCATGAGCTCCACGTCGTTACGACCCCGGCATGCCAGCTCCAACCCGGTCATAAAGTCCGCGACTTCGAGCGTATGCTCAATAAAAATGGCACCGGCCCGTTTGTTCTTTTCGGTCCAATCGACACCAATATCAATCAAGTCCCCGTGCTCTCGCAGCGCCCGCGCGCCCTTCTTGCCGAGGCCGTAGACGAACGGGCGCGGACCTTCCTCCGACAAGCCAATCTTTTGTGCCGCGGGACGATCGAGATACCCATGGTCAAACAGCGCGCGCAGGCAGCGCAGCACGTTCTGCGGGCTTCCCCCATCGAGCGCGCACAAGTGCGCCGACGACAGAAAGCGATGTCGAGCGACGTGCGCAAGCAGGTTTAAATCGCGCGCAGTGAGCTGCAGTGGAGGCGGAGTTTCAGACCGCTGGAAGCGCTTCACCCGTATCCTCGCCGCCGTCTCTAATTCCATATCCTTTATAGTAACCCGCCAGGGCAAACCGCAGCTGTGCATTACTCGGTCGTCCGCTGCCGCGGCTTTAGTTTTCTCTTCGGCGCGGCAACTCGCCAAGTTTCGGGATCTTGGGGAGTTTCCTCGCGTTCATTGTTCGTCGACGCTTTAGCCCGTGATGATTTTAGAGCTGGGGTCGGAGCTCTGAGTGCTGCCGCATCCGCAAAGACCTGCTGTTCCCGTTCGTTCACCAGCGCCTGCGCTCTATCCGCCGGCACGGCCGACGGGCTTGCATCGAATAATGCCGCCCGCGCGCTCGCGCCCCCGTCAGGCGGTCTTTGTACTTCCTGCACGCGCGGTACCGTAACCCGCGCACCCTTCCATCCTTCAATACCTACATAGCTGATGAAAGCATTCCCTCTTGGGAGCGAGCGCAACTCCCGCGCCGCCATGTATCGAACATTTTCGAGGCTATGAACGGCGCCGGGCAGATCTTTGAAGACCGGGACGATGCCCTCGGTAACGCCTTCACTGGTCGACGTTCCGCTCATCTCGGCTTCGACGGATGTCTTCGACCGGCTTGAGGAACGGGACGACGCGCGTGACCGACCGCTTTGGGACCCTCCCGCGGTCGAGTCCGACGTTCCGCTCGTCGCCATCATCATATCCGGCGTGACCATCCAACCGGTCGTCGGCACCATCATTGCGGTCGATGACGACAATCCTTCTGCGGACATGAAACTGGTAGACTCGCTCTCAGACTGACTATCGCTATCGCTTTCCGAATGCGAGGACCCCGTAGCGGCGCTTCTTGCGCGATGCTCGGCCGTCCCCCAGCTTCTGAACATCGTTCGCTCGTACCCGACGACTGCCGGCTTCGTCAGTGCCGCAACCGGCTGCTCAAGATTGAACGGAATGACGGTCTCCGCCAATTCCTCCGCCTCTTTCGGATTTTTCAGCCGAAAGACGGCCTTGAGATTGGGGCCGTTGAGCACGGCCTCCCGTATCGGATCATCGGGCGTCCCCAATTGGGCAAGCCACTGGTGCCCGAGCACACAGCCGAGACCATATTTCCGGGCTTCGCCGAGCAACTCCGGCACATCGCCGGACAAATAGCGCTGACATTCATCGAGATAGAAGAAGAACGGGATGTCCGGCCGCAGGCGGCGCTTCGCGTGGAAGAAAATAAAGCGGGTCAATAGTCGTCCGAGCAGCTCGGCATCGGCGTCGGAGACGCGCGTGCCGGGCGACAAGTTCACCAAAATGATATGTCCGTCATCGAGCGCAGCCCGAATATCAAGCGTATGCGCCGTCTGTCCGATGATGGTGCGAATGGTAGGCGCGCTCACGAATTCAGCGAGGCGATTTTTTGGCCCCATGACCTCGGCACGGAAGTCTCGCTTATTGCGTTCATCGAGCGCCATTTGATGAAGATCTTCGAGCACTCCGCGGCTGTACCGGTCGATCACTTTCGACAGCGTCCACGCCCGCACGCCCTTCTTGTCGTGCGGATCAAGGAGCAGCTCGGCGTCTGAGATCGTCAGCCCGAGCTCACAGAGCGCGGAAAACGTGCCCTTGAGCACGCGCCGAATGGTCGGTTTTGCGTGAGTATCCTCATCACCCCACACGCGCTCAAAGGCATCGAGCGTCGTGTTGGCAATAACCGAAAGATCAGTTTCCTCATCCGGCCGCTGAAGGGGGTTAAACCCGACCGTATGCGTTGCCGCATTCGGATCGACGAGGTGGACGGTACGCGTCTTGTGGTAGCCCTTCTCAAAGAGCCACAGCATGAGCGAGCGATAAAGACCGTCCGGATGATTGCCGTGCGGATCGACGACGCACACGCCGCGGCCGCGTTGTATGTCCTGGCGGATGCAGTGCTTCAGAAAATTGGATTTTCCGCTGCCGGTATCGCCAATGACGTGCATGTGCTCTAGCCGAGGGCCTTCAGGCAAAACGACCGGTACATTGTTGGCCGTGAGCCCAATCACAACCTCCTTCGGATCATAGCCGCGCTGGAGTGCGGGTTGGACCTCCGGTGTTGCTCTTGTCTGGCGTTTCGCGGCAAGGCCCGGAAATCGAGCAGCTACTGCTGCCCGAATCGAAGTGCTAGTAATGCGGGGTCTGTCTTTGCGTTCGGTCATAGCTCGGTTCCGCACCTCGATGTCAGGCGAAGCCTTTTGACAGACCGACCTATGTATGTATTACAATTATCTAATGCGCCTCCCACACGGGTGGCGAGACCCTGGAGTGGTTCGGGGCTCGCTACTGAAATGGGAGACGCTATGTCTGCAAAGATCATCCAGTTTCCTCGTTCAAAATTGGCTCCAATCAGCGACAGAATGCCAACGACCCGAAGCCGGGTGGATGAGCTGCGAGCCGAGCTCAATGCGGTGTTGGCACAAGGAACGGCAAACGGTTCTTTCAAGCAAAGTCGGGAGACCGCGATAGACGATCTGTTCGCATCCGTTGCCCAAATTCACGCACGGGTAGCCCAGCTGAACAAGTACGCGAATGACGGTCACATCCGACATTCTCAGCACCGGTGAGAGTAACGGCCCCGACAATAGTCGGGGCTTTCTTATCCAGTCGCGCGCGTTTTGTACAAACGCTCAATCTCTCCATCGATCTTCTGAATCACTTCCTTGATCGACGCCGCTTGCACTTCCTCTCCGCGTGCCATCGCCGAACGCCAATATTGGTGCGCTTGTTCCTTCAGCTCGATCAGCTTTTCAATGTCGTCATCTCCGCCGGCCCTTGCCTCGTCCCTTACACCGAGCGCGGGAGGTACTCGGTTCGGGTATAAGTCAACCACGGCAGCAAGGTCGGCTCCCTTGCGCACCTCGCCAAGCATAAAATTCAGCCCTTTGAAGTGATGGGTCGCCTCCAGACCGTATTTCGCCTTCCATTCCTCCCGCTCCGCAGCAGCCGCCTCCCGCTCTCGATTCGAATATCCTGTCTTTGCTTCCGTCCCGACCACGTGGCGGAGGTCTGCAACTTGTTGCATTCCGCGCGTTAAATCGACGTAGAGATTGAAAATTCCACGCAACACGCCGGGTGCATTTAAAACAATAAAAGCTATGATAGCCGCACCGACAAAGTAGCCGTTATAGAATGTGTCTCGGGCCTGCACCCACGGGGAGTAGGGCGGATATTCTACGTGCACATTGAGAAGCCAAAGCCCCACGGCGAGGTAGCCGGCAAGCAGCACGTTCGCCGAAGCAATTTTTTCACTCTTACTTCCAACAAACGATATGAGGCTGTAGATGATGAGCAAGCCAACGCAAATGATTTCAAGGAGCGGTGACCACCCGTAAAACAATAGTTCAGCATCGGTGGCAAAGGGGCTGTAGGATGATTTCATCACGTATGTTTTGCCGTTCTTGCATGTCAATGAGTAGGTAAAGCACGAGCTGGTGCATCCGCTCGGCGGACTCCAGTCGGTGATGGTGATGGAATTGACTGCCGACCCAATGCATTGGTCGGCGTTGTGCTTCTGAACCTCTGTTGCGGAGCAGGGCGTAGCAAGAAGCAACACGAGATAGAGAACGAGCCCCCACACCAGGCGTTCCATTCGCCCCCCCCCAGCACGCTCCACAACCTCCGCTACCGTAACGTCGGTTGATCGCCCTGAAAAGCGCCTACCGTCAAAATCCCCGACTTTGCGCTAACTACCTGCCTGTGCTAGGCTTTTCCCGGCTCCGCCTTGTTGGCCGCCGCCTGAATTCTCGGGCGCCGGTCGTGCAAGACGGAGAATTCCATGAGCCTTGACATAGCGGCCGGCAAAATCCCGCCGGTCCCCTTCCCCATCCAATACGTCACCGCAGAGATTACGCCGCTCATCGGCGGCCAGTTCTCGGTCGTGATGCAAGCCACACTGCTCGACGAAGAACAACTTGAATTCGTCGGCCAAGACCTCGCAAACGCCCACGTCGATACGCTCGACGAGGCGCTCGCCATCATCCGAACGAACGTGGCTGCCCTCGGTCCCCCGCTTTCACGAGCGGTGGCGTGAGGAGGCGGCGATGAATACCGCCACTCTCAAGAAATCTGACCGCATCCGGGTGCTGCCCCGCAATTTCCGGAGCGTCTTTATCGTCGTCTCAGCTTTGGTGCTCCTGGTGTTGGTATGAGCACCGAAAACTTCGACAACGCGAGAGTTATCCGCATCCTCAACGACAACTTCCGCAGCACCTTCGTCGGCGGCCAGGTGGTCATGACGCAGGGCGTCAATGCCATGCCGATCGACACCAAAGCGCGCGTGCTCTTGGCGGTTCAGTCCTTCAGCAATTTCACGAAGGACAATGACCCGCACGGCGAGCACGACTTCGGCAGCATCGAGATCGAGGGCGAAACCTACTTCTTTAAGGTGGATTACTACGCCCTCGACCTAAACGGCGGGTCGGAAGATCCAGCTGACCCAAGCGTTACGACGCGCGTGCTTACCATCATGCGCGCCGATGAGTACTGAACCCCACACCAACCCAAATCAACAAGGAGAGGAGTTGACCATGGCTGCTCAACAGCCGACTTACCAAGCATACACCGTCGTCAAGCGTGAGGGCCAAGATGACTTTTGGCTCAACATCGGAGCGGCGTTCATGCATCAGGACGGCGAGGGTTTCAACATCGTCCTGCAGGCACTCCCGATCAACGGCAAGATCGTCCTGCGTCCGCCAAAAGCAGACGCGAAGGACGGAGAGCCCGAGCGCGCTCAAAAAACAATCCGCGCGGAAAACGATCGCCGCAAGAACGCACGCCGCGAGAAGTAAGAAATCCGGCCATCTGGGAACGCAACGCAAACGGCGCTCTGTCAAGTGCACCTAAAACAGTGCTCTTGGCACTGCCCGCTTCACCGAAGCGGACTATTCGACAGCTCTTTGAACTTCGCAGCTCTCATCCGGGCTACGCTGCGAACTCAGCCCCGCCACTCACGTGCGCGGGCTTTTCATTTCCGGCTTCGACGCTGGTAAGGTCTTATTAACCATCCATCAATAGTGTCCGCCAAATCACTTTGTCCCAAAAATTCCGAAGGCCGCCAATAGGCCCACCGACCTCATGACTTCAGATCAGGCCCGACAACAGGCAGAAAAAAGCTTCAAGCAGGAAGAGCGCGTGCGGGATGGCCGACAGGCGATGACCGAATATGAAGCCCAAGCGCGCGCCACTCGCGAAAAGACCGCACGTTTGAATGAAGGCAACCGGTCGTCGGTTAGGCTCGCATGTTGCGCAACCAGTTGACTATTTTCCGCATTAGAACACTGTCAAGGTGAGTCGCGTAGGAACATCAATGTCAATCAATTGGTTCAGGCGAGGGCGTTTGCGAGATTGAAGAGGTTGTGAACGGTGCAGAGCATCGATCATCCGGCAGTTACTGTCTCGACCCCTCGCAACAGGAATCTAGACACTATTGTCCATGTGGTCGACGATGATGAGGCGACCCGGGATTTGTTCCTGCTTCTGCTCAAGACAGTTGGTATTGAGGCCATAACTTACTCATTGCCTTCCGTGTTCATTGAAGAGTTCGATCCCGCTCGACCTGGCTGTGTCGTTCTCGACCTGCGGATGCCGGAATTGAGTGGTATCGAAATACTGTCTTGGTTGCGAACGCGCGCAAGGACGGTCCCCGTGATCTTGGTGTCCGGTTACGGCGATCTGGAAACGGTGGTCCGCACCATGAAGCTGGGAGCGGTCGAATTCTTCGAAAAGCCGTTCAACAAGGAGTTGCTCATCGAGACGATTCAGCACTGGGTTCGAAGCGACATCGCGGCCCATCGGGTTTGGACCCAGCACGCGGTCACCTTGGATCGGCTCGCCACGTTGTCTTGTCGGGAGAGACAGGTTCTCGAATGCGTGCTCGACGGCATGTCAAACAAAGAGACGGCGCGCCGTCTTGGCGTTAGCCCAAAGGCAATTGAGATTTACCGCGCCCATCTCATGCAGAAGATGGAGGCAGCCAACGTCGTGAAGTTGGTTATGCAAATTACCGGCTGCCTGAAAGGCGCCGGTCACCCCGTATTCCAGCCCAGTTCCTCAAGGAATGCAGCTGGAAGACTTGTGAATTGGAGCTGACGACAGCCGCTTTCAGCAACTGCGGCAACGAAATCGCGCAGATGCTCTGCATTAGCTAAAACCTAATCTGACAGAAGTGTCCTGGTTCCGACGGCGAACCGCAATTGAAAGCGCTCCGATTAGCCAAGGAAGCCACAGGCGCAGACCGGGGAGCCGACACCGAAGCAATCAGAGCGGCGTTCTTCGCGCCGCGAAAAATAACAGCTCTTTGAACTTTCAGGCTCGGCTCACGCCTACGCCTAACACTCAGCCCCGCCACTCACGTGTGCGGGGCTTTTATTTGTTTGCAACCTGTGTAAAATTACGACCAAACGTGTTTTTAAGGGATGCACCAATGCTGACCGCAGAAGACTGCCACCGAAAGGCCTCAGAGCATTTGCAGGCTGCCCCAAGAAGCCTCCGATCCGAATACAAGCCAGAGCTTGCGCCGCCTTTCTGACGCATGGGCCACGCTGGCGCGGCAGATCGAGAAAGACCCTCATACAGTGCGGCAGCGGAATGCCGCGCTGAAACAGTCTCACCAAACGGAACCTCGCAAGGCTAATATCGACACCGCACAAGTCGCGGATATCTTGCGGGAGCGCCTACAACTCAGCGATTCTGATGAGCCAAAGTCCTAATCCCGGCACAGATCTTTTCTTTTAGAACATTTCAAGCTATAAATCGATTCGGTTTGTAGCCGGGAGATCATACATGCCAAAGAACGGATCAAAGAGACGCGCTTGGACTTCGGTACAGGTTCGCGAACTCAAGTCGCTCGCGCGCAAGAAGACGCCAGCGGGGAAAATCGCCAAGTCTCTGAAGCGCACCGAGAGCGCGACGCGGCAAAAAGCGTTCAGCCTTGGATTATCTCTCGACTCGCGCGCCTAACGAGCCAAAGTTCGTACGTTGCCAACAAGCCCCGCCACTTCCGTGCGCGGGGCTTTTCCTATCCACCTCAGAAGCTGTCGCGCCTCCAATTAACTCAAGCCCAGAAAATCACACGTGAAGTACGCGAAGCGTTTGACTGCCGCTTGCATTTTTCTCAGCTCCTTTACGTCGATATCGTCAGTCTGTGCCGAATGCATAATTCTGTCTCTGCATGTCATCAGCTCGTTAAAGGCACTCAGATTGGTAGCATCTTTCCAGTCGTCATTCCAATAACTGTGTTTTTTGATTCTATTCAGAAGCGATCGAAGATTCGCTTGATCCAATACTTCCAAAACGACCGGCTCCGTATGTTCAAGGCCATGTGAAAACACACGACGAACGTTCACTTCAAGTGCAATTGCCAAGCTAAGAATGCTTCCGGTAATATCGCTATTATTGGCACGTTGTTCACTGTCAAATAGGAAACCAAACCAGATTGGAGGAGCCTTTCCGGCCGATAGCGCTTTTTGTGTGGCTTCCCACTGAGCCAGCGACACCGGCTTGTTCCCAATTACCAAGACGATTCTCGGTTGCAACCATACTCGATGTCCTGTTGCTCGCTCTCGCAAGACTGCGCCCCCTCCTTGGTCGGACGCGTAACGCACTTGCGGTTCACCAATATGACCGATACCCGACTTCCATCGAATCACGCTCAGCCAATATTCAAATCCTTTCTTCGCCAATTCCGCCGCATCACTCACAGTACTATTGAGCCGCTTTTGCTCTTCGTCGCCAATCAACTCGAATTGATTAGGTGGGCGCTGCATAACCGCTTCTGGAATTCGCAACGGCTTTTTTAATTCTATCTCTAGGTCGATGCTATAGACGCTATACTCAAGTGGAACGTTTCCTTCTGCTTTCCACTTCCAGCAATGCACTCGTCTCTGATCGAACGGAACGGAGTCCTTATCCGCTTTCGGGATCGAGAGCACAATGTCCTTGTCTTCATACGTGAACCTATGTGTCGCCCCCAATAATTCTGGCGTTACGCTAAGCCGATCCAATGAAAATCGATGGAAGGAATTCACTTCAACATCTAAGAGAGCCATTTCCGTCCGGCCTGCGTCCTTAGACATTCCCTATAACTACGCTTAAACAAAAAAACCCCGCTCCCGCGGAGCTCCCTCTCTTCAATCTACCACAAACAGCCGCCTACATCACTACCTGTGAACAACCCCGCCGCACCTCCGCCTTCGCAACATCGCGCATACCATGTTGATAAGTCCGAGCGCGCGGTTATGAACACCCCTATACTGAAAAGGCGATGGACACCCTTGCGCTTACAAAGTGGATCATTTGGTGCGCCATTGCCGCGGTCGTGTGCGCCGGCATACTGGTAGGGATATATCTTTGGTACACATGGCCGAGCTCAAGCGGCCCGGGCGTGGCAACCAGCGCGCCGCAAGAGCAAGCGCCCGCCTCCCCCGCTACCCTCAACACGAGCGCCCAGGAGCTTCAACAAAGCGAGGCGCAGGCTAGCTCGGCATCCTCCTCGCCGGCAGCCCTTAAGGCAAGTCAAAAGGCGCTGGAGCAAGCCCAGCTTCAGGCAAGCCAGAATACGCTGGAGCAAGCCCAGCGTGCCAACCCGAGCGGCGCTAGCGCGGCTTCTTCGGCAGCGACGCAAGCGCAGCTTCAGGCAAGCCAGAACGCCCTGGAACAGGTGGAGGCGCAGCAAAAAGCGCAGAAGCAGTAGAGAAGGGCGGCACGTTATCAACACGTCATAAAAACAAATCCGCCCATCGGTAGTAAGCTTAAGCTATACAGTATATGAGATTCCTTGCCTACCGCAAACCCCTCCTCTACTCCTTCGCCATCGGCCTCGGTCTTGGATGCGCAAGTGTAGTCCTTGCCGCCTGGAGCGGCCCGCTCTCTCCGCCTCCCACCTGCACCTCGGGCAATCCCGGCTGCGATGCGCCGCTCAACGTCTCAAGCACGGGGCAGATAAAGGCGGGCAACCTCACGGCCCTGGGGCTCAGCGCCACGTCCGCCATTCTCTCTCCTGAGTTCTGCATCGGGAGCAGCTGCATCACCTCCTGGCCTTCGGCCGGCGGCGCAAGTCAATGGACCACCTCCGGCTCTTCTATTTACTACAACGGCGGCAACGTCGGCATCGGGACGGCGAATCCCACAACCCAGTTCCAAATTTTAGGAACAGGTGGGCAAGTATTAAATCCTCAAATGACGGCGCCCAGTGGATATAACACTTATCTCGATATCGGAGCGGCAGGGGGTAATTATGCAGAACTCGAAGGAGATTCCTCTGGCAATTTCGACCTCAATGCTTATGGGGGAGCAAACGGCGTCTTCCAATCTATCCGAAGCGGTGCCGTTGCTAACACGTTGGTATTAAAAGCCGGCAACGTCGGCATCGGGACGGCGAATCCGTGGGGGTCGCTTACTTTGGGTAATAGCGCGACATATAACGATTTAGGATTTGCCACGGGCCTGTCGTCTGACCCAACGGTCTCAAATGAAGGTGATGCCATTTTCACGACCAGCGGCGGCGGAAGCGGTATATACAGTACCTATGGCTCATTGGTTCTCATGGGAAGATACAACGGAAGTGGTCAAGGGAACGTCTATATCGGGGCAAACGACACTCCTGATATTTCTGTCCTTGAAAGCACCGGCAACGTCGGCATCGGGACGACGAATCCGCAGCAACTATTAGATTTGAACAATAGTTCAGGTTCAGCCTCAATGCATATGTTGGAACCTGGTGTAGCCGAGGGCGGCATCGGACTCGCCTCAGGTTCCAGTAATTTCTATATTACAAACGAGTACGGTCATGGCAACAGTTTGGGATACGCACCGCAATCAATAACACTCACAAATTCCGGCAACGTCGGCATCGGGAAGACGAATCCGAATTACACCTTAGACGTAAACGGAAGCATCGGCATAGGCAACAACGGCGGCGGGTCAACAGACAGGCTCTATCTCGCCAGTGGCGATCCCAACCATTCCATCTACTCCACTGGCAGCAATGGCAACGAAACCTACTTTTGGGAGTGGGGAGGGAATTTTAATTTTGCCGACAGCAGCCGCAACGGCAACGTCATGGCGCTCAACGCAGGCTTCGGCGCAGCAATGACCGTATGGGGCAATATTGTGGCGACCGGCGGCAGCGTCACCGCGAACGCATTTTACTACAACTCCGATGAGCGGCTCAAGACAAACATCGCCACCATCGCAAGCAGCACAGCGCTTGCCGACGTGCTCGCGCTGACACCCGTTACTTTCAATTGGATAAATCCGGCGCTGGGCACCTCAACCCAAATAGGATTCATCGCGCAACAGGTCCAGCAGGTCGTACCGGAAATCGTAACAACCGATGCCTCAACAACAATGGAATCGGTCGATTATGCGCGTGTGACGCCGCTCCTTGTCGGCTCGGTGCAGGAACTTGATCAGAAGATCGAAGACCAGCAATCCGAGATCACTACGCAACAAACCGATATAACCGCGCAACAACAAGAGATCGACACGCTCACCGCAGAAATCCAGGCGCTCGAAGCGGGGCGCTAACCCGCTATGAAAAGACTCCCACCAAAACATCTGAAGGAGCTCGCAGTATTGTGCGGCGGCGTGGCGCTTCTTGTCGGCGTGGCGGTGTTCCTGAGTTCCGGAGCAGGCACCTCCCACGTGGCGCTTAACGTTTCCCCGGCATCGCAAACGGCCGCGTATTGTTTATCAGACTTTGGCCCCTGTCCAGCTAATTACTGCACGTTCGCTGCCAATCCTCCGACCATCACCGCAGGCCAAAGCTCCGCCATATTGTTCGTTTGCAGCTATGGCGCGGGGTACATGTACATTAAAGGTAGTGATGGCAGCTCATGGGGCCCCGATCTCGATCCATCAGGAGTGGTCGGTCCAACCTGGTCTCCGCAAAGTTCAGTAACGTACACGCTCTACGCCTGCCAAAATAATTCTGGTTTTTCAACGGCCGCCGGAACTGGAGCCTACGGCACAGCGAATTGCGAGGATACTTTGCCTGTGTCCCCCGCCAACCCCATCACGCTTACCGTCGGCTCCCCCTGCCCGACCCCCGCTTGGCAGCCATGGAGCAACATCTTCGTCATCGACCCCGGCCAAACCGCCAACGTCAACGCCGCAGGGTACAATATCTGTGTCACCAACTACAGCGGCAACTATGTGGTAGTACCCGGCGGTTCGGGTGCGGAGCTGCAATCTTTCATCAACTATGCAGGCAACGTGGGCGCTTCGACCTTTTCCCCATGAAAAAATACTTACCCATACTCGCATTGCTCGTACTCGCGGTCGTGGTCCTCGTTGCGTTGGGACTAGGGTGGTCAAAAGAAAATCACCCAAGTCCATCAACTGTTCCTGCGACTGCCCATTCCGCCCCCTCCGCGCCCACGACTCCCTACGGCGCTATCACGTCCATAGCGGGCGATATGCTCACACTCAGGATGCAAACGCCTTTCAGCCCCCAAGCGTTCGCCTATACCGTCGAGCTGGCAACAAGCTCCATCATTGTGGAACACCTCAACAAGACTCCGAAGACATTCGCGGCGGAGCAAAAGGCATATAAAGAGAGCGGCGCTACCACGCCCCCTATCGCCTACACCGTGCGACCGCTCACGGTGTCTGACCTCAAAGTGGGATGGACAGTCGAGGCGCCCGGGGCGGTCAAGGAGGGGGCGGTGTGGGACGCCTCGGAGCTCATCGTCGACAGTACTCAGCCCACTGAAGCTTCAATAGCAACATCGACCGCCACTCCCTAATTCCGACGACACGCCCACCTGCTCCAACTCCCCCACAACCAAGGAATGTTCCGCAATCACCGGTTCCGAGTCAATCAGCCCTCAGCCGGCTTGGTTGCCGCAGCACATGCCCCCCAAATAGACCCCGCTTCCGCGGCTCAACCAAGCCACGGCATGCGCTCACAATCCTTCAAAAGCAGCTTCTCTTGACAAAATCGGCTAACTATGCAACCATAGATTGCGGAAATAATCCTTCTCAGCGGCGCGCTTCCGAATGGTCGGTGGCGCGCGAACCGAGTGGGAGATGCGCCATGAGCGCAAAGATCATTCCATTTCCATCTCGTCTAATCGTTCTGGAAGCTTCATACACGAAGGCGGTTTGTCATCTCAAAGATCAGGCACTCGAAGCATGGGCGGCTTATTTCGTTTCGCACTATCCAGAACGGGTAGCGACGGGCATCACCCAAACGCACGGCTTCCAGGCGCTCTCTGAGGCTGCGCAGATGCTTCAAATCGCCGCCGACGACCTTCGCGCAAGATTACAGAATGCGATGGCCAGTATGTAGATCACACATACAGCGAATCGTTGAGCCTCGGAAACCAAGTCCGGGGCTCTTTATTTGGGCTTCATCAAACTCGCGACCACAGCACTAAGACCCGATGAGATAACCTCCCCACCTTCGACAGTTAAAATCCTTCGCTTTACGTCTTTCTTGTTCAGAATCAATGCAGAATTTGCTGCCGCCTCGGCCGACATGCCAAAATCTTGTAATCGCTTTGCCGCGGCCGCAATACGCCCCGCGACAGCCTCGGCGGTAGTGGAGTCTACATAGTCTTGACTAAATGTTGGTTCGGACAATGCAACACTCCTAATCTTAATTCCGTAGAGGTTTTCAATTTGCTCTCCTTCCTTTTCTTGCTTCCCTTCTTTTTCGCTTCGACCCGAACAAAGTAAATCCACCAACTGTCCAAGCTGCTGAACTTTTTCCTTCTTATGTAATTGATCACTGGAACACCCTAAAATTTCGATCGCAAGCTTCTTGCGTACTGTCGCGCGAATTGCATCTCGAACATGCCCCTCTTCAATTCGCAATAATAAAGGCAGAAATCTAAGTCGAGGTTCGTACTGAACCGTGACGTGATAGCCGACGCTAACGCCGTCCTTTGAGAAAAAGTTCTCCTCAATCGGAAATGTCCTCAAGTCCAGGCGCGTTGTCACAAGACCGCTAGCTGTTACTTCCCACGGAAATTTAAGGTGAACGCCAGGTCCAAACACATGCATCCGACCAGTAAAGTAATTCGTCAAAACAACACCGAACATGGGCTGAATTCGGAAAAAAAACCACTCGAGCGACAAAGCGAGAGAAAGTGCTGCCACTACACACAATACCATCACTAAACCCAAAAATATTCTGTCATTAGCGGCATCTATTCCGGCGCTCAGTCCGAGATAGAGCAGGAAGACGTAAAAATAACGTACCGCAAGAACACAAATCACACACCAAAACCCAAAGACGATCTCGCGCGCGAATGTGGTATTTATTCTATCATCAAGCTTGACCGCATCTTCAAGATCAAATTCTTTGACGACCTCAGCTTGACTTTGGCCAAAAATTCAACGGGTTAGCGATGGTTCGAAGGGCAAAATACGGGGCGTGTCAATTTCTTTAATGTCTCGGCCAAGCCGGGACAGTAACAAAATTCCCCGCCGTATCAGTTTACCCTGCAAAATACGCTCTCCCGCGCGCTGCCTAAATTGGCCAAAGTCAAGCTCAGAGGGCGTTAATGAACTCCGCAAACTTTTGGCTTCGTCTTGTTCCGGCACCGGAGAGGCTGATTTAGCCGGCTGCGGCTTGGGCCACAGCCACAACAGTAGTACGCATACCGCGAACATGACGACCGCGATAGGAAGCACCACGTAGTTCAAGAAGTTCATAAGGGTTGTAAACATCCTGTCTCCCTACTTCCCCTTGGAAACCAACCCAATTCCCCAATCTGAAGGAACGTTCCGCAATTACTGGTTCCGAGTCAACCGCCTTTCAACCGCGTTGGGTGGCCAGAGCATGCCCCCCGAAAACAGACGCCATTGCGCCTGCCGTCCTGATTGTACTCGCGGCGAAATATATCTGGTAACCTTCATTCGAGGCCGCCTCGTGCATGACTGGCCTCCTAATCAACCAAATTCTGTTCGGGTGGCCGAGGGCATTTCTTTGGGCCGCCAGAATGAGTCCACGATTGCACCACGGCCACGATCCAGATAGTTTTACTGTACGGCTGAATTCCAGCCGTACGTTTCACCCTTAAGTCTCCCCCGGCGGCGTAATGGCTGGGGCTTTTTTTGTCGGCCGCGGCCGCCCCGCAACCAATCTTCTTTCCCCGGCTCAACTTTTGACATTTATCAAGGTTTTGGCTGCCGAGGCCGCCATCATTCAGGATAGTGCTGGATGCTGGCCGGACCAATCCTCACACCCGTTGTATTTCTGGAGGATAAAGCGTTCAGCGCCAAGTGGCCGGCACTACCAGGGAGGCCCCGACTTCGGTCGGGGTCTCTTTTTGTTTAGGCACCTCGCGGGCGCCCCCAACCAATCCCCTTCGCGCGGCTCAACAGAGCCCCGTCGGGGGTTCAAACCCTCCAAAATCCGTGACGCAGTTTCAGTTTCGGCCACAGGAAAAAAAGCGGCCAGGACCGGAGCCGAATAGGTGTCTAGGAGCTATTTCGATTCGGCCAAGGCCGCCCGGTTCAGATTTAACCCCCCAACGGGATTTCCTCTGACCCGAACACGACGGTAAGCGCCTTAGCTCAAGCCGCCTTGACATGAGTCAACGGTATGCCGCGCAAAATAAAGCCGGCTGGCCCATGCGAAACCGGCACTGTGTTATACTGTAAACCTATGAACACAGAGACCTTTTCTGTTCGCCTCGACCGCTCAGCAAAAGTGAGGCTTCAAAAGCTCGCCAAGAGCACTGGTCGGAGCCGTGCGTTCCTCGCCGCCGAAGCGATATCCGCCTATCTCGACACCAACGAGTGGCAGGTCGCCGGCATCACCAAAGCGCTCTCATCGCTTGATCGCGGCAAGGGCATCGCGCACGCACGCGTCAGCGAATGGGTCGCTTCCTGGGAGACCCGAAAGGAGCGCCGGTCTCCTCGGGGCGTATGACGCTCCTGTGGTCTCCGGAATCCATCCACGACCTCAGCGCCCTGCGCGCCCACATCGCCGAACATGACCCGTCCGCCGCAAAGCGTATCGCCTTGCACATCCTCTACTGCGTCGAATATCTGCTGTCGGAAAATCCGAAACTCGGCGCGCCCGGCCGCGTTCCCGGCACCCGCGAACTGGTAATTCCCCAAACGCCCTACATCGTTCCTTACCGCGTGCGCGCCTCCAAAATCGAGATCGCGCGCGTGTACCACAGCTCCCGCCGCTGGCCCGACCGCCTTTAGCTCCCCGCGCTGCCAGCCAGCCGTATCGCGAGCACCGTTGGCGGGAGAGGGACAACCAATCCCCTTCCACCGCTCAACCAAGCCCCGGCAACCACCAAACCCTCCAAAATTCGTGACGTGCCGCCACGTGGTAAAGAGAAGAGTAAGAAAGAGGGACGATCATACCTTCGCCTAGTGTGGGGACGTGCCACCATCTGTTTGGCGCGCCGCATAGGCCGCCAGGCGGTTTCGGGGGGATAAATGGCGACCGTTTGGTGAGTTGGGGGGAGCCTGATGCCAATCATCCGGGCTCCCCCTGCATTTCGCCGTGTGCCAACCAACGCCCGTCCGTGGCTCAACCAAGCCCCGCAGCAGGGTCAAACCCTCCAAAATCCGTGACGTGCGAGTAGCTGTTCCCGCTGCCTGCCTTAAGGCTGCTGTTGAAATATGTCAGTGCCTCGCAACGGGTTGAAGCCGTACCCAGTGAGCACCCATCGCGTCGCGATCGTTTTCCCAGCCGCCCAACCGCGCCACACGGTCTTGGATTTGCAATCCGCCGTCCAATTTTTCCAAATCACAACGAACTTGACGTGATTGCCGATTGCACGCCCCCATAAATCGTAAGGCGTACCTTGGCATTGAAAGCCCGCAGCGTGATTGATGAAGACGCCCTTAAAAGTTCCGTCCGCCTTAAGGTCGTAGAGTTTCATCTCCGAGCCGCGTTGATTCAGCCAATAAGAGGGGACCGTTAACCCCTGAGCTGACGCACTGAACGTCGCTGCGACGACAAGGAAAAATGCCGTGACCAAGCGATACATGGCGCACCCTGATGGTTGGATCGACTAAACTAGTGATACGCGTAATAGTAGTACTTCCGCCATCCATGACGCAATAATAAAATGGAGCAAAGGTACGTTAGAAGCAGCCTCCAAAACCGATTCTTTCGGCCTACACCAATCCCCTTCCCCGGCTCAACCAAGCCATGGCACACCACCAAACCTTCCAAAATCCGTGGCGTGGATTTTACCGTGGGAACAGCCCTCGTTGACGGCAATGGTCAATGATATTTTGCTTCTCGGCAATATGGGTGCCGTACTCGTCCTCGACCCAAATGTCGGTCGGATTTTGGTGCAGGACGGCACATGCAAAATCTAAAGCTTCCGAACGTCGCTCATTGCGTAAGTAATGTTCGACTGTCTTATCGTTCGCCGCCAGACGCCATTTGACGTGATATCGCATTAGATAATCCCCAAGGCGTCCAAAATCCGTGACGTGGAATAAGAATTATGCTTCGCGCCCGCTCGATTAGGTGTTGAGCTTGGCCAACAGCTGCTTCAGCGCCGCCTTCCCGGCTTTGTTAGCGGCCGCCATGGTTCGAAAGAAGACCGGCGATTGCTTTATCGGCCTCAATTTACCGGCTCGATAAATCTGCCACCTCCATGGCTCTGGCGGATTGCCCCTCAGCTTCACCACCATTGAATAGTCGAAACGATCAAATTCGCTCATGGTCAAAATATGGGCATGGCCGGCCGGCGCTGCCACTATCAACAACGGAAACTTCATCGACTGCAAATTCAATTCAGCAGCGCCCGGCATTGCGCCACAGCCACGATCCGGATAGTCTTACCGCGCGGCTGATATGACGCAGCCGTTGCATCATCTCTTCTCAGCCCCAGCGCCCGTTGCTGGGGCTTTTTTTTGTCTCCGCAGGCGCCCCCACAACCAACGCCCGTCCGTGGCTCAACCAAGCCCCGGCAGGCCCCAAAACCTTCCAAAATCCGTGACGTGTTGCGGGCGTGGTAAAGTGCAGCCATCGCCTCCCATATGGCCACCTCACTTGCACACGCCCACCGCGTTCCGCACACCGTCAAACCTCCCGCGCACTGCCCGCACTGCGGCAGCACCCGCATCATCCGCAAAGGCACCCGCCACAAGAAGCTGGAGATCGTCCAACTCTGGCAATGCAAGCTTTGTCGGCGTGTGTTCACACCCGCGCCGGCAGAACTGCGCTACAAAACCTATCCGCTCCGCATCATTCTCGATGGCGTTACGCTCTATAACCTCGGTTATTCCCTTCCCGAGGCCGTAGCCAAACTGAAATCCCGTCACGGCTACAAGGTCGCCCCATCCACCCTTGCGGGTTGGATGAGCGAGCATCGTGAGCTCACGACCTACAGTCGCCTGCGACCGCCACTGCGGCACCTATTTCCACCGACCAAAATAATCCGCCGGTCGAAACTGTATCACCGGCAGGTCTACAGTTTCGCCTATCATCGCGCAAAGCTCGCGCTCTTGCGCGAAGGCCGACAGCACAGACGCTTCGCCCCACTTGCCGATTTCCTTGAGCGCGTTCCTAACGACTGTCCGCATGAGCTCTTTCGTGAAAGCTCCCGAGCCTCGCAGATCCCGAGTTTCGTAAACCCCAATCATCTCATCGTTGTCGAGAAAGAGAACTTCGCGACACGCGCCGCCGCGCTCATCATCCCTTCGGTCGGTAACAATCGCTTGCGGCACGAGACGCTACAGCGCTTCATGCTCGCCAACGACTCGGTAACGCTCGCCGTAGAAATTCCAATTTGGTTGACGGCCAGCGACATCGACGCGCTTGAGGTTGAGTACGGGCTTCAGCTCCTACCCGAAAGTGACTCCCCGCGTGTCCTCACCGGACATATAGACTTCCTCCAAGTACGGAACGGCGCCGTTCATATTCTTGATTACAAGCCGGACGCGCGCATCCACAAGCCGATCGCGCAGCTCACGCTCTATGCGCTGGCGCTCACGCGGCTCGCCGGACTTCGCCTATTCGATATCAAATGCGCCTGGTTCAACGAGGAGCAATACTGCGAGTTCTTTCCCCGCCCGCTTCTCGCACAGGCCCGGCAGAGAGGTGGCTAGGACAATGGTGCGGGCGGCCGGAATCGAACCGGCACGGGGTTACCCCCAACGGATTTTCATACCAGCTACGGCTTTCGCCGCCGCCACGGATGGCGTTTGTGGTCTGGACTATACCTTCACCCTAGCGACTGGCCGTAGGTGCTGCCCGTCTAGTCTCTACACCTTCCCTTTCGGGCTTGGCTCGGGATTGCCATCTGACAGGTTCCCCCGAATTTGAGCAGTTCTGCGTCTCGGGTTTCCCGCGAGCGCACTCAATCCTTCAAGTCCGTTGCGTCTACCGTTCCGCCACGCCCGCGTGGCGCCTTCTCTATAGTCCGCACAGCGTCGGGAGCCAAGATCGGCTTCCCTTTACCTGGCCCGGTCCAGGCAGGCCGTGGCCGCCTTACATTGATCGCTGCCGCATCGAGGCTCGTCTTGATGTGCGAGGCGTAGTACTTTTCGATCATCTCGACGCTGGTGCGGCAGTTCTTGGCGATTTGATAGATGTCCGCACCTTCCATCAGTCGGAAGCACACGTACGTGTGTCGCAGGCTATACGCCGTCCTGCGGTTCCCTTCCCGGTCAAACTTCAACCCGACTTCGTCGAGAATAGTGTTGAACAACCCGGGGTGCGTTTTTGGAAACAGGCGATCCGTTGGCTGCGGATTGTTTCGCTTCTTGAGGCGCTGGAATGGCCGCACGGCGCCCGTCGTGCTCTTGCAATAGCCGACACCGCGCTTGCCGCGCACCTCGATCTCAAGGATCGTTTCGTTCGTCGCGTAATCTTTGACGACTTTCACGTCTCGGTACTCTAACCGCGTGGCTTCGTCCGGCCGCAGGCCGGTATTCGCCATAAACAGCACAAAGTCATGCAGCTGCTCATATTCCCATAGGTATCGCTTGCGCTTCGGGTTCCTCGTGCGCTCACGCGTCGCTTCGTACAGTGTCCGGTATTCCTCGGGGGAGAACCACGCGCGGTGCGAGATTTTTTCTGACGAGCGGAACGGCTCGGACAAATCCGGCAGATGCTGTAGCCACCCGTGCCGGATGGCGGTTTTAAGCACCTGGCGAAGGCATACGATTTCTTGATGGAGCGTACTGCGCGAAGGCGCCTTGTCGCGTTCCGCGATCGTGTGTTCGCGCCGGTGGATGCGATACTCTTGCAGCTTGCCGGAGGATACCTCCGAGAGGCCCATCCGGCCGAAGAACGGCAGTAGATGGAGTTTCAGCCGGCGACCATGGCCCTCCACATATTGGGCGTTGCGCCGGCCTTCGGTGATGATTTCGTACTCGCGCAGGAATTGCTCGGCTGCCTCGCGAAATGTCTTCTCGCCGACCACCTCCCCGCGGCGCTGTTTTCCTTTAAGTTCTAGAAACCAATCTTCGGCAATATCCTTCGCGCGGTCGAAGCTTTCTTCCTTGGTCGATATGCGGCGGTTTTTGCCGTTGAGGTAGGTTGAGCATTGCCAGTGCTTACCGCCGCCGCGCTTGTAGAGATGCAGGTTGCCCCGCATCAGCACATGGTGCGCCGCCATACTCCCCTTCCCAGGATATAAATCCTAATTTGTGTAAGAGTTGTGCAAGCCTATTTCGGCCTTATCCGCACGTCAATTGAATTCAGAAAATGGCTCTGGGACTGGCACTTCAGCAATTTCTTGGTTTTGGTCTGGTCCGCTTTTAAGTCCCTTGCGTCTACCGTTTCGCCACGTCCGCGGAGCGGACCCTAAAGCGGTCCGCGCGGCCGCACTTGTAGCACCCGTCGCGCGCGCGCCGAAGCGCCGACTGCACGGCCGCGGCCGCTCTACATTCCCGCTTCGTTGATCGGCGGCTGGAAGGCAAGCCCGGTGTCCCAGGGAAAGTAGATCCAGGTGTCCTGCGACACTTCGGTGATGAAGGTGTCGACCAGTGGCCGGCCCATCGGCTTGGCATAGACCGTGGCCAGATGGGCGCGGGGCACTAGCGCCCGCACGACCGTCGCGGTTCTGCCGGTATCGACCAGATCGTCGACCAAGAGAACGCCGGCGCCCTGCCCGCCGCCGAGCGCGATAATGGCGGGGGCGACGCCCTTGAGCACCGTCAGCTCGCCCTGGCTGGTGTGGTTGTAGCTCGACACGCACACCGTCTCGATCACCTTGATGCCGAGTTCGCGCGCGACGATCGCCGCCGGCACAAGGCCGCCGCGGGTGATGCAGACGATGGCTTCGAACGGACCCGCACCGCTCAATCGCCAGGCCAGCGCCCGTGAATCGCGATGGAATTGTTCCCACGAAACCGGAAATATCTTTTCGGGATTGCGCGGCGGCGGTGTGTCGGGCTGCTGCACTGCGGGGCTCCCTGCTTTAGCCGGCCGCCAGCTCGGCCCGCACCTGCGCCAGCATCGCCTCGACCGCGGCCTTGGCGGCGGCGAGCTTTTGCGGGTCGCGCGAGCGCAGCACCACATGGGTGTTGGCGGCACGTTTCTCGTCCATGAACGGGTAGGAGCCGATGACGACGCCGGGATGCGCCGCCGCGATGGCGCCGAGCTCGGTGCCGATATCGCCCTCGCGGCAGTCGGCGCGCACGGTTTCCGACAGCATTTTGGCGCCGGTCTTGAGCTGCGGCGTCACGTATTCGAGCATCGCCTGCATCACTTGCGGAATGCCCGCCATGACGATGACATTGCCGATACGAAAGCCGGGCGCCGCCGAGATTTTGTTGAGCACCAGCTCGGCTCCGGCGGGCAGCCGCGCCATGCGCATGCGCGCTTCGTTCATCACGCCGCCGGTTTGCGCCAGCCGGGCGCGCAAAATCTCCACCACGCGGGGGTCATAGTCGATCGGCACGCCGAACGCCTTGGCGACCGCGTCGGCGGTGATGTCGTCATGGGTGGGACCGATGCCGCCGGTGGTGAAGACATAGTCATAACGCGCGCGCAAGGCGTTGAGCGCGGCGACAATTTCCGGCTCTTCGTCGGGAACCACGCGTACTTCCTTGAGATCGATGCCGATATTGGTCAGATATTCGGCGACGTAGCCGATGTTCTTGTCCTTGGTGCGGCCCGACAAAATCTCATCACCGATGACAAGGAGGGCGGCATTGACGATCTCGCTCTCGGCCGCGCCGGTCATGGGCAAATCTCCGCGCTTCCCCTTCCTCTAGCGCGGGAGCTAGGGCGGCTCAAGCGTGGCGCCCATGCGGCGGCGCTGCTATGGTCGAGCCCAATTTGCGCTAGTCTAGTGTCCCGATTCAGAAGTTCGCATCATTATGCGGCACCCTCGTTTACGAACTTCGGAATCGAAGGACACTAGCAACGTATTGATCTAGTGTGGCTTTGGTTCAGAAGTCCGCATGACGAGTTCGCGGCAAAAATGATGCGGACTTCTGAACCGCCACACTAGGCTTTTTCGAATTGCGATTTTGCGGTGTCTAGGTCACGCAAAGTCAGGGAGAGGGAACGTCATGAACTTTACAATTTCGGAACGGCAGAAGCACTGGCGTGACCGCGTCACCGCCTCCATGGACGCGCACGTCTATCCGGCGGTCGAAACCTACCAGCGCCAGGCCGCCGAAGGCGAGCGCTGGAAGGTCATCCCCATCCTCGAAGAGCTGAAAGCCAAGGCCAGGGCCGAGGGCCTGTGGAACATGTTCCTGCCGCCCTCCTCCGATCACGACGAAGGCGAATATCACGGCGCCGGACTGACCAATCTCGACTATGCGCTTTGCGCCGAGCGGATGGGCCGCATCTCCTGGGCATCGGAAGTGTTCAATTGCTCGGCGCCCGACACCGGCAACATGGAAGTGCTGCATCGCTACGGATCGCCGGAACAAAAGGCCAAATGGCTCAAGCCGCTGCTCGCCGGCGAGATCCGCTCGGCGTTCCTCATGACCGAACCGGCGGTTGCCTCTTCCGACGCCACCAATATCGAAACCTCGATTGTCCGCGATGGCGGCGATTATGTGATCAACGGCCGCAAATGGTGGTCGTCGGGCGTCGGCGATCCGCGCTGCAAGATCCTGATCGTGATGGGAAAGACCGACCCGACCCGCGCCCGGCACGAGCAGCAATCGCAGATTCTCGTTCCGCGCGACACGCCCGGCGTCAAGGTCGTGCGCATGCTGCCGGTGTTCGGCTGGGACGACGCGCCGCACGGCCACGCCGAGGTCCTTCTCGACAACGTGCGCGTGCCGGCCGGCAATCTCCTCCTCGGCGAGGGCCGCGGTTTCGAAATCGCGCAGGGCCGGCTCGGTCCGGGGCGTATCCACCATTGCATGCGCACGCTGGGAGCGGCCGAAGTCGCATTGGAAAAAATGACCAAGCGGCTCCTCTCCCGCGTCGCCTTCGGCAAGAAGATCGCCGAACATTCCGTCTGGGAGCAGCGCATTGCCGAGGCGCGCATCGACATCGAGATGACGCGCCTCCTCTGTCTCAAGGCCGCCGACATGATGGACAAGGTCGGCAACAAGGCGGCGCAGCTCGAAATCGCCATGATCAAAGTCGCGGCGCCGCGCGTGGCGCTGCGCGTGATCGACGACGCCATCCAGGCGCATGGCGGCATGGGCGTGACCAGCGACGCCGGCCTGGCCTCGTCATACGCGCATATCCGCACGCTGCGGCTTGCCGACGGCCCTGACGAAGTCCATTGCCGGGCGATCGCGCGCCTGGAGATGCGCAAATATACCAACACGCGGATCTGAGAATGCGCCGCACCTGGCTCAATGCGCGTGTTCGAGGAACAGGCGCTTGAGCTCGTTTTTCAGGATCTTGCCGTTGGCATTGCGCGGCAGCATGCCGGACGAAAACAGGATCTTCACCGGGACCTTGAACGCCGCGAGCCGCTCGGCGACGAATCCGCGTAGTTCGTCTTCGCCCGCCGTCATGCCCGGCTTGAGCGTGACCACCGCGCCCGGCTCTTCGCCGAGCGAGTGATGCAGGATGGGCACGACTGCGGCGTCGATGATGGCGGGATGCTCGTAGAGGGCATTCTCGACTTCGATGCAATAGATGTTCTCGCCGCCGCGGATCAGCATGTCCTTGGCGCGATCGAGGATGTAGCAAAAGCCCTCATCGTCGAGTCTTGCGATGTCGCCGGTGCGCAGCCAGCCGTCGATGAATGTCTCGGCGGTGGCGGCCGGATTTCGCCAGTAGCCGCGCACGACGTTCGGGCCCTTGACCCAAAGCTCGCCGACGGCGCCGACCGGCAATTCCCGGCCGTCCGCATCCATGATCTTCATTTCGCCGACCGGCGTCGCCGGACCGCTGCTGGTCGGCCGCAATTGATAGTCTTCGGCGGAATGGCCGGTGAAGGCGCCGGAAGTTTCGGTCATTCCCCAACCCAGCGCCGGCGCCGACTGCGGGAATTTTTCCTTTAATTTCGGCACCAGCTCGGCGGCGGCCGGCGCCCCGCCATAGGCGATGCTTTCCAGCGAGGACAGATCGTATTTCTCGAGCGCCGGGTGCTCCAGCAATTGCCAGGCGATGGTCGGCACACCGCCGGTGACGGTGATGCGCTCGCGCTCGATGAGTTGCATCGCCAGTTCCGGGTCCCATTTGTGGATGAAGACAAGCTTGCCGCCGGTCGCCACCAGCGGGATCATCGTGGCATGGCAACCCGTGGTGTGAAAAAGCGGAACCACCAGCAGACAAGACTTTTGCGGCGCATTGGGATCGGGCGCCGGGACCGGCTCGCCGCGCCGCACGAAGTTTCGCGCCAGGGGATACGCCCTGACCAGCACCCCGGTGCACGCATTGCGGTGCGTGCCGACGGCGCCTTTCGGTTTCCCCGTCGTGCCCGAGGTGTAAAGAATCGTGGCGTCGTCCTCGGGGTCGAGCGGCACGTCCGGCAGCGGCCGGTCCGGCAACAGGTGCCAGGAATTGACGTCGCCGGTGATCGATTCAAGCTTGACGACCTTCGGATGCGCCACGTGCTCGCTCTCGCGGCTGACGAAAACGCGCTCCAGCGCCGGACAATTGTGCAGATGCTCAAACAGCCGTTCGAGCCGTTCGCGATCGACGATCGCGACCTTGGCACCCGAATCGTTGAGACCGTATTCGAGTTCGGGGCCGGTCCACCAGGCATTGAGCAAAGTCGCGACGCCGCCCACCAGTAGACAGCCGAACAATGCGGCAGGCCATTCCGGGACATTGCGCATGGCGACGGCGACGCGGTCGCCTTTGCCAATTCCGGCCTGCTGCAGCGCCTCGGCGATGGCGAGCGCGGCGCGGGCGAAGCTTTCATAGCTCGCGCGCTCGTCGCGATAGACCACGAACGTCCTGTCGCCGTGGGCGCGTCCCAACAGAAAGATGTCGCGCATGGTCGGCGGCGCGTTCTTCCAGACGCGCGTGCGGACGCCGCGAATGTCGCGTTCCTCGATCTCGAACGGAGAGCCTGGCCGGGTCAGCGCCGCATTGGCTTGCGCCAGCGAAATGGCTGGGAAAGTCTTCGCTGCCGCCATGTCTTCTCCCTTACGGTGACGGCGTCCCGCCGAACGACAGTCGGAAGATCAGTAATTGTGCAGCCGGGCAAGGCGGTCGGCGTGAAAACCGGCGTCGCCAAACAGCTCCTGGCCCACGCGCGCGCGCTTCATGAAGAAGCCGATGTCGAACTCGTCGGTCATGCCAATGCCGCCGTGCATCTGCACAGCCTCCTGCACCGCGAGCGTCGCGCTGGCGCCGGCACGCGCCTTGGCGACCGAAACGAACAACGGCGCGCGTTCGAAATCGCTGTCGAGCATCTGCAGCGCCTTCAAGACCGCGGCCTGGGTGATTTCGAGCTCCGTGAACAGGTGGGCCGCGCGATGCTGCAAGGCCTGGAACGAACCGATCGGCTGGCCGAACTGCTTGCGCTCCTTGAGGTAGGCGAGCGTGCGACCGAACGCCTCCTCGCCCAGTCCGGTCAGTTCGGCGGCCACGGCGGCGCGGCCGACATTGAGCGCGGCTTCGAGAACCGTCCAGCCATGATCGACCTCGCCGATCACGGCATCGGCGTCGACCTGGACGCGATCGAACCGGATACGCGCCGCATTGTGGGCGTCGACCATGATGGTGCGCTCGACCGCGACGCCGTTGGCCTTGGCGTCGACGAGAAACAGCGTCAGACCGTCGGTCTCGCCCGGCGCGCCGGCGCTGCGCGCCGCGACGATCAGCAGATCGGCGACGTGGCCGTCGACGACGAAACATTTGTCGCCGGTCAGCGCGAAGCCGTTGCCGCTGCGTTCGGCCTTGAGCGCCGTTGCGCTCGGCGCGTGTTTCGTGCGCTCATCGACCGCCAGCGCGACAAGAAGATCGCCGGCGGCGAGTTTCGGCAGGAGCTCAGCGTTGCGGGCGCTGTTGCCGTCGCGCATAAGCGCCGTGGCGCCGAGCAGCGCCGTCGAGAGAAACGGCGACAGCGTCAGATTGCGGCCGATCTCTTCCATGATCAATCCGGCTTCGACATAGCCGAGGCCGGAGCCGCCCAAAGCCTCGGGCACGAGGATGCCGCAAAATCCCATCTCGGCAAACGCCTTCCACAGATCGCGGGAAAATCCGCTGGGATCGCGGGCATCGCGCAGCTTGCGCAAATGCGAGACCGGCGCCTTGGCGGCGAGGAAGGCGCGGGCATTGTCCCGCACCATGGTCTGCTCTTCGTTGAGAATGAGGGCCATCGTCCGCTCCGCCATCACGCGCCGGGCAGTTCCAGGATACGCTTGGTAATGACGTTGAGCTGCACTTCGCTGGTGCCGCCTTCGATCGAATTGGCCTTGGTGCGCAACCAGCCGCGGGCCTGCTCACCGCGGCGGGAGCGTTCGCTTTCCCATTCCAGCGCGTCGGAGCCGCCCGCCGACATCAGAAGCTCATGCCGCCGCTTGTTCAACTCGGCGCCGTAATATTTGAGCATGGACGAAATGGCCGGGCTCGCCTGCTTGGCCTTCAAGAGGTCGCCGGTCCGCTCCAGCGCGAGCTGAAACGCCAGCGCGTCGATCTCGAACCGCGCAATATCGGTGCGCAGACAGGTGTCCGCGAGCACGCCGTCGTCGCTGCCGAGCGAATCGGCGGCGATCTGCCCGAGCGGGCGCCCTGCCCCCAGCCCGATGGCGCTGATCATCTCGCGCTCGTGGGTCAACAGATATTTGGCGACCTCCCAGCCCTTGTTGAGCTCGCCGACCACGTTCGCCTTGGGCACCCGCACGTCGTCGAAGAAGGTCTCGCAGAACGGCGACATTCCGGAAATCAGCAGGATCGGCTTGGTGGAGACGCCCGTCGTCTTCATGTCGAACAGGATGAAGCTGATGCCAAGATGCTTGGGCGCCGCCGGATCGGTGCGCACCAGACAAAAGATCCAGTCGGCCTTGTCGGCGTAGCTGGTCCAGGTTTTTTGACCGTTGACCAGAAAATGATCGCTCTTGTCCTCGGCCCGCGTCGCCAGCGAAGCGAGATCCGAGCCGGAATTGGGCTCCGAATAGCCTTGGCACCAGCGGATTTCGCCGCGCGCAATCTGCGGCAGATATTCGCGCTTTTGCGCCTCCGTGCCGTATTTAAGCAGTGCCGGGCCGAGCATCCAGATGCCGAACGAATCCAGCGGCGAGCGGCAGCCGAGCTTGCGCATTTCGCCGCGCAGGATCTTGCCCTCCTCGCGCGACAGCCCGCCGCCGCCATATTCTTTCGGCCATTCCGGCACGGTCCAGCCGCGCGCCAGCATGCGTTCGAACCACAGACGCTGGCCGTCGGACTTGAACTTGGCGTTGCGCCCGCCCCAGAAGCGATCGTCGTCGTCTTCCAACGGCAGCCGCATGTCGGGCGGACAATTGGCCTCAAGCCAGGCGCGCGTTTCACTGCGGAATTTTTCGAGATCGGACATCGGCCCATTCTCCCTCGCGGCTGGCGCCGCCGCGCTCGTCGCGATCAGGCAATCGTAACGCCGCCATCGACGACGATGGCTTGCCCGGTGATAAAGCTTCCCGCCTGCGAGGCCAAGAGGATCGCGGCGCCGGCGATCTCGTCGGGCTCGCCGATGCGGCGCAGCGGCGTCTGTTCGTTCCGGCGTTGCAGATTGTCGGGATTTTCCCAGAGCGCGCGCGCGAAGTCGGTGCGAATGAGGCCGGGAGCGATACAATTGATGCGAACGTTGTGCGGACCAAGCTCGACCGCAAGATTGCGGGCGAGCTGCAAGTCGGCGGCCTTGGAGATGCAATAGGCGCCGATGACCGGGCTACCCCGGAGACCGCCGATGGACGAGACGATGATGATCGAGCCGTCCTTGCGGGCGGTCATCTGCGGCGCCACCATCGTGATCAGCCAATGATTGGATACAATGTTGTTATCAAGGATCTTGCGCAGCTGCTCGTCGCTGATCGTCGCCATCGGCCCGTAATGCGGATTGGAGGCGGCGTTGCAGACGAGGATGTCGATTTGGCCGAACGCCCGCATCGTCTCGTCGACCAGGCGCTGCAGGTGCTCTTTCGAGGAAATGTTGGCCGATACGGCGATGGCGCGGCCATCGCCGTATTTCGCGTTGATCGCAGCCGCCACCTCGCGGCAGGGTTCTATGTTGCGCGAGGAGACGACGACCTTGGCGCCGTGCTCGGCCATCCGCTCGACAATAGCGCGGCCGATGCCCCGCGATGATCCTGTGACCACCGCAACCCTGCCATGAAGGTCAAATAGCGACACGAAAGTTCCTCCCGGTCCGCGTATTATGTATCTTGCGGGCCAGCTTATTCAGACCGCAGCAACCCGGCAAGCCAAAGGGAAACGAACAATGGCCGCCATCAACGCCGTAACCGATCTCACTCGCGAAGGCGATATCGCCGTACTCACGATCGATTCACCGCCGGTCAACGCCCTGTCGGCGGACGTCCGCACCGGCCTTCGCGACGGCGTCGGGCAGGCCATGGCCGACCCCGCGGTCAAGGCCATCGTGTTGATTTGCGCCGGCCGCACCTTCATCGCCGGCGCCGATATTGCCGAATTCGGCAAGCCGCCAAAAGGCGCTCCCCTCACCGACAGCCAGGCCGCGATCGAAGGCGGCAGCAAACCGGTCATCGCCGCGATCCACGGCACGGCTCTGGGCGGCGGTTTCGAAGTGGCCCTCCTGTGCCACTATCGGGTCGCCGTGCCATCGGCGAGATTCGGCTTGCCCGAGATCAAGCTCGGAATCATTCCCGGCGCCGGCGGGACGCAGCGGCTGCCGCGGCTGATCGGGGTCGAGAATGCGCTAGAAGCCATTCTTTCCGGCACGCCGTTTCCCGCGAAGCAGGCCCTGCAGTGGGGCGTCGTCGACGAGCTTGTCGAAGAAGGAAAATTGCGTGAGGGGGCGGTCGCCTTCGCTCGCAAGGTCATCGACACGCGCATGCCGTTGTGTAAAGTCCGCGATCTCACCGACAAGATCGAAGCGGCCCGCGGCCGGCCGGAGATTTTCGAGAAAGTCCGCCGCGACAACGCCCGCAAATTCCGCGGCTTCGAAGCCTGGCAGAGTGCCTTGCGCGCGGTGCAGGCCGCCGTCGACTTGCCGTTCGAAGCGGGAATGCAACGCGAGCGCGAGGAGTTTCTTAATCTCGTCACGACGCCGCAATCGCAGGCGCAGCGCTACGTATTCTTCGCCGAGCGCAAGGTGTGGAAGATCGCCGACGTGCCGGACGATACGCCTACGCTGCCGATCAAGAAGGTCGGCGTCATCGGCGCCGGCACGATGGGCGGCGGCATCTCGATGAATTTCCTCAACGCCGGCATTCCAGTAGCCATCGTCGAAACCGCGCGGGATGCGCTCGACCGCGGCGTCGCCACCATCCGCCGCAACTACGACAACACCGCCAAGAAGGGTCGGCTGACGCAAGCCGACGTGCAAACCCGCATGGGGTTGCTCAGCCCCGGCATGAACCTCGACGCATTATCTGACTGCGATCTCGTGATCGAGGCGGTTTACGAGAATATGGACATCAAGAAGGACTTATTCCGCAAGCTCGACAAGATCGCCAAGCCAGGCGCGATCCTGGCGTCCAACACCTCTTACCTCAACATCGACGAGATCGCCTCGGTGACAAGCCGGCCGGATCACGTCATCGGCATGCACTTCTTCTCTCCGGCGAACGTGATGCGGCTTCTGGAAGTCGTGCGCGGCGAGAAGACTGCCAAGCCGGTGATCGCCACCGTCATGCAGCTGGCCAGGAAGATCGGCAAGATCGGCGTGCTGGTCGGCGTGTGTCACGGCTTCGTCGGCAATCGCATGCTGCACCAGCGCCAGCGCGAGGCGCAAAAACTCATCCTCGAGGGCGCCATGCCTTGGGACGTCGACCGCGTCATTTACGATTTCGGTCTCCCCATGGGTCCGTTCGCCATGAGCGATCTCGCCGGCCTCGACATCGGCTGGTCGAAAGAGACGAGCAAATCCTCGACCATTCGGGAAATCCTTTGCGAGATGGACCGGCGCGGGCAAAAGACCGGCGCCGGCTTCTACGACTATGACGAGGCGCGCAATGCCAAGCCCTCGCCGCTTGTCGAAAAGATCATCCTCGACTTCGCCGCCAAGAAGGGCGTCAACCGGCGCACCATTTCCGACGACGAGATTTTGCAGCGCTGCATCTATCCGATGATCAATGAAGGCGCCAAGATCCTCGAAGAGGGCAAGGCGCAGCGCGCCTCCGACATCGATATCGTCTGGATCAACGGCTACGGCTGGCCGGTCTATCGCGGCGGCCCGATGTTTTACGCCGATCTGATCGGTCCCGACAAAGTCCTCGCCAAACTGCGGGAGTTCGAAGCGACCATGGGCGCCGACTTCACGCCGGCCCCGCTGCTCGAAAGGGTTGTCGCGGAAAAGAAGCGCTTCCAGGATCTGTAGCCGATAGGTTCGATGGACGGGATGGCCGAAACGCGCCGGCACGAAAAGTACGATGCTCTGATCTACGCCTGCCATGCGCTGGCGCCGGTGCGTACCGCCGTGGCGCATCCGTGCGACGAGACTTCGCTGCGCGGCGCGGTCGAAGCGGCCGAGGCCAAGATCATCAAACCGGTGCTGGTCGGGCCCGCGGCCCGCATCCGGGGGCTCGCGGCTTCCTTCGGCCTCGACCTTACCGGACTGCAACTCGTCGACACGCCGCACAGCCATGCCTCGGCGGCGAAGGCGGTCGAGATCGTCCGCAACGGCGAAGTCGATGCGTTGATGAAGGGCAGCCTCCATACCGACGAGCTGATGGCCGAAGTCGTCAACAAGGAGACCGGCATCCGCACCGCGCGCCGCATCAGCCACGTCTTCATCATGGACGTGCCGACCTATCCCAAGCCGCTTTTCATCACCGACGCGGCGGTGAACATTTTTCCGACGCTCGAAGACAAGGTCGACATCGTTCAGAATGCGATCGAGCTGGCCCAGGCGCTGGGCATCAAGCAGCCGAAAGTCGCCATCCTCTCCGCGGTCGAAACCATCACTTCGAAAATGCCCTCGACGATCGATGCCGCCGCGCTTTGCAAGATGGCCGACCGCGACCAGATCATCGGCGGGTTGCTCGACGGCCCGCTCGCGCTCGATAACGCCATCGATCGCGCCGCGGCGGCCGTCAAGCACATCGCCTCGCCGGTCGCCGGCGACGCTGACATCCTGCTGGTTCCCAACCTCGAAGCCGGCAACATGCTCGCCAAGGAGCTGACCTTCCTCGCCAACGCCGATGCCGCCGGCATCGTGCTCGGCGCCCGGGTGCCGATCATCCTGACCAGCCGCGCCGACAATGTGCGCACCCGGATGGCAAGCTGCGCCGTCGCGGCGCTCTACGCCCACGCCCGCCGCGTCGCCGCCGCCGACATCGGCAAGCTCGCGGATTGAGCGCCGTGCGCGAGCCGCTCCTGGTGATCAACGCCGGCTCGTCGAGCATAAAATTCTCGATCTTCGAGACGGCGCCGGATCGATCGCTTGCCGCCGGCGCGCATGGCCAAGTCGAGGGGCTCGGAGCGGCAGCCGGAACGCCGGCACGGATCGAGGTCGCCGATGCGCAAGGACGTCAGTTGGTCGAAGAGCCGATCGCCGGCCATGATCACCACAGCGCGATGGCGGCCATTCATGACTGGTTCGCGGCCCATGTCGGCAGCGAGGCCGCCTTTGCGGGGGTCGGCCATCGCGTGGTCCATGGCGGCCTCGCTTATGCGAAGCCGGTGCTGATCGATGACAAGGTGCTCGCCGCGATCGAGGAATTGGTGCCGCTGGCGCCGCTGCACCAGCCGCACAATATCGCCGCGATCCGCGCGGTCAGCGCCATCGCACCCAAAGTGCCGCAGGTCGCCTGTTTCGACACCGCCTTTCATCGCAGCGCGCCGCCACTCGCACAGGAATTCGCCTTGCCGCGGGCGCTCACCGCCAAAGGGGTGCGCCGTTACGGCTTCCATGGCTTGTCCTACGAATACATCATGTCGGTCGTGCCGCAGGTTGCGCCCGACTGCGCCGGCGGCAAATTGATCGTCGCTCATCTCGGCAACGGCGCTAGCATGTGCGCGATCGCGGCAGGCCGCAGTATCGCCACCACCATGGGGCTGACCGCCCTGGACGGCCTGCCGATGGGGACGCGCACCGGCGCGCTCGATCCCGGCGTCATCCTTTATCTGCTGCAGCACGAGGGGATGGATGCGAAAGCCGTCGAGCACCTGATCTACGAGCATTCCGGATTGCTCGGCGTCTCCGGCCTGTCGTCCGACATGCGCACCTTGCTCGCGAGCGATCTGCCGGCGGCGAAGGAGGCGGTCGATCTCTTCGTCTACCGCATCGGCCGCGAGCTCGGCTCGCTCGCGGCGGCGCTCGGCGGGCTCGATGCCCTCGTCTTCACCGCCGGCATCGGCGAGCACGCCGTCGAGATTCGCGCGCGCGTCTGCAAAGACGCCGAATGGATCGGGATCTTACTCGACGACAAGGCCAATGAAGCCGGCGGCCCGCGCATTTCGCGGCCGGCTTCCAAGGTTTCGGCATGGGTCATCCCGACTGACGAGAACCTGATGATAGCGCGCCATACCAGGCAGGTGCTCGACGCCGAGAGTGCGCGTTATTCTTAGAACCATGAATGACCGAAGATCGCCTTTCGCTCGGCGACCCTGGCGGCGAGATTTGAGGTACGTCAAAGCTGAAATCGCAAGAGGAAATAGATTCCAATAAGCAGGTGCATGATGGCCGATCCACAGAATGCCGGTGCCGCAGGGGCTTTGGGTCGGCTCACGGCCATCCACGGCTCGGTTGTCGATGTGCATTTTCCCGCTGGAGTGTTGCCCGCTGTCGATGAGGGAATAGAAATCGAGCGCGACGAAAGCCGTCCGCTTGTCGCCGAGGTTCAACAGCATCTCAATCCGGTAACCGTTCGTGCGGTGGCCTTGGACAATACCGCCGGACTAAGCCGCGGCGCCAGGGTGCGGGCGACGGGCGGGTCCATCCACGTACCTGTCGGAGACGCCGTGCTCGGGCGACTGCTCAACGCGGTCGGCGAGCCGGCCGATCGCGGACCGCCCCTTCCGGTTGGCACCATGTATCGGCCGATCCACGCGCCGGCCCCTCCCATCGACCGGCTCGGTGCCAACCTCGAGATTTTCCACACTGGGATTAAAGTGATCGACTTGCTGGCCCCGCTGGTAACGGGCGGCAAGGCCGCGATGTTCGGCGGCGCCGGCGTTGGCAAGACTGTGCTTATCATGGAGCTGATCCGCACCACCGTCGAACGGCATTCGGGAATCTCGGTGTTTGCCGGTATTGGCGAACGCTCGCGTGAAGGTCACGAACTTTTGCTCGAACTCAAGCAGTCAGGCGTGCTGGCGCGCACGGCGCTTGTCTTCGGGCAGATGAACGAACCACCGGGCGCCCGCTGGCGGGCCGGGTTAACGGCGCTCGCCATCGCTGAGTATTTCCGCGATGGAGCACATGAGAACGTGCTGTTGTTGATCGATAACGTCTATCGGTTAGTACAAGCAGGCGCCGAGGTTTCGGGCCTGCTCGGCCGCCTACCCTCGCGCGTCGGCTATCAGCCGACGCTGGCCAGCGAGATCGCCGAATTGGAGGAGCGCATGCGTCGGTTGCCGGCGCAGCGATTACCTCGATTCAGGCGGTTTATGTACCGGCGGATGACTTCACCGATCCGGCCGTCGCCGAGATATTCAGTCATCTTGATTCCTCGATCGTGCTCTCTCGCGACATGGCGAGCGAGGGCATGTACCCCGCGGTCGATCCCCTCGCCTCGACATCAACCTTGCTGGATCCGCGGCTTGTCGGCGAAGCGCACTACCGGACCGCGCAGGACGTCCGCAAAACGATCGCCCATTATCGCGATCTTCAAGAAATCATTGCGCTTCTCGGCATCGAGGAATTGAGTGCGACGGATCGCCAAGCGGTCAAGCGCGCCCGAAATCTCATGCGGTTCCTCACGCAGCCCTTCATGGTCACCGTCGCTTTCACCGGCAAGCCGGGGCGTGCCGTCGAACTCGACGAAACGCTGACCGGCTGTCGCGCCATCCTCGATGGCGAGACCGACACTTGGGCCGAGAGTTCACTCTACATGGTCGGCGATCTCAATGAAGCGCGGGAGCGAGAACGCGCCACCGCGAAGGGGCCAACATGAAGCTGACCGTGACCACACCGCTGGCGATCATCGTGCAAGCCGACGGCGTCGCCCATCTTCGCGCCGAGGATGAAACTGGCGCTTTCGGTATCCTGCCAGGCCACGCCGATTTTCTGACCGCACTTTCCGTGTCCGTCGTGAGCTGGCGCTGTCGGCGCGGCGCCGAACATCATCTAGCCGTCCGCGGCGGCATGCTCGAGGTGCGCGGCGGCGCGGCTATCGCCATCGCCACCCGCGAAGCGGTTGCCGATGACGATCTGCATCACCTTGAAACCGAAGTGCTCACGACGTTCCGGCGCCGCGCGGAGGAAGAGCTTACGGCGCACACCGATGCGCAGCGCCTTTATCTCGCCGCCATCCGTCAGATTTACCGCCTTCTCAAGCCCGAGCACTTGCCTTCCGCAATGGCGAGGCCGGGCGCCCTGTCGCAAGAACCGCTTGAGCAATGACCCAGCAGGGCGACAACCATGACGGATTGGGGCGGGCTGTCAGAACACGGCAGCAGCGACGCGAGCGCTGGCAGCGCGAAGGCGAGCGTTCGCTCGGTCAGAACCTCGCGATGATCGGCGCCCTCGGCTGGACGATCGTCCTACCGACCTTGATCGGCATTTTCGCCGGCCGCTGGCTTGATCGTTATTTCAGTTCCGGAATTTTCTGGACCCTCGGTTTGCTGGCGGCAGGTCTCGCCGTCGGTTGCACCTTTGCTTGGAAGAGAATGTACAGCGAATGACCGACGCCGCGCCGATCCTCAACGCTGGTCTCATGATGATGATGGCCTCCGCCGGCGCCGTCTTCGGCCTTCTTTACTTTGCCATGCTGAGGTGGACCGTCACCTTCTTCACTGCGGGCGGCGGCTGGCTCGGGCCTCTGGCCCTCACGCTCGGGCGCATCGGCGCCGCAGTCGTCTTTCTTGGTATTGCCGCACGCCTCGGTGCCGCCCCGCTGCTGGCTTTATTCCTTGGCTTTCTGCTGGCGCGCACAGTTGCGTTGCGTTCGGCGCGAAGGAGCGGCTGATGCCGGCCTCACCGCTGACCAGTACCGTCCTGTTCCACCTCGGTCCTGTGGCGATCACGCGGCCGGTGGCGACGACCTGGGTCATCATGCTCGTTCTGACAGCCGCGTGCTGGCGGGCGACACGACGCCTGCAAATGCGTCCGAATGAGCGCCAGGCTGTGCTCGAGATTCTGGTTACCGGCATCATCGGTCAGATCGAGGACGTCATCGACAAGGACGCCCGACCTTTTCTGCCTTTGCTCGGTACATTGTTTATTTTTCTTGCGGTGGCCAATCTGAGCGGCGTGTTGCCCGGTGTCGAAGCGCCGACCGCCAAGCTGGAGACGCCGGCGGCGCTGGCGCTCATCGTGTTTTTCTCCGTCCATTATTTCGGCGTGCGCGCGCGCGGATTTGGCGGCTACCTCGCCAGCTTTGCCGAGCCCAAGCTCATGATGCTGCCGCTCAACATCCTGTCGGAGGTGACGCGGACGTTCTCAATGATGATACGGCTCTTCGGCAATGTCATGAGCGGCGAATTCATCATTGCGCTGGTGGTGGCGCTGGCCGGCCTGTTCGTGCCGATTCCGCTCATGGTTCTCGAGATTCTGGTCGGCCTCGTCCAGGCATACATCTTCACCATACTTGCAACGGTCTTCATCGGCGCCGCCGTGGGCAACGTCGAGAAGAGATAAAGGAGGTTCCATGGACACCAAGCTCATTTCGATTATCGGCGCGGTTGTCGCCGTCTCGATCGGTTCGATCGGTCCGGCGCTAGCCGAAGGACGCTCGGTAGCTGCGGCGATGGACGCCATCGCGCGTCAGCCTGAGGCAGCTGGCACCGTCTCGCGCACGCTTTTCGTCGGTCTCGCGATGATCGAGACAATGGCGATCTATTGTCTAGTGGTGGCGTTGCTGCTGCTGTTTGCCAATCCCTACGCAGGCTGACCGATGCATCTCGACTGGTGGACCATAGGTCTCCAGACCGTCAACTTTGCCATCCTGGTCTGGCTCTTGCATCGCTTTCTCTACAAGCCGGTGCTGCGCATGATCGACGCGCGCAAGGCCGAGATCGACCAGCAATATGATGATGCCAAAGCGACGGAAGAAAAGGCAAACGCGCATCTGGCGGGCATCGCAGCCCAACGCGCTGGGATCGCCGCCGAGCGCGAAGCGGCGCTCAAGGAAGCCGCAATGCAGGCGCAGGAACTGGCCACGACTTGCCGCGCTCAAGCCAAACGCGATGCGCAAGCGCTGCTCGACGGCGCACGCAAGACGCTAGCATCGGAGCGTCAGCACGCGTCCGAAGAAACCCGGCGGCTTGCTCTCGACCTCGGCGCTGAATTCGCGCAGCGGCTGCTCGCAGACGTGCCGATGCGGCTTCGCGCCGAAGCGTGGATCGAACGTATCGAACAATACCTCGAGGCGCTGCCGAGGCCGGAACGCGACGCACTCTCGCAACAGCTCGCGCAGGGCAACTTGCTGACCGTCGTCACGGCGGCGCCGCTGTCATCGCCGATGGCAGAAACCTGGCAGGATCGCTTGCGCCACGCTCTTGGTAAGAGCATCGCCATCGCATTCGAGGTGGACCCGCAACTCATAGCCGGCGCTGAACTTCATTTTCCTACCGCCGTGCTGCGCTTCTCCTGGCAGAACGCACTCGCCGCCGCACGATCGGAGATCGGTGTTCATGCCGACACTCGCTGAGGATCTCCAAGCCTGGCTGGAGGCAAGCCGTCAACGTCTCGGCGCTCTGGCGCTCGAACCGCGCCTCGAACACGTGGGCCGCGTGGTGCAGGTCGGTGATGGCGTCGCAAGTGTCCAAGGTTTGCCGCAAGCGCGGCTTGATGAATTGCTTGTTTTCGCCGGCGACGTGCGCGGTCTGGCAGTCGATCTCGATGAGGAGACCATCGGCTGCGTGTTGCTCGGCGAAACCAGCGGCATTTCGGCAGGCAGCATCGTGCGCGGTAGTGGAGAAGTGGCGCACGTACCCGTCGGCGATGCACTGCTGGGGCGCGTCGTCGACGCGCTCGGCATACCGCTTGATGGCAACGGGCCGCTGGAAACCGCGCAGTTCTCGCCCGTTGAGCAGCCGGCGCCGGCGATCGTGCAGCGGGCGCTGGTCACAAGGCCGTTAGCGACGGGACTTTTGGTCATCGATGCGATGATTCCGCTCGGCCGGGGCCAGCGCGAACTCATTATCGGCGACCGTGAAACCGGCAAGACGGCCATTGCCGTCGATGCCATCATCAACCAGAAGTCGAGCGACGTGATCTGCGTCTATGCCGCCGTGGGCCAGAAGGCTTCGTCCGTCGTGCGCGTGATCGAGGCGGTACGCCGGTACGGGGCACCCGAGCGATGCATTTTCGTGGTCGGCGAAGCCGATGCGGCGCCCGGCCTTCAGTGGCTTACGCCCTATTCTGCCTGCTCGATGGCCGAGTATTTCATGGCGCAGGGGCGCGACGTGCTCTTGGTGATCGACGATCTGACCAAGCATGCAGCCGCCTACCGGCAAGTATCACTGCTGCTGCGCCGGCCGCCCGGACGCGAGGCCTATCCCGGCGATATTTTCTACATCCATTCGCGTCTTCTCGAACGGGCAGCGAAGCTCGCACCTGAGCAGGGCGGCGGCTCGCTGACGGCGTTGCCCATCGCCGAAACCCAGGCCGGCAATATCAGCGCGTATATTCCAACCAATCTCATCTCAATCACTGACGGTCAGATTTACCTCGATCCACGTCTTTTCTACGAAGACCAGAAGCCGGCCATCGACGTCGGCAAGAGCGTGTCGCGCGTCGGCGGCAAGACGCAGCCACCTGTTCTCAAGTCCGTTTCGGAAAGCCTGCGGCTCGAATACGCGCAATTTCTTGAATTGGAAGTGTTCACCCGTTTCGGCACCATGGTGGACGAGCGCACGCGCAAGGTCATCGAGCACGGCAGGCGCATCCGCGCTGTTCTCGGGCAGCGGCAATTCGCTCCCCTTTCGCTTGGCGAACAGGTGGCGCTGCTTTGCGCGCTCAGCGATGGCATCCTCGATGACGTGCCGCTCGATCGGATAAATGCGTTTCGCGCGGAGCTCACGCCCTGGCTTGCCGCGCATTGTTCGCAGGTGCTGTCACTCGACGACCGAAGTGGCACCCTATCGGATGAACTGCGCGCGCGGCTCAAAGCCGCGCTTCTCGCTCTTTCCCGATCGGTTGCGACGTCGGCAACGAGACCGCCGGAGGCGCGGCCGTGATGCGTCTTGCCGAGCTCCAGGGACAAATCGCCAGCATGGACGAGCTGCTGGATATCGTCGGCGCGATGCGTTCGCTCGCCAGCATGCGTTTGCAAGAGGCGCAGCGCGCCCTTTCCGGCATCCGCAGCTATGCCGAATCTATGGCTGCGGCGATCGCCGCCGCTCTCCTGCTCATGCCAGAGCCACGACCGGAAAGACGCGCGGAGCATGAGCATCGGGCGCTCATTCTCTGCGCCCCGGAGCATGGTTTTGTGGGCGGCTTCAATGAGAGACTCGTGCAAGCGGCTGAAGCGGTACTGAAGCCGCCGGACCTGCTCTTCGTGCTCGGCAGTCGCGGTGCGGCGCTGGCGTTCGAGCGAGGACTGAAAGTTCTCTGGACGAGACCGATGGCCACCCGTTTGGTTGGCGCGCCAGACGCCATCAATCGCCTGACAAATGAACTATACGCCCGCATCGCGCGGGGCGAGATTTCCCGCGTCGAGGTCATGTTCGGCCGCTACGACCAGAAGGCGGCGCCGACGATCGAGCGGCACCTGCTCCTGCCGCTCGACATAAAGCCCTTAGCCGCCGCGCAGCCGCGCCAAGCGCCGCTTCACAACCTGGAGCCGCAGTTGCTCGTTGAGAAGCTGATGGCTGAATACTTATTCGCGCTGCTGACCGGCGCTGCGGTCGAATCGATCGCCAGCGAGAACGCCGCACGTTTTGCGGCAATGGAGTCGGCGCACGACAACGTCACCAAGAAGCTGTCACAGTTGCGCCAAACCGCCCGTCAGGCGCGACAAAGCGAGATCACCGAGGAACTGCTCGATCTGATCACCGGTACTGAAGCAACGCAAAACGCGACAAACCGGCCATCAAAGAATCAGTTCATGTAGCCGGCGCCCCCTCCTCGCCTAATCATCGTGTCGCAGCCATGGCAGTTAGGCCATCCGTCAAATCCTCCGATTTTTCACTGACCAGCGTCCCGGCATTCTGGCCGATGGCCATGGCGGCTGAATTAATCGAGAACGGGGTGGAGCTTTACGCCAAGAACCTCAAATTCGTCGAGGAGGAGATCAAGATTGACGATGAACTGAAGTCAACGCTGCCGACTGCGAACACGGCGCTACAAATTGCCGGTGAGGCGAAGGATGGCTTCGATGACCGCGCCGGTCGAAATGCCGAGCGCTCGCGACACGATGCTGAGATTCAATCCCAACTGGGCTCCCAGCAACGGCAGCACGAAGAGAAGACCGATGAGGATTGCGATCCCGTAGGGCTCCAATCGCGCCAGCGGAGCGGCCGCGGCCCGCGGCAGTATTCCGACCAGGATGCGGCCGCCGTCGAGCGGCGGCAGCGGAAACAAATTGAACACCGCCAGCACGACGTTGATGATGAGCGCGTTCTTCAAATTCTGCGCCAGCCATTGCGCGCTGGTGGCCGGCAGATAGAACACGACGTGAAATGCCAGCGCCGCAACGATGGCGAGCGCAATGTTCATGGCCGGTCCGGCGCCGGCGACCAGCACCATGTCGCGCCGCGGATGGCGCAGGGCGCGAAAATTGACCGGCACCGGCTTGGCGTAACCGAACAGGAACGGCGAGCGCAGCAGCAACAGGATGCCGGGCAAGAGGATCGTGCCCAGCGGATCGATGTGCTTGAGCGGATTGAAGCTGACGCGTCCGAGCCGCCACGCCGTGTCGTCGCCGAGAAGGTGCGCGACGAAGCCATGCGCGGCTTCATGAAACGTGATAGCAATGATCACCGGGATAACCCAGATCGTCGCCAGATAAATGATATTAGCGGTCACTGTGCTTTTTCCCCCGGGTTACGCCCTCGATCGGCGGCTTAACCCTGCCAAGAGCGCAAGTTGGACGGCATGGTCAATGCCGACCGTTACGGCAAAGCAGGCCGAGATGCCAACGCACCCGGACCCGCCGCCGCAATGATCATGCCGCCTAAAACATGAGCAATAACGGTGGAAATACCGTAAGTTGCGCCCTCCCCTTGCCCGTTCCAGTTGGCGCAAAGATTGCAACAAAGGTGATACTGCCATTGATGCGGCAGGCATTTCGAGTGTGCACTCGAATTGGCCGGGGAGCGACATGTTCGACGAAATGACGGGCAGCAAAGGCGCGGTGCGACCGGCCTATGCCGAACTGTCGCACTGGTTGGGCGAGGTTCCGCCCGATGTGCTCGATTTCCGCCGGCGCGAGGCCGAGTTGTTTTTCCGCCGCATCGGCATCACCTTTGCGGTCTATGGCGACCCCGAGGCGCAGGAACGCCTCATCCCGTTCGACGTCATTCCGCGCATCCTCTCCGCGGCCGAGTGGACGGTGCTGCAACGCGGCCTCGAGCAGCGCGTCAAGGCCATCAATGCCTACCTCAAGGACGTTTACGGCCGCCGCGAAATCCTCAAGGCGCGGATCGTGCCGGAGGACCTGGTCTTTCAGAATCCGGTCTTCCGCCCGGAGATGAATGGGCAAAAGGTGCCTCACGACATCTATGTCCATGTCGCCGGCATCGATATCGTGCGCGTCGACGCCGAAAACTTCTACGTGCTCGAGGATAATGCGCGCACGCCCTCCGGCGTCTCCTACATGCTGGAGAACCGCGAGATCATGCTGCGGCTGTTTCCGGAGCTGTTCTCGCGCTATCGCGTGGCGCCGGTCGAGAACTACCCGGACGAACTTTTGGTGACGCTGACCTCGATCGCGCCGCCGACCGCCTCCGCCGAGCCGACCGTCGTGCTGCTGACGCCCGGCGTTTACAATTCCGCCTATTACGAGCATTCGTTCCTCGCCGACAAGCTCGGCGTCGAATTGGTCGAAGGCCGCGACCTCACGGTGAAGGACGACGTCGTCCACATGCGTACCACCGAAGGCTTGAAGCGCGTCAACGTGATCTATCGCCGCATCGATGACGATTTCCTCGATCCGCTGGTGTTCCGGCCCGACAGCGCGCTCGGCGTGCCCGGCCTGATGTCGGCCTATCAGGCCGGCAACGTCACGCTCGCCAATGCGGTCGGCACCGGCATCGCCGACGACAAGGCGGTCTACAGCTACATGCCGGACATCGTCAGATTCTATCTCGGCGAGGAGCCGCTGTTAAAGAACGTGCCGACCTGGCGCTGCCGTGACAGCGAGCATCTGTCCTATGTGCTCGACCACATCGAAGACCTGGTGGTGAAGGAAGTGCACGGCTCCGGCGGCTACGGCATGCTGATCGGGCCGAAGGCGGACAAGGCCACGATTGCCGCGTTCCGCGCCAAGCTTAAATCCGATCCGAAGAATTTCATCGCCCAGCCGACGCTGGCGCTGTCGACCTGCCCGACCTGCGTTGACGAGGGCATCGCGCCGCGCCACGTCGACCTGCGGCCGTTCGTGCTGTCGGGCGGCGATCGCGTGCGCATCGTGCCCGGCGGCCTCACCCGGGTGGCGCTGAAGAAGGGCTCGCTCGTGGTCAATTCGAGCCAGGGCGGCGGCACCAAGGACACCTGGGTTTTGGACGGATGAGGAAGGCGTAAAAAGCGATGCTGTCGCGTACGGCCGATAATCTCTACTGGCTCGCCCGCTACGTCGAGCGCGCGGAATATCTGGCACGCATCCTCGACACCACATACCGGCTGACGGCGCTGCCGCTGGCTTATGTCGGCGCCTCGAACGAATGGGAATCCGCGGTCGCCACGGCCGGCTGCGCCAGCGCCTTCTTCGCCGCCTATACCGAGGCGAACGAGGAGACCGTCACCGAATTCCTCGCCTTCTCGACCAGCAACCCGTCCTCGATCCGCAACTGCTTCGAGACGGCGCGCGTCAACGCGCGCGCGGTGCGCACCGCGCTCACCATAGAGATGTGGGACACCATCAACAGCGCCTGGCTCGAGCTCAAGAAATGGAGCAATGGTCCGCGCGCGCGCGAGGAGTTTGCCCGGTTCCTGCGCTGGGTGCAGGAATCCTCGCTGCGCTTCGACGGCTCGGCCTACCGCACCATGCTGCGCAACGACGCCTACTGGTTCTCGCGGCTCGGCGTCTATATCGAACGCGCCGACAACACCGCGCGCATCCTCGACGTCAAGTATCATCTGCTGCTGCCGGCGCACGAAAAGGTCGGCGGTCCGCTCGACTACTTTCAGTGGGCCGCGATTCTGCGCTCGGTGTCGGCGCTCACCTCGTATCACTGGGTCTATCGCGAGAACGTCAAACCGTGGCTGGTGGCGGATTTGCTCATGCTGCGGGACGAGATGCCGCGCTCGCTGGCAAGCTGCTATGAGAACCTGGTGCAGAACCTCGACCGCATCGCCCACGCCTACGGCCGCCAAGGACCGGCGCAACGGCAGGCCCGTGCCGTCCGTTCCCGACTGCAAAACAGCCGCATCGCGGAAATTTTTCAGACCGGGCTGCACGAGTTCATCGACAATTTCGTCGAAGACAACAACCGGCTCGGAACCGCCATAGCGCAGCAATATCTGCTGTGACAGGGGCCAGTAGTCAGTGGTCAGTAATCAGGAGACAGCGGCGCTTCGCGTCGTCTATTCTCCGTTGGCTGCCTTTTGACCTCTGACCTCTGATTTCTGACGCCTGTTGCCTGATATGCGCCTCCGCATCGCCCAAACCATGCTCCGCCGCTACGAGCCGGCGGCCATGGGCGTGATCCAAGTGCTGCGGCTCACGCCGCGCAACCACGAAGGCCAGTATGTGATCGGCTGGCGCATCGATGTGTCCGCCGACGTGCGGCTTCACGCGCACGAGGACGCCTTCGGCAATCTCACCCACGTCTTTACCGCCGCCGGCCCCCTCGATGCATTGAGCGTCAAGGTAGACGGCGAAGTGGAGACGCAGGACACCAACGGGGTGGTGCGCGGCGCCGTCGAGCGATTTCCGCCGAACCTGTTCCTGCGCGACACATCGCTGACGCAGGCCGACTCGCGGATCCGCGATTTTGCCGGCGATATGCGCGCTGCGGACGGCGGCGACGTTCTCGCGCAACTTCATGCGCTGCTGGAACGGCTGCACGATGCGATGACCCCTGCGGCGGATGCGTCGCCGGCCGCGCCGACGGCCGCCGACGCCTTCGCGCAGAAGCGCGGCGTCGCCCGCGATGTGACCCACATCTTCATCGGCGCGGCGCACAGCCTCGGCATCCCGGCGCGTTATGTCGCCGGTTATCTTAGCGGCGCCGGCACTGCCGACACCATCACGGAGGACGGCGGTCACGCCTGGGCGGAAGCCTTCGTGCGCGGTCTCGGGTGGATCGGCTTCGATGCCGTCAACTGCGTCTGCCCGACCGACGCCTATGTCCGCGTCGCCATCGGGCTCGATGCCCTCGGTGCCGCCCCGGTGCGCGGCACGCGCTACGGCGCCGGCGATGAGACCTTGGCGGTTGCGATAAAAGTCGATCAGTGAGCAAGACGAGCGGCCGCGCCATTGCCGCAAACACGGCGCTGCCGCTATAAGACCGCACCGGCGGAGCTGGCGAACCGATGACCTATTGTTGCGGAATTCTGGTACGCGAGGGGCTGGTGATGTTCGCCGACACGCGCACCAATGCCGGCGTCGACAACATCGCCACCTTCCGCAAGCTGCACATCTTCAAGGACCCCGGCAAGCGCATCATGGCGATCGCTTCAGCGGGGAATCTTTCCATCAGCCAATCGGTAGTGAGCATCCTGACGGAAGGGTACGACAATCCGGAAACCGGCGAGCACGAGACGCTGATGAACGCCCCCACCATGTTCCAGGCCGCCCAGCGCGTCGGACATGTCATCCGCATGCTGCTGGCCACGGAGGGCAAGGCGCTGGAGGCTTCCGATGTGACGTTTGACGTCGCTTTCCTGTTCGGCGGCCAGATCGCGGGCGAACGCATGCGGTTGTTCATGGTGTATTCCGCCGGCAATTTCATCGAATCCACGACGGACACGCCGTATCTGCAAATCGGCGAGCACAAATACGGCAAGCCGGTGCTCGACCGCGCAATCAGCTACGGCATGGAGCTGTACGACGCGCTGAAAGTGGGTCTCGTTTCCATCGACTCGACCATGCGCTCGAATCTGAGCGTCGGCATGCCGATCGATCTCTTGGTGGTGCGGCGCGATGTCTGCGATGCCGAGCTGATCCACCGCATCGAGCCGGGGGAGCCGTATTTCACCGACCTGCGCGAGCGCTGGTCGGCGGCGTTGCGCGCCGCCCACATCGCCATCCCCCGCCCGCCCTACAGCAACAAGCGGTGAGCGGCGGCAACAGGCCGAGTCTGGTAAAGGGGCGCCAAACACCCAGCGAATAACGTCTGCTGGCCGGGCCTGCCGCGCTGAAATTTACGGCGCGTTAACTTTCCCAGCGAATTCACGGTCGCCCCGTAACGACTTTTTCGGCTTAACTGCAAGCGAATTGCAATCTTTTTCGCCTTATAGTCGGGGCGAACAAGAATAGTGCAAAGAGGGAAGCGTGGCGACTTCGGCGCGACCGCGAATCGCCGAGGAGGACAACCGGTCGCGGTGGGACCGCGCGCGCCTGCGCCTGGTCCTGGCGATCGGCGTGACCGCCGTGGTGGCGATTCTTTGCCTCGTCGCCGCGGTATTGATGTCTGCCCGGCGTGCGGATGAAGCCTCGCTCGATCGCGAGCGGCAACTGATTGCGCAAGCGATCGCCGAGCGCGGCGCACTCATATTGCGCGAAGTCGAGAGCGTTGCCGCGACGCCAGGCGCCACGCAGGCCATCCGTGACGACGATCCACAATGGATCGAGCGCCGTATCGGAAAATGGCTGGAGGACTTCTTCGGCCATGACGTCGTGGTCGTGGTCGACGGCTCCGACCGGATCGAATATGCGCGTTCTCGGGCCTCCGGCGATGCCGGCGCGACCGAGCTGACGAAAGAGCTTGCGGCGAGTTTCCATGTTCTGCGTGGGCGGCTCAGCATGCCGCCCAGCGGCAGCGTGCGCCTCATCACCGCGCCGGATGCCGTAAAACCCGGCCGGTCTACCGTCCTGATCCAGCGTTTGCAGAACGGACCGGCGATCGTCGCGGCGGTGGCGGTCGGCTCCGACGGCGATCTTGCTTTCGGCAACGCCACCGCGCCGATTGTCGCCTCCGTCAAATATATCGACGACGACATGCTGCGCGAGATCGGAACTCGGCTGCAGCTGCCCGGCCTGCATGCCATCGGCGAAACCGCGCCGGCCCTCGACAAGGAGGCCGCCACAATTGCCGACGCCCAAGACAGGGCGATTGCTCGCTTTGCCTGGCAGCCGGTGCGGCCCGGCGGCCAGATCGTGGGATACGTGCTGCCCTTCATTGCCGTCGCCGTTGCCGGTTTGGCCGTGCTCGTCGGCCTGATGCTGCGGCACATGCGGCGCACCGAGCGGGCGATCGCCGCTGGCGAGACACAGCTGCGGCATCTTGCCCTGCACGATCCGGTCTGCGGGCTGCCCAACCGCATCTATTTCGGTGAACGACTCGAGACCGTGATCGACGAGGTCCATCGCGGCGGCCCGTCAGCGGCTGTATTCTACATCGACCTCGATCACTTCAAGGACGTCAACGATACGCTCGGCCACCATATCGGCGACGAGCTCATTCTCAAGGTCACGCAGCGCTTGAGCCGGGTGATGCGCGGCGACGATCTGGTTGCCCGGCTCGGCGGCGACGAGTTCGCCATCATCACCAGCTGCCCTTCCGATTCCTATTCGTTGCAGGCGACCGCCGGGCGCATCATCTCCGCCATCTGCGCGCCCTACGCGATCAAAGGACACAACATCATCATCGGCGCGTCGATCGGCATTGCCGTCATCGATCGCCGCGCCGGCGACGCCGGCGACATCCTGCGCTACGCCGACATGGCGCTCTACCGCGCCAAGAACGAGGGCCGCAACCGCGCCTGCATCTACGACGCCGCGATGGATGCCGACCTGTCGCAGCGCAAGCTGCTGGAAGGCGATTTGCTGGAGGCGATCGAGAACGAGGGCCTGAAAGCCGCCTATCAGCCGATCGTCAATGCCAGCGGCGAAACCATGATCGCCGTCGAAGCGCTGGCGCGCTGGACCCATCCGCGCGCCGGGATCATTTCGCCGGCTGATTTCATTCCGGTCGCTGAGCACTCCGGCCTGATTATCCAGCTGGGCGAGTGGATGCTGCGCCGGGCGTGCCTTGACGGCAGGAATTGGCCGGGATTGACCGTGGCCGTCAATGTGTCGCCACTGCAATTCCGCCGCTCCGACTTCGTCGACGTTGTCGAGCGTATCCTCAAAGAGACCGATTTCGACGCCAACCGCCTCGAACTGGAGCTGACCGAGAGCACGCTGCTCGGCAATTTGGAAACGGCGGAGCAGTCGATGCTGCGCCTCAAAGCCATCGGGGTGCGCTTCGCGCTCGACGATTTCGGCACCGGTTATTCGAGCCTGCTCTATTTGCGGCGTTTTCCGTTCGACAAGCTCAAGATCGACTCGAGCTTCGTACGCTCGATCGAGACGGCGCCCGACGCCGCGGCCATCGTCCACGCCATCGTCAGCCTCGGTCGCGGGCTGGGCATGAAAGTGACCGCTGAGGGCGTCGAGAATGCGGAGCAGCATTTGTTTCTGCGCGCCGCCGGCGTGCATTCGATGCAAGGCTACCGCTTCGGCAGGCCGGGCCCGGCCGCCGACATCGACGCGCGTTTGGCTTCTCCCGACGACTACCGTGTGGGCAGGCCGGAACAGGAAGTCGCGCTCGCCAGTTGAGCCCGCCGTTACCCTCGAGAACGGCTTGCAAAGATGTCTAAGCTCTCCCCGCGGGCGGAGAGAAATGATATTCCGTTCAGCCGCACCAAAACAGGGAGGCGCCGATGGCTGCGCAGAAAATCGCATTGGTGACCGGAGCCGGCAGCGGGGTCGGCAAGGCCGCGGCGCTGGCGCTGTCGCGGGACGGGCACGCGGTCGTGCTCGCCGGACGGCGCGCGGATCGGCTTGAAGCGGTCGCCAAAGAGGCGAGCGGCACCACGCTGGTGGTACCGACCGACGTCAAGGACCCGGCCTCGATCCGGGCCTTGTTCGCCAAGACCAAAGAAACCTTCGGCCGGCTCGATCTCTTGTTCAACAATGCCGGCGTCGGCATGCACAGCATGCCGATCGAAGAGGTGCCGCTGGAGCGTTGGCAGGCCGTCGTCGCTACCAATCTCACCGGACTGTTCCTGTGCACCCAGGAAGCGATCAAAATCATGAAAGCGCAAAACCCGCGCGGCGGCCGCATCATCAACAATGGCTCGATCTCCGCGCACACGCCGCGTCCCGGTACGGTCGCCTACACGGCGACCAAACACGCCGTCACCGGGCTGACCAAGCAGACCGCGCTCGATTGCCGCGACTACGACATCTGCTGCGGTCAGATCGACATCGGCAACGCCGCGACCGAAATGACCGAACGCATGGCCGAGGGCATGTTGCAGGCGGACGGCCGCACCATGCCGGAAGCGCGCATGAGCGCCGACAATGTCGGCCGTGCCGTGGCCTACATCGCGAGCCTGCCGCTCGACGCCAACGTGCTGTTCATGACGGTGATGGCGAACAAGATGCCGTTCGTCGGCCGCGGTTGACGGCCGCGCCGCCGGCGCGACGGCGCTGGGCGAAACGCCGTCTTGAAACTAATCGACCGCGCTGACGACGACCTTGCTGCCGGCCTTGACCTTCGCCAGCGTCTTCACGTCGGAGAGCGCCTTCGCCCAGATGTTGCAGGGGCTGGCGAGCCGCGTCTCGTCGCCCTTCGAGATCGGCGTGCGGCCGAAGCCGATGGCGATCGCATGACCTTCCGGCCAGTAGGCGATTTCGCCTGGTTTCACGACCGCGCGGGCGTCTTTCTCGCGCGCGACCCTCGCTGGAATGTCGAAATAAACTTCCTCGCCCCATGTCAGCGCTGACCCATCGAACGGCAGCGCCGCGATGATGGCTTGCGCCGTGGGCGTGTCGAGAGTTTGGGCGTCGAGCGTGACCGAGCCGAAGTCGAAGCGAATACGCATGGCGCTAAGCAGAGGACGGATGACGGACCACAAAAGACAGATACATCAGCGAGCGGCGCCGTCTCTCATCCGTCGTCTGCCATCCGTCTTCCGGCTCAGTGTAGCCGAAACTCGCCGTCGACTGCGCGGATCTCGGCCGGCTTGATCAAACGCGCATGCGCGACGGTGACCGAGTGCAGCGGGCCCTCGAGCTTTTCCAGCCAGAAATTGAGGAATTTGTTCAACTCGGGAAACCTCGGGCAAAGATCGTAGTCCTGCCAGACGTAGGTCTGTAACAGCCACGGATGATCCGGCCGCCGGTAGAGGATATTGGCCGTGGTCAATCCGTAGCCTTCGAGCTGCCGGCGAAAGTCTTGCGAAACCCAAGTCTCTTTCGAACCCATAGTACCCTCCGTCCCAACACGGGGATTGTTTCGAGACTCGCTCCTCCATTGCAAGCCTCAAAAATGAAGAAGCTGTTTACTTTCAAGGCACTAGCAGCATTCTTGCGTCCGTGCTAACAGCCCGACTGCAACTAGCTTCCGTGGATTCAACGGAACTTTATGGGAAGGGTTTCCTCGGTGCCGGCCGGAATATTTTCGGCGCCCTGTAGGAACCGCCGCACCGCAGGGCGAGCCCCGAGGCTGTTGGCAATCTCCCCGAATGAGTGCTAAAAAAATTCCAGCGACCTCTTGCGAGCCATAATTGGCGCCCTATGTGGCGCCCAGGCGGTCGGCCGAGGGGACTTAAGGAGACCGCTCGATCAAACAAAGTACAGTCCAGTCAATTGCTTAGGAGGACACCATGAAGTTTCGTCCGCTTCACGACCGCGTCGTCGTCAAGCGCATCGATGCCGAGGAGAAGTCAGCCGGCGGCATCATCATTCCGGACACCGCCAAGGAAAAGCCCTCGCAGGGCGAGGTCATGGCCGTGGGCCCCGGTGGCCGTGACGAGGCCGGCAAGCTCATCCCCATCGATATCAAGGTCGGCGACCGCGTCCTGTTCGGCAAGTGGTCGGGCACCGAGGTCAAGATCGACGGCCAGGAGCTCCTGATCATGAAGGAGTCCGACATCATGGGCGTGCTTGACGAGCCGGCGGCCAAGAAGAAGGCCGCGTAATTCCACTTGTTCGTCGTGGCCGGGCTCGACCCGGCCATCCATGAGCCGGGCAGGCAGCATGGATCACCGGGTCAAGCCCGGTGATGACGAGCGGAAAACAATCGCAAATTCCAGGAGAAGACCGAAATGGCTGCCAAGGAAGTCAGATTTTCCGTCGACGCGCGCGACAAGATGCTGCGCGGCGTCGACATTCTCGCCAACGCGGTGCGCGTGACGCTCGGCCCCAAGGGCCGCAACGTCGTGCTCGATAAATCGTTCGGCGCTCCCCGCATCACCAAGGACGGCGTCACCGTCGCCAAGGAGATCGAGCTCGAAGACAAGTTCGAGAACATGGGCGCCCAGATGGTGCGCGAGGTTGCCTCCAAAACCTCCGACATCGCCGGTGACGGCACCACGACCGCGACCGTGCTCGCGGCCGCGATCGTCAAGGAAGGCTCGAAGGCGGTGGCCGCGGGCATGAACCCGATGGACCTCAAGCGCGGCATCGATCTTGCGGTCGAGACCGTGGTCGAGGAGCTGAAGAAGAACTCCAAGAAGGTCACCTCGAACGAGGAGATCGCCCAGGTCGGCACGATTTCCGCCAACGGCGACCAGGAGATCGGCCGCTTCCTTGCCGAGGCGATGAAGAGGGTCGGCAATGAAGGCGTAATCACGGTCGAAGAGGCGAAATCGCTGGAGACCGAGCTCGACGTGGTCGAGGGCATGCAGTTCGACCGCGGTTACATCTCGCCCTACTTCATCACCAACGCCGACAAGATGCGGGTGGAGATGGAGGATCCTTACATCCTCATCAACGAGAAGAAGCTCTCGGCGCTCAATGAGCTGTTGCCGCTGCTCGAAGCCGTCGTGCAGACCGGCAAGCCGCTACTCATCGTGGCCGAGGACGTCGAAGGCGAGGCTTTGGCGACGCTGGTCGTCAACAAGCTGCGCGGCGGGCTCAAAGTCGCGGCCGTCAAGGCGCCGGGCTTCGGCGATCGCCGCAAGGCCATGCTGCAGGACATCGCCGTCCTGACCGGCGGCCAGGCGATCAGCGAGGACCTCGGCATCAAGCTCGAGAACGTCACGCTCGCCATGCTCGGCAAAGCCAAGAAGGTGATGATCGACAAGGAGAACACCACGATCGTCAACGGCGGCGGCAAGAAGGCCGACATCGAGGCGCGCATCGCCCAGATCAAGGCGCAGATCGAGGAGACCACCTCCGACTACGACCGCGAGAAACTGCAGGAGCGGCTGGCCAAGCTCGCCGGCGGCGTCGCGGTGATCCGGGTCGGCGGCGCCACCGAGGTCGAGGTGAAGGAGCGCAAGGATCGCGTCGACGACGCGATGCATGCAACCCGCGCCGCGGTCGAAGAAGGCATCCTGCCCGGCGGCGGCGTTGCGCTCCTGCGCGCCACCGAAGCGCTGAAGAAGGTGCGCACGCACAACGAGGACCAGAAGCACGGCGTCGACATCGTGCGCAAGGCGCTGTCGGCTCCGGCACGCCAGATCGCCATCAACGCCGGTGAGGATGGCTCGGTCATCGTCGGCAAGATCCTCGAAAAGGATCAGTACACCTTCGGCTTCGACGCCCAAGGCGGCGAATACGTCGACATGGTGAAGAAGGGCATCATCGATCCGACCAAGGTCGTGCGCCAGGCGTTGCAGGGCGCTTCCTCGGTCGCCGGCTTGCTCATCACCACCGAGGCGATGGTCGCCGAACTGCCGAAGAAGAAGGACGCCATGCCGGCCATGCCGCCGGGCGGCGGCATGGATTTCTAAAAAATCCAGCTAAGCCGCCACACAATTAAAGTCATCGAAGTCGGCAACAGCCGATTTCGATTGCGGTGGAATGGATTTCCAAGTCCAGACGTCAGGCGACGTGAAATGCGAAGGCCCGGGACAAAATCCCGGGCCTTCGTGTTTACGGGGGTGTCTGGGATTAAGACGTGATTGGACAAGAACGACCACGAATGAAACGGTGCGCGTTCATCCGGCGTCACCGGCTCATCGTGGCCGCTGGCGACGGCGTGGAACTCAACCGCCGCCGGTTGCCGTGGCACTATGGCGCAAGCGCGTGACGGCGATATGACGGCCCTATCCGGTCAAATCCGCGTCGGCATCGGCGGCTGGAATTATGCGCCGTGGCGCCGCGTTTTCTATCCGCATGGTCTGGCGCAAGCCAAAGAGCTCGCCTACGCGGCGAGCCGCCTCACATCGATCGAGATCAACTCGACCTTCTACGGCTCGCAGAAACCAGCAAGCTTCCGCAAATGGGCCGCCGCCGTGCCCGAGGGTTTTGTGTTTTCGGTCAAGGGACCGCGCTTCGCCACCAACCGGCGCGTCCTTGGTGAGGCCGGCGATTCCATCAAGCGCTTTCTGGATTCCGGAGTTTTCGAGCTCGGCGAGCGGCTCGGGCCGCTGCTTTGGCAGTTCGCGCCGACGAAGAAATTCGACGCCGCCGACTTCGGCAAATTCCTCGAACTGTTGCCGCCGCAGGCCGCGGGCAAGCGGCTGCGGCATGTCGTCGAAGTACGGCACGACAGCTTCCGCACGCCGCAATTCATTGCGCTGTTGCGCGCGTTCGCTACGCCGGTCGTCTTCACCGATCACGCCACGTATCCCAACATCGCCGACGTCACCGCCGATTTCGTTTATGCGCGTTTGCAGAAAGGCCGGGACACGATCCCGGCGGCCTACCCGTTGCAAGACCTCGACGCCTGGGCCGGCCGGTTGCGGTTGTGGGCGCAAGGCGAAGAGCCGAACGATCTGCGGCGTGTCGATCAGCCGCCCGCGCCGCAGAAAATCGCGCCGCGCGACGTCTTTGCCTATGTCATCCACGAGGGCAAAATTCGTGCCCCGGCAGCGGCCATGGCGTTGATCGAGCGATTGAAGGCGTAAGTGGCTTTCTTAATGGCGCATGATCTTTTCGGAAAACCGGCTTCCACCCTCGGATCAAGTCCGAAGGCAGGCTTTTTCCGGATCATGCTCAGAGCGCGTTGTTGGTCGCGCGTAGCCGCCGCGCCAGCGCGCGCATCACGTTGAGCGCAAAGTAGGGCGTCCGGCTGACCAGGAACAAAAACTGCTTCTCGCCGACGGGTACGAGTTTGACGTCGGTCGTCGCGATCGCGGTCGCGCTACGCGGCGCGCCATCGATCAGCGCCATCTCGCCGAAAATGCTGCGTTCCGGCAAGGTATCGAGCAAGCGGTTGCCGAGACGGATTTCGACGGTTCCGCTTTGGATGACGTAGAGCTCCTCGGCCTTGTCGCCCTGCCGGAAGATGACATCGTCGGCGTTGTAGGCGCGGACCGAGGCGCCAGCGCCGGTCAGCAGGCCGAAATCAATGGCCGTATCCGCCATAGCCATAGCGCGTCCCCTGCTCGTTCGCTCGATGATTCAATCACATGACGGCGAACTATTACAGCCTTATGATAACGGCTCGGCGGGGTTTCGGCGTCGGGGGACAAGCGCGGGGGCCCCGCTAAAAATGCTAACGGCCACGAACGAGGAGGTGCGCGTACATCCGGCGTCACCCGTCGTATTCGTGGCCGTCCCACGACGGAGCCTGCAAAGGCGTCAACGCCGCTGTCAAGACACATAGGTGCCGTTTCGCTATTATGCAAGGCGCCGTATTGATGTAAGAGTCCTGCTTTGAAGCGATGAGGGAACTTCCTGACCGGTTCGACGCTTCATGCCGACGTTCCTGGGTTTCTTCACCGTTTAAGCAGTCGCCGAGGAACCTCAACGACCGGTGACCATTTCAGGGAGGCAATGATGACAATAGACCAACAGAATGCCGAGCGGATGGGAAGCGCGCTCGCCGGAGCGATCCACGAGCATTGGGCTCTGTTTCTGATCGAAGGCATCATTCTGGTGATCCTCGGCCTTGCGGCGATCGCCTTGCCGCCGCTCGCCACGCTCGCCTTCACGATCATTATCGGTTGGGTATTCCTGATCAGCGGCGTCGTCGGCTTGTTCACCACATTCTGGGCGCGGCATGTCCCCGGCTTCTGGTGGTCGCTGATTTCGGCGATCATCGGCATCGCCGCCGGCGTCGTGCTGCTGCTCTGGCCGATCACCGGCACGCTGTCGCTGACGCTGGTGCTGATCGCCTTCTTTGTCATCGAGGGCATCGTTTCCATCATGTATGCCATCGAGCACCGCAATCAGCTGACCGGGCGCTGGGGCTGGATGCTGGTGAGCGGCATCATCGACCTCATCCTCGCCGGCATCATCTTTGCGGGGCTGCCGGGAACGGCGCTGTGGGCGCTCGGCCTCTTGGTCGGCATCAATATGCTGTTCGGCGGCGCGGCGCTGATCGCGATGGCGCTCGCGGCGCGGCACCCGGCCGCGGCTTAGAACGGCTGCTCCGCGAAGCCCGTCATCGGGCCGGCCCCTGCGGGCCGGTCCGGTTGGCTCGCAATGACGCTCACTCCGCCGGCGCCGGTTGCCGCACCCGCGCCTTTTCGACGCCGTTGGCCAGGAGCGCGATCAGCAGCGCCGCGACCAGGAAGCCAAGCGCCACGAACGCGGTGACGCCGAGCACGAGACCGAAGCCGCCGCGGCCGTACAGGATGGCGATCATCGACACCGCCGCGCCCGAGACCATGAAGGTGAGGAAATAGCGCACCGCGTAGACGCGGCCGCGCCAGGCATCGGCGGTGTAGCGGGCGATGACGAGGTCGTTGACCGTGATCTGCCCGTAGATCGCCGCCATGGTGAAAGCCAGCGCGGCCAGCAGCATGGCGCCGTTCGCATAGGCCGCCCACACCACGCCGGTAAACTGCATGACGGCCATCGCGGCGAGAAGGATATGCGGCCGGATGCGCTCCACCAGCCGGCCGACCACGATTTGCGCCAGCCCGCCGCACAGGAACACCGCCGTCGTCAGGCCGCCGACCGCGACCAGCGAGATGTCGCTGCCGACACGCTCGTCGACGATCTTGGGCAACGCCACCGATATGGTGTTGAACACCAGCCCGGCGCTAAGCGCGACCACCACAAAGAGGCCGAAGATCGTCGCGGCTACCGGCGCGGAAAGGGCGACATCGGGCGACCTGCTGCGCGCGGCCGCGTGCCGCCTCTCGTCGGCAACCAGCCAGAGATAGGCGACGCCGGCGGCGATACAGATCAGGCCGGGCACGAGAAAGGCACCGCGCCAGGAGAACGCCGCTGTCAGCGCGGCGGTGATGCCGGCAGCGAGCGAGACGCCGAGATTGCCGCAGACGCCGTTGAAGGCGAGCGAGCGGCCGCGCTGGGTGGCGGTTTCGATGAGCATCGCGGTGCCGACCGGATGATAGATGGCGGCAAAGACGCCGAGCGCGAACAGCGCCACAGCCAGCGCATAAAGCGACGGCGCGAAGGCCGCGCCGATCAGCGACAGCCCGCAGCCGATATAAAACGCCGCCATCATGTTGCGGCGGCTCCAGCGGTCGGCGAGCCACCCCGCGGGCAGCGAAAACAATCCGAACGCGATGAAAGAGGCGGTGCCGAGCGCGATCAGCTCGGAATAGGACCGGCCGTAGATCGCCGCCAGCTCGATGACCACCGTCGGATAGATCAGGATCACGAAGTGATCGAGCGCGTGGGCGCCATTGAGAAAGCCGATCGCCAGCCGCTGGCGCGAGCGCGCGGCCGCGTGGGCGGCAGGAAATGGCGAAGAAGTCGAAACGTCGCTTGTCATTGAGCCGTCCTCGGATCGCTATTCGACTATATACGCCAAGCGGCGCGTCGACTTACTCCCCATTTGCAGCACAGCCGCCGCAGTAGTGTGGCGGTTCAGAAGTCCGCATCATTTTTGCCGCGAACTCGTCATGCGGACTTCTGAACCAAAGCCACACTAGATCAATACGTTGCTAGTGTCCTTCGATTCCGAAGTTCGCAAACGAGGGTGCCGCATAATGATGCGAACTTCGGAATCGGGACACTAGCCGCGGCGACACAACCTCAAGTCGCAATGCGGTATCGACTTAAACTCGGCGCGCCGATAGGTGGATGGAGCGGCGGGAGTGCGTGAGGCGCACCGGACGGAGCGGCCTCAGTGGGTATGTCGAGGGGTTTCCGGGCAGCCGGAGCCGCCACGGTGATGGTGCTTTGTGCCGCGGCGGCCCAGGCCGGTAGCGATGGGCCGAATAATCCTTCTTTTCTTCTGTTCGCCGGTACCGATCTGTGGCGCGACGCGGCGTTTGTTGATGGCGGCCTGTTGTGGTCGCCGGCGGGGCTGAATACGGACGGATTTACGCTCAAGCTCCTGCTCAATGGCGGCCTCTACACCTATCCCTCCGGCGGGTTGCGCATGGATGTAGACGGCACGTTGCTGTCCGCCGCCGCCCTGCCCGGCTGGCGAACGACGCGCGACGGATTTGCCGTCGGCCTCTACGCCGGCCCCGTCGTCCAGGACTACCGGCTCACTCCGTACGATCCCGGCAGCCGCCTGCGCGGGCTGTACGGCGGAGCGCAGATCGCGGGTGACATCTGGTACCAGCCGAGTCCAGCGACCATGGTCGCGTTCGACGGCTCTATCGCGTCCATCGACCTCATAGGATCGGCGCGCGCCGCTATCGGCTGGAAGGTCTTCGAGCCCTTCTTCGTCGGTCCGGAAACCCAGGCGTTCTGGTGCACCGACTATCGAGAGCTGCGGCTCGGCGCGCATGTCACGGGCTATCGCATCGATGCGCTGGAATGGTCGGCGGCGGGCGGCTGGGCTGCGGATTCCTTCGGCCGCGGCGGGCCGTATCTGCGCCTCGGCGTCACCGCGCGATATTAAAGTCCGTCGTTGCGGCCTCGTTGCTGCGCTCGCCCGCCATACCGCCGATGTCAGTCCAGCGTGCGGCGGAAGCGCGTCACCGCGATGAACATGGCGAGCGCCATCAAGCCGGCGAGCGCCGCTGAATCGTATTGCAGTTGAGCAAAAGCACATCAAACAACATCCCGCATTCTCGCGACGCATCCGCGTCCGAGTTTTGCCAAGCCCTTCCGAAAATTCGCCGCCCTCGCCAAAAAGCCGAGGGGAGCGGAGCGCCGAGAGGCGCATCCAACCAATGTCCGCGCCACACATCCAAACGTCACCGCTTGAATGTGCGCGGGGCGCGGAAGCGGGCTTTATCGGAGCCCGCTCGCCTTCCGGCGCGAAACGGACTGTAATCCGCCGACATGAGCGGACATGAACAAAGTCTGGACTTCGGCGTGCGAGCGCCATCAGGCCGGCGAATTACGTGGCAATGACCGGATGGTGGCACTCCGCGGCAGCCGACTGCGGCACACGCCTCTTTTCCACGCCGTCGGCAACCAACGCGATCGCAAGAACCGCGACCAGAAAGCCCAACGCTATGACCGCGACCGCGCCGAGTATGAGGTCGAAGCCGCCGCGCCCGTACAAGAGGGCGATCATTGACGCTGATATTCCCGAGACCATGAAGGTGAGAAAATAGCGAACCGCATAGACGCGTCCGCGCCACGCATCGGCTGTGTAGCGGGCGATAACAAGATCGTTCACCGTAAGCTGTCCGTAAATCGTCGCCATAGTAAAGGCGAGCGCCACCACCAGGAGCGGACCCGTAGCGTAGGCGGCCCACAAAACGCCGACGAACTGCATGGCGGCGACCACGACGAAAAGGACATGTGACCGGATACGTTCAACCAACCGGCCCACCACGATCTGACCAAACGCTCCGCACAGAACGAGCGCCGTGCAAAGGCCGCCAACTACGATGAGCGGAATGTTGCCGCCGATACGCTCGTCGACGATCTTCGGCAACGCCAGCGTTATCGTGTTGATCACAAGGCCGGCGCCCAGGGCGATGATCATAAAGAGTGCGAAAATCGTTGCGGCGGCAGGCGTGGATAGAACGACTTCGGCCGAGGCGTCGCGCGGTGCCGCGCGCCGCGTCTCTCGTCGAACGAAACACAGATATGAGGTACCCGTTGCGATGCATACCAGACCGGGTACGAGAAAGGCGCAGCGCCAGGACAATACCGCAGTGAGCATTGCGGTGACGCCGGCCGCCAGCGCCACGCCGATATTGCCGCAGACAGCGTTGAAGGCAACCGTGCGGCCGCGTTGCGTTGCATTCTCGAGAATCAACGCGGTGCCGACCGGATGATAGATGGCCCCGAATATGCCGAGCACGAACAGCGCCACAGCAAGCGCGTAAAGCGACGGAGCAAGCGCCGCGCCGACAAGCGACAGGCCGGAGCCGAGATAAAACGCCGCCATCATGTTGCGGCGGCTCCAGCGGTCGGCAAGCCAGCCCGCCGGCAGGGAGAACACCCCAAACGCCGTGAAGGAGGCAGTGCCGAGCAGGATGAGTTCGGAATAGCTACGGCCATAGGCGGTCTGCAACTCGATGACGAGCGTCGGATAAATGAGGATCACAAAGTGATCGAGCGCATGGGCGCCATGGAGGAAGCCAAGCACCATTCTTCGTTGTGACGTGTCGGATGAACGAGCGGCTCGAAATCGGTCGATGACCGAAATGCCGGCGCTCATGAATAGGTCCTGCCCCTACCGTTCAGAAAGTGACCGGCCTCATCCGAATACCCCGACGGTCCTAAAGGTCCCCACCCAAGCTCGTCGAACAAGACATCACACGCATCCAGTACCGCACGCAGGCTTGGAGTGTTTTCAATTTCTTCGGGCGTCATTTGATCGCACACATCGACAGCCGCCGCCGCAAGCCGGAGCAGCCGAATTTCGACCAACTCCTCGGTAGACATCTCCGGTTTTCGTCGTTTCGTAGACATGCTCCAACTCCACGCTGCTTCGCTTTTTTCGGTACCCTCGAATGAGGTATGGCGCTGGCCGGCACTCAAGCGACCGCCGGCACTAGCTCAGAAAGTCGGTAGGGCGGCCGTGCTGTACCGTTCCAGATCAAAATGGGGCCAGGGACGCATAGCCGCCGACAAACCTCGATCCATATGGTCTCGGAGACGTCCTTTTCGACTGCAATGCAGCTGACACCGTCAAAGTCATGGGGAAGGCCTAGAGGTGTCAAAGTCCAACCCAGTTTCTTATTGCGGCTTAACCAGCGCGTTTCGAAGAGCACCCGGGTTTTTTTCAGGCCTAGCGCGAGCGATAGTTCCAACCCCCCTGCAACCAAGAGGGTTTCGACCGTTGGGCGCAAATCCTGACCGCGTCTATCCTTGGCCACCCACAACCGGGTGGTCTCGTAAATATCCGGCGACCCAACAAGTGGCATCAGGCACAAGTAGGGAAACACCTCGGTGAATAAGGTCGGCCCCATCGATGGATTCATACGCAGCCCACCGATTACGCGGTGCTTGTCGATGGCGAGCAGATGGATAGCCTCTTCGGTGTCGAATTGATCTATGTCGCGGCCGTCGGGCCGCTCCAACTCCTTCCATCCACGTTCGCGCACGAAGACATCGTAACGGCCCCTGAAATATTGCTCCAACTCCCGTCTGTAACGGTCTGAATTGTCATGCCGAACCACATGCACTTCGGTCATCGGTCAGCCCGCCGCGTTGTTGCGCGGCAAACGATGATCCGGGTGTCACGGGGAGCAATATTGTCGGAATCGACAATTTACGAGACCGGCGAACCGGCTCACGGCGTCTGCCACGCCTTGCAAACGGCTCAGGTCAGTCTCTGCTAATTAAGCGATATTTCACCGACACGCAGGGCTTCGGCAATCGCCGCGGGTCGGTTCGCTGCATTAAGTTTGCGCGCAGCGTTGGTTACATGGGCGCGGGCCGTGCGTTCGCTTATATTAAGAATGGCGCTGATGTCCCAGTCCGATTTGCCAGCCGAGACCCACTGCAATACTTCCCGCTCACGATCCGTGAGCAATTTCTGATATTGGAATGAAGAGGATTCAATTATGGTGCGGAAACGATTATATGTGAACAGAGACATTATGTGCAAAGCTGTTTTGACACCTGAGCCAAGGTCAGGCTTCTCACCTCCTAAACTTATGGCCGCGACCGAAAAGCCGTAGCGGATCGGCACACAAAGGCCCTCGTTCATCCCAAAGTCAGTGGCGCGCTCCATTGTAAACTTGGCTCGCGGCTCCCGCTCAGGATCGTAGGATACCTCGCTCCAAAGAAAAGGATTTGTAGAAAGCGAAATTTGCCGGCGGACTGGATCGGCTTCTTTCAGGTTTTGCTGCGCATAAATCGCGGCCCATTCCCGATGCCAGCCGCGCGCTAAAAGGCGCCGTGTAAGATCACGTCCGTCCACGGCAGTTACCATGATGTGTGAGTTGAATCCGACCTGAGCGATTTCGCGACGGAAGAGTTCCATGACACCCTCGCAGGTAAACACCGATGCAAGTGATGTCACGAACTCCAGCGCTCTGTCGGCCCAAAACCGATCTACTGACCCTAGTTCCCCCACCGGCGGCTCTTCGGCAGACGCACTCTATGCCCGGCACGTACCCGTAACCGAGCTTGGCGCAACATTTCAATATACAACCTTTGGAAATTCCTGTCACGGCCCGAATGGAAAGTGCAATTCCGGCAAGGCGTTAGCCGCCTTCACGCGGTTCGCGCCAGAACTGGCCGGTTAGTGTCTGCTCATGCTCGAGCGATTTGCCGCGATGGATTGCCGATCCTCGGGGAACGGCGCCCCTTGAATCTCATGCATATTTTTCCCCTGTCCCCTGCCCGCTCTGCCCCCTTATGGGAATCGTGCCGCTCCCACGGGGCGTTTTCTGAATTGCCATTGTCGCGCAAATGTCACAGAAGTGACAACCCGAACGGGGGACCCCCGCATGTCCAGACATCCAAGTGCCATCGACGCCCACGTCGGCAAACGGTTGCGGATGCGCCGCCTCGTGCTGCGAATAAGCCAAGAGATCCTCGCCGCGAAGCTCGGAGTAACATTTCAGCAAGTGCAGAAATACGAAAACGGCACTAATCGGGTCAGCGCGGGTCGTCTGCACTCGATCGCCCACATCCTTCAAGTGCCAGTACAATTCTTCTTTGACGGCCTGCCGGAAATCAAGGCAGGCGGGAAAGGCCATCAACACACGTCCCACTCATTTACTTCCGATTTTCTAGCTTCCTCGGATGGCATCGCTATCGCGAAAGCGTTCACCCAGATCAAAAGTCGGACGCTTCGCCGGCACATTGCTCAAATGATCAAAGTAATTGCCGCGACCAGCGCGGTGGAAAAATGATGACTGTCTCCGGTCGCAGCGCGGTCGCTTTGCTGTGGGTCATGCTTCCGAGTTCGTATCTGCCGCTGGGCGTCGACGCGGTATTGAGTCCGTCGTTCCGGCCTGATCGCTCGCCCCGTAATGCCGTCGAGATCAATCGCGCGTGCGGCGGAAGCAGGTCACCGCGATGATCTGGCGAGCACCATCAAGCCGGCGAGCGCCAGCGAATCGTGTTGCAGTTGAACGGATTGGAATGAGGTCTGCCTACCCTTCGGGCGAACGGCTACAGGAGGGATGACGATGACTGACAACGGATTGACGACGGTTCCGAGCAGGCACGGCGTTAAAGTCACGGTCGATCGACTCGAAGCCGCCGCCAAGGCCAAGGGCCTGACAATTTTCGCCCGTATCGATCACGCGGCTGGCGCAAGAACAGTCGGTTTGACGTTGCGGCCCACCGAACTTCTTATCTTCGGCAACGCCAAAGGCGGTACGCCTTTGATGCAGTTGCAGCAAACAATCGGAATTGACCTGCCGCTGAAGGCGCTCGCCTGGGAGGATGCGGCCGGGAACACCTGGCTGTCCTACAATGAGCCCGCGTGGCTAGCCTCGCGGCACGGCCTTACCGAGCAAGCCGACAACTCCGTGAAGGCCTTGGCCGGCGCCATCGAAGCGCTCGCGAAGGGTGCTGCCGGGCGCTAGGCGCCGCGACTCAGCCGAACCCGCTCAGCCCTTCTCGTCACAGGCAAAAGCGCGCACCACGCAGTCGCGGCCGCCGAATTCGTAGCAGCGGCGCAGCGAAATGTTCTCGGCCTTGCCGAGATGCGAATTCAGCGCCCAGCCATAGGAGCCGCACGGGTGCTTGGCATCGACCGCCAGCGCCGCGCAGCCGCGCCGGATTTCGCCAACGACCTTGCAGGCATTGCCCGAGCACTTTTTCATCGCCGCGGTACGGGCGTCCGTCACCTTGCGATAATCGTAGCCGTAGCCGTATGCGCCGCAGGCCCCGACAGCAAAGGCGCCCGCGGCATTGGCAGCACCAATCGCTGCGATCAGGATGCAGCCCGTCGCGACCGTGAGCGCAAAACTTCGCAAAAGAGCGAGCATAGAAGCCCCTCCCCCAAAGAGGAACGGCTAACGCTAGCGGGGAAGGGTTGCCAGTTGGTGAATCGCTCACCGGGCGGTCATTCCGCACTTGTCGCTTCGCCTGGATCCCCAGTGACGGAGCAATTTGCTGAGGTTTGCCTACGTCCCTTCCAGCTCCGCCTTCACGACTTGCAGCGCCTCGGGCGTGTCGATATCGGTCAGCGCGGCGGTGCCGGTGAGCGGCACCTCGACCACGGCCTCGCTGTAGCGGCCGATCAGATGGCGCGCGCCGATATCGCCCTCGACGGCCATGAGGTCGGGAAAAAACCGGCGCGACCAAACGACCGGATTGCCGCGCTGACCCTCGATGGTCGGCACCGCGATCAGCGCCCCCTTGTCGGGATCGAGCGCGCCGACCAGCCGGTCGATCATGGCGCCCCCGACCTGCGGCATGTCGCCAAGGCAGACGATGACGGCGTCGGCCTGCGCCGGCAGCGCGGCGATGCCGGCCCGCAGCGAGCTGCCGAGACCGTCGGCGAAATTTGCATTGTCCACGAAGTCGATCGGCAGACCGGCCAGCGCCGCTTCGACGCGCTCGCGTTCATGGCCGGTGACCACGATCACGGGCCGCGCCCGCGAAGCGAGCGCCGATTCGACGACGATGCGCACCAGCGGCCGGCCGCCGATATTGGCCAAAAGCTTGTTCGGCCCGCCCATGCGGCTCGAGCGGCCGGCGGCGAGCACCAGCGCCGCGACGTTGCGGGCGGGATGCACCGGCTCTTCGCGCGGCTGCGGCCGCGTGACGATCTCCATGAGCAGGCCGCCGACCCCCATGCCGGTAATGTCCTCGCGCGGCACCGGCAGGCCGGCGAGGAGGCGCATCAGCACCCAGTCGAAGCCGTTCTCCTTGGGCGAGCGGGCGCAGCCGGGCGCGCCAAGCACCGGATGCCCGTGCGCCGTCCCGATCAGCAACAGATTGCCGGGATCGACCGGCATGCCGAAATGCAGGATGCGGCCGCCAACCGCTTCCAGCGCCGCGGGGATCACGTCGCGCCGGTCGGCGATCGCGGAAGCGCCGAAGACGACGACGAGCTCGGCGCCCTGCTTGAGCACCTCGCCGAGCGCGCGGGCGAGCGCCGCACGCTCGTGCGGCACGCGCCGTTCGGCGATGATCGTGGCATCGGCCGGCGCCAGCCGCTCGGCGGTGATTTTCAGCGTCTTCTCGATGACCTTAGGCGATAGCCCGGGCAGCAGCGTCGACACCACGCCGACCTTGCGGACGCGATAAGGCGCAACACGGACCAGCGGCTGCTTGGCCGCCGCCAGCGCCAGGTCGCGCGTTGCGGCGGCGACGGCGAACGGAATAATCTTCACCGTCGCGATCATCTCGCCGGGAACGACCGGCTTATAGGCGGAAAGCGTCGCCACCGTGATCGCTTCGTCGACGCGATTGATCCGGTCAATGCCGTCCTTGTCGACCACCAGTACGCCCGGCGCGCGGGCAAACAGGTTGGCGCGGCCGGTAAAGGCGCGATCGACATGCACGCCGTCGCCGCCGATCGCCGCCGCAATCTCGGCCGCCGCTGCGTCTTCCGACACGTCGCCGGCCTCAAGCCGCGCCACCACGAGGTCGTCGATGCCGGCGGCTTCGAGCGCCGCAGCCTCGGCAGCGCCGATCGGCGTGCCTTTTTTGAGCACCAGCGCGCCGTTACGGATGGTGTGCACGGCGATGGCGCCGACAGCGTCTTTCGGCGCGACCGCTCCGAACTTCATGACACTGCCTCCGCGGCGACGCGCTCGGCCTGCGGTTCCTCGCGCAGCCGCTCGGTGATCTGCGCCATGATGGCGACCGCGATCTCCGCCGGCGAGACCGCGCCGATGTCGAGCCCGATCGGCGCATGGATGCGGGAAATATCGGCCTCGGTCAGGCCCTGCTGCTTGAGGCGATCGACGCGGCGCGCATGCGTCTTCCGCGATCCAAGCGCGCCAATATAGAAGCAGTCGCGGGACAGGGCGTGAATGAGCGCCGGATCGTCGATCTTCGGGTCGTGAGTGAGCGCGACGAAGGCGGTGTAACGGTCGACGCCGAGCGGGGGCAGCGCCTGGTCGGGCCACTCGGCGATGACTTTCACGTCGGGAAAGCGCTCGGCCGAGGCGAACGCAGTGCGTGGATCGACGATGGTCACGTCGTAGCCGAGGAGTTTTGCGATCGGCGCCAGCGCCTGGCTGATATGCACGGCGCCGGTGATGACGAGCTGCGGCGCCGGCACATAGACAGTGAGGAAAACCCGGCCTTCCGCGGCCTCTTCCATGCCGCTGCGGCCGCTGCGCAGGTGCTCGCTCAGCACGGCCGTGAGCGGATCCTTGGCAATGTCGGCGGCCTTCACCAGCCGCTGCTTGCCGCTTGTCACATTGGTGACGACGATCGCCGCGCGTCGCGCGGCGCGCTCGGCATTGAGGGTGGTGAGGAGATCGAGATGCATAACGATTTAGCCAATTAAGGTGTACATGTTGCGCACGCTTTTGTATCAGTTCGCCGCATTTTCGCAGTTATTTGAAACACCCTTTCCCGATCACCAAATGGGCCATGCCATTTGCCGTTTTTCCCGGAATCAGATGGCTGCGTCCCCCGACCCCCATTGCAATATCCGCATTCAGACCTGTGAATGCGCGCACGGTCATGAGTCCAATTTTCGTAGACCCAATACTCAGCCATGGCGCAACCCTACTCCACCTTCTCCACCAAAACCCGGATCGTGCCGCCGCAGGACAGCCCGACTTTCCAGGCGGTCTCGTCGGCGACGCCGAATTCCAGCATTTTCGGCTTGCCGCTGTCGATGACATCGAGCGCTTCGGTGACCACGGCGCCTTCGACGCAGCCGCCGGAGACCGAGCCGAGAAAATTCCCCTCCCCGTCGATGACCAGGTTGGCACCGACCGGCCGCGGCGCCGAGCCCCAGGTTTCGACCACAGTCGCCAGCGCCACCGCCCGGCCCTGTCGGCGCCACTCCTCGGCGGCTTTGAGAATGTCGTTATCGGTTGAGAGCATGTGGAGACCTCCACTGACCGCTATATCCGGCTCAATATAGGAGCATTACGCCACCTTCTCCATCCAGGCCTTCGGGTCGCCGGCCCAGCCATCACGGCCTTGGAATGCCGCCACCAGCGCCGCCATCGACTCCAGATTATGCATAGGCCGGAACTCGTCGACATGCCCCAGCATGGTCTTGATGCCCCGCGCGCGCGGCTCAAAGCCCTCGAAGCGTAAGAGCGGATTGAGCCAAATGAGCCGCCGGCACGAGCGGTGCAGCCGGTCGATCTCAAAGGCCAGCGTGTCGTCGGCGTCGCGCTCGAGCCCGTCGGTGATGAGCAGAACGATCGCGCCCTGGGTGAGCACCCGGCGCGCCCACAGCTTGTTGAAGGCGTGGAGCGACGAGGCGATGCGCGTGCCGCCCGACCAATCGGGCACGCTCGCCGAGCAGGCGGCGAGCGCATCGTCGGGGTCGCGCTCGCGCAGCGCCCGGGTGACGTTGGTCAGCCGCGTGCCGAATAGGAACGTGCTCACCCTTTTTCGCGAATCGGTCAAGGCATGCAGGAAATGCAAAAAAATCCGGCTGTACTGGCTCATCGAGCCGGAAATATCGAGTAACGCGACAACCGGCGGCGCCTTGGTCTTCGGCCCGACGAAGCGCAGATCGATAAAATCGCCGCCACCCTTGAGGCTCAGGCGCAAGGTGCGGCGGATGTCGATCAGATGGCCGCGCGGATGCGGCTTAAGCTGCCGCGTGCGCACTTCGGCAAGCGGCAGCAATAGCCGCTTCATCGCTTCCTTGGCGGCGGCGATCTCGGCATTCGTCATTTGCGCGAAGTCCTTTCGCTGCAGCACCTCGCGGTCGGAGACGGTCAGGCGGGTATCGAGCTCGATCTCGCGCTCCTTTTTGAGCTTGTCGTCGAGACCGGAGAACAGCGCCTCGTGCACCCGCGTCGCCCCGGCTTCGGGCGGACGCGGCGTATTCGGCGCTTGCGGCAGCATCATCGCCATCAGCTGATCGATATAGCCGCGGCGGCGGAAGAAAATGCGGAAGGCTTGATCAAACAGGAGCGAATGCTCGTGGCGCTTCACAAATACCGCGTGCAGCGTCCAGTAAAAATCCTCGCGGGTGCCGACGCCGGCCGCCTTCACCGCTTCGAGCGCATCGATCACCGCGCCGGGCCCGACCGGAATGCCGGCCGCGCGCAGCGCGCGGGCGAAGTAGAGGATGTTTTCGGCGAGCCGGCCGTCGCCCTCGCCCCTCTCCCCTGCGGGGAGAGGGGCGAGGTGAGGGGGTTCCAGCCTATCGATCATGGTTCGTGTGTCTTTCCAGCGGTTCCACTGCCACGCTCGAGCCCCTCACCCGACGCGCGGAGCCTGTCATCGGGCGGCGCTTCGCGCCGGCCCGTTGGCGCGCCGACCTCTCGCCACTGAACTCGGGTGTTCCCGAGTTCAGCAATTTAAGAGTGACCGAAGTCGGAAACATCCGACTTCGGTTGGGGAGGTAAAGTCACTCCGCCGCCCGCAGCTCCGACTTCATCTCGTCAAGCAGCTCCTTGACCTTGCCGCCCGCGAGCCGCGCGATGTCATCCTGGTATTTGAGCAGCACGCCGAGCGTGTCGGAGACCGCCGCCGGATCGAGCGCGACCACGTCGAGCTCGGACAGCGCGGCCGCCCAATCGAGCGTCTCGGCGACGCCCGGCGACTTGAACAAATCCCGCTTGCGCAGCGCCTGGACGAACGCCACCACCTGCTCGGAGAGCTTTTTGCCGACGCCCGGCACTTTGGTGCGCACGATGTTAAGCTCGCGCTCGGCGGTAGGATAGCCGACCCAGTGATAAAGACAGCGGCGCTTGAGCGCGTCGTGCACCTCGCGGGTGCGGTTCGAGGTGATGACCACGACCGGCGGATGGGCCGCCTTCACCGTGCCCATTTCCGGAATCGTGACCTGGAAGTCGCCGAGCACTTCGAGCAGAAACGCCTCGAACGCTTCGTCGGTGCGATCGATCTCGTCGATCAGCAGGACCGGCGCGCCGGCGGTATCGGGCTCCAGTGCCTGTAAGAGCGGCCGCTTGATCAAAAACCGCTCGGAGAACACGTCGTGCTCGAGCCGCTCGCGGTCGTGCTCGCCGCCGGCCTCGGCGGCGCGGATGGCGATCATCTGCGCGGCGTAGTTCCACTCGTAGACCGCGGCGGCGATATCGAGCCCTTCGTAGCATTGCAGGCGGATCAGCCGCCGGCCCAGCGTCGCCGACAGCACCTTGGCGATCTCGGTCTTGCCGACGCCGGCCTCGCCCTCGAGGAAAAGCGGCCGGCCCATCTTGAGCGCCAGATAAAGCACCGTGCCGAGCGAACGGTCGGCGAGGTAGTCGGCCTCGGCAAGGAGCGCGACGGTGGCGTCGATCGAAGCCGGCAGCGGGCGGGGCGAGGTCTTGTTCATCGTCTCAATTTAACCCGTCGTGGCCGGCCTTGTCCCGGCCATCCATGTCTTCCTGCCATGTAAAGACGCGCATGCCCGGCACAAGGCCGGGCATGACGATGAAACGAGCCCTGTTTCACATCAGGCCGCTGACTTCCCGACCGCCTCGGCGACCGCGCGGCGGGCGAGCACGCCGATCAAGTGGGCGCGATATTCGGCGTTGCCGTGAATATCGCTGTTGAGGCCGTCCGGCGAAACCGTGAGGCCTTCGAGCGATTTCGGCGAAAATCGCTTCTTCAGGGCCTCCTCGAAGGCGGGCACCCGGAACACGCCGTTGGCGCCGGCGCCGGTGACGGTGACGCGGATGTCGCTGCCGCGCTTGCCAACAAACACGCCGACCAGCGCATAGCGCGACGCTTGGTTGCGGAACTTCTGGTACGCGGCCTTCTTCGGTATCGGGAAACTCACCTTGGTGATGATTTCCGCAGGCTCCAGCGCGGTCAAGAACATGCCGGTGAAGAAGTCGTCGGCCTTGATGCGTCGCTTGTTGGTGATGATGGTGGCGCCAAGGCCGAGGCAGGCCGCCGGATAGTCGGCAGTCGGATCGTTATTGGCGATCGAGCCGCCGATCGTGCCCATGTGGCGCACCGCCGGGTCGCCGATCAGGCCGGCAAGCTTGGCCAGCACCGGAATGGCCTGCTGCACCACCGGCGAACTGTGCACGTCGGCATGGCGGGTCATGGCGCCGATGGTGAGCGAGCGGCCGCTCAACTCGATGCCGGTCAATCCCTCGATGCGCGACAGGTCGATCAATTGCGGCGGATTGGCCAGCCGCAGCTTCATCGTCGGCAGCAGCGTATGGCCGCCGGCCAACAGCTTGGCGTCCTCGTTCTTGCTGAGCAGATTCACCGCCTGCCGCAGCGTCTCCGGACGATGAAAGGTGAAGCTATACATCGGAGTTCTCCGTTATCTCTTGCTCGTCATGCCGCGTGCGGCACTGACCGGCCCGCCTTCTGCAGTGCGGCCCACACCGCCGGCGGCGTTGCCGGCATGGCGAGGGCCTCGGTTCCGATGGCATCGGTGATGGCGTTGATGACGGCGGCGGGCGCGGCGATGGCGCCGGCTTCGCCGCAGCCCTTGATGCCGAGCGGATTGGACGGGCATTTGGTGACCGTCGTCGCGACTTTCAGCGTCGGCACGTGATTGGCGCGCGGCATCGCATAATCCATGAACGAGCCGGTGACGAGCTGGCCGTCCGTGTCGTAAACCGCGCCCTCGCAAAGCGCTTGGCCGATGCCCTGGGCGATGCCGCCGTGGACTTGGCCCTCGACGATCATCGGATTGATGATGACGCCGAAATCATCGACCGCCGTCCAGGTCACGATCTCGGTGTTGCCGGTCTCGGGATCGACCTCGACCTCGCAGATGTGACAGCCGGCCGGGAAGGTGAAATTGGTCGGGTCGTAGAACGCGCCCTCCTTCAGTCCGGGCTCGAGCTCCTGGCCGGAGAATTTGTGGGCGATGTAGGCGTTGAGCGTCACTTCACCCCACGCCGCGGACTTGTCGGTGCCGGCAACGCTGAATTTTCCATCCTTGAACTCGATGTCGCCCTCAGCCGCCTCGAGCATGTGCGCGGCGACCTTTTTCGCCTTGGCCTCGACTTTGTCGAGCGCCTTGACGATCGCCGACATGCCGACGGCGCCGGAGCGCGAGCCGTAGGTGCCCATGCCGAACTGCACCTTGTCGGTGTCGCCATGCACGACCGAAATGGTGTCGATCGGAATGCCGAGCCGCTCGGAGACGAGCTGCGCGAAGGTGGTCTCGTGGCCCTGGCCGTGGCTATGGGAGCCGGTCAGGACTTCGACGGAGCCGGTCGGATTGACCCGCACCTCGGCGGATTCCCATAAGCCGACGCCGGCGCCGAGCGAACCGACCGCTTGCGACGGCGCGATGCCGCAAGCCTCGATGTAGGTGGAGAAGCCGATGCCGCGCAGCTTGCCGTGGCGCGCCGCTTCGCGCTTGCGCTTGGCAAATCCCTTGTAGTCGGCAAGCTCCATCGCCTTCTTCAGCGAGGCGTTATAGTCGCCGGCGTCATAGGTCATAATCACCGGCGTCTGGTGCGGGAACTTGGCGACGAAATTCTTGCGCCGCAGCTCCGCCGGGTCCTGCCTCATCTCGCGGGCGCCGACCTCGACCAGCCGCTCGACCACGAAGGTTGCTTCGGGACGTCCGGCGCCGCGATAGGCATCGACCGGCACCGTATTGGTGTAGACCGCGTCGACCTCGCAATAGATCTGCGGAATCTCGTACTGGCCCGACAGCAGCGTGGCGTAGAGATAGGTCGGCACCGATGACGAGAACAGCGACATGTAGGCGCCGAGATTGGCGATGGTCTTGGCGCGAAGACCGAGAATCTTGCCGTCGGCGTCGAAGGCCATTTCGGCGTGAGTGACATGGTCGCGGCCGTGCGCGTCGGTAACGAACGCCTCCGAGCGGTCGGACACCCATTTCACCGGCCGTCCGACCCGCTTCGCCGTCCACAGCGCCACGACCTCCTCGGGGTAGATGAAAATCTTGGAGCCGAAGCCGCCGCCCACGTCCGGCGCGATCACGCGCAGCTTGTGCTCGGGCGCCATGCCGATGAAGGCCGCGATGACGAGGCGCGCGACGTGCGGATTCTGCGTCGTATTCCACAGCGTGAACGCGCCGCTGCCGGTGTCATACTCGGCGAGGGCGGCGCGCGGCTCCATCGCGTTGGGCACCAGGCGGTTGTTGACGATATCGAGCCTGGTGACGTGCTTGGCCGCCTTGAAGGCGGCGTCGACCGCTTTCGGATCGCCGAGGTGCCATTGGTAGATCGTATTGTTCGGCGCGACGTCATGAATTTGCGGCGCGCCGGCCTTCTGCGCCGCCGCCGGATCGGCGACGGCCGGCAGCACCGCATAATCGACCTTGACCTTCTCGGCGGCATCGCGCGCCTGCGCCAGCGTCTCGGCAATCACCACCGCGACCGGATCGCCGACATGGCAGGCCTTGCCGCTGGCGAGCGCCGGGTGCGGCGCCATCTTCATCGGCGAGCCATCCTTGGAATGGATCATCCAGCCGCAGATGAGATTACCGATCTTGTCGGCGGCAAGTTCCGCACCGGTCAGCACCGCGATGACACCGGGCATGCCGGAAGCGGTCTTGGCATCGATCGATTTGATCGCGGCGTGGGCGTGCGGCGAGCGGACGAAATAGGCGTAGGCCTGGCCGGGCCGGTTGATGTCGTCGGTGTAATGGCCTTTGCCGGTGATGAAGCGGTGGTCTTCCTTGCGGCGCACCGCGGCGCCGATCCCGGTCGCGGTCATGGCAGTGTCCTCCGGCAGTTTTTCTTGTTCGACGATCCATCCCTAAGCGGCGTTTTTCTTATTCGGCGGCTCTCGTGGCGGCGCCGCCACCCTGCATCGCGCGGGCGCCGGCGGCGATCGCCTTGACGATATTGTGATAGCCGGTGCAACGGCACATGTTGCCTTCCAGCTCCTCACGAATCGTCTTGTCGTCGAGCTCGTGACCCTTGCGGCGCACGATATCGACCGCGGTCATGATCATGCCGGGCGTGCAATAGCCGCATTGCAGCCCGTGGTTCTCGCGGAAGGCTTCCTGCATCGGATGCAGCGGTCCGTCCGGCGCCGCCAAGCCCTCGATGGTGAGCACGTCGGCGCCTTCGAGCTGCAACGCAAGCACGGTGCAGGATTTCACCGCTTTGCCGTTGACCTGCACGACGCAGGCGCCGCATTGCGAGGTGTCGCAGCCGACATGCGTGCCGGTGAGCCGCAGATTCTCGCGCAATAGCTGCACCAAGAGCGTGCGCGGATCGACATCGGCGGTGACGGGTTTGCCGTTCACTGTCAGGGAAACGGCTGCCATATGCGCCTCCTCGAAAATCCCTATAAATCGTCTTCTTTGCCGGACGGCTCGCGGCCGTCGGCTGCCTGCAAGGGCGAAAACGCGGCGATTTTTGCCAGTTTCCCACCTTGGAACTGGAATTACTCTGAACCGCGGCCTAGCCGCCGGTCAAGGGAGTCTCACGCGCAAATGATCCCCCGCGCATGACGAAGGCCGCGGAGCGGGTGAGCGTTCGTCTATGCGGTTGGCCCAGGCGCGGGTTGTGAACTTACCGAGCTCTGCGGAATGACCGCGACGGAGAATTTCTGAAAAAACTCATCGGCCAGTTTCTTGGCGACGCCGTTGACCAGGCGCTGGCCGAGCTGCGCCAACTTGCCGCCGATATGCGCCTCGACCGCATAGCTGAGCAATGTCCCGCCGTCCTTCGGCAGCAGCGTGACGGTCGCACCGCCCTTGGCAAAGCCGGCGACCCCGCCGTCGCCCTCACCGGAAATCTTGTATCCGTTCGGCGGATCGAGATCGGACAACGTGACTTTGCCTTTGAACTTCGTCTTCACCGGCCCGATCTTGGTGACGGCGACCGCTTGAAATTCGGTATCCGACACCTTGTCGAGCTGCTCGCAGCCGGGAATGCAGGCCTTGAGGGTTTCGGCGTCATTGAGCTTTCCCCACACGATTTCCCGCGACACTGCAAGCTGGTACTCGCCGCTCATCGTCATAGCCATTTTGCGTTTCTCCCTGCCGACCGCTCTCTCTGCCTGCGCGCGAGGGTGCCGGATTGATGCTTACCGCCTCAAGCGTCGGCTGAAAAGGCCCACCTCGTTCGTCACCCGCCCCGATGATCGCGAAACTCATGCGGGGTCGTGGCGGTGTGCTGGCGGAAGAAACGGGCAAAATGCGAGGGATCGGAAAAACCAAGCTCTTGGGCGACATCCTGGATCGGCTGGGTGGTGAAAACGAGTTGGCGCTCGGCCTCGGTGAGCAGGCGCTGACGGATCAGATGACCGGCGGTCACGCCGGTCGCGCGCTTGACGTGATCGTTGAGCCGACCAACCGTCATGCCGAGTTTTTCGGCATAGAAGCCGAGCTGATGTTCGCGGCGGAAGAATTCATCGATCAGCACGCGGAGCTGCGCGACGGTGGCGTCGACCGGCTGCAAGGTCACGCTGCCGGTGCGCGCGCGGCTTGCGGCGAGCCGCGCCACGCCGACCGCGACGAGCGCCAGCAGGCCGCGCATCGCTATCTGATAGCCCTCGCGCGCGAGGCGTCCCTCTTCGAAAAGCTCCTGGCACAACGCCGAAAGGCGCGCCCGCTCCGCGTCGTCGGCAATGGCAATGATGGGATGTGCGGCGAGCGCCCGCAGTCGGGCAATCGCTCCCTCCGCGCGGTCGGCGAGCGCGCCGGCCGCATCCACCGTGAAGCTCAGCACCCAACCCGCGGTGACGTCGGGCTCGAAGCGAAAGCCGTGGGCGACCGTCGCCGGAATGAGGATCGCGGCGGGCGCCGCGAACGGCAGCTTCGCCGCTTCGAACGTCATGTCGCCGCCGCCGCGCTCAATCAACAGAATCTGAAATAGATTGCGATGCCGATGGGCGCGAATGATCCAGCCGTGCATCGGAGCGCGCGCGGCGATCGTCTCCGCATGGATGAAATCGAACGCGTGGTCGTCCGGAGGATCGCCGTAAAGGTGGAACAGCGGCAGCGTCTGAACCATGGCGCAGCATAAGCCGATCACGCCGAAGGAGAAGCCGCCCCTAACAGCGCAATAGCCGCTTTACACAAAAAAGCGACAGCCCGCCGCTCAGCGGGCTGCCGCGTTGCAACGCAAACCTTAGCGGTTCATGCCGCCGCCTTGCTGGCCGCCCTGACCGGGCTTGTTTTGCCCGCCCTGACCGGGCTTGTTTTGCCCGCCCTGCTGCTCGCCAGGCCGGCCCTGGCCGCCTTGATGCTGCTGGCCGGGCTTGTTCTGGTTCTGCTGCTGGTCGCGTTGCGGGTTGTTTTGCTGCTGTTGGTCGCGCTGCGGGTTCTGTTCATTCGCCATCTGGACGTTCTCCATTGTTGGGGGTTTTGGACTGTGGCCCTCGCCCATCAAGACAACCTCGGACTCCGGCGGCGGTTCCCGGTTCCAACCGGCTAATTTTACGCAAAGGATTGGAATATCAGGCAAAAATGCCGCATTGCCCGGCAAATGAGGCAGGAGTCGCGCGGCCAACATGAGGACGGGCCACGGAGCGCACACCGCAGTCGCAACGAAAATTATTTTGGACGCGATGCCGACCGGCATCCGGCGCTTTGCCGCCGACGACGCCGTTCATGCAGCGCCAATTCCAGCACGCTTTCCTCGAGCGGGCGCCGGCGCGGCGCTCTCGCCAAACCGAATGACGCGCGGCGTTGCCGCATGTTGACGCCCCTGTTAAGACTTCGACGGGATTCGCAAGGCGGCGGACGCATGGAATATTTCGTCCAGCAGCTCATCAACGGCATCACGCTCGGTTCGATCTATGGCCTGATCGCCATCGGCTACACGATGGTCTACGGCATCATCGGCATGATCAATTTCGCGCACGGCGACATTTTCATGGTCGGCGCGTTCACCGCGCTGATCGCCTTCCTGGTGCTCGTCGCCATCGGGGTGACCGCGGTGCCACTGGCGCTTTTCCTGGTGCTCCTCGTCGCCATGGCGCTGACCGCGCTTTACGGCTGGACGGTGGAACGCATCGCCTACCGGCCGTTGCGGCACTCGTTTCGACTGGCGCCGTTGATCTCGGCGATCGGCATGTCGATCGTGCTGCAGAACTACGTCCAAGTCGCGCAGGGCGCCCGCGTGAAACCGCTGCCGCCGCTGATCCGCGGCGGCTACACGCTGTTCGAGCGCAACGATTTCGCCGTGCGGCTGTCCAACATTCAGATCATCGTGGTCGTGACCACGCTCATTCTGATGGCCGGTTTCTCGTTCATGGTCGCGCGCACGCGGCTCGGCCGCAACATGCGGGCTTGCGAACAGGACCTGAAAATGGCGGCACTGGTCGGCATCGACGTCGACCGCACGATCTCGCTCACCTTCGTGATCGGCGCGGCGCTCGCCGCCGTCGCCGGGCTTATGTTCCTGTTGTATTACGGCGTCGTCGATTTCTTCATCGGCTTTCTCGCCGGCGTGAAAGCGTTCACCGCCGCCGTTCTCGGCGGCATCGGCTCGCTGCCGGGCGCGATGCTCGGCGGTATTCTGATCGGGCTGATCGAGACGATGTGGTCGGCGTACTTTTCGATCGAGTACAAGGACGTCGCCGCCTTCGGCGTGCTCATCATCGTCCTCATTTTCCTGCCGACCGGCATATTGGGCCGGCCCGAAGTCGAGAAGGTGTGAGCGAGCCGGCTCCCCCGCCGCGCGAGGCCGAGCCTGCGGCAAAGCGGCTTGATGTCCTTGCCGCGGTCAAGGAAGCCGCGATCGCCGCGCTGGTGGCGTTCGGGCTGTTCGTGCTGTTGATCGGCATCCGCACCGAGCAGGGACCGACCGGAGCGCTGGTGTTCACGACGCGCTTTGGCTTGCTTGTGGAAATCGTGGCGGCGGTCTTCGTCGGCAGGCTGTTGCGGGCGCTGACCTGGCGCGAAGCGGCTGTTTCCATCGGCAGCCTGGTGCCGGCTTCGCTCAAGACTGCCGCAGCGGGCCTTGCAGTGTATGCGGCGGCGGCCTTTGTCGCCTTCGCGTTGCTGGTGCCGGTCATCTTCTACACCAACCGCTATGTGCTCGATCTGGCCATCCTCATCGTCACCTACACGATGCTCGGCTTCGGCCTCAACATCGTGGTCGGCCTCGCCGGCCTGCTCGATCTCGGTTACGTCGCCTTCTACGCGGTCGGCGCCTATTCCTATGCACTGATCGCGCAGAGCTTCGGTCTGTCGTTCTGGATCTGCCTGCCGCTCGCCGGCATTCTCGCCGCCTTCGCCGGCTTGTTGCTCGGCTTCCCGGTGCTGCGGCTGCGCGGCGATTATCTGGCGATCGTCACGCTCGGCTTCGGCGAGATCATCCGGCTCATCCTGCTTAATTGGCAGGATCTGACCGGCGGGCCGAACGGTATCTCCGCTATTCCACGGCCGTCGTTTTTCGGCCTGCCGTTTACTGCCGCCGACAACGGCTTTGCCGCGACGTTCGGCCTGCAATACTCGCCGACCCACCGCGTCGTATTCCTCTATTACCTCATTCTCGCGCTCGCGCTCCTCACCAACTGGGTTACGCTGCGGCTGCGCCGATTGCCGATCGGCCGCGCCTGGGAAGCATTGCGCGAGGACGAGATCGCCTCCCGCGCGCTCGGCATCAACACCACGACGACGAAGCTCACCGCCTTTTCCATGGGCGCCATGTTCGGCGGTTTCGCCGGGGCCTTCTTCGCCACGCGGCAGGGCTTCATCAGCCCGGAATCGTTCACCTTCGGAGAATCGGCGCTGGTGCTGGCGATCGTCGTGCTCGGCGGCATGGGCTCGCAGCTCGGCGTCGCCATCGCCGCCACGGCGATGCTCGGCGGCTTCGAACTGTTCCGCGAGTTCGACCAATACCGCATGCTGGTATTCGGCGCCGCCATGGTCGCGATCGTGATCTATCGGCCGCGCGGCCTGGTCTCGACGCGGACCCCATCGGTGTTCCTGCACCAGCGCAAGGCCGTCCCGGCTGCGATCGTGCAGGACGCCCGCGCGGGCACGGAGACTCCCACGTGAACAGCGCGGAAATCCTCACCGTCGAGCACCTGACCATGCGCTTCGGCGGCTTGACCGCCGTCAACGATCTCTCCTTCTTTGCCCGCGAGCGCGAGATCACCGCGCTGATCGGACCGAACGGCGCCGGCAAGACGACGCTGTTCAACTGCATCACCGGCTTCTACAAGCCGACGGTCGGCAGATTGCGGCTGGCACACCCCGACGGCGCGTCGTTCCTGCTCGAGCGGCTGCCCGGATTCCGCATCGCGCGGGAGGCGCGCGTCGCGCGCACGTTTCAGAACGTGCGCCTGTTCGCCGGCATGACGCTTTTGGAAAATCTCCTGGTCGCCCAGCACAACCCGCTGATGCTCGCCTCCGGTTTCACCGTGCTCGGGCTGTTCGGCTCGCGCGCCTACGCCCGCGCCGAAGCCGCCGCCATCGACAAGGCACGCTATTGGCTCGACCGCGTCGGCCTCGCCGCGCGCGCCGACGATGCCGCCGGCGCGCTGCCCTACGGCGCCCAGCGCCGGCTCGAAATCACCCGCGCCATGTGCACCGATCCGGTGCTGCTTTGCCTCGACGAGCCCGCCGCCGGCCTCAACAACCGCGAGAGCGCGGAGCTCAACGAATTCCTGCGCGCGATCCGCGACGAGCACGGCACCTCGATCCTCTTGATCGAGCATGACATGGGCGTGGTGATGGAGATTTCCGACCATATCGTCGTGCTCGACTACGGCGTGAAGATCGCCGACGGCGCTCCGAGTGACGTGCGCAGCGATGCCAAAGTCGTCGCCGCCTATCTCGGCGTCGCCGACGAAGAAATCGGGAGCGTTGACGCGGAGGTCGGGTTATGAGCGCGACGGGCGACCCGCTGCTCTCGCTCCGCGGCGTCAAGACCTATTACGGCAACGTCGTCGCGCTCAAAGGCGTCGATGTCGACGTCAACGAGGGTGAGATCGTCACCCTGATCGGCGCCAACGGCGCCGGCAAGTCGACGCTGATGATGACGGTGTTCGGCAATCCGCGCGCCCGCGAGGGACAAATTTGCTTCGCCGGCCGCGACATCACCGCGCTGCCGACGCACGAGATCGCCAAGCTGCGCATCGCGCAAGCACCCGAAGGCCGGCGCATTTTCTCGCGCATGACGGTGATGGAGAATTTGCAGATCGGCGCCACCGTGACCGACGCCGCCGACTTCGATGAAGACCTCGAGCGGGTATTTGCGCTGTTCCCGCGGCTGCGCGACCGCAGGAGCCAGCGCGGCGGCACGCTCTCAGGCGGCGAGCAGCAGATGTTGGCGATCGGCCGCGCGCTGATGAGCCGGCCGCGGCTGATCTTGCTGGACGAGCCGTCGCTCGGCCTGGCGCCGCTCCTGGTGCAGCAAATTTTCGCCGCCATTCGCGCGCTCAACGAGCGCGACAAGCTCACCGTGTTCCTGGTCGAGCAGAACGCCTATCACGCGCTCAAGCTGGCGCACCGCGGCTACGTCATGGTCAACGGCGAGATCACGCTGCAAGGGAGCGGGCGCGAATTGCTGCAGCGGCCGGAAATTCGCGCCGCCTATCTCGAAGGCGGCACGCGCTGACAGGAGGCGGACATGGCAAGGCTTTATGCCGGCGAGAGTATCGCGCACGTTGTGCTGGTGACCGTCATCCTCGGCGGCGGCGCCGCCTGGCTTTCCGGCCGCGCCATCGCCGGTGCCTGGCGCCCGCCCTGGCAGGTCGCGATCGCGGCGCTGCTGCTTGGCGCCGCGGCGCGCTTCATCCATTGCGCCTTGTTCCAGGGCGAGCTTCTGTCGGTAGCGTCATATGGCTGCGACACCGTGATCTTCCTCGCCGTGGGCCTGATCGGCTGGCGCGCCACACGGGCAAGCCAGATGGTGCGGCAATATCCCTGGCTCTATACGCGTGCCGGTCCGCTCGGCTGGCGCGAAATCGGGCAGGAAAACGGGCGGTAGCGGTGATAGATTCTCGACCGACACAATAGCCTTACCGCCCAGGAACAGACGAGGGGATGCAAATGACCAAGCTACGGCTCAGCGCCTGTGCGCTCCTGTTCGGTCTGTTTGCCGGCCCGGCGCTGGCCCAAGACATTACGGTCGGCCTGGGCGCTCCGATGACCGGCCAATACGCCTCGTTCGGCACGCAATTGAAGAATGGCGCAGAACGGGCTGTGGCCGATATCAATGCCGCGGGCGGCGTTCTCGGCAAGAAGCTCAAGCTCGAAATCGGCGACGACGCCTGCGATCCCAAACAGGCGCGTTCGGTCGGAGAAAAGTTCGCCGGAATGGGTGTCGCCGCGGTGTTCGGCCATTATTGCTCGTCGTCTTCGATCCCGGCGTCGGACGCCTATCTCGACGGCGGCGTGCTTCAGATCACGCCGGCCTCGACCAATCCGTTGTTCACCGAGCGCGGCATGTGGAACACGTTCCGCACGTGCGGCCGCGACGACCAGCAGGGCACGATTGCCGGCGACTACATCGCCAAGACCTACAAGGACAAGAACATCGCCATCCTGCAGGACAAGTCGACCTACGGCAAAGGGCTGGCCGACCAGATGAAGAAGGCGCTCAACAAGGCCGGCGTGAAGGAAAAGATGTACGAGGGCTATACGCAGGGCGACAAGGACTTCAACGCGCTGGTCTCGAAGATGAAGGCGAACGCCATCGATGTCGTCTATGTCGGCGGCTACCACACCGAGGCCGGGCTGATCCTGCGGCAGATGCGGGCCCAGGGGATGACCAGCCAGATGATATCGGGCGACGCCATGGCCACCAATGAGTTCTGGTCGATCACCGGCCCCGCCGGCGAGGGCATGATGTTCACCTTCGGCTCCGACCCGCGCAAACGGCCGACCGCCGCGGCCATCGTCAAGGAGTTCAAGGACAAGGGCGTCGATCCGGAGGGCTACACGCTCTACACTTACGCCGCGGTGCAGATTTGGGCGGCCGCCGCAAACGAGGCAAAGACCATCGACGGTAAAAAGGTCGCGCAAACGATCCGCAGCGGCAAGTGGGACACCGTGCTCGGCCCGATCAGCTACGACGCCAAGGGCGACATCACCACGGTGGACTATGTGTTCTATCGCTGGAACAGCAAGGGCGGCTACGACGAGATTCCCAACACGTCGCGCAGTTGAGGCTAGCCGATTTTTCCCAGCATCGGGAACGTATCCAGCAGCCAGAAGCTTGCCTGCGTCACCCCGCCGGTAAGAAAAGCCACGCCGGTGAGAACGAGAAGGCCGCCCATCACCTTCTCGACCACGCCCAGATGGGCGCGGAAGTGGACCAGGAAAGCAGCGAACGCCTCGACCGCCAACGCCGCCGCGATGAAAGGAATACCGAGGCCGAGCGAGTAGACGGCGAGCATCCCGGCGCCTCTGGCGACGGTGGCCTCGGACGCCGCCACCGCCAAGATCGCGGCAAGGACCGGCCCGATGCACGGTGTCCAGCCCAGCGCAAAGGCGAGCCCCATCAGATAGGCGCCCCACAGGCCGACCGGCTTGGCGACCTCGAGACGTTTTTCCCGCATCAGCAAGGCGATCGGCGTGAGCCCGAGGAAATGCAGACCCATGACGATGATGGCGACGCCGGCAACGATGGCGAGTTCGCCGGAATAGGTGCGCACCACGGCGCCGATCACGCTGGCACTGGCGCCGAGCGCCACGAACACGGTGGAGAATCCGAGCACGAACAAGAGCGCAGCGGCGATCGTTTCGCGGCGGACGCGCGGTTCCTCTTCCGCGTCGGCAAAGCGCTCGAGCGAAGTTCCGGTGAGATAGACCAGATAGGGCGGCACCAACGGCAGCACGCAGGGGGACAGGAAGCTCAACATGCCGGCGATCAGCGCGGCAACGATTGTGACATTCGCCATGGCGCACTCATGCCCGCCGTCTTGCCGCCAGGCAAGCCCGGCAGCGCCCCGCCCGCGAGGATGTGATCGGTTGACGCTGACAGAAAAATCGTCTCCGTTGCCGGAACTTGCGAGGATCTCTTGCGCAACCTGATCACCGACGTTCCTGGGGTGAATATCGGCCATGCCGAGGACGCCCGCCTCGGCTCCGGCGCCACCGCTGTCGTGTTCGACGAACCGGCTGTCGGCTCGATCGATTTGCGCGGCGGCGGGCCGGGTACACGCGAAACCGCCCTGCTCGATCCGGCGCAGACGGTCGAGGGCATCGACGCCATCGCGCTGGCCGGCGGGTCGGCCTTCGGCCTCGATGCCGCGTCGGGCGTGCAGGCGTGGCTCAAGGAAAAAGGCCGCGGCTTTGCCGTGCGCACCGCACGCGTGCCGATCGTGCCCGCGGCCATCCTGTTTGATTTGCTGAGCGGCGGCGACAAGGACTGGGGCCGTTTTCCGCCGTATCGCGAGCTCGGCTATGCGGCCGCCGCCGCAGCCAGTGCCGATTTCGCCCTCGGCAGCGTCGGCGCCGGCACCGGCGCGACCACCGTCAACTGCAAAGGCGGCATCGGCTCCGCCTCGGCGCAAACCTCGGACGGCCACATCATCGGCGCGATAGCCGTCGTCAACGCCGCCGGCAGCGTCCTCGTCGATCGCGGCCCCTGGTTCTGGGCGGCACCGTTCGAAAGGAACGGCGAATTCGGCGGGCGCGGGTTACCTTCGCCGTTTCCATCCGCGGCCTTTGAACCTTTCACCAAAGGTAGCACTCGCGAGAGCACTACCCTCGTAGTGGTGGCGACCGACGCCATCCTCACCAAGGCGCAGGCCAAGCGCCTTGCGGTCATGGCGCAATCGGGCCTGTCGCGCGCCATCTACCCCGTGCATAGCCCGCTCGACGGCGATGTAGTGTTTGCGGCCTCGACCGCCCGCCGGCCGCTGGCCGATGCGTATCTGGCACTGACCCGTCTCGGCACCATTGCGGCCAATGTCGTGGCGCGCGCGGTCGCGCGCGGCGTTTTCGAGGCGGCGGCGCTGCCCTTTCCCGGCGCATTGCCAAGCTGGAAGGATCAATTCGGCCGATAAAACAAGGCGAGCGAGAGCATCCAACAGAACCACACGCCTTGGAAACCACAACCCGCATCTTTTACGCTTCAGCGTGCGGTCGCCGTTGACTTGCTCGCCGATTGCGCCTTCACTTTATGTGAATCGGCCCGTTGCTGGCGGAGGGACGCGATGCGCTTCGTCGTCATTGTTGTTGGCGCGTTGCTGACCCTGGGTGTCGCGGCCTTCGGGGTCGTCTCCGCACAGAAAGCGGCGCCGACTTCAGCCACGGCTCCGGCGATGCGCGTCGCGTCGAACGCAGGCGCTGTCCCGGCGACCGCGAACCAGGCTCCCCAGGCGCAAGTTTCAGCAATGCCGGTGAAGACCGTGGTGACGCCGTCGCCGGCGGCCAACGAGCCCGCATCGGCCGCCGCAACGCGCGTCGCCCAAAACACACAAAATGCACCCGCCGCGACCCCGACCGGCTCAGCCGCCACCGCTGCCGCGCCGGGCGCGGCCGGCGTCGCGACCAGCAACATCCCCGCTTGCGATAAACCGGGCGGCATGGGCCTGTCGCGCATCGTCGAGATCGACACGACCGGCGGGCCCGGATTCGGCTTCGAGCATTTCAAGCAATACGATTTCCTCCGCGACAAGGAAGTCGTGCTGACCTTCGACGACGGCCCCTGGCCGGAGAACACGCCTGCCGTCCTTAAGGCGTTACGCGATGAGTGTTTGAAGGCGACATTCTTCGAGATCGGCAAGCATGCCACTTGGCATCCCGAAATCACCAAGCAGGTCATTGAAGCGGGAATGACGGTTGGCAGCCACACCTGGTCGCACAAGGATCTCGCCAGAAATCCCTACGCCAGGGATCTCGAACAAGCCGAGCAGGAAATCGAGATGGGCGTCAGCGCCGTGCACATGGCCGCCAACGCGCCGATCGCGCCGTTCTTCCGCTTCCCCGACCTGCAACACACCCCGCAACTTCTCGCCTATCTCGGCGAGCGCAACATTGCGGCGTTTTCGACCGACATCGACTCGCGCGACTTCAAGTTTCACAAGCCGGAGCAGGTGATCAAGTCGGTCATGAGCCAGCTGGACAAGCGCGGCAAGGGCATCATTCTGATGCACGACTTCAAGCACGCAACGGCGGAAGCGTTGCCGGAATTGCTGCGGCAACTCAAAGCCGGCGGCTACAAGGTCGTCCACATGGTGCCGAAGCAACCGGTAACGACCATCCCCAAATACGACGAGATGGTCGCCCACCAGGACAAGCTGTCGTCCAACAACACCCGGCCTGAAGCCAGCGTGGTCCGCACCATCGGGCAATAAGGCCGCGTCAGCCGGCAAACCGGTCCGCACCATAAGGTTTCGGATCGCAGAACGGCGTCGCGCCGGTCATCATCTCGGCGATCAGCCGGCCGGTTGCCGGACCGAGCGTCAAGCCCCAATGGGCGTGGCCAACGGCCAGCCACATTCCGCGCTGCCGCGGCGCGCGCGCGATCACCGGCCGGGAATCGGGAAAGCACGGGCGCGCGCCCAGCCATGGCTGCGCCTCGACCGGTTCGCCGAGCGCAAACAATTCGCGCGCCGCCGGCAGCAGGCGATCAAGTTGCACCGGCGTTGGAGCCGCGTCACGGGCGGCAAACTCGACGCCCGTCGTCACGCGGATTCCCTGCTCCATGGGCGCCAGCAGGTAGCCATTCTCGGCATCGAGAACCGGGCGGCTGAGCGTGGCGTTGCCTTGCGGACGGAAGTGGCGGTGGTAGCCGCGCTTGAGGCCGAGCGGCAGCTTGACGCCGAGCGGGCCGAGCACGTCGTTCGCCCACGGACCGAGCGCGATCACCACGTCGCCGGCATCGAGCGGCCCGGCCGCTGTTTCCACGCGCCAATAAGGATTGGCGCGATGCAACGTACGCGCGTCGCCGGTGAACGTCGGGCCGCCCAGCGCGGCGAAGCGCGCGGCGTAAGCGCGAGTCAGTTCCAACGGGTTGGTCACGCTCACCGCGCCGGTCCAATGCACGGCATGCCGGAACACCGGCGCCAGCGCCGGCTCCAGCGCACGCGCCTCGTCGCGATCGAGCGGGACGTTGGCGATCCCCAAGCGTGCGGCCAGCTCGAGTTCCGGCGCCAGCGCCGCGAAAGCCCTGTCGGTGCGGTAGAGCTTGAGCCAGCCGCGGCGGCTGAAATAACGCTCGGCGCCGGCCTCGGCGGCGAGCGCCTCATGCTCGGCGACGGCGCGGCCAAACAGCGGCCGCATCACCCGGACCGTCTCGCGCAGCCGTCCCGGCCGCGAGGCGGCATAGAAAGCCGCAAGCCAGGGCGCGAGCCGCGGCAGATACGCGGCGTGATAATTGACCACGGGCGAACGTTTGAGCGCGATGCGGAGAAGCTCCACCCAATCCGACGGAAAGCCCGGCGGGAAGATGGTGTTGCCCTCGATGATGCCGGCATTGCCGTAGGAGGTCCCCTCGCCCGGGCCGGACCGATCGATCAGCGCCACCGACAGGTTGCGCTTGGCGAGATGAACGGCGATCGAAGTGCCGACGATGCCGGCGCCGAGCACGATGACATCGGTATGGGCCACGGTACCTCCGCTGCGCTTGCTGCCTATCGTATGCGCAGGCGCACGCCGCGCCACAAGGCCTACCGCAAAACCGCGGCGACGCTCCGCGTTGCCCGTTCAAGCCCGGCATGTTACGCGAACCGCAACGATCGGAGGGCCCGGTGCATCGTCCGCTCATTATCGCCCCGTCGATCCTCGCCGCCGATTTCGCGAAGCTGGGCGAGGAGGTGCGCGCGGTCGACGCCGCAGGCGCCGACTGGATACACGTCGACGTGATGGATGGCCATTTCGTGCCCAACATCTCGATCGGGCCGGACGCGGTCAAGGCGCTGCGTCCGCACACCAAAAAAATCCTCGACGTCCATCTGATGATCGCGCCGTGCGATCCCTACCTCGAAGCCTTCGCCAAGGCCGGCGCCGATATCATCACCGTGCATGTCGAGGCCGGCCCGCACATCCATCGCTCGCTGCAGGCGATCCGCGCGATCGGCAAGAAAGCGGGCGTGACCATGAATCCGGGCACGCCGGTGGAGAGTGTCGAGCCGGTCATCGACCTCGTCGACCTCATCCTCGTCATGTCGGTCAATCCCGGCTTCGGCGGGCAGAAATTCATCCTCGGCGCCGTCGACAAGTTGCGCAAGCTGCGCGCGCTGGCGGCGGGGCGCCCGATCGACATCGAGATCGACGGCGGCATCACGCCCGAGGTCGCTCCCGAGGCGGCGCGCGCCGGCGCCAATGTCCTGGTCGCCGGCTCCGCGGTGTTCAAGGACCGCACGGTCGAATCCTACCGCGCCAATATCGCGGCGATCCGCCAGGCGGCGGCGCTGGCGCGCGGCGAGACCGCCTAATGGGCATGCTCCTCGACGGCACGTGGCATGACCAGGACCCGGCGGCGGAGACCGGCAAGGCTGGCAATTTCCAGCGGGTCGACAGCGTCTTCCGCGACCGCATCACCGCCGACGGCTCATCAGGCTTCAAGGCCGAAGCCGGCCGTTATCACCTCTATGTCGCCTACGGCTGCCCGTGGGCGCACCGCACGCTGATTTTTCTGGCGCTGAAGAAACTACGGAACGCCGTCAGCGTCGCCTACGCCATTCCCGGGCTTCCCGTGCAAGGCTGGACCTATGAGGACAATCCCGCCTTTCCCGACTGCACGCCGGATCGCGTGAACGGCTTTCACTATCTCCATGAAGCCTACACGGCGAGCGATCCGCACTATACCGGCAAGGTGACGGTGCCGACCTTGTGGGACAAAAAGACCCGGCGGATCGTGAATAACGAATCCTCCGAGATCATCCGCATGCTCAACAGCGAGTTCGCCGCGGTCGGAGCCGATCCGACCGATTATTACCCAGAAGCATTGCGCAGCGAGATCGACCGCATCAACGAAACGATCTACGCCAACGTCAATAACGGCGTGTATCGCTGCGGCTTTGCCCGCTCGCAGGCCGCCTATGAGGAAGCCTACGACGCGCTGTTCGCCGCGCTCGACGACATCGAGGCGCGGCTGGGCCGCCAGCGGTATCTGGTCAGCCATCAGATCACCGAAGCCGACTGGCGCCTGTTCCCGACGCTGGTGCGTTTCGACGTCGCCTATTTCTCGTTGTTCAAATGCAATCGCAACCGGATCGCCGATTATCCGAATTTGTCGAACTACACGCGCGAGCTTTATCAGGTGCCGGGCATCGCCGAGACCGTCAAGCCGCGCTATTACGTGATCACCTACTATTCGATCGCCCGGGTCAACCCGAGCGGCATCATCCCCAAGGGAACGCCGGTCGACTTCCGGCAGCCGCACGATCGCGCCCGCTTCGCGGCGTGACCAGCCGCAGCCTGAGCGAGCATACGGCCTTAGCGCCGGCCGCGGCCGGAAGCGTGCTGATATTGAATATTGACGGCCGACAATTGCTCGCCGAAATGCCGGTCGAGCCAGCCGAGAAATGACGACAAGAGCCGCGCCTCGTCGCCCCGCTCCGGCGACTTGATCGCCACCTCCACCGCGTCCGACAGTCCGGGCTCGAGGTCGACCGAGCCTTTGTAGCGGACATGCGTCCAGCGGGCCGCGTTTCGCTTCCTGGCGCCGGCCCGGGAAAAGGTGCCGCGCCCGCTTTTGCGGATCTCGGCCTGCTTCTTGATCATCGCGCCATAAAGGCGCGCACCATCGCGAGGCACGATCTGAAGCAATTTCATGGCTATCCCCGTGATTCGCTTCCGATTCGCCAGCATCGCACAGCCGGGCACAATTGTTGAGCATCGTCCGATCTGCTACAGCCCAGGCTTCCCGGCGAGGTGACGATGATCCCCCGTTATACCAGGCCCGAAATGGCAGCGATCTGGTCGCCGCAGACGCGGCTGCGTATCTGGTTCGAGATCGAGGCGCATGCCGCCGACGCCATGGCCGAGCTCGGCATCGTCCCGAAGGCGGCGGCGGCAAAAATCTGGGCCAAGGGCAAGAACGCCACGTTCGATATCGCGCGCATCGACGAGATCGAACGCGAGGTCAAGCACGATGTCATCGCCTTTCTCACCCATTTGACGGAAATCGTCGGTCCGGAAGCGCGTTTCGTGCACCAGGGGATGACCTCCTCCGACGTTCTCGACACCTGCCTCAACGTTCAGCTGGTGCGCGCCGCCGACCTGCTGATCGCCGACGTCGAGAAACTCAACGCTGCGCTGGAACGCCGCGCCCGCGAGCACAAGTTGACCCCGACCATCGGCCGCTCGCACGGCATCCACGCCGAGCCGACCACGTTCGGGCTCAAGCTCGCCTATGCCTATGCGGAGTTCGCCCGCGCCAAAGAACGCCTCGCGGCGGCGCGCCAAGAAGTCGCGACCTGTGCGATTTCCGGCGCGGTCGGCACCTTCGCTCAGGTCGATCCGCGGGTCGAGGCCTATGTGGCGAAGCAGATGGGGCTGCGGGTCGAACCGATCTCCACCCAGGTCATTCCGCGCGACCGCCACGCCATGTACTTCGCCACCCTCGGCGTGGTCGCCGGCTCGGTCGAACGGCTGGCGACCGAGATCCGCCATTTGCAGCGCACCGAGGTTCTGGAGGCGGAGGAGTATTTCTCCGCAGGCCAGAAAGGCTCCTCCGCCATGCCGCATAAGCGCAATCCGGTGCTGTCGGAGAACCTGGTGGGGCTCGCGCGCATGGTGCGCGCCTATGTGACGCCGGCGCTCGAGAACATCGCGCTGTGGCACGAACGCGACATTTCGCATTCCTCGGTCGAGCGCATGATCGGACCGGACGCCACGGTCACACTCGATTTTGCGCTCGGCCGCCTGGCCGGCATCGTCGACAAGCTGATCGTCTATCCCGATAACATGCAAAAAAATCTCGACCGCCTCGGCGGCCTCGTTCATTCCCAGCGCGTTCTGCTCGCGCTGACGCAAAAGGGCGTCGCGCGCGAGGACGCCTACGCCATAGTCCAGCGCAACGCCATGAAAGCTTGGCGCGGTGAAGGCGATTTCCTGGCGCTGCTGAAATCCGACGCCGAGGTCGGTAAGCATTTGAGCGACCGCGAGCTCGTCGCCAATTTCGACCTCGACTTTCATTTCGCCCAGGTCGACACGATCTTCCAGCGTGTCTTCGGCCGCGCGTGAACCGCTGCCCGGCGCCACCGCCATGACGGGGGTGATTGCAGGCGCCCGATTCGTCGTGTTTTCTCTTGGCCCGATGGACAAACGCGAAACCATCCTTGTGTTCGATTCCGGCCTTGGCGGCCTCACCGTCTATCGTGAGATCGCGGCGGCGCGGCCGAATGCCGATTTCATCTATGTCGCCGACGATGCGGCCTTCCCCTATGGAGCGATGGCGGAACCGGCGCTCGTTACCCGGGTCGTCGCGCTGATCGGCGAATTGATCGCGGCGCACCGGCCCGACCTCGTCGTCATCGCTTGCAACACCGCCTCGACCATCGTGCTGCCCGACCTGCGCCGGCAATTCTCGGTTCCCTTCGTCGGCACCGTGCCGGCGATCAAGCCGGCCTGTGCGAGTTCGATCACCAAACGCGTTTCGGTGCTCGGCACCGAGGCGACGGTGGCGCGCGAATATACCCGCGCATTGATCCGCGATTATGCGCAGGATTGCCAGGTCACACTGGTCGGCGCGAAAAAGCTTGCCGGCTATGCCGAGGCAGAGCTCGCCGGCGCACCGGTCAGCGACGCGGCGCTGTATGCGGAGATCGCGCCATGTTTCCGCGACGACGGCGCGCACACCGATACCGTCGTGCTGGCCTGCACCCACTATCCGCTGCTGATCGACCGCTTGCGGCGACTGGCGCCTTGGCCGGTGAATTTTCTCGATCCGGCGCCGGCGATTGCGCGGCGCGTCAGCGATCTGCTCGGGCCCGCATCCCCGTCGGGGCGCGCCGGCACCACCCGCGCCGTTTTCACGTCCGGCCGTCCGCCGGCAGCGGCGCTGGCGCGCTTCGGCATCGCCGCGGCGGCGGCAGCCGCCACGAAGGCCGGCTGATGATTGCATCGTCATCGGTCATTCCCTGCTGCTAATTTCGGCTTTGGGCGGCTTGTCGCCCTCCTTTGCCGCCGTTACGCTCCGGCAGCCGTAACCGCGCGGAACGCGGAAGATCGGCGGGCACGACGCTGGGGAAACGGAGCGGGGGGCGCAGGTGACCATCGCTGCTCAAACAACGCGCGCTTGGTATTTAAACCGTTGGAACCAGCTCATTCTCGGCCTGATCGCCATGATGGCGATCTCCAGCCCGCAATATGTGTGGACGCTGTTTACCGGGCCTCTCAACCAGAAGCTCGGAACGACGCTCGCGGAGCTGCAGTGGACCTTTTCGCTCCTGATCATCCTGCAGACATGGTTCTCGCCGTTTCAGGCCTACTTAGTGGACCGGTTCGGCCCGCGCCTGCTGATCACGATCGGCGCGCTGCTGTCCGGCGGCAGCTGGGTGTTATCCGCCTCGGTCAGCAGCCTGGGGGCGCTTTACTTCACCTACGGGGTGCTCGGCGGCTTCGGCACCGGCATTATCTACGTCGGCATCATTGGGCTGATGGTGCGCTGGTTTCCCGACCGGCGCGGACTCGCGACCGGCCTGGCCGCAGCGGGATACGGCTTCGGCGCATTCTTCACCAGTTTCCCGATCGACAGCATGATCAAGAGCTCCGGCTACGCGCACACGCTGATCGTATGGGGCATCATTCAGGGCGCGGTCGGCATTCTCGCGGCGCAATGGCTGCGCACGCCGCCCGAGAACTATCAGCCGGCGAGCGTGGCGCCGGCCGCGACCGTCGCGCAACAGACTCACCGCAGCTTCTCGCCCCGCGAGATGCTGAAGAGCCCGGTGTTCTATCTGTTATTCGTGATGATGAGCATGATGTCGACCAGCGGGCTCATGGTGACGTCGAATGTCGGACCCTTCGCGCGGGAATACGGCGTCGCCAACATGCTGGTCTTGGGCATGGCGGCATTGCCGCTGTCACTCACGCTGTCGCGGGTCACCAACGGCCTGACCCGCCCGTTCTTCGGCTGGGTGTCCGACCATATCGGTCGCGAGACCACGATGGCGCTGGCGTTCTCGCTTGAAGCAGCCGCCATCCTGATCCTGTTCGCCTTCATCGACCAGCCGGCACTCTTTGTGGTGCTGACCGGGCTCGTTTTCTTCGGCTGGGGCGAAATCTTTTCGCTGTTTCCGTCGACGCTGACGGATACGTTCGGGCCGAAATACGCGGCGACGAACTACGGGTTCCTTTATATCGCGCAGGGGATCGGCTCGATCCTGGGCGGGCCGGCGGCCGCTTTCCTCAAGCAGACGACCGGAAGCTGGACCAGCGTGTTCATCCTGGTCGCCATCCTCGATGCCGTCACCGCGCTCCTTGCCATCACCGTCCTCAAGAGCATGCGGCGAAGGCACCTTGCGGCGGTCGAGGAGCGAGCCGAACCGGCGATCGCCCCCGCGGTTTGACACTGCCCGGGTTTCCCCCTAGAAACCGCGCGCGGCGCGGGCCTGAACGGGCCCGCGCGGTGTTTCGCGACCCGTGGTTTGCGCCGGCGCTTCGGCAACAAACCTGTCGGTTCCGGCCAAAAAACCCGGGACAGAGGAGGGCGCGATCCTCAGCCAGCACGGCATGATCCGAAAAGCGGTTGCCGGTTTTCGGACAAGATCATGCCAAAACACGTCAGCGAGGACGCGAATGACCAAGCGCCACGAGGCGAAGTACAAGATCGACCGCCGGCTCGGCCAGAACATCTGGGGCCGCCCGAAGTCACCGATCAACAAACGTGAATACGGCCCCGGCCAGCACGGCCAGCGCCGTAAAGGCAAGCTGTCCGATTACGGCGTGCAATTACGCGCCAAGCAGAAGCTCAAGGGCTATTACGCCAACATGTCGGAGCGGCACTTCCACGGCATTTATGACGAGGCGCGACGGCTCAAAGGCGATACCGGCGCCCACATGATCGGGCTCTTGGAACGCCGGCTCGACACGATGATCTACCGGGCGAAATTCGTGCCGACCGTGTTCGCCGCCCGCCAGTTCGTCAATCACGGCCACGTCACGGTGAACGGCCGGCGCGTGACCATCCCGAGCTTCCGCGTCAAGGTCGGCGACCTCATCGAGGTCAAAGAGAAGTCGAAGCAGCTGGCGCTGGTGCTGGAATCGACCGCGCTCGGGGAGCGCGACGTGCCGGATTACATCGACGTCGACCACACCAAAATGACGGCCAAGCTCACCCGCGTGCCGGCGCTGGGCGACGTGCCCTACCCGGTGGTGATGGAGCCGCACCTGGTGGTGGAATATTATTCGCGCTGACGCTCCCGTTCGACTTCGGCCAGCACCTCTTCGCACCGCATCGGTGTGAATCCCGGGTGGAATTTTTCCCTGCCCAGACGGTAGATGGTCCCGTTATACGGGGCTGATACGCCGTGCTCCGCGGCGAGGCGGACGATGTACCCGGTGATCGACTCGATCTCGGTGTCCTGGGCGCCACGGAGTTCCACGTCCTGAACCATGCTCGACATCACAATCGCTTGCAGCCTGCGCCTAAACACCGGCCGGATCAGCCAACCCGGAAGCAACGTCGCCAGCCGCAGTATGCCGAAGGACGGGATGCCCGGCATGCGGTACTCGCGATAGCCCGCGGCGCGAACGATGCGCACGCCCTCCCACAGGGTCTGCGTGAACAACCGCTGATAAGCAGCGAAGTTCGATAACGGCCGCCAGCCGTGCCCCACCAGCGCATCCAGCGCGTTGGCGAGATTGATCACGATCTTGGTGTGCACCACGTCCTGCAAGCGGTCGACGATCTGCGTCGGGCAACCGTGCGCGAGAACCGACTGCACCCGCCGCAGTTCGGCGCCGAGCGTATTGTCCGGGGTGCCGATCAGCAAAGGTCCCTTGCCGTGATAACCAACCACCGCCGGCGCATCGCGGCGGGCGTTGTAGCCGACCACGCAGTAAATCACCTTGGTGAAGAATTTCGGCAGAAGCCGCTGGTTGTCGATGCCATTGGCCATCGACACGATGATCGGCCGATCGCCCAGCTCATCGCGCACCTGCCGCGCGACCGCTTCGAGGCCGTAGTTCTTCACCGCCAGCACGACGATGTCGACATCGGGAAGCTCGCCGGGCCGATCGACCGTGCGCACATGCATGGTACGACGCGTCCGCTCCGGCGCCGCGAACTGGTAAGTCGCGATCCCGCCTGTTCGCAGCGCAGCCAGCGTCTCACCGACATCCATGATCCAGACCGAGCCGTAGCTTTCCGCCACCCATGCCGCCACCGATGCCCCGATGGCGCCGGCGCCGATGAACAAGACCTTGGCCTCGCTCACGAGGCGCGCTCCGGGGTCTTGGGGCTGACGGCGTGCCGCCACACCGCACGACCGGCGAGGCGGAGTTTGTTGCCGACCGTCATGCGGGCGAGATTGGTCTTGAGGATGCCCTGGGTGAATCGTGTCGACTTCGAATAGTCGATGCGGACATCGACGATCACCGGACGTCCGCCGAGACTGGCCGCGTGCGCTGCCTCCATCATGCTTTCGATGCTTGCCGTATCGGACATTTGGAAATAGGCGGCGCCGACGGCATCAGCCACGCCGCGGATATGAACCTCGGGCAACACGGTGCAGGACTTGCGGTTGTAGGTCAGCTGCTGCGTCTGCGCGATCTGCGCCAGCTCGCCGTCGTTGAACACATAATAGACGATGCCAAGCCGATGTTCGGCGGCGGTCAAGATTTCCATGGCGGTCATCAGGAAAGCGCCGTCGCCGACGATGCCCACTACCTGCCGATCCGGGTGAGTGAGCTTCACGCCGATCGCCGCCGGCACGCAGTAGCCCATGCAGTTGAAGTCGGTGGGTGAGAGGAAGTGCTTGCTGCGTGTTGACTGATAGAGCTCGGCGACCAGGAAGGTGTGGTTGCCGTCGTCGGCGAGCAAATAGGCGTCGTCTTCCAGGTGTCGACGCAGCGACTGAAAGAAACGCCCGGGGTTCACGCGATCCTTGCTGTCGTGGTGCAGCCATTCGTCCAGGTAGCGCCGCTTGTCGGTCGCGATGCGCTGGCGTAGGGCGCCGCCATCGCGGCCATTTTCGATCCGCCGCGGCAAGGCGGCACATAATGCCGCCAGAGTCTCGACGGCATCGCCGCACAGCGTCACTTCCGCCGGGTAGTTGGCGTTGAACACCTGCGGATTGATGTCAGCGTGGATCAACCGCCATTTTGCTTCGAGGCCAAAACTGCCGGTGGCGATCTCCCCGAAGCGCATGCCGACGGCCAGCAGCACGTCGCAGTCGGCAAAGGCATGAGTCGCTGCCGGCACCGCGGCCGGCCCGATGCCCATTCCGACGTGCAGCGAATGGGTGGCGGGAAAGACGCTCAGGCCCTGCAGCGTGGTCGCTACCGGCGCGTTGAGACGCTCGGCAAGTTCGATCGCAAGTGCAGTGGCTTCGCGCGCGCCCCAACCCAGAAACAGACCGGGGTGCGTCGCCGCTTCCAAGAGGCGGGCAGCCGCCGCAACGGCGTCGGCATCGGGGCGTGGCGGCGCCGGTAGCGGCGGCAGCTCCGGCAGCCCGTCGACCTCTCCGGGAAACAGCTGCAGGTTCAGGGGGATTTCGACGAACACCGGCCCCGGTTCGCCGCTCACGGCCAGCTGCCAGGCTTCGAACAGCGTGGGCACGATGTCCGTGTGTGCCTCGACACGCCACCGTCCTTTGGTGACGGCACGCACCATTTCCAGCTGGTCGATCTCGTGCAGCTGGTAGCGAACGTCAAGGTCGTTGCGGATGCCGCCAGTGATCACCAGCAGCGGAATTCCGGCGAGAAACGCCTCGCCGATGCCGGCATAGGCGAGCGCCGTGCCGGCGGTGGGCACGAGCATCAACGCACCCGGAAACCTATTGGTCCGGCTGACCGCGTCTGCCATGAAAGCGCCGCCGCCCTCGTGCGTCACGCGGATCGGGGTGATCGTGGCGGAGCCTGCCAGCTGGTCGTAGAGTTCGGTGTTGTGCACCCCGGGGATGCCGAAGGTAAAGCGTGCCCCGATCTGCTCCAAGCCGTAACGCACCAGTTCCGCGCCGGTCTTTTTCATGGGCGACCCTGGTTTCTGGCGCGTTGCGCATGGCGCTCCGGGCGCCTATCCGGGTAAACTAAAGGCAGTGGCGGAACCGTTCGCCCCTTCAGGACGCGGCTACGCGCTCCTTGACGGGAACACCCTTCTGCTTGAAGAGCGATTGCAGCTCGCCGGCCTGGAACATCTCGCGCACGATGTCGCAGCCGCCGACGAATTCGCCTTTGACATAGAGCTGGGGGATCGTCGGCCAATTGGAATAAGTCTTGATGCCGCCGCGCAACTCCTCGTTCTCCAGCACGTTGAGCCCTTTATACGGCACGCCGAGATAGTCGAGGATTTGCACGATCTGGCCGGAGAACCCGCACATCGGAAATTGCGGCGTGCCCTTCATGAACAAAACGACGTCGTTGGCCTTCACCTCATTGTCAATGAACTGCTCGATAGACATCGCGGTTTCCCTTGTTGACGCCGCGGGTCGCTCCCCTCCCGCGCCGAATGAGTCTCACCCGTAGCTCAATATATGTAGCGGAAAACGGGCGCAAAGCCCATGCCATGTTCAGCCCGGACCGATCAAAATTTCGTCGGAAGAATTCCGCGGCGCCGCCCGCGGCGGGAGGATAGAGTTCCACAGACGGCCGGGTGAGAGAAAGGCCCGGCGGCGGGAATTGAGCTTGGCGGCTCAGCGCTCCGGCGCTCCGGTCTGCAGCGCCAGCGCATGCAATTTGCCGCCCATCTCGCCCTTGAGCGCCTCGTAGACGATCTGGTGCTGCTGCACGCGCGACTTGCCGCGGAAGGATTCGGCAATGACCGTCGCCGCGTAATGGTCACCGTCACCGGCGAGATCGCGGATCGTTACCTTGGCGTCCGGAATGCTGGCCCGGATCAACCGTTCGATATCGCTGGCAGCCATTGCCATGGCGCGTCCAAATCCTTCCACCACCCGCATTTTGGCCGGCTTATCAGATCACCCCATCGCGGGGAAGCCCGCCGGCACCGCTGCGCTTACGCCAGTGCGCTTTCCCACTGCATTCTGGCAAAAGCATGTGCGGCGCGGGTGGGCTCAGGCCGGCGAGGCGGCCATGTAGGCCGGCAGCCAGTCCTCGAAGCGCGACAGAAGGTCGCCGATGGGAAGCGGCCGCTCGCCCGCCATCGCAAGCGCCCGGCCGCCGGTCGCGCCGAGCCGAAGGAACGGCACGCCGGCCGCTTTTGCCCGCTGCGCGACGGCCTCGGCGTCCTGCGCCGTGACCACATAGCGGGCCTGATCCTCCCCGAACCAGAAGGCGTGGGCGGGAATGCCGGGCGGGGCTTCGAGCACGGCGCCGATACGCGAGGCCATCGCCATTTCGGCGAGCGCGACCAGAAGACCGCCGTCGGAAAGGTCGTGCGCCGCCGTCACGAGGCCGTCGCGGATCAGCCCGCGGACGAATTCGCCGTGCCGGCGCTCGGCGGCGAGATCGACCGGCGGCGGGGCGCCCTCCTCCCGGCCGCAGATGTCGCGCAAATAAACCGATTGGCCGAGCCAGCCCTGGGTTTCGCCGATGAGGAGGATGGACTCGCCTTCGGCTTTAAAGCCGAGCGTCATCGACTTGGTGAAGTGCTCGAGGACCCCGACGCCGCCGATCGTCGGGGTCGGCAGGATCGCGCGGCCGTTAGTCTCATTGTAGAGCGACACATTGCCGGACACGATGGGGAAATCGAGCGCGCGCGACGCCGCGCCGATGCCGCGGATGCAGCCGACCAGCTGGCCCATGATCTCGGGCCGCTCCGGGTTGCCGAAGTTCAGATTGTCGGTCAGCGCCAGCGGGCGGGCGCCGACGGCGCTGAGATTGCGCCAGGCTTCGGCCACCGCCTGCTTGCCGCCTTCGAACGGATCGGCCTCGCAATAGCGCGGCGTGACGTCCGAGGTGAGCGCCAGCGCTTTGGGGCCCTCGTTGACGCGCACCACGGCGGCGTCGCCGCCCGGCCGCTGCACCGTGTTGCCGAGGATCACGTGGTCGTATTGCTCAAAGACCCAGCGCTTGCAGCAGAGGTCCGGCGAGCCGATGAGCTTTTCCAATGCGTCGGCGATGCTGATCGTCGGCTTCACCGAAGCCGGATCGATCACGGGTTGCTTCGGATTTTCAATGAAGGGCCGATCGTAGACGGGCGCCTCGTCGCCGAGTTCCTTGATCGGCAGGTCGGCCATCACGGCGCCGCCGTGGCGAACCAGGAAGCGCTTGGTCGGCGTGGTCTCGCCGACGACGGCGAAGTCGAGGCCCCATTTGCGAAAGATCGCTTCGGCCTCCTGCTCCTTGTCGGGCTTGAGCACCATGAGCATGCGCTCCTGGCTCTCCGACAGCATCATCTCATAGGCGCTCATGCCAGGCTCCCGGCACGGCACCTTGTCGAGATCGAGCGTGACGCCGAGATCGCCCTTGGCGCCCATCTCGACCGCCGAGCAGGTCAGCCCGGCCGCACCCATGTCCTGGATGGCGATCACGCAGCCCTTGGCCATGATTTCGAGGCAGGCTTCGAGCAGAAGCTTCTCCGAGAACGGATCGCCGACCTGCACGGTCGGGCGCTTCTCCTCGGCGTCGGCGCCGAATTCGGCCGAGGCCATGGTGGCGCCGTGGATGCCGTCGCGCCCGGTCTTCGAGCCGAGATAGACGACCGGCATGCCGACGCCGGACGCCGCTGAATAGAAAATCTTGTCCTTTTCCGCGATGCCGACGGCCATGGCATTGACCAGGCAATTGCCGTCATAACGGCGATGAAAACGCACCTCGCCGCCGACCGTCGGCACGCCGAACGAATTGCCGTAGCCGCCGATGCCGGCGACCACGCCGGAAACGAGGTGGCGGGTCTTCGGATTCTTCGGGTCGCCGAAGGAGAGCGCGTTGAGGCAGGCGATCGGCCGCGCCCCCATGGTGAAGACGTCGCGCAGAATGCCGCCGACGCCGGTGGTCGCGCCCTGGTAAGGCTCGATATAGCTCGGATGGTTGTGGCTCTCCATCTTGAACACCACTGCGAGCCCATCGCCGATGTCGATGACGCCGGCGTTCTCCCCCGGCCCCTGGATCACCCAGGGTGCCTTGGTCGGCAGCGTGCGCAGATGGATTTTTGAGGATTTGTACGAGCAGTGCTCGTTCCACATCGCGGAAAAAATGCCGAGTTCGGTGAACGTCGGCGTGCGGCCGATCAGCTTGACCAGGCGCTCGTACTCGTCCGGCTTGAGGCCGTGCGCGGCGATCAGTTCAGGGGTAATGGGTGGCTCGTTGGAAATCACTGCGGCGCTCGGCTGTACCCTCTCCCATATGGAATGAGGGATGTCACGCCGCCAGCTTGAAGTGATCCACAAGCCCCGCGAACAGGCCGCGCCCGTCGGTTCTACCCATGGATGCTTCGACGTGATTCTCCGGATGCGGCATCAGGCCGAGCACGTTGCCGCGCTCGTTGATGATGCCGGCGATGGCGTTCATGGCGCCGTTGTGGTTCCAGTTCGGATCGATCATGCCGTCGGGCGACGAATAGCGGAAAATCACCCTGCCCTCGCCTTCCAGCCGCGCGATGGTCTCGCCGTCGGCGATGTAGTTGCCCTCGCCGTGCGCCACCGGCACGCGGATCACCTGGCCGGCGTTGTAGCCGCGGGTGAACGGCGTATCGGAGCGCTCGACGCGCAAATAAACGTCGCGGCAGATAAAGCGAAGCTGCGCGTTGCGCATCAGCACCCCGGGCAACAGCCCGGCCTCGCAGACGATCTGAAAGCCGTTGCAGACCGCGAGCACCAGGCCGCCCTTGGCGGCGAAGGCGCGCACCGCATCCATGATCGGCGCGCGCGCCGCGATCGCCCCGCAGCGCAGATAATCGCCGTAGGAGAAGCCGCCGGGAATGACGACGAGATCGGTCCCCGCGGGCAGTTCGGTGTCGGCGTGCCAGACCATCGCCGGCGCACGGCCGGAGATCAGCCGCAGCGCGCGCGCCATGTCGCGCTCGCGATTGATGCCGGGAAAGACGAGCACCGCCGCTTTCATCGCGATCCCCATCCGACCGTGATCATCCGGTCACCTCGACCCGGTAGTTCTCGATCACGGTATTGGCGAGAAGTTTTTCCGCCGCGTTCTTCAGCGCCGCCTCGGCCTCGGCGCGGTCCGCGCCTTCGATCTCGATGTCGAAGACCTTGCCCTGGCGCACGCTGGCGACGCCGCCGACGCCGAGCGACCGCAGCGCCCCCTCGATGGCCTTGCCCTGCGGATCGAGGATGCCGGATTTCAAGGTGACGGTGACACGGGCTTTCATGGCGGATGGCTCTAGCCTCGCCCCTTCAATAGGTATGAATCGCCGCGACCGCAACCGCGCCGAGCGGCAAAACACTCACCCCTCCCCAGCGGGAGAGGTGATCGACTTTGAAATGGCGGAGAGGCCTCAGCCCTTGACGAGGATCGGACCGGCGCCCTGCGGCCGCTCGCCTTCGCTGAGGATGCCCAGCCGCTTGGCCACCTCGGTGTAGGCCTCCACCAGCCCGCCGAGATCGCGGCGGAAGCGGTCCTTGTCGAGCTTCTCGTTCGACTTGATGTCCCACAGCCGGCAGGAGTCCGGCGAAATCTCATCGGCGACGACGATTCGCATCATGTCGTTTTCCCACAGCCGGCCGGTCTCCATCTTGAAATCGACCAGACGGATGCCGACGCCGAGGAACAGCCCGGAGAGGAAGTCGTTGACGCGAATCGCCAGCGACATGATGTCGTCGATCTCCTGCGGCGTCGCCCAGCCGAAGGCGGTGATGTGCTCCTCCGACACCATCGGGTCGTTGAGCTGATCGTTCTTATAATAGAACTCGATGATCGAGCGCGGCAGTTGCGTGCCCTCCTCGATGCCGAGCCGCTGCGACAGCGAACCGGCGGCGACGTTGCGCACCACGACTTCGAGCGGAATGATCTCGACCTCGCGAATGAGCTGCTCGCGCATGTTGAGGCGGCGGATGAAGTGGGTCGGAACCCCGATGTCGTTCAAATGCTGGAAGACGTATTCGGAGATCCGGTTGTTGAGGACGCCCTTGCCCTCGATCACCTCATGCTTTTTGGCATTGAAGGCGGTCGCGTCGTCCTTGAAGTGCTGGATCAGGGTTCCCGGCTCGGGTCCTTCATAGAGGACCTTCGCCTTGCCTTCATAGATGCGGCGACGGCGGCTCATCGGCGTGTACCGTGGCTTGGTGAAATCCATGGGATGCCGTGGCTCCAGTTCAGGTGTCGAGGTCCGCGGCGGCGGCGACGGGCAAGCGACTCAAACACTGGCCCCTCCGCGACTTCAAGGCTAGCCGAACGCGCCGCGGAGTACAATCGGCATAGACCGGCGCGGCCTCCGCTGCAACGACGATGTTGCTGTCGATCAATGTTGCCTTGACGGGGCACCCTCGATATGCAAGGCGGCAAGCGATTGGCGCAGTTCCACGCAACACCAGGACCAAGGGCATGACCACGTTCGACAAGCGCGAAGAAGGGTTCGAGCAGCAATTCGCGCATGATGAGGAACTCAGGTTCAAAGCCACCGCGCGCCGCAACAAGCTCATCGGCCTGTGGGCGGCGGAAAAACTCGGGCTCACGGGCACCGAGGCGGAAAGCTACGCGAAGTCGATCGTGATGGGCGACATCGAAAACGTGGGCACACACGATGTCTTGCGCAAGATTCGCCAGGATTTCGATGCCAAGGGCGTCGTCCAGTCCGATCACCAGATCAGTCGTGCCATGGCCGAGCTGATGGAAAAGGCGATCGCGGACGTCAAAGCGGGCAAATAGCGCCGTTGCGCCGCCGTCGCGATCTCGTGCAGCGACCGGCATAGAGCGAGCATGATGGCCATCCCAGCGTTCACCCTCGCTCGCCGCCTGCGCGCGGGTGAAACCGTGTTCAGCGGCTGGTGCAGCCTGCCCTATCCGATCGTCGCCGAGACTCTCGGCCGCGAAGGCTTTGCGACGGTGCCGCTCGAGGCGCAACACGGACTGTGGGACATCAGCGCGCTCCTGACCGGCGTCGCCGCGGTGCGCCAGGCCGGCGCCGCGCCGGTCGTGCGGGTGCCGGTCGGCGATTTCGCGATGGCCTCGCGCGTGCTCGACTTCGGCGCCGAAGGTATCATCGCGCCGATGATCAACACCGCCGCCGACGCGCGCGCTTTCGCCGCAGCCGCCAAGTACCCGCCGATCGGCGAACGCAGCTGGGGGCCGCACCGCGCCACCACGCTGGCCGGGTTGCCCGATCCATCGGTCTATCTGCGGGAAGCCAACGATCATACGTGATCACGCTCGCCATGGTCGAGACCCGCACCGCGCTCGACAATCTCGACGCGATCGTCGACACGCCGGGCATCGACGGGCTGTTCCTCGGCCCTTCCGATCTCTCGATCGCGCTGTCCAACGGCAGGACCCTCGACCCGCTATCGAAGGATGTCGAGCGTGAGCTCGACCGTATCGTCGCCGCCGCGCAACGCGCCAAAAAGATTGCCGGCAGTTACTGCCATTCGCCCGAACGCGCGGTCGCGCTCGCCGGACGCGGGATGCGCTTCCTCGCGGTGATGAGCGATCTGGCGCTGTTGCGCGCCGGCACGGCGGCGGCCATGAAGGTGCTCAAGGGAAGTTGAACGGTCGCGCTGCGGTGCCGATTACTTCGCCACAACGCGAAACACGACGTTGCCGTTCATGTTGAATCCCTCGGCTCTTTGCTGCGCGGCGAATTGGTTGCCGGGCGCCCGCTGGACATTGACATTAACGGATTCGAGCCGGCATTCGCTGGCAAGCACGTCGAGCAGGATGGCGCACTCATGCGCGGCGAGTTCGTAGATCATTCGCCGCGCGGCCTCTTGGGCCTTGACGACCTCTTCGCCGTTGTCCGCCGGGGCCGGCACGAAGGTATTGACTCCGACCATGACGCGGATCTGCTCGGCGCTGACCGGCGCCATCGATTGCCGTGGGTTGACCACGATCGTTTGCGCGGATGCGGCGATCGCGAACGCAGCGAGGAGTGCAGCGGACAGGCAGAGACGCTTCATGGCGAATATCCTCCGACAGCCGGAAGACGATACCGCCGACAACTTGGCAATGCCGTAAGAAATTATTTCAAGTTGTCGACACCGCTTGAGGATTGCGCCGTCGACGACGCCTCCTGCACCCTCGCCGCTAAACGGTCGAGCACCGCCCCGATATCTGCCTCAATGTCGCGCGCGACAATCTCGATCACGCGGTAGCCGCGCGCAGCGAGCCAGGCGCGTCTGTCGGCGCGGGTTTTTGCGGCGGCGGCTTCTTCCTGCTCGGCCGGCTTGAGATCGACAACCAGGCGCAGCGGAAACGAGACGAAGTCGCAGATGTGCGGCCCAATCGGCGTCTGGCGCTTGAACCCGCGGCCGGCGAAGCGGCGGTCGTTGACCAGAGCATGCCACAGCGTGCGCTCGGCCTCGGTCGGATTGCGGCGGAGAAGCCGCGCCAGTCCGCGCACCGGGCCGCGCTCCGAGGGGACGCGGCCGCCGCCATGCTCGGCCAGCAGCGCGCGCAGCATCTCCGCTTCCGCGCCGTCGAGAACGCCGCCGCGGGCCGGGCCTTTGCGGCCTTCGGCGATCGCCATGATCACGCCGTGCAGCGTCTGGATGTCCTGCCGGGTCGGCTGCATGCGGGTGAAAATGTTGCGCAGGTTGATCTGCATGGTCTCGCGCTTATCCGGCGGCCGGAAGAACTCGACTTTCTCCAGCTCGCGCTCGAGCGAGGTAAAGAAAGCGAGCAGCTGCTGTTTCGGAGCCGGCGCCGATTTTTCCGGCATGGCGAACGGCAACTTGGCGCCGCTTTCGAGCTTGAACCATTCGTAGGCGACGATGGCCACGGCCTGCGCCAGATTGAGCGAGGCGAAGGCCGGATTGACCGGCAGCGTCAGGATGCGATCGGCGAGCGCGACCTCGTCGTTCTCGAGGCCGTTGCGCTCGCGGCCGAACACGAGCGCCGCCAACTCGCCGGCGGCGACGCGCGGGGCCAGCAGCGCGGCCGCCTCCGCAGCGCCGACGACCGGCTTGGCCTGGTCGTGGGCGCGCGCCGTCGCGGCGACGACGAACGTGCAATCGGCAATGGCGGCTTCCAGGCTGTCATAAAGCTCGGCGGCGTCGAGAATGCGGTCGGCGCCGGCGGCCATGATGCGCGCCTTGGCGTTGGGCCAGGCCTGCCGGGGCGCCACCAAGCGCAGCCGCGACAGGCCGAAATTGGCCATCGCGCGCGCGGCGGCGCCGATATTCTCGCCGAGCTGCGGCTCGACCAGCACCACAATGGGCGCCGGCCGCTCGATCCATCGCTTGGTCTTGTCTGTTCCTGCTCCGGGCATGGCCGCTCCGCGCGGACGGTATAGCGAACGGCCGCGGAAAAAGGCAGACATCATGCCGCAATGTCGGCTTTCTCGGCTGGCCGGCCAGTGCTATAGCGACGGCGCCCCTGCGGACGTCTGGTTGGCGCCGCCGCCTGCCTCATCTATTCAGCCCGGGATGCAAAGGTCGAAAACTCAATGGCTAAAATCAAAGTTACCAATCCGGTCGTCGAGATGGACGGCGACGAGATGACCCGGATCATCTGGCAGTACATCAAGGAGAAGCTGATCTATCCCTATCTCGACATCAACTTGCTGTATTTCGATCTCGGCATCCAGAAGCGCGACGAGACCCGCGACCAGATCACGATCGACGCGGCGGAAGCGACCAAGAAGGTCGGCGTCGCGGTCAAATGCGCGACCATCACGCCGGACGAGGCGCGGGTGAAGGAATTCAACCTGCATGAGATGTACCGTTCGCCGAACGGCACCATCCGCAACATTTTGGGCGGCGTCATCTTCCGCGAGCCGATCATCTGCAAGAACGTGCCGCGGCTGGTTCCCGGCTGGACCAAGCCGATCATCATCGGCCGCCACGCCTATGGCGATCAGTATCGTGCCACCGACTTCAAGGTTCCCGGCAAGGGCAAGCTTTATCTCAGCTTCATCGGCGACGACGGCAGCAAGATCGAACGCGAAGTATTCGAATTCCCTAGCAGCGGCATCGCCATGGCGATGTACAACCTCGATGCCTCGATCCGCGACTTCGCGCGGGCTTCAATGAACTATGCGCTCGACCGCGGCTATCCGCTCTATCTCTCGACCAAGAATACGATCATCAAAGTTTACGATGGGCGTTTCAAGGATATCTTTCAGGAGATCTACGACAAGGAATTCAAGGCCGCGTTCGAGAAGAAGAAGCTGACTTACGAGCACCGGCTGATCGACGACATGGTCGCCGCGGCGCTCAAATGGTCGGGCGGATACGTGTGGGCGTGCAAAAACTACGACGGCGACGTGCAGTCGGATACGGTGGCGCAGGGCTACGGCTCGCTCGGGCTGATGACGTCGGTCTTGACCTCGCCGGACGGCAAGATCGTCGAAGCCGAGGCCGCCCACGGCACGGTGACACGGCATTACCGCGAGCATCAGAAAGGCCGCGAGACTTCGACCAATTCCATCGCCTCGATCTATGCCTGGACGCGCGGGCTCGGCCATCGCGCCAAGCTCGATAACAACGCCGAACTGGCGCGCTTCGCGACCACGCTGGAAAAGGTCACGGTCGCTACCGTCGAGTCGGGCGGCATGACCAAGGACCTTGCGCTCTTGATCGGGCCGGATCAGAAATGGCTCAGCACCACCGGCTTCCTCGACAAGGTCGGCGAGAATTTGCAGAAGGCGATGGCAACGGCGGGATAGGCGATGGCGGGGTACCGCATCGGAGGTCTGCTCGCGCTTTCGATCGCGACGCTCGCGCTTAGCGACCGCGCGCTGGCGCAGATGCCAACCGCCATCGCCGCGCCGGGGCAACCGGCGGTGGTCACGTTGCACGCCACCGGCGCGCAGATCTACGACTGCAAGGCCGGCAAGGACGGCAAGCTCATTTGGGTTTTCCGCGAGCCGATCGCCACGCTCATCCTTGACGGAAAAACGGTCGGGCGGCATTACGCCGGACCGACCTGGGAACACATCGACGGCAGCGCGGTGACCGGCAAAGTGGCCGCTACCGCGCCCGCCGCGACCGCGAATGACGTTCCCTGGCTCAAGCTCGACGTGGTCGGCCGGCGCGGCAGCGGAACGCTCGCCGATGTCACGACCGTGCAGCGGATCAATACCAACGGCGGCGTGCTCGCCGGTGCGTGCGATCAAGAGGGTGCCCTGCGCAGCGTCCCCTATTCCGCCGATTATGTTTTCCTGCGCCCCGGCGGCTGACGCCGCGCGCCGGGGCCGGGCCGGCCTGCTCCGCCTGTGATCGCCGGCGATCCGCTGCAACGGCTGGCGAAGGACGCGACGCCGACCTATCTCATCATGATGCAGACGCGAAGCATTTTGGGAACGATTGCGCTCATTGTACCGCTCCTCGCCATTCTGGTGGCCGCGGGCTGGTTCGCCGCCAGCGCCTGGGTCTCGGTCGAAGGCCCGCCCATGCCGGCCGTCGGCTATCTCGCCATGGCTCTCGGTGTTGTTTTCTCGCTCATTGTCGGGTGTGGGCTGATGGCGCTCCTGTTCTATTCAAGCCGCCACGGCTACGACGACCACTTCCAGGCCCCTGACGACCGTGAATGACGCCGGAGTCGCCGCCTAGCGGCAATTTTGTGACGGCCATCAACTCGGTTTTAGCTTTTCCCCGCTAGCAATACCCGATAGGGCGCCGGCAGAGCGCCCGGCTCCGAGTGCCAAACCCATCTCCGAGCGAATTCGGCTCGCGCCAAAACGCGGAGGCATCGTTCATGATTTTTCTGCGAGACCCCATCATCCGGTGGACCGCGATGGCCGTGATCGCCGCGTCCGCCGCCCTTGCCGCAACGCCAGGCTTCGCCGTGCCGCGCTATGACGGCCTGTGGAGCGTGTCGATCGTGACCAAGAAGGGCGATTGCGTTGCCAGCTACCGCTATCCCATGCGCATCGCCAACGGCCTTCTCGCCAATGGCGGCGCCCTCGCACTAACCGTCTCCGGCAAAGTCGCCCCGAGCGGCGCCGTCATCGTCAAGGTGAGCAGCGGCGCAACCAGCGCCATTGGCTCCGGCCGGCTTGCCGCCAATGCCGGCAGCGGCTCCTGGCGCGGCGCTTCGTGCTCGGGCTCGTGGACGGCAGAGCGGCGGAGCTCGTAGGGCAATCATTCCGGATTGCCGCGAAGCGGCAAGTCCGGAATCCTTTTCCACCGTGCTGGGGCTATGGATTCCGGGCTCCGCGCTTCGCGCGGCCCCGGAATGACAATGCTCACCCCTCGGCGGCATCCTCCTCGCCGGCGCTCTCACCTTGTTCTCCGGCGAGAATTTTCTCGGCGATGAGGCCGGAGTTCTGCCGGATCGCCGCCTCGATTTTTCCGGCGATATCGGGATTGGCCTTGAGAAAGGCTTTGGCGTTTTCGCGGCCCTGGCCGATGCGCTGGCTGTCGTAGGAGAACCAGGCGCCGGACTTTTCCACGACGCCGGCCTTGACGCCGAGATCGATCAATTCGCCGGTCTTGGAAACGCCCTCGCCGTACATGATGTCGAATTCGACCTGCTTGAACGGCGGCGCCAGCTTGTTCTTGACCACTTTGACGCGGGTCTGGTTGCCGACCACCTCGTCGCGCTCCTTGATGGCGCCGATGCGGCGGATGTCGAGGCGGACCGAGGCATAGAATTTCAGCGCATGGCCGCCGGTGGTGGTTTCCGGCGAGCCGTACATGACGCCGATCTTCATGCGGATCTGGTTGATGAAGATCACCATCGTATTGGAGCGGTTGATCGAGGCCGTGAGCTTGCGCAGCGCCTGGCTCATCAGCCGCGCCTGCAGACCGGGCTGGCTGTCGCCCATCTCGCCTTCGAGCTCGGCGCGCGGCACCAAAGCCGCGACCGAATCGATGACCAGAACGTCGATCGCGCCCGAGCGCACCAGCGTGTCGGCGATTTCCAGCGCCTGCTCGCCGGCGTCGGGCTGCGAGATCAGCAGGTCGTCGACATTGACGCCGAGCTTGCGCGCATAGATCGGATCGAGCGCGTGCTCGGCATCGATAAAGGCGCAGATGCCGCCGCTTTTTTGCGCCTCGGCGAGGCAATGCAAAGCGAGCGTGGTCTTGCCCGACGATTCCGGACCGTAGATTTCGACCACCCGGCCGCGCGGCAGGCCGCCGATGCCGAGCGCGATATCAAGGCCGAGCGAGCCGGTGGAGACGGTGTCCACGTCCATCGACCGGTTGTTCTTGCCGAGCCGCATGATCGAGCCCTTGCCGAAGTTGCGCTCGATCTGCGAGAGCGCGGCGTCAAGAGCCTTCGATTTGTCCATGGACGATCCTTCGACGACGCGCAGCGCTGCACTCATGTTGTCGTACTCCTTATGGCCGGGATTCGAAGACCCCACAACGGACGCCGCGAATCCCCCTTGACGGCAATGCGATCGAAACAACGTACACGATTTGTTCTGGGTTCGCAATATGTTCGCATAAATATCGTAACACGTTGATCATACACTAAGATTTTCTGCCCGCGATGGGATTGCGCCAACGAGTCCCGCAGTTCCGGCTCGCGGCCCCGATCAACCCGCGCTGAGTCACGCTCGCGATTTCCAGCGGTCGAAGACAAGGCGAACTTGCGCAACGTGTTGATCTTGCAAGTTCCCTGCCCATCGCGCGATCGGGTCAAAAAATTTCGAATCGCCGCAGTGACAAATTCAGCGTACGCTTGATTATTATCGACAGCGATGAGGCCTGAGGCGGCGGCGCCCGCGCGGCCGCCGGATCGACGAGTAGCGTCATGTCCATTGTTCCGCTGCTGGCCAATGCGTCGTTCGACCCGGAAACGGTCGAAACCTTGAGCGCGGCCTTCGATGACGCGTGGGAACAGATCAAACAGTCCGGCTCTACCTTTGCGCGGCCCGCCTATGAGCGCGGCGCGCGCGAAATCCTGGCCAAACGCATTATCGAGATGGCGCAACGCGGCGAGCGGGACAAGAAAGTGCTCAGCGACGCCGCGGTGACCTATCTCGCCGAGAACTACGCGGGTTAGGCAGGTGCACTTACCCTTCATGCCCGCGCATAGCCGTTCGAAGAACGGCGTCGCTTCGCTCGCCTATGTCGCGGGCATCCACGTCTGAGATGTCGGCCCAAACGAAAGACGTGGATGGCCGGGTCAAGCCCGGCCATGGAACCCCTACGCCTCGATCACGATCTTCGGCGCCGGGCGACCTGCGGCCATAAAACCGTCGCGCACGCGCGCGGCGATCTCGCGGAAGATTTTGGCATGCGGGCCGTCCGGTTCGGTTGCGACCACCGGCGCGCCGGCGTCGGATTTTTCCCTTATGTCCATCGCCAGCGGCACCTCGCCCAGGAACGGCACGCCGAGCCGCTCGGCCTCATGCCGTGCGCCACCATGGCCGAAAATCTCCGAGCGCGCGCCGCAATGCGGGCAGATGAACATCGACATGTTCTCGACGACACCGAGCACCGGCACGTTGACCCGGCGGAACATGGCGATGCCGCGCCGCGCGTCGATCAGCGCCAGGTCCTGCGGCGTCGAGACGATGACGGCGCCCTTGAGCGGCACCTGTTGCGCCATGGTCAGTTGCGCGTCGCCGGTTCCCGGCGGCATGTCGACCACCATGACGTCGAGCGTGCCCCACTCGACCTCGCGCAGCATCTGCGTCAGCGCCGACATGACCATCGGCCCGCGCCAGATCATCGGCGTCTCCTCCTCGACCAGGAAGCCGATCGACATCACCGGCATGCCGTAACGCACGATCGGTTTTAATCGCGTGCCGCCGACGGTCTGCGGGCGCTCGCGGATGGCAAGGAGTTTCGGCATCGACGGCCCGTAAATGTCGGCGTCGAGGATGCCGACCTTCAGCCCGAGGTCGCGCAGCCCGAGCGCCAGATTGACCGCCACCGTCGATTTGCCGACGCCGCCCTTGCCGGAGGCGACCGCGATGATCGCGCCAACGCCGGGAATTCCCGCCGGCCCCCCCGACCCGGCCGGCCCATGCGCCGCTCCCGGCGCCGCTTGCTCGCGGGGCCGAGCGGCCGCTGCGCCCCCCGCTCCGCTCGGGGCCATTTGCGGCCGCCGCGGCGCAGCCGCGCCGCTGCCGGCCGTGCGCTCGCCGGTCAGCGCGACCAGGACCGATGTGATGCCCGGCAGCGCGCGGATAGCCGCCTCGGCGCGCTCGCGCACCGGCTCCCATTGCTTCACCGCACCGGCATCGACGGTGATGGAAAAGAACACCTTGCCGTCGGTGACGACGATATCCGACAACGTACCCGTGTCGGTGAGCGGTTTACCCTCTGGGCTCGCCACGCCGGCAAGCGTTGCCAGAACTTCGTCCTTGATCGATGCCATACTGACCCTCCCGGCGTTATGCCGACTAGATAGGACAGCGAGCATTGCGGTCAATCGCCGCCTGTCATCGGCCGGCCGTTTCGGGCGGCTTGGCTCGCACCTGAGGGTCCCGGAACACGGGTCAACATTGGTATAAGGCATTCAGACTATTGGAGGACGCGATGATGAAAGTGGCGTTTGTCGGACTGGGCGTGATGGGCTACCCGATGGCGGGGCATCTCAAGGCCAAGGGCGGCCACGAGGTGACGGTTTTCAACCGCACCGCGGCCAAGGCCGAACAATGGGTTGCCCAGCACGGCGGCAAAAGCGCCCCGACGCCGCGGCAGGCGGCGGCAGGCCAAGACTTCGTCATGGCCTGCGTCGGCAACGACAACGATTTACGCCAGGTAATGCTGGGCGAGGATGGCGTCTTTGCCGGCGTGCGGGCGCGCGCCATCGTGGTCGATCACACCACCGCCTCGGCCGAGATCGCGCGCGAGCTTCATGCCGAGGCAAAGCAGCGCGGCTTTGAATTCATCGACGCGCCCGTCTCCGGCGGCCAGGCCGGCGCCGAGAACGGCGTGCTCACGGTGATGTGCGGCGGTGACCCGGCGCCATTCGCGGCGGCGGAAAAAGTGATCGCCGCCTATGCCCGCACCTGCAATCTGATGGGCGCCTCCGGTTCGGGGCAACTCGCCAAGATGGCGAACCAGATTTGCATCGCCGGGATCGTCGAAGGGCTCGCCGAGGCGCTGCACTTCGCCATGAAAGCGGGCCTCGATATCGAAAAGCTCATCGCCACCATCTCCAAGGGCGCCGCGCAATCCTGGCAGATGGAGAACCGCTACAAGACCATGGTCGCCGGAAAATTCGATTTCGGTTTCGCGGTCGATTGGATGCGCAAGGATCTCGCCATCTGCCTCGACGAGGCGCAGCGCAACGGCGCCAAGCTACCGGTCACCGCTTTGGTTGATCAATTCTACGCGCAGGTGCAGGCCATGGGCGGCCGCCGCTGGGACACGTCGAGCCTGATCGCGCTGCTGCAGCGGTAAGCACGCTGAGTCAGGCCATCTGAGTCAGGTCATCCTTACCGGAGCAAGCGATCAATGACACGTGCTGTCGAGCAGCGCGCGAGCAAGGTACCGGAAGTCACGCTTATTTTCTGGATCGTCAAGATCGCCGCCACGACGCTCGGCGAGACCGGCGGCGACACCGTCACCATGACGCTCGATTGGGGTTACCTGGCGGGGACCGCGATCTTTCTTTCGCTGCTGGTGGCGCTGATCGCCATCCAGATCGCCGCGCAAAGATTTCATCCGTTCTTGTACTGGGCAACCATCGTCGCTTCGACCACCGCTGGCACGACCATGGCCGATTTCGCCGACCGTTCCCTCGGTGTCGGCTATGCGGGCGGATCGTCGATCCTGTTTGTCTGCCTCATGGCCACGCTCGGGCTTTGGTACTGGTCGTGCGGCTCCCTATCGGTCGCGACGGTGAGCACGCCGAAGGTCGAGGCGTTCTATTGGGCGGCGATCACGCTGTCGCAGACGCTGGGAACCGCGCTCGGCGACTGGACTGCCGACGATACCGGGCTCGGCTACGAAGGCGGCGCGCTCCTCTTCGCCGCCGGCTTGGCCGTCCTGGCGGCGGCTTATTACTGGACCAATGTGTCGCGGGTGTTTCTGTTCTGGGCGGCTTTCATCGTGTCGCGGCCGCTCGGCGCCACGGTCGGCGATTTCCTCGACAAGCCGGTCAGCGATGGCGGGCTGGCATTGAGCCGTCCGATCGCTTCGGCGGTCATTGCCGCGTTCATCGTCGGCTGCCTCCTCTTGCTCCCGCAGAAGGCGGGGCAGCATCCGGGCCAATCCGAAACCCTGTCGTGAGCGCAGGCGATGATCGGCCAGACCTTCACGCCAGCTTCACCAGCATCTTTCCCAGGTTCTCGCCGGTGAACAATTTGAGGAAGGCCGCCGGCGCATTCTCGATGCCGTGTTCGACGGTTTCCTTCCAAGTGATCTTGCCGTCGCGGATCCACCCCGCCATGTCTTTTTGAAACGCGGGCAACAGATTGAAGTGGTTGGAGACGATGAAACCCTCGAGCCGCAGGCTCTTGCCGACGGCGAACATGATATTGCGCGGCCCGGCGGGCATGCCGGCGACATTGTATTGCGAGATCATCCCGCACAGCGCGAAGCGGGCAAACCGGTTGGCCGCAGTGAGCGCCGCCTCCAGGTGCTCGCCGCCGACATTGTCGAAGTACACATCGATGCCGTTGGGCGCCGCCTGCAGCAAGGCTGCGGTCAAGTTGTCGGTCGCCTTGTAGTCGATGACGCGGTCGACACCGATCTCTCTGAGAAACGCGCCCTTCGCGGCGCCGCCGGCCGATCCGATGACCGTGTGGCCTTTGATCTTGGCGATCTGACAGACGACCGAGCCGACGGCGCCGGCGGCAGCCGAGACAAACACCACGTCGCCGGGCTTCAGCGCCGCGATCTTCAATAGGCCCACCCAGGCGGTGAGGCCCGGCATGCCGGCCACGCCGAGGAACGCCTGCGGCGGCAGCCCGAACGTTTCCAGCTTCTGCAAGTTGGCGGCCGGCGCGTTGAACGCCTCGCGCCAGCCCAACATGGTCAAGACAAGATCGCCGCGCTTGAACCGCGGGTCGTTGGAAGCAACAACTTCGCCGATGGCGCCGCCCTGCAGCGGTTCCCCCAGTTGAAAGGGTGGAACATAGCTCGCGCGATCGATCATGCGGCCGCGCATATAGGGGTCGACCGTCATCCAGAGATTCTTCACCTGGACTTCGCCGGGCGCCGGGTCGGGCACCGACATGGTGGCCAGCTCGAAATTTTCGGCACTGGGCATGCCGATGGGGCGGGATTTCAGACGCATTTCGCGCGACGTGACCATGATCGAGAGCCTCTCTGTTGCCGCATCAGCGGGGCTGAGCTTCCGCTTTTCTATGATGAACCGGAACGCGACGTCACCAAGACAATACGCTGTTCTACGCCGCGGCGCTGGCCGATGTGTAGCAACGGCTCAATTTGCCGCTCAGAGAACGCGCGCTTGCCGCGGAGTGAGTCCTTGGCGCGCCGGAGCAGGCGTACTAGCGCCCAAGCCCAAAATGGAACTCGTCGACGATGATCATCCTAACGGCTGATGCCGGTTTACACCAACGGCGGCTTTGATCAATTCGATCCACATTTGCCACAGAGAAATGAAAATCTGAGCGGCGAGCGCCAAACCCATGCACGCTCCACCGACGACGACGACGTAGGCGAAGAATGCAGGATCGACATACTTAGAGCGGTTTCCGTTTAAGTCGACCATATCCTGAATTCGCGAGGTATGCAGCGCATTCAGCTCGAGAGATTTGATCGAGACACGAGGCGACGGCCTTGCAGAGGCTCCTGACGGTGAACGCGG
>JBEKIC010000004.1:0-127205 GCA_050011955.1 Xanthobacteraceae bacterium
GGCGAGAACTTCTTTCCGTCGGTCGATTCCGGGCAAATCCTGATGCACGTCCGCGCCCAGCCCGGCACCCGCATCGAGGAAACGGCGCGGCTGTTCGACCTCATCGAGCAGACCGTGCGCAGCACCGTCCCGCCGGATCAGCTCGACAACATCGTCGACAACATCGGCCTGCCGTTTTCCGGCATCAACATGGCTTATCAGAACACCGGCACGATCGGCCCCGAGGACGGCGACGCCCTGATCAGCCTCAAGGAGGATCATGCGCCGACTGAGTCCTTCATCAAGAAGCTGCGCACCGTCTTGCCGCAAAAATTCCCGGGCACGACGTTCTCGTTCCTGCCGGCCGACATCGTGTCGCAAATCCTCAATTTCGGCCTGCCGGCGCCGATCGACGTGCAGGTCATCGGCAACAACCAGAAGGCCAACTACGCCTACGCCACGGACCTGCTCAAGCGCATCCGCACCGTGTCCGGCATCGCCGATTTGCGCATCCAGCAGGTGTTCGACTATCCGCAGATCAATGTCGACGCCGATCGGACACTCGCGAGTGAGGTCGGACTGACCCAGCGCGACATCGCCAATAGCCTCTTGGTCACGCTGTCGGGCAGCGGCCAGGTGAAGCCGAATTTCTGGCTGAACACCCAGAACGGCGTTTCCTATCCGATTGTCGCGCAGATGCCGCAATACCGCATCGACACGATTTCGGACCTCGTCAACCTGCCGGTGACGTCTTTGGAAACGAAGACGCCGCAATATCTGGGCGGGCTGGCGCAAATCACGCCGGGGCCGAGCCCGGGCGTGGTTTCGCACTACAACGTACAGCCGGTCATCGACATCTACGGCGCGGTGCAGGAGCGCGATCTCGGCGCCGTCGCCGGCGACATCGACCGCATCCTGGAGGCGACCCGCAAGGACGTGCCGCGCGGCTCCTATGTCGTGCTGCGTGGCCAGGTTCGCACCATGACCGACGCCTATAGCCAGCTCTATTTCGGGCTCGCCGGCGCCATTGTGCTCATTTATCTGGTGATCGTGGTCAATTTCCAGTCGTGGCTCGACCCGTTCATCATCATCACGGCGCTGCCTGGGGCGCTCGCCGGCATCGTCTGGATGCTGTTCATGACCGGGACGACGCTGTCGGTGCCGGCGTTGACCGGCGCCATCATGTGCATGGGCATCGCGACTGCCAATAGCATCCTGCTGGTGAGCTTCGCGCGCGAAGGACTGGCGCAGGGCCTCGATGCGGCGGCGGCGGCGCTCGAAGCTGGCTTCACGCGTTTCCGCCCGGTGCTGATGACCGCGCTCGCCATGATCATCGGCATGCTGCCGATGGCGTTCGCGCTCGGCGAGGGCGGCGAGCAGAACGCCCCGCTCGGCCGCGCCGTCATCGGCGGACTACTGGTTGCGACCGTCGCGACACTGTTCTTCGTGCCGATCGTTTTCAGCGTATTGCATACCCGGCACGACCGGCGGCCGCAGGCCGCGCCGGAAACGCCGCAACGCGAATCAACCGCCTGACCGGAGAACCCATGGCCACGGAAGATCACAGGCCCCAGCAGCAGACGCCGTCGCCGTCCCCACCGCCGCGTCCGCCGCGAAACCTGCGTCTGATCGCGCTCGTCGCCGTTGCCGTCGCGATCGTCATCGCGGCGTTCGGGATTCTGCAACGCCGCAACCAGGAGTCCGAGGTCACGCAATGGACGCAAAAGCAGGCAATTCCGACCGTCGCCGTCATCACGCCGCGGCAGGGCGCCGCGGCCGAGCGCCTGGTTCTGCCCGGCACCGTCCAGGCGTGGTACGAGGCGCCGATCTACGCGCGGGTTAACGGCTATCTGAAGAACTGGTACTTCGATTACGGCGCCCACGTGAAGAAGGGCGATCTGTTGGCCGAGATCGACGCCCCGGATCTCGACGCGCAACTGGCCGCAACTCAAGCCAAGCTCAATTCGGCGCGCGCGGTGGTCAAAGTGAGGGAAGCCGAAAAGCAATTCGCCGAGACCACCTACGAACGTTGGCGGGATTCGCCCAAGGGTGTCGTCTCGGTGCAGGAACAAGAGGGCAAGCAGGCCGACTACAACAGCGCCATCGCGCGCCTCAACGCCGCGACGGCCGAGGTCGCTGCCGACCAAGGCGAAGTCGACCGGCTCAAGGCGCTGGAAGAATTCAAGAGGATCACGGCGCCCTTCGATGGGATCGTGACCGCGCGCGAAACCGACATTGGCGCTCTGATCAACGCCGGCAGCGAGCGCAACGGTCCGGAGCTGTTCCGCGTGGCGGATATTCACAAGATGCGGGTTTACGTGCAGGTGCCGCAACAATTGTCTGCCGGGATTGGACAGGGCCTCGTCGCCGAACTGCATCTGCCGCAGTATCCGAACAAGACCTTCCAGGCGACCGTCGCCACCACCTCGAACGCCATCAATCTGAGCGCCCGCACCTTGCTGGTGGAACTTCATGCCGACAATCCGGACGGCCTGCTGCAACCGGGCGCTTACACCGGCGTCGACTTCGAGCTGCCGAGCACTCCCGACGTCGTCCGCATCCCGACGAGCGCCCTCATATTCCGCGAGCATGGAATGGAAGTGGCCACCATCGGTCCGGGCGACAAAATAGAGCTCAAGCCGATCACGCTTGGGCGCAATCTCGGCACCGAGGTCGAAGTTATCAAAGGACTGACGCTCGCCGACCGGGTGGTGAACAGTCCTCCGGACTCGCTAACGGCCGGCGACACGGTGCATATCGCGGGTGAGCAGCCTGGCGCTAGCCGCGAGAAGGTCGGGCAGGAGGCCAATCCGGCCGGCGAGGACGTGGCCGCAGCGCGGGAATCGAAACAGCATTGACGGGCGGACCCTAGGAGACGCAATGCGAAGAGACTGCCAGCGAGGCATCCGATGGCGCTGAAGGACTTCCTGGTCTACGTCGATCAAACGGAAGATTCGCTCGTCCGCTTGCGCTTGGCCGTCGATCTCGCCGTCCGCAATGACAGCTATTTGACGGCCATCTTCGTGAAAGAGTGGAGCCGCGACCAGTTGGATTTGCGCAAGGCGGCGGAGCTCGGACTTGTCTCAGCCGCAGGACTCGACAGCCTCGACCGGCGGATCGAAACCTCCATCGATGCGGTGGCGGAACGGCTGCGATCAACGCTGGAAACGCTAGCGCGAAAACATGGCTTGGTGGCCGAATTGCGCTGCGTCGATGGCGTGGCTTCCGTCGTGCTTCCCCAGCACGCGCGTTACGCCGATCTCTGCATCCTGGGCCACGACCAGCCGGAAGGCCCGGCTTCGGTCAACTATACCTTCGCTGAGCAGCTGCTGTTCGTGACTGGACGGCCCATGTTATTCGTCCCACCTCTGACATCACCCAAGACGCTTGGCCGCCATATAGCCGTTGCCTGGAACTCGAGCCGGCCCTCGGCCCGATCGCTCAACGACGCCATGCCGCTGATCGAGCGCGCGGAACAGACAACGGTCCTCATAATCAATCCATCGGGTTTTATCGGTGCGCACCACGCCCTGCCGGGGGACCACATCGTCGAGCATCTCAGACGGCACGGCGCCGCGGCTGACGCGGTCCGGATCTATGATGTTGCGCCGGACTCGGTTGCCGACAGGCTGCAAGCCGAAGCGCGCGCACTCGGCGCCGATCTGATCGTCGCCGGTGCCTTCGGCCATCCGAGACTTTGGGAAAAGCTCTTGGGCGGCGTGACCTACGACCTTCTGGCTCGCATGAGCTTGCCAATCTTCATGTCACACTGAAGCACCGCCGCGTCGAACGCGGGCCGGCGCGGTGATGCTCGCGTTAGATGCCCTGTCCGGCGCCGGGCTTGGTGGAGACATCGACCCGGAAATGCTGGAGGCGCTTGCGGCCTCCGGCAAAACCGATTTCCAGCTCGAATTCGTCGGCGCCGTTGAAATCCTCAGCCGCGCGATAGAAGGCGACGAACGCCGGCACTTCGATGCCCAGGCACTGTTTGAGATTGGTCGCCTTGAGCGTGCCACGTTTGACGCTCACGGCGCCATGCGCCGGCGCGGCGACCAGCCGGATCGCCGGCAACGGACCCGAGGTACAGTCCGGCCGAATATTGGCGTAGATACCGACGCGCACGTCGCGGCCCGCCGCCGCCTTGACCTCGCGTTCAAGCCGTTCGGTCTGCGCCTGGGCGACAACGCCGGATAGCCACAAGATTCCGGCGGCGGCGAGCCAGCATCGGCTCGTCGCCAATATCACATACCGCGCTTGGTGGGGCATCGGCGGGTCTCTCCAAGTGAACAACCTACTCCCGACACGCGTGCGCTCGCAAAAAAATCCAGCCGCAGCCGATTGAGATAGCATCAGCTTTGAATTTATCCGAAAATGCTCCATAGGTGGCGACCCGTCAGCACTGGTGGCGCCCTATGCAGTCATGTCACATCTGATCCGCGGGTCGAATCGGAAATTCCGCTTCGCGGTATTCAGGCGACGTGACACTCTGACCTCGTTGACGACGCTTGTGGGACGGCTTGAATTGGATCAAGGTTGAGTGGGGCGCGGGCAGACATCCTCGCTCCGTCTTCACAGCAGCAGCACGCCAAAACCGTCTATCGGGCGAAGTGTTTGGCCAAGGGAGCGGGAGATGCATGACAAGCTTCAGCAGTCCAACATCCACAACAGCCACGCGCGGACGCGCTTGACCCAATTCCTCGGTATCAAGTGGCAGGTCCCGGTATTGACTGGCATCGGCGCCATCCTTGCGACAGTATTGGCGACACAACCGCACGCACAAAACAGCCCAATCAAGATAGCGCTTATTGCTGACAAGACAGGAATTCTTGAGGCTTACGCCAAGCAAACGTCGGCCGGATTCGCCATGGGATTGGACTATGCGACGCACGGCACGATGATGGTGGCCGGCCGCAAGCTGGTGGTGATCGAGAAGGACAGCCAGACCAAGCCGGATGTCGGCCGCAACGTACTGAACGAGGCCTATAACGATGATGGCGCCGACATCGCGGTCGGCGGCACGTATTCGGCCGTGGCGCTGGCCATGTTGCCGGTTGCTCAGGACAACAAGAAGATTCTGATCGTCGAGCCTGCAGTGGCCGATTCGATCACCGGCGACAAATGGAACCGCTACATCTTCCGTACGGCACGTAACTCGACGCAGGACGCGATATCCAACGCGCTGGCCATTGGCAAACCCGGCACGGTGGTCGCGACGCTGGCCCAGGACTACGCCTTCGGCCGCGACTTCGTTACCGCCTTCAAGCAGGCGCTCATCCCAACAGGCGCCAAGCTGGTCTTCGAGGAGTATGCACCGCCGGCTACGACCGATTTTACCGCGTCCTATCAGCGTATCTTCGATGCGCTGGCCAAGTACCAGGGCCGCAAGATCATTTTCTTGAACTGGGCCGGCGGCGGCAATCCAATGTCGGCGCTCAAGGCGTTGGATCCCAGTCGACTGGGAATCTCGGTGGCGACCGGAGGCAACATCCTGCCGGCGTTGGTCGCCTATAAGGATTTTCCGGGATTGGAAGGATCGGCTTATTACTACTACGAGATCCCCAAGAATCCGGTGAACGACTGGCTGGTGGCCGAGAACAAGAAGCGGTTCAACGGAGCGCCGCCGGATTTCTTCACCTGTGGGGGCTTCATCGCCGCTCAGGCGGTGGTCGAGGCGTTGACAAAAACCGGCGGTTCGACCGATACGGAGAAGCTGATCGGCACGATGGAAGGTATGGCCTGGGAATCGCCGAAAGGAGGGGTATTCTTCCGCAAGGAAGACCATCAGCTTATGCAGCCGATGTATGCCTTCAAAATCAAGGTCGACCCGAAAGTGGCCTGGGCGATTCCGGAACTCACACGGGTCATCCCGATCGACGAGATGAAAGTACCCATCACCAACGTCCGCCACTAGGTCGAGCATAGCGCCGGACAGGAGTTTCGGTCGTGGACGGGGTGGCGGAATGATCGATGACGTTCCTGCCCTGTCGACTCGCGATCTGACGATCAGCTTCGGCGGGCAAGTCGCGGTGAATTCCGTGACTTGCGCCTTTCGTCAAGGCACCTTGACGGCGATCGTCGGCCCCAACGGCGCCGGGAAGACGACCTACTTCAATCTCATCTCGGGACAGTTGCGGGCGTCGAACGGCAGCGTGAGCTTGTTCGGCCAGGATATAACTCGCCTCGGCGCGCCGCATCGCGCGCGTCTCGGACTAGGTCGCTCATTCCAGCTTACGAACCTTTACCCCAACCTCACGGTTTTCGAGAACGTGCGTCTCGCGGTGCAATCCGTCGCCAAAATCCGATTTGACTTTCTCAGCATCGCGGCACGCAATCCGCAATTGCGGGAGGAGGCCCTTCATTGCCTTGACCGCGTCAAGCTCGCATCGCGGGCTGAACTGCCGGCGGCGGCGTTGGCGCATGGCGACCAGCGCAAACTGGAGGTCGCGATCCTGCTCGCGCTCAAACCTCGAGTGTTCATGCTTGACGAACCCACCTCCGGAATGAGTCTCGACGAGATACCGGTGATCCTCGACCTCATCGATGAGATAAAGTCGGAGGCGGATAAAACGGTGCTCCTTGTGGAGCATAGGATGGACGTCATTAAACGCCTCGCCGATCGCATCATTGTGCTGCAGAACGGCGCCATGATCGCCGACGGCAACCCGGCGGAGGTGGTGGCCCTGCCGGCCGTGCAGCAAGCCTATCTCGGCGTGCATGGTGCCGCCGAGTTGCGGCGCGAGACAAGCGGCGCGAGATAGCCATGGCCGAAGCCGACGACGTGCTGTTGCGTCTCGACGATGTCCATACCGACATCGGTCGCTATAAAATTCTCCATGGCGTCAGCCTCACGGCGCGACGCGGCCGGGTGACCATGCTGCTGGGACGCAACGGTGCCGGCAAGACGACGACGCTGCGTACCATCATGGGTTTGTGGAAAGCGCGCGCCGGCCAAATAACCTTCGACGGCCAACCGATTGGCGCCATGGACACTCCCGATATCGCCCAGTTGGGTATCGCCTATGTGCCGGAATATATGGGCATATTCGGCAAGTTGACGGTGCGCGAGAACATGCTGCTTGCCACCGGCGCCCAGGGCTTCGCAAAGGACAGCCTGGACCGGGTGCTCGCCTGGTTTCCGGCGCTCAAATTGAAATGGGACTCTGCGGCCGGCTCATTATCCGGCGGGCAAAAGCAAATGTTGGCGATTGCGCGCGCCATCGTCGAGCAACGCCGGCTATTGCTGGTGGACGAACCGACCAAGGGTTTGTCGCCAGTCGTGGTCGATCAGCTCGTCGAAGCGTTGCTGGGTCTCAAAAGCGAGCAGACCACCATTCTGCTGGTCGAACAGAATTTTCGCGTGGCGCTGGCCATCGGCGACGAGGTCGCGGTGATGGATCAGGGGCGAATAGTTCACAGCGGCGACATGGCGGCGCTTGGCGCCGACGAAGAGCTGCAACAGCGTCTGCTCGGGCTGAGCATGGCGGTGGGCACATGAGCAAGGAATGGCTCGGCCGGTTACAGCAATGGGCGCCCTATGCGGTGACGCCGCTCATTGTTTTGGCGGCCTTGCCGGCGATGGGGCTGACGGCCTGGGTAACGCTGACGATAGCCGGGCTTACCATGGGAATGATGCTTTTCCTGGTGGCGTCGGGGCTCACTCTTATCTTCGGCCTCATGGAAGTGCTGAACTTCGCGCACGCGGCTTTCGTCACGGTCGGCGCCTTCGTCACGGTCTCGGTGCTGGGGCCGCTTGTCGGGTGGACCACCGCACCCTCGCTGACGCTCAATCTCCTCGCTTTGCTGATGGCGCTCTTAGCGGCGGCGGCGGCGAGCGGCGCGCTCGGTTTTGTCTTCGAACGCATCATTATTCGTCAGGTCTATGGCGCTCCGTTGCATCAAATCCTGATAACCATTGGAGCCCTCACCGTCATTGAGCAACTGGTCATCGTGATTTGGGGACCTGATGCGATCGCCCTGCCAAAACCCGCCAGACTCCGCGGCAGCGTGTTTCTCGGCTCTTCGCCCATCGAGACCTACCGCTTGGTGGCGCTCTTCGTCGGCTTGGCGGTCGCTGCCGCAATGCAGCTCATCCTCACGCGCACCCGCATTGGGCTGGTGGTTCGCGCCGGCGTCGAGGATCGCGAGATGGTGCAGTCGCTCGGCTACAATATCCGCCGCGTGTTCGTTGGCATATTCATCGCCGGCACCGCGCTGGCCGGAATGGGTGGGATGATGTGGGGACAATACCAGGCGTTGGTCAATTATCAGATTGGCGACAGCATGCTCATCCTCGTGTTCATCATCCTGATCATTGGCGGACTGGGCTCGGTGGGTGGCTGCTTCATAGCCGCGATTCTCGTGGGCCTGACGAGCAACTATGCCGAATTCCTTGCGCCGACACTGGCGCTGGGGTCGAATATTCTGCTCATGGCGCTGGTGCTGCTGTGGCGGCCGCGCGGATTGTTCCCGATAGGCGAGCAGTGAGGCGGCGATGGCGGGGCAGCCTCACAAAATTCCGGAACAGCCGTCGGAGCAAGCAACTATTGCGTTAGCGCCGGCAGTCTCCTCATCAAAGCCCTATCAAAGCGGGAAGCTGCGACGCGCATCGTGGTTGAGCTGGATCGTGTCCGACGATCCGCCAGGCCGATTCCTGCTGAACGCGATCTTGCTGCTGCTCTTGGCGGCGTTCGTGTTCGCGCCTTTCCTGTTTCCCGGCACCAAAGCTCTGGGCGTCGCCTCGCGCATATGCATTTTCGTGATCCTGGTAGCGAGCTACGACCTTATGCTCGGCTACACCGGCATCGTCTCGTTCGCTCATACGATGTTTTTCGGGATCGGCGCTTATGGCGTCGCAATCGCGCTAACCCAAGGCTGGGTCGGTTGGGGAGCGGTGATCCTGGGCGCCGCAGCCGGCGCCGGGGTGTCTTTGGTACTGGCCGCGGCGATCGGAATTCTGAGCCTGCGCTTGCGCGCCATCTTCTTTGCGATGATTACGCTCGCCGTTGCCAGCTTCGCCCAGATCCTGGCGGAGCAATGGCGCAGTCTCACCGGCGGGGAAGATGGGTTGACGTTCTCGGTGCCTGCCATCTTAAAGCCCAGCTTCCGTTTGTTTGCTGATCCGGTGCTGGGAGTGACCATCAACGGCCCGGTGATCACCTACTATCTCATCTTCATTGTATCGCTGGTGCTGTTTCTCCTCATGCTGCGGATCGTCAACTCGCCGTTCGGCCGCGTGTTGCAGGCTATTCGCGAAAACGAGTTTCGCGTCGAGGCGATGGGCTACCAGGTCGTCGCTTACCGCACGATGATATCCGCTTTGTCGGCGGTCATGGCGGCACTGGCCGGCACGCTGATGGCCCTGTTATTGGGCTATAATGGGCCCGACGCCACGCTATCGTTCTCGCTGATGATCGATATACTGATGATGGTCGTGATCGGCGGGATGGGCACGATATATGGCGCGGTCATCGGCTCCATCTTGGTGATCTTGGCCGAGTACTACCTTCGGAATGTCCTCGGCGCCGTCAACGGCGCTGTTTCCGGAACGCCATTCCTGTCGGCGTTATTTCATCCAGACCGTTGGCTGTTGTGGCTCGGCGTCCTGTTCGTGCTGATCGTCACGTTCTTCCCGCAAGGACTTTTCGGATGGCTCCGGCAGCGCCGATAACAGAAGCACGCCGCAGCAGCGTTTGCCAAAGCCCCTCGGGGCGTTGATCTGCCGCAAGACAAACCCTTGTCGCCCAGCGTATCAAAGACACAGTAGGATCGCGGCAACGCCGCCGCCATTGTGGAGCCGATTCATGGCCCGCATCGCCCAGATCGTCTCGACCGCGCGCTATTTGCCCGAGCGCGCCGTCACCAACGCGGAGCTGACGGCGCGTTTCACGGCGCTGAGCTTCCCGACCGTCATCGGCAAGTTCGAAGCGAGCACCGGCATCACCCAACGTTTCTATGTTCCCGACGATTGGGTGACCTCGGATCTCGCCCTGCCGGCGGCCAAAGAGGCGCTCAAACGCGCCGGACGAAAACCCGAGGACGTCGACCTGATCATCGTCGGCACCGATTCGCCCGACTACATGACGCCCGACACCTCGGTGGTGCTGCAATATAAGATCGGGGCGAAGAACGCCGGCACCTTCGACGTCGGCTGCGCCTGCGCGTCGTTTCCCGCATGTCTCGCCATCGCCTCCGGACTGATCGCCGCCAATCCGGCGCTGAAGACGGTTCTCGTGATCGGCGTTTATCTGATGCATCGGCTCAGCGATCCGAACGATCCGATCTGCTTCTTCTACGGCGACGGCGCCGGCGCCGCCGTGTTGGAAAGCGGCAACATGCAAGGCTTCGTCGGCGCCGCGTTCCAGGCCGACGGCTCGTATGCGTCCAATTGGGGCATTTTCGCCGGCGGCACTTTCGAGCCGGCGAGCGTCGAAGCCGTGAAGGCTGGGCGCACGCAGGTGCGCCTGGTTCGCCCTTATCCCGCCGAGGTCAATGAGGAAGGCTGGCCGCGGCTATTCAAGCGCCTCGCCGGCGAAAACGGCTTCACCGCCGCCGACGTCGATCAATTGATACTCACCCAAGTGCGCAAGCCGTCGATCGCGATCGTGGCCGAGCGTTGCGGCGTGCCACTGGAGAAATGCCATACCATCATGGAGAAGTACGGCTACACCGGTTCTGCTTGCATCGCCATGGCGCTCGACGACGCCATCGAGCTCGGCAAGATCAAACGCGGCGATCTCGTCGTCATGATCGGTTCGGGCGTAGGCTACAACATGGCCGCCACGGCGATACGCATGACGGTTTGATGCCGTTACCCGAAGCTTGCGCAAACCCTGGAGGATCACGTCATGCTGGACGGGCGCAATTTCATCCAGAGCAAGGCAATCAGCGTCGAACAGGCGCTGGCAAAGATTAAAACCAACGATAGCATCATATCCGCCCTTGCGGCCGCCGAGCCCAGCGCCCTGCTCTCCCGGCTTCACACCATCGCCGCGCGGGTCGAGAACGTCACGGTGGCCACCTGCCTGCCGATGAAACCCTATGCGTATTTCACGGATCCCGCGATGTGCGGCCATTTCCTGCACGATGCCTGGTTCTTCACGCCGGTGGTGCGCAAGGCGCACGAGCAAGCCGGCACGACGTCCTACGTGCCCAACCATCTGCACCGTGCCGGTCTCGATCGGTTGGTTTATCAGAAGCCGACGGTTTTCGTCGGCACTTGCTCGCCGCCGGATCGCTTTGGCTATGTCTCGCTCTCGCTCTCCGTCACCTACGAGCGAGAGCTGATGGAAGCGGCCGATCTGGTGATGCTGGAAATCAACGAAAACCTGCCGTTCACGTATGGCGACACCATCGTCCACATGGACGATGTGGATTTCGTCATCGACAACACCTGCGCGGTCCCCGAATTACCCATCGTACCCAGCGAAGAAAAGGATCTGCTGATCGGCGGCCATATTGCCGAATTGATCGAAGACGAATCCACGCTGCAGATCGGCATCGGAGGCATCCCCAACGCGGTGACGTCGATGCTGCTGAAGAAGCGTGACCTCAGCATCCATACCGAGATGTTCACCGACGGCATGATCGACCTTTACGAAGCCGGATGCATCGGCAAGACGCCGCACAGCTTCGGCAACCAGGTGCTGACCGGCAAGATGGTCGGGGCTTTCGCTCTCGGCTCGAAGCGGCTGTACGATTTCCTCCACCGCAACCCGGCGGTGGCGCTGATGCGGGGCTCATGGGTCAACAATCCCTACGTCATCGCCCGCAACAAGAAGCAGGTATCGATCAACACTGCGCTGGAAGTCGATCTCACCGGGCAAGTCTGTTCGGAGACGATCGGGCCCAGACAGTTCAGCGGCACCGGCGGGCAGGCGGATACCGCGATCGGCGCGCAGATGTCGGAGGGCGGCAAATCCTTCATCGCGCTCAGCGCCACGGCGACCGTGAAACAGCCGGACGGCACCCGCAAAATGATTTCGAAGATCACTCCCACTCTGACGCTTGGCGCGGCGGTTACGCTGCACCGCGCCGATGTCGACTACGTGGTGACGGAATTCGGCGCGGTACGACTAAAAGGAGCGCCGGTCCGCGAGCGCGTCAAACGCCTCATTTCGATTGCCCATCCGGATTTTCGCGCCTGGCTGCAGGACGAAGCAGGCCGATTGCAGTTCATCGACTGAGCGGCGATCCGCGCCCGGCTACGCGGGGGCAATCTCCGACGGCCGGGCTGTTGGTAACTGCCCCGTTAATACCCCGTGGTGTGGCGATTTTGATCGATTTCGTCCAAGCTAGCCGCGATTTTCCGGCCGAAAGCGGTCAGCCGCGACTCACCTCATCAATGCTTGTGACAAAATTGCAACTCCCCGCCAGAATCGCCCCTAATACGAGGCAATAACGTGTCAAATGCGTGTGCAACGAGGGAATCTGATGCTAGTTTCCGATGGCTGCGGCAAGGCTCGCACTTCAGCGAGTCGGGTTGGAAGCGTTCGGAGCGCCCGGAACCAGGGACTTGGGCCGGGTTGAAATCAGGGGGAACCCAGATGTCTAGAATTCGATCTTCTCTTTCTCTTCTTGTTGGTTGCGTATGGGCGCTCGGCCTAGGGGGAACAGCGGCACTTGCGGCCGATATGGGTCTCCCGGTCAAAGCGCCGCCACCGCCGCCTCCTCCGCCGTCCTGGTGGAGTGGCTTCGTTGAGTTGGACTATGAAAGTTTTCTGATTAACCCGAGCGGTCAAGCGCTGATTCCTCACGGTTCGGCGAGCCTCGTGGCGGGCTTGAACCTGACCCTGTACAAGGACAAGACTGGCTTCATCAACAACATCACCGTCGGCGGCCTCATCGACACCGACTGGTCCGGAAGCTTCTCGGGCTACTGGGCCAACTCGCCTGGCGGTAATAGCTCGAACGGCGCCCTCTTCGAGACCGTGTATGCCGTCAGCCAGTCTGTGACGTTCGGACAGTACTGGACCTTGAGCAACACGTTCTTCAACGTCGTGTCCAACGACGTAGCGGATGGGAGCGGCCCCGCCGCCCATATATGTAATATGACCAACTGTTCGGGATACCCCACCCTCGTATGGGATGAAGTCAAGTTGGGCCTCAATGACTCGTTCACGGGCTGGCCGATCACCTTCAATCCCTACATCACGTGGTACTACGAGCTGAACAGCATCGGCACCCCCGGTGGCGGAGGCCCAGGGTCTGCCTCCGCGGCGTGCTTCAATTGCGAGACCAACAACTACGAGTTCTTCATCGGCATGACGCCGACCCTTGACTTGTCGAAGTACTGGGGGATCCCGGTGACCTTGAAGGCGCCGACCTATGTGACGGTCGGACCGTCGTCCTTCTGGAACGCCGCTCCGGCAGCGTTCGGCGCGTCGAGCGGCGGGGTTGGCATATTCACCACCGGCCTCACCGCTGTGTTGCCGCTGACGTGGCTGCCGGCGCAGTACGGTCACTGGTACGCCAAGGCTGGCTTCCAGTGGTACGATATCATCAATACCGCCCTGCAGAATGCCAACGCTTTCAGCGTGACAGGGAATTTCAGCTGCGGTGCGGTCAGCGCCGGGAACTGCAGCAGCATCTTCCTCGGGTTTGCCGGCGTCGGCGTGGCCTTCTGATCGGCTAAGACGATCGCCGCTTGGCACGACTTCGCTGAGTTGCTAAAATATAAAGCGCGGGTCCACCAGGACCCGCGCTATTTCTTTGTGGCGGATGATCGCGCGACGCTGCCGGGCTGCCGCGCGTGAACTTTGCCCGCGACGGAGAGTGTTGATGAGAATCGTCGTGAATGCTTTTCACCGGGCGTTCTGAAGCCTTTACCGAAGGCTGTCCAGTTTCCGGCTGGGTGCAATGCGTCAGGACATGCTTAAGGCGAAGTCCGCCCATCTCCGCATGAGATCGCGGCGGGCATTGACGCGGGTCGAACGCTGGTAAGCTCGTTGCACCGCGTCGCCGACAGCATGGGACAACGCCATCTCGGCTAGTTCATCGGGATAGCCCTGCTCCGCCGCCCATGTCGATAAGGTCGAGCGGAAGCCATGCACGACGACCTTCAAGCCGGGCCACAGCTTTGCCACCAGCTTCTTTGCTAGGTCCAGCATGGCATTGGTCCCCATGACGCCGAATATCAGGTCGTCCGGCTCGCCACGGTCACCGAGCAGTGCCAGCGCAGCCGGCACCAACGGGACGATGTGCTCCTTGTCCTCTTTGTGACGCCCGGCCGGCACAGTCCAAATATCGCCCTCAATCTCTTTCCATTTCGCGCCGCGCGCTTCGTTGGTGCGCGCGCCGGTCAGAATCGTGAACCTCAGCGCCCGTGACGCCGGGGTATCAATCGCCGCCAGCTCATTCATGAGAGCTGGTGCATTAGCCCACGGCAATGACGGGTGCGGGACTGCCTTTGGTATTGGAGCCATACGCGGCGCGAGGAGCTCCTTCGCCGCTGGGTTCTCGCCGCTCCGATAGCCTTTGGCCTTGGCCCAATCGAGCACGGCCTTGACGCGCACCCTAGTCTTCTCGGCGGTGCGCGCCTTCATCTTTTCGAGCGTGTCGCCGATCGCCGGGGTGTCGATAGCGGCGACTGAGGTCTCCCACAAACCTTTAAGCGTGCGCCGGTATGCGGTCGCCTCCTTACCATCAGCCCCGCCGCGCCACGCATCGCCGTTGGGAAGGTTCGATCTGTAGAGAATGAACTCTTCCACCACCTCCCCGAAAGTCTTACCGGTCGTCTTATGGCGGCCTGGCGCCGTCCCGTTGCGCGTCTTGCTATCGTGGTCGGTGCCGGCGTTGCGAGCTTCGGTGAGGCTCAAGGCGTCCGGCCCCTTGGCGGGGCCGAGCGACGCCGTGCGGATTTTCTTGGTGGCGGAATCGCGCCACTGGCGCTCCCATATGGCGCTGTTGCCTTGGACGGTCAGGCAGACACCCTTGCCGACGAAATAGCGATGACGGCCGCCTTTCCGGATCAGAGCCGGGATATCGAACTTGCGGGACATGGGGACGCCTACACGAACATACACGAACAAGTGCTCAAGTTAGTGCGCTCGGTTGCGAATGTAAAGAACTGGAAACGATTGTCAGCTTATACAGTGCAATCAATGGCTTAATATCAATACAATCGGTTCCGGCCGAAAACGGCTATGCCTTCACAGCGGCACTTGCGGCCGATATGGGTCTCCCGGTCAAAGCGCCGCCACCGCCGCCTCCTCCGCCGTCCTGGTGGAGTGGCTTCGTCGAGTTGGACTATGAAAGTTTTCTGATCAACCCGAGCGGTCAAGCGCTGATTCCTCACGGTTCGGCGAGCCTCGTGGCGGGCTTGAACCTGACCCTGTACAAGGACAAGACTGGCTTCATCAACAACATCACCGTCGGCGGCCTCGTGGACACCGACTGGTCCGGAAGCTTCTCGGGCTACTGGGCCAACTCAGGGGCTAATAGTTCGAACGGCGCCCTCTTCGAGACCGTGTATGCTGTCAGCCAGTCTGTGACGTTCGGACAGTACTGGACCTTGAGCAACACGTACTTCAACGTCGTGTCCAACGACGTAGCGGACGGGAGAGCCCCCGGCTGCGCAATGACCAATTGTTCGGGGTACCCCACCCTCGTATGGGATGAAGTCAAGTTGGGCCTCAATGACTCGTTCACGGGCTGGCCGATCACCTTCAATCCCTACATCACGTGGTACTACGAGCTGAACAGCATCGGCACCCCCGGTGGCGGAGGCCCAGGGTCTGCCTCCGCGGCGTGCTTCAATTGCGAGACCAACAACTACGAGTTCTTCATCGGCATGACGCCGACCCTTGACTTGTCGAAGTACTGGGGGATCCCGATCACCCTGAAGGCGCCGACCTACGTCACGGTCGGACCGTCGTCCTTCTGGAACGCCTCTCCGGCAGTGTTCGGCGGGTCGAGCGGCGGGGTTGGCATATTCACCACCGGCCTCATGGCCCAGATGCCGCTGACGTGGCTGCCGGCCCAGTACGGTCACTGGTACGCCAAGGCTGGCTTCCAGTGGTACGATATCATCAATACCGCCCTGCAGAATGCCAACGCTTTCAGCGTGACAGGGAATCTCAGCTGCGCTGCGGTCAGCGCCGGGAACTGCAGCAGCATCTTCGTCGGGTATGCCGGCGTCGGCGTGGCCTTCTGATCGGCTAAGACGATCGCCGCTTGGCACGACTTCGCTGAGTTGCTAAAATATAAAGCGCGGGTCCACCAGGACCCGCGCTATTTCTTTGCGGCGGATGATCACGCTGCACCGCCTGTTGCGGTGCGTGAACATCGCCAGCGCGAGGGAGAGCGCCGATGAGAATCGTCGTGATGACCGTCGTGGCACTTGCATGGCTGGCGGTGCCGGCTCACGCCCAACAAGGGCCGAATGGGCCCCCCGGCATGAGTCTCCCCGCCATGGAAAAGCCCCCTAAAACTGAAGAACACCCGACCGTGAAGGCCGACGAGAAGGCGTACAAATCCGCCCTGGACGGGATCCAGCCCAAGCAGAGTTACGATCCTTGGGGCAATGTGCGTGAGAAGCCCAAATCGAGTAATGCTCGATAATGAGAAACGTTCGGCGAAGATCATTCGCCCAGCCGGCGTAGGTGTCGCCGTTTCTCAATTCTAGAAAATAAACATACCACATGGCTCCCTACGCTCCTTCGGAGCTTCGGGAGACACCCTCCGCCGGTAGGTGAGGTGGCCTGCCACCCGTAGCCCGTCAGGGCGGAGGGTGGCGGAGAGGAAGGGATTCGAACCCTTGATACGGCTTTAGACCGTATAACGGTTTAGCAAACCGCCGCCTTCAGCCACTCGGCCACCTCTCCGGTCCGCCGATATGACTAGCCCGCTACACGGCCGGCAGGCAAGGGTTTGGCGGCGCCATCGCGGGCTTGCCCGCAGGCCTCAGGCGGCCATGGCCGGTGCTGCCGCTGCATGGGTTCCCCGGAGCCAAGCGCGCGCGGCGCGCTGAGCGGCGGCAATCTCACCTTCCGACATCTGGTCGGCGAGCTCGCGCCGCAGGCGGATCGCTTCGCTGTTGCCTTTCATCGCCGCGAGATTGAACCATTTGTGCGCGGAGACGAGATCCACCGGCACGTCGCGGCCGACCGAATACATCATGCCGAGTTCGAACAGCATATCGCCGGCGGCGGGGCCTTCGCCGAGCGGCGCCGCATTGCTGTCGAGAATTTCATAACGAGCCATCATCCACTCCTCTGTCTATGATTTGTCCCTGTTCGCTTTCGCGTATTCGCCGGCTCTTTTTCCCCGAGGCCGACATGGCGATAATCCTCAGAACATTTGAACGGTGGTTTAATCAAAGCGATGAATCAAAGCTGAACTGCGGATCGAGCGGTCGCGCGAGGCCGGCAACGCGGCGTTAAGCAAGCGGGGCCCGCCGATATCGGCGCTGCCGCGGTCGGCGAACGGCATTCCCAGCGGGAACAAGCTTGCAAAGCGGCTTTCCTCGGCTATCCTTTCAGCCTCGCGATCGTGCGGGGCGCAGGAGGGCGGTCATGAAAATCTTTCGCATAGCGGCAGCCGTCGTCGCTGCGGCGATTGGGCTCGCGCTCATCACGACCGCGCCGACACTGGCCGCGGAACCGTTCGGCACGTGGTTGACGGGGGACAAGAAAGGCAAGATCCACATCGTCAATTGCGGTGGGGCGCTCTGCGGCAATCTGGTTTGGATTCAGGAACCGCTGGACCCCGAGACCAACAAGCCGAAGCTCGACAAGCATAACGTCGATGCGAGCAAGCAGAGCCGACCGTTGCTCGGCATCCCCATCGTGCTCAACATGAAGCCGAGCGGCACGCCGGAAAAATGGGACGGGCAGGTTTACAACGCCGAAGACGGCAACACCTATACCGGCTCGTTCACCATGACCGGCGCTAATACGGCCGAACTCAAGGGCTGTGTACTTGCTGGGCTGATCTGCAAGGCGCAGACCTGGACGCGGACCAACTGACCCGAGACGCGCGGTCGTTCAGCCGTCTTTACCTCGCGCGCTGACCGAACAAAACCGCGCGCACGTTGGGATCGTGCAGGTCGACGGCAGCGGCCGCCTCGATGCGGATGGCAAAAGCGCGCTTGACCGCCGGCCGCGCCCGGATCGTTTCGAACCAGCGCTGGAGATTTGGAAAAAGCGCGAGGTCCTGACCCATGCGCTCGGCGAGCCTGACCCAACCGACGCAGGCCATGTCGGCAATGGAGTAGCGGCCCGCCAAAAACCCGCGCCCGGCAAGCCGCGTGTTCATGACGCCGAACAGGCGGTTGACCTCGTCGGTGTAGCGGGTGATCGCGTAGGCAACCGCCTCCGGCGCGTAGCGGCGGAAGTGATTGGCCTGGCCGGCCATCGGGCCGAGCCCGCCGACCTGCCAGAACAGCCACTCCTCGACGGCGACGCGCGCACGCTCCTCGCGCGGATAGAATTTGCCGGTCTTGCGGCCGAGGTATTGCAGGATGGCGCCGGACTCGAAAACCGAGATCGGCCGCCCGCCCGGGCCGGCGGGATCGACGATCGCCGGGATGCGGTTGTTCGGCGAGATGGCCAGGAAGTCCGGCGTGAACTGCTCGCCTTTGGAAATGTCGATGGGACGCACGACATAGGGCAGGCCGCACTCTTCGAGCATGATCGAGATCTTCCAGCCATTCGGGGTCGGCCAGTAATAGAGCTCGATCGGCTCGACGCGGTGCGCCGTCCGCCGCTTGGCTGCACGCGCGGGCTTCACCTTCGATTTCCTTGGCGCGCGCGTCATGGCAAGCCCTCTCAGCGGCACCGGTCCAGCGCCCATGGCTCGGCCACCTATGACAAGGCTCAGCGCCGAAACCCGGGCGATCCACATCTTAGCCGGAATCTGCCTTGAGGGTTTGCGAGTGGCCGACAGATCGGCGGCCCGGCCCGGCATTGGCGACGGAACGGACTTTAAAAAAAACGGCGCTACGGTTGCGTACCGCCGCGCCGCTAAAATTGTCGGAAAGGACATACCGACACACCGAGGGCGTCGGCGAGATACCAGAAGCTAGAATCCGCGGGCAATTCGCCGCGGCGAGGTCCGGATCGCCCGTCCCTCCTCTTCACCACCATGCTATGCGAACGATTGTGAAGCTCTAACCTCCGTCCCGCCGACGCCCTCCGTCGTCCACCTGAGCCGGCCCGTCTCGGGCGATCGTCGATCTTCCCTCGACGAAAGCCGGCCCGTGTGACGCGATCTTCGACTCATGTGATGTCGAAGACCGATCGCGGCATTGACTACTTCTTCTTCCGGCGCTTTGTCGTTTTCTTCGCCGTCTTCTTTGCCGCTGCCTTCGTCTTTCGCTTCTTCGCCATTGCTGCCCTCCTAGCCTGAGTGGATGGCGACATCGGTGCAGTGCAGTCGCGAATCGAGCTGCACTGCCATCCGATTACTACAGCAGGAAAAAAATAACAGTGACTCCGCTTAATATTGTGTGTAAGTGCCGCGCCCCGCTCGCGACCGCGTCCGCACCGCGATCGTCGGCGAAACGCGCGGACAAAAAATTCTTCGCATGCATAATTGCCGACGAAAAATTCAAGGTGCTGCAGAAGTGCCGATGAAATGCGGGTTTTTGCCGCATTGCGTTTCGCGGGATTGCGTTGAGCGCGCGCGCAGCGCTCGCCAATCTTGCGCGTTTGCGCCGGCTCGACCGCGTCGCCATCGGCGGATTCACCACGGCAAAAAAATTATGCACCGGACGCCTTCGCGGGCGTGTTGACGGCCTCACCGCAGCGCAAAACGCGCGAATCAGTGCCAACCGATTCGCGCTCGCGGCACGTTTCCCGGCTGCGTGCGGCAGCCCGCGGCGTCGCCGCGAGAGAGATTCGCGCTTCCGTTTCGGCTTGCGATGAGAGTGCGCGGCGTCTGTGCCGTGCGTGCGGCGCGCCGCGTGGCGCGTGGCGCTCAGACCCCGATCCGCTTCTTCAGGAGATCGTTGACGGCCTGCGGATTGGCCTTGCCGCCCGAAGCCTTCATCACCTGACCGACGAACCAGCCGACCGCCTTCGGGTTCGTCTTGGCGTCGGCGACCTTGTCGGGGTTCTTGGCAAGGATATCGTCGACAAGCTTCTCGATCGCCGAGAGGTCGGTTACCTGCCTCAAATTGTTTTCCGCTACATACCTACGTGGATCAACCTCTGGATGCTCGAATACATGGTCGAGAACGTCCTTCGCGGTCTTCCCGGAAATCTCGCCCGTCGAGACCATTTGCACAATGGCCGTGTTCGCTGAGGGCGGCAGAGGGCCTAAAGGCATCACAGTCTCGGACTGAGGGGTGAATTTAGGCGTCAAGACTGGTGGTTCCCATGGCTGGTGCCAACGCATGGGGGGTAGATCGGGCGCTTTTTGTGGCCGATTGAGACGGCCTAGATACTCATTGATTAGCCAATTTGCGGCTGCCTTAGGTTCGGCTCCCTCTTTGATCATCGCTTCGAAGTAGTCGGTCCTTTTTTTCTCGTTCAGGAGCACCCCCGCAATATAGACGCTGAGACCATACTCCTTCTCATATCGCACCCGCCTGTCATCCGGATGCTCCGGCAAATTCGCTTTAAGGTCGTCGATGAACTTCTGCGTAAGCACAAGCGGCAGAAGGTCCGGATCTGGAAAATAGCGGTAATCGTGCGCCTCCTCCTTCGTGCGCATCGAACGCGTTTCACCCTTCTCCGGATCGAACAGTCGAGTCTCCTGCTCGACAGTGCCCCCCCTTTCCAGGATATCTTTTTGGCGATCCTGTTCGAACATGATGGCATCGCTAATATGGTGGAATGAGTTAAGGTTTTTGATTTCGCATCGCGTGCCCAGCTGGGTCCCCGGTTTGTGCAACGAGACGTTCACGTCGGCGCGTAGATTACCCTTTTCCATGTCACCGTCGCAGCTACCCAGATGTTGCAAAAGCATGCGCAGTCTTGCGAAAAACCGCGCCGCGTCGGTGGCTGACTTGATATCCGGCTTTGTTACGATCTCCATGAGGGCAACGCCTGATCGATTGAGATCGACAAGCGACATCGAGGCACGCTGGTCGTGCAGCAATTTGCCCGCATCTTGCTCGAGATGCAGTCGCTCAATGCCTACTCTAAAAGGCTTATCGTTGTCTCCGAGGACCTCCACAAACCCTTCGCCGACAATTGGAAGCTTGTATTGGCTAATTTGATAGCCTTGCGGCAAGTCCGGATAAAAATAGTTCTTCCGATCGAATACAGACTTTGCATTGGGCCGAGCATTAAGCCAAAAGCCCGTCCGCACCGCCTGGCGCACGCATTCCTCGTTGATCACCGGCAGCATGCCGGGCATGGCGGCATCGACGAGCGACACATGCGAGTTCGGCTCGCCGCCGAACACGGTCGAAGCGCCGGAAAACAACTTGGCTTGAGAGGTCACCTGGGCATGCACTTCCATGCCGATGACCACCTCCCAGTCGCCGTTTGATTTCGGTACTCTTGCGTCCATTGTGGCTTCGCGGTGCGTCCGTTGCGGTTCCGGTACCCGCTTCCTGGGCCCGCGGCAAGCGCCGCGGTTCGAACCGGCCGTTCAGTCAACCCTCTCCCCGCTCAGCGCTTGCCGCCGTGCCGCTCGATGAACGTGGCGAAGGCGGCGAGCTGCTGGCGAATAAATCCAACCGTCTGCTGATCGGTGATTTCCCCGGTCTTGGCGTCGATCCGCTGCGAGCAATTGCCGATGAAAATTTCCGGCTTGTTGAGGGTCAAGGCGTCGAGGAACATCATCGCCCGGCGCAAATCGTATTGCATGCGGCCGCCGCCGAGCGGCCCGCCGGTGGCGGACTGGATGGCGACCGGCTTGCCGGCGAATGGCTGATTGGGCACGCGTGATACCCAGTCGATCGCATTCTTCAAACCGCCCGGGATCGAGAAGTTGTATTCCGGCGTATTGAAGATCACGCCGTCGGCGGCGCGAACCGCGTCGGCGAGCTTTTGCACCACCGGCGGGATACCGCCGGAATCCTGGAGATCGGCATTGTAGAGCGGAAATTCGGAAAACGGCGGCGCTTCCCTGACGCTCATTGCGGCCGGCGCCAGTCCGGGGAGCGCATTCATGACCATGCGGTTGTAAGAGCCTTTGCGCAGGCTGCCGCAAATACTGATGACGTCGAATGTCCTGTCGGCCATGGGGGTCCTCTTCGGTCAATCGGAACTACGACAAAGTGTGGATTTCAACCCGCAACCAGCATTAACGCATTATCCGCCAGACGGCTCCGCCTCGCTACGTGCTCGGTGAATTGACCAGCGCCGGCGCGACGATTTCCTTCCAGCTTCGCGGCGGCGTTTTGAGCTCACCGTGCCGCCCCATGAAATCGGCGAATGCCTGCACGCCGTGGACCGCGCTGCCGAACTCGTCCTTGATGTCATTGAGCACCGCCGTGACGGCGGCGACGTCGAGGGTCTTCGACGGCTCGTGCGCGAGATAGATTTCGGCGGCGCGGCGCGGATCGTCGCGGATGATGTGCGCGGCTTCCTCGATGGCTTCGGCGACCACTTCGGACGCTTGCGGATGCGCCGCAATATAACCTTGGGTGGCGCCCATGATCAGGAACGAGGCCTTGCCGCCGATCACGTCGGAGGAACTCAGCAGCTTGTGAACACGCCCGTCGGCGAGCGCGATCTGCGTGTAAGGCGCGGAAGAAAAATAGCCCGCCACTCGGCCCGTGGCCGCAACCAGGCCGGCGACCGCGTCGGCGTGGGATCGGACGATGATTTGGTTGCGGAGCCGGTCGTATTGGCCGAAAATCTTTTCCGACTGCATTTGCAACAGATACATCTGCGGCGAGGAAGACGTCGGCACGGCGATGCGGTCGGCCGGCTTGAAATCCGCGATCGTCAGCACGTTCGGTTGGTTGGTCAAAAGCACCAGCGGCAGGGTGGTGATACCGGAGACGGCAAGAATCTGGCGCGGCGTACCGTTCGCCCTTTCCCACGCAACGAGCAATGGCGCGGTTCCGAACGGCCCCATGTCGATGGTGCCGGCGCCGATCGCGTCTTGCAGCGGGCCCGCGCCGAAGAACCGCTGATAGCTCGGCTTCAGGTCAAGATGAACCGCCTTACCGTGCTTCTCGATCAGCTTGAGGTCCTCACAGAGATAGATGGGCAGAAACGCGAGCCCGAAGCCGATGCCGATGCGCACCGGCTCTTGTGCTGACGCCGGCACAAGCGCAGCCGAGAGCGCAAGAAGCGCGACCAGGCTGCGCAGTCCGTTGCTCAGGTGCGGCACGGCCAACCCTTCCGACGGCGTTCAGCCGGTTTTCTCGTCGGCAATCGGATTGCGCAGCACGCCGATGCCCTGGATTTCGACCTCGCAAATGTCGCCGTTCTTCATCCAGACCGGCGGCTGGCGGGCGAAGCCGACACCTGACGGGGTGCCGGTGAAGATGATGTCGCCGGGCTCGAGCGTCATGCCCTGGGTGATGTAAACCAGCATCTCGACAATCGGGAACATCATGTTATCGGTATTATCCGATTGCATCACTTGGCCGTTCAGCCGGCTCTCGATCTTCAAGCCCTTGCCGCCCGGCGGCAGCTCGTCGGCGCTGACGAACCAGGGTCCGAAGCCGCCGGTACGGTCGAAATTCTTGCCCATGTCCCATTGCGTGGTCTTGCGCTGGAATTCGCGCACCGAGCCCTCGTTGCCGCAGGAATAACCGGCGACGCAGGACAGCGCATTGGCCGCAGTCAAATGCTTGGCGCGCCGGCCGACGACCAGGATCATTTCGGCTTCGTAATCGAGGGTCTCGGTCACTTGCGGACGGATGATCGGCTGGCCGTGCGGCACCAGCGAGGTCAGGCTGCGCATGAAAATGGTCGGGAACTTCGGAATGTTGTCGCGCTGCGCGCCCTCCTTGACGTGCTCGAGGTAATTCAACCCGAGGCAGAGGATCTTGCCCGGCCGGCTGATGGGCAGCCTGTAGATCATGCCCGAGAGCGGCCTGCGCGCGCCGGCCGCGGCCCGCTTGGCGATGTCGGCAAGCGGCTTGGTATCGCCGTCATTGCGCTTGAGCCATTCGCCGAGATCGGTGGGGACCGCGCTGTCCACCGCATTGAGATCGACGACGGTATCGCCGTCCACGACGCCGAGCCGCGGCCCCCCCTGCCCTTTGAATGCGACAACTTTCATGTTTTCCCTTCCTTCACCGATCTCTGGCGCACGACGGGGCGGCGACTATAACCGGCCGTGCCGGGGCCATCTACCGGCGTACTCTTCACGCTGCTGCTACAAGGAAATATTCCTTGAGCCGCTCGCGCGCGGCCATCGCACCGGCAAGGTCGAAGCCGTTGACGACGGCAAGGCGAAAACCGCCGGGCGGCATGGAATGGCGTTCCGGTGGCCAATCCTCATGGAAGGTGATCTGGACGCTGGTGACACCGGGCATGCGTTTGACCGCCTCGACCAGCGCCGCCGGCGGATGCCGGTAGCGGGCGCCGTTCGGGCCGAACAGCACGACGCTGTAACCCTCGCGCCGATGGTCGTCGGCGAAGTTCCAGGCGCCGTTCTCGTAGAGCGCGACGATCGCCTCGACCCAGCCGGCGCCATAGAGATCCGGCCATTGATCGGTGAAACGCAGATGCGCCTCGATGATCGTGCCGCCGATGGTTTCGAGATTGAGCATGCCGGTATAGCCGGCAAGGCGGCGCTGCACCCAGGCGCCGCAGCGCCGCTCGATGTCGGTATCGGGGGCCGCGTGCACCGTCCAATGGTCGAAGGTGCCCTCCCCGGCCGGCTTGCCGGTGACGTGCCGCCACCAGCGCGGCACGCCGTCGACCACCGCGATGTCGGACGAGATATGGCGGCCGTCGAGCAAGGTCATCCAGAAATGACCGGGCGCGTAATGCCGATCGTAATCGGCTTGCGAATGAAGAACGCGGCTGCCGACGCCCATGCCCTTGAGATTGACAATCGGCTTGGAGAACACCGGGAAGCGCGGCGGCGGCGTCCCGTGCGGCCCGGCATCGAGGTTTTGGCTCAGCGCCACCGCGAGCTTGTCATAGACCCAGCGATGCGCCGGATACCATTGCCAGGCGTCGGCGTCCTCGGTCGTGATGTTCGCAGCGGTTTCAACATGCGCAAAATACTGCAAGCGCCAGGGATCGGCTTCCCAGATCGGCATGAATCAGACCACGGACGGCGGGCGACAGCGGACGGAAGAAAGAAACACGACTCTGTCGTCCGTCATCTGTCTTCCGTCGTCTGGCTGCGTAACGCGTGGACGCTGAACAGCCCGTCGGTCCAGGCCGCGAGCGGCGACCAGCCGCTGCCATGCGCCAGCGCCTGGAACGAATCGACCGAATATTTGTAGCTGTTCTCGGTGTGGATCGTCTCGCCGGCGCGGAATTCGATCGTCACGGTGCGGATTCTCACCTTCTGCCGCTTGGTGCTGGCGAGATGCATTTCGATGCGGTTGCGTTCGGCATTGTAGAGGGCATGGTGCTCGAACGCGGCGAGATCGAAATTGGCGCCGAGCTCGCGATTGATGCGGGCAAGCAGATTGAGATTGAACTGCGCGGTGACGCCCTCGGCATCGTTATAAGCGCGATAGAGAATGTCGGGCGCCTTGACGAGATCGACCCCGACCACGAAGACCGATCCGGCGCCGAGGATCCGCGCGGCGCGGCGCAAAAAGGCCGCCGCCTCATGCGGCTCGAAATTGCCGATGGTCGATCCGGGAAAAAACCCGGCGCGCGGCATCGACGCAACGGCGACCGGCGGCTCCGTCATCATGGTGAAATCCGCCACCACCGGATAGACGGCAAGATGCGGGAAATCGCGGCGCACCTGGGCCGCGTCCTGCTGCAAGAAATCTCCGGAGATATCGACCGGGACGTAAGCCTCGACGCTCGCCGCGGCGCGGAGAAGAATGCGCGCCTTCCGGCTCGACCCGCTGCCAAATTCCATCAACCCGCAACCCGGCGGAAACAGCGAGGCGATAGCCGGCGCGTGCTTCGACAGAAGACCAAGCTCGCTGCGGGTTGGGTAATATTCCGGCAGCCGGGTGATGCGGTCGAACAGGTCGGAGCCGGCCAAATCATAAAAATATTTGGGCGGCAGATGTTTGGGCTTTGCGGTGAGCCCGGCGATCACGTCGGCGGCGAACGAATTCTCCGTCTCGATCGGTCGGGGCGCGCGAAATGCGTTTTGGATGTTCATTTGAACGCTCAGCGTTCGAACTCGGCCAGACGCAATCCGCTGAACTGCCAGCGCGCCGACGGATAAAAGAAATTGCGATAGGTCTCCCGCGAATGGCCGGCCGGCGTCGCCGGCGACGAGCCGCGCAGCACCATCTGGTTGACCATGAACTTGCCGTTGTATTCGCCGAGCGCACCGGGCTCGGCCCGATAACCGGGATAAGGCGCGTAGGCGCTGCGCGTCCATTGCCAGACCGTGCCGAAGGCATCGGCCAGCACGCCGCTTTTGGCCGCAACCTCCCATTCAGCCTCGCTCGGCAGGTGCTTGCCGGCCCAGCGCGCAAACGCATCGGCTTCGTAATAGCTGACGTGGCAAACCGGCAAGGCCGGATCGACCGGGCGCAAACCGCCGAGCGTCATCGCGAACCAAGCGCCGTCGATATGGCGCCAATAGCCCGGCGCGCTCCAGCCCTGCGCCTGCGCCTCGGTCCATCCGTCCGACAGCCACAGACTGGGCGTCGTATAGCCGCCGTCGGCCATGAACTCGAGCCACTCGCCGTTGCTCACCAGCGCCCGCGCCACACAGACCGGCTGCAGCAACACCTGGTGCGCCGGCCGCTCGTTGTCGAACGAGAAGCCTTGGCCCTCGTGGCCGATCACATGAATGCCGGCGATCAGGCCGTTACGAATGGGCGCAGCTTTGGCTGTGGTTCGCGCGCTCTCGCTTTGCGGCCAACGCCAATCGGCATCGTAGACCGGGTTGGTGGCGTTTTGCGCAAACGCGTGCAGGATGTCGGTGAGCATCAGTTCCTGGTGCTGCTGTTCGTGATTGAGCCCGACCTCGACGATCGGGATGACCGCCGCAATGTCCTGCGTCGACTCGATCAACGCCGCCACCGCGTCATCGACATGGGCGCGATAGGCTTTTGTCTCCGCCACGCCGGGGCGCGTGATCAGACCGCGCTGCGGCCGCGCTTGCCGAGGGCCCGCGGCCACGTAGTAGGAATTGAACAGATACGCGAACCGCTCATCGAATGGTCGATAGGCCGGGTCAAACGGCCGCAATAGAAATTGCTCGAAGAACCACGTGACATGCGCGCGATGCCATTTCGTCGGGCTGGCGTCGGGCATCGATTGAACGACCTGGTCCTCGGGACCAAGCGGCACCGCCCTGCGCTCGGTTTCGGCGCGCACCACGCGAAAGGCGTCGAGCCAACGCCGGCGCGCATAGCCGTCCTCGTCGGCGAGTGCGGCATCCGCACCGGCCGAATCGCGCAATCGAACCAACGGAGAAGCAGCGGGGCCTGGCATTGTTGGGGCCGGAAAACCGGAGGCGAATAGCTAAGGTCAATGGCTAGGAAGTAAATCAGCGCATTGCTGGATGGTTCCATACCCATTCAGCCGCGGTAAGAGCAATGCCGGGGCGGCTGTGCTAACGGGGATGTGATCGGACCCGATATTGCCCCTATGGTCGGCGTTGGTACCGCCGCGTCGATGGGAATGAGGAAGCTACGATGGCCAAAGGAATGCTGCCGCGCGAACGCTGCGAATATTCGGCCATCGTGGACCGCCCACCGCTCAAACTGCCGGGCCGGGCGCGCCTCGTCTTCTGGACCATCGTCAATCTCGAAGTCTGGGACATCGGCAAGCCGATGGCGCGCCAGGTGTTGCCGCCGCCCACGGGCCAAACGCACGTTCCCGACGTGCCGAACTGGAGCTGGCACGAATACGGCATGCGGGTTGGCGTCTGGCGATTCTTCGATCTGTTCAAGCGCTTAGAGATCCGGCCGACGCTGTCGATCAACGCCCGCGTCTGCGAGGATTACGCCCGCGTCGCCGCGCAAGCGAAAACCGAAGCTTGGGAGTTCATGGGCCATTCCTACGAGCAGGGGCCGATCCATGCCGAACCCGATCAAAAGGCCATGGTCGCGCGCTCACTCGACATCATCGAGCGCTGCTGCGGCAAACGACCGCTCGGCTGGCTCGGACCGGGCCTCACCGAAACCCTCGACACGCCCGAAATCCTCGCCGCGGCCGGGATCAAATATATCGGCGATTGGGTCTATGACGACGAGCCGACTGTGATCCGCACCGCGGCCGGACCGTTGCTGACGCTGCCCTATACCGTCGAACTCAACGACATTCCGATGATGATCATTCAGCATCACCAGAGCGACTATCTGCTGCGCCGCGCCATCGACCAGTTCGATCGGCTTTACGCCGAGGGCGAACAGCGGGCAAAAATCTTCGCGCTGGCGATCCACCCGTATATCAGCGGTCAGCCGCACCGGATCAAATATCTGGAAGCGATCTATGATTACGCGCGCCGCTTCGACGGCGTCGTGTATTGGACCGGCGAGGAGATCCTGCACTGGTACCTGCAATCCGGCGCCGTGATATGAGAGAAAACACCGCTGCTCGCGATAAGCGCGAGCATGACAAGCAGCACGAGGGAACGCGGAGGACAAGCAGCATGGGGAAATGCGGAATGGCAGCAGCGGCATTGTTGCTCGCAAGCGTATTGGCAGCAAATGCCGCACCGGCCGCGCCGTGCCGCACCAGTGGAAGCTACGATGCCTGGCTGGCCGCCTTCGAGCGCGAGGCCCTGGCGCAAGGGATTTCGCAGGCCACCATCGCCGCCGCCGCGCCAAGCCTCACCTACGACCAGCGCATCGTCAATATCGATCGCGGCCAGCGCGTTTTCACCCAAACCTTTTTGGAGTTCTCCAGCCGCATGGCTGCCGCCTATCGTATCCAGCGCGGGGCGGCGCTGATCAAGGCCAACGCCGCGACGTTTGCGCGCATCGAGCAGCAATACGGCGTGCCGCCGCCGGTCATCGTCTCGTTCTGGGCGCTGGAAAGCGATTTCGGCGCCAATATGGGCAATTACCATTCGCTCAGCGCCATCGCTTCGCTGGCCTACGATTGCCGCCGCAGCGACAAGTTTCGCGCCCAGTTGCTCGACGCGCTCCGCCTTATCGAGCGCGGCGATCTAAGGCCAGAGGAGATGATCGGCTCCTGGGCGGGCGAACTCGGCCAGACGCAGATGATGCCGTCGGAATATTACCAATATGGCGTCGACTACGACGGCGACGGCAAGCGTAATCTCATTCGCAGCGTGCCCGACGTGCTGGCTTCGACCGCGAACTATCTTCACGGGCTCGGCTGGAAGCGCGGCGAGCCTTGGCTCAGCGAGGTGCGCGTGCCGGCGAATCTGCCGTGGGATCAGGCCGACCTGTCGATCGCGCCGCCGCGCGCCAAATGGGCGGGCTTCGGCGTTACGCTCGCCGACGGCCGGCCGCTGCCGGCCGACAATCTTCCGGCTTCGCTGCTGTTGCCGATGGGGCGCTTTGGCCCCGCCTTCCTCGCCTATCAGAATTTCCAGGTCTATCTGCAGTGGAACAATTCGCTGGTCTATTCGACGACGGCAGCCTATCTCGCGACCCGCATCGCCGGTGCGCCGCCGCTGCAACGCGGCAATCCGCCGCCCGCGCTTGCTTTCAACGACGTGAAGACGATGCAGAGCATGCTGGCGCGCGCCGGCTATGACGTCGGAACGATCGATGGATTCTTGGGCCTGAAGACACGCCAGGCGGTCAAGGCCATGCAGATGAAATATGGCCTGCCCGCCGATTCCTATCCGACGGCTGAACTTCTCGCGCGCATGCGTGGCGGGGGGTAACGGCTTTACAGAGCGCCATGACTGCTGAGAGTGCTTGACCGCGCGCGGCGCGGTGGGGGAAGATGCTGATAAGGCTTCACTTTTTGCTTATTCTAATTCCAAAGAGCAACCCGGAAGCACGGCCTTGCCAGTGTCAACATTGTAGCGTCACTTTTGCAGCGCAGTTTGGACGTGGGGCGCCGCGAGCGGCAGAGAGGGTGAATACGTTGGACATGCAGAACAAGCATCGCATGGAGCGATGCCCGCTGATCCGGAATTCCATTCGCCGGTCGCGCTTTCGCGCGCTCGCGGTCCTCGCTGCCGCGCTGCTGTTGGTTGCCGCCTTCGTTCCTTCGGCTTTTGCTCAGAGCAACACCGTCCCCGCCAGCGGACAACCGGCACCGACTGCGGCTCCGGCACCTGCAGCTGCGCCCACCGCCACTCCGTCCCCGCCGCCCGCCATTTCGTCCGAGCCGACCGCCGCTCCGGCCCCGCCGGCCGCCATTTCGTCCGAGCCGACCGCCGCTCCGGCCCCGCCGGCCGCCGAACATTCGGTCGCCACCGCCGAACTGCCGCAGGACCTCTCGCCGTGGGGCATGTTTCTGCATGCCGATACCATCGTGAAGGCGGTGATGATCGGGCTCGCCGTTGCTTCGCTCATCACCTGGACGGTGTGGCTCGCCAAGATCCTCGAACTGCGCAGCGCGCGCGCCGAAGTTCGCCGCGGACTGCGCACCCTGGCCAACTGCGCGACGTTCGCCCAGGCGCACGAGCAGTTGCGCAGCGGCACCAGCCCGATCGCGCAACTCATGCAGGCGGCGGCAAGCGAGATCCGGCAGTCCGCCAGTTTGCGCGGCGACGGGCTCAAGGAGCGCATCGCCTGGCAGCTCGAGCGCATCGAAATGGCGGCCGGCCGCAAAATCTCCCGCGGCACCGGCATCCTGGCCACCATCGGCTCGACCGCCCCCTTCGTCGGGCTGTTCGGCACCGTCTGGGGCATCATGGACAGCTTCATCGGCATCTCGAGAGCCCACACGACCAATCTCGCGGTGGTAGCTCCCGGTATTGCCGAGGCACTGCTGGCGACCGCGCTCGGGCTCGTTGCCGCGATCCCGGCGGTCATGATCTACAACGTGCTGGCGCGCTCGACGGCGCATTACCGCGCGCTTGTTGGCGACGCTTCCGCGCAGGTGATGAAGCTCGTGAGCCGCGATCTCGAACGCGCCAGGCTGCCCAAGCCTGAAGTCATGCCGCTAGCCGCCGAGTAAAGCCATGGCGATGCGTCTCGATCACGGCGCGGACGAGCTCGAGGAGGTGCACGGCATCAACGTCACGCCGTTCATCGACGTGATGCTGGTGCTCTTGATCATCTTCATGGTCGCGGCGCCGCTGGCGACCGTCGATATCGCCGTCGATCTGCCCTCCTCCAGTGCCGAACCGCAGCAGCGGCCGGATAAGCCGATCTACCTCACGCTCAAGGCCGACCTCAGCCTCGCCATCGGCGACGAGACGATCGCGCGCGGCGCGCTCGCCGGCGCGCTTGACGCCGCGACCGGCGGCAACAAGGACGATCGCATCTTTCTGCGCGCCGACCGCACCGTGCCGTACGGCGACGTCATGCAGGTGATGAACGAGCTGCGCGCGGCGCGTTATCTGAAGGTTGCCTTGGTCGGCCTGGAAATGCGGGAAGCGAAATGACCGCGCTGGCGCCGTCATGGTTCGAGGACGACAGCCCGCGCGACCTATTTCGCTGGACGGCGGCGGCGGCCATCGTGCTCGGCATTCACGCCGGCGCCATCGCCTGCTACCTGTTTTGGCACCAGCCGGAGGAAGACATCGGCGACGACGCCGTGGTCGTCACCGTGGAGCTTGCCCCGATCGACTCGACGCCGGATGCAGAGCAGCGCGATGTCGCGCCGGCGCCGGAAACCATGATCGAATCGAGGGCCGTTCCCGAACCGCAAAAGGAGAAGCCGATCGAACAGGTGAAGGTCGAGCAGCCGCCGCCGGATCAAACGGCGGCGATCATTCCCGAGCCAGTCGTGAAGCCGCCGGAGAAAGTTGAAGAGGCGCGGCCGCCGGCCCCGGTCACCGCGCAACGGGTCAAGGGTGGAGCGCCCCGCATCGAGCCGTCCTGGCAGTCGACCCTGGTGCGACAGCTGCAGCGTTTTAAGCGCTATCCGAGCGAGGCGCAGTCGCGCAGCGAGGAAGGCGTCGTGCTTTTGAGCTTCAGCCTCGACCGCACCGGCCACGTGCTCGCGCACCACATCGCGCGCAGCTCCGGCTTTGCCGATCTCGACAACGAAGTGATGGCGATGATCAAACGCGCCGAGCCGCTGCCGGCCTTCCCGGCAAGCATGCCGCAGCCGCAACTCGATCTGACCGTGCCGATCCGCTTCTCGCTACGGTGAGGCGAGGGATCCGCTCGCGCCCCTCCGCGGGCGGAGGGGCGTCAATCAAAATCGCATATCAGTCGTTGTTGCCTAAGGAGCGCGATCCGTAAGGATCCGGCGGTGTCGGATCGGCGCCACCCTGGAAGCCGAACGGAACGCCGCGAAAGCCGCCAACGGGCCCCTGCCCCGCGCCGAACTGTACTGACGGACCATTCTCGCCGAACGGCTGCGCGCTCTGGCCGAAGTTCTTGACCTGGTCGTCCGGATCGGCAAACCTCGAATTACCGTCCGGATTGGCGCTCAGGTTCTCCATGGTGAATGCTCGCGCTGAGGGGTTCGTCAACGCCACGGCCGCGACCGCCAGTGTCGCCGCGAAACAAAGCTGCATCCATCTCATCGTCATGATGACCTCACCTTCGCCGCCCCGCGAAGCACATAGCAGGCTACGGCGGTAGGATACCCGGCGTCAATCTCAAGGTCCGTCATAAGGAGCGACCATGCGTCACAAGCCTTGTCTGACATCGGCAGACGTAAAGAAAATGCTGGCCGCCTGCGAAGCCGAAGCCGCTAAGAACAACTGGGCGGTCGCGATTTCCATTGTCGACGATGGCGGTTTCCTGCTCGGCTTCACGCGCATGGACGGAGCCTCCCCGGTTACCGCCGAAGTGTCGCTAGGCAAGGCCCACACCTCGGCACTGACCGGGCGGCCGAGCAAGGCCTTCGAGGACCGCGTCAAGGAGCGCCCGGCTTTTGTCACGTTTCCTGCCGGTATTTTGATTCAGGGTGGCGTGCCGATCATGCATGAAAACGAATGCGTCGGCGCGATCGGCGTGTCAGGCGTGCAATCGCACGAAGACGAGCAGATCGCGATGGCCGGAGTGAGTGCGCTCGGCTAATTATGTCGCGGCAATCCCGCGGGAGCGAGGTTTGCACTCGAGGCTCGCAGGTGGAGATCAGCGGAACGAAGCGGCGGAACAGCGCCGCTGCGGCCGGGTTGAAGGACCATGAAGATCGGCATTGTCGGAACCGGCGCGGTCGGCTGCGCGTGTGCGCTGGCCGCGGTGACGCGCGGCAGCGCCCGGGAGATCGTGCTGGTGAACCGCACGCGCAAGACTGCCGCGGCCGTTGCCACCGACATCCGTTACGGTACGCCGCTCGGTCCTAAAATCGACATCGCCGACGGCGACTATGAAGACCTCGCCGGCTCTGGCCTGGTCATGATCACCGCCGGCGTCAACGAGAAGACCGGCGGCGCCACTGACCGCAACGATCCGCAGGGACGGCTGCGGCTCCTCGACAAGAACGCCGCGATCTACCGCGAGATCGTCCCGCGCATCGCCAGCGCCGCACCCGAGGCGGTGCTGCTCGTCGTGACCGATCCCCCCGATCCGCTCGCCGATGCGGCGCGCGAAGCGGCGCCGAAGGCGCGCGTGATCAGCGCCGGCACGTTCCTCGACAGCCTCCGCTTTCGCGTCCATCTCGGCCGGCATTTTGGGGTCGATCCGGCCCAGGTCGAGGCGCAAGTCATTGGCGACCACGGCACCTCCCAGGTGTTCCTGTGGTCATCCGCTCGTGTCGGCGGCGTGCCCGTCGCGGCGCTTCTGAAAAAGCGCGGCGAGGCGCTCAAGGATATCCGCGAGCAGCTCGAAAAGGACGTCCGCTACGCCAACATCACCATTATCGAAGGCCACGATGCCAGCCAGTACGGCATCGGCATCGTTGCGGCGCGCATCGCCGAGATGGTGCTGCGCGACGAGCGCGCCGTGATCCCGATCGGCAGTTTGCAGAAGGAATTCGGCGTCACGCTGTCGTTGCCGAGCGTGGTCGGACGCGACGGTGTCGTCGCGGTCCTGCAGCCGGAGCTTTCGGATGAGGAACGCGAAGGCTTGCACAAGAGTGCCGCAAGCCTCAAGGTGGCGCTCGATCACGTCAAGGAGGGTCGTTCTTAGGGCATGATGCGGAAAAGCGGCGCCACTTCGGAAATGATCATGCGCCAACAAAGTCGTTCTCAGCCGTCCAGCTCCTTGAAGTACCGATAAATGCCCCATTGGCTGAACGCAATCCGCCGCTTCGAGGCAAGATAGGCTTTGACGCGCGGGCGCTTGGCGACGCGGTCGTGCAGCGCGATCACGCCGGGGATTTTCTTCTCGAAACGCTTCATGCGCTTGGGGAAAGCGTAGCGCAGCCCCTCGACGATCTGAAACAGCGAAAGGTCGACGTAGCTGAGCCGCCGGCCGACCAGATATTGACCGCCGTTCTTGTGCAGCACGCGCTCGAAATAGCCCAAGAATTTCGGCACACGATAGCGCCAGAAATCCCTGGTGCGCCGCCGCGCCGACGGGCGCTGCTCCTCGAAATAGAGCCATCCGGACACCGGATGATGGGTATCGTGAATCTCGACCACGAGATCGGCGATCGTGAGCTGCAATTGGTGCGTCCAGAGCCGTCCCGGCTCGTCGCGCGGCGCGAGTTTCAGGCGCGGCCCGAGATAGAGCAAAATATTCGCGGTCTGCGCGATGATGAGCTTGCCGGCCTTGAGGAGCGGCGGCGCAAAAGGCGGATACGCGATGCGCTTGCCGTCGAGGAGCCTCATCATCGCCGGCACGCCGCTTTTGCCGGCCCGGCGCGCGACATCGACATAGTCGGCGCCGGCCTCTTCGAGTGCCAGGCGGATGAATTCGCCGCGGCCTTGGATCGTCGGCCAGTAATAGAGTTCGTAGCGCAGGGGTCACCTCTTGTCTCGGGAGGTTGTCCGCGCCCGTTTCACGCCCGCGTGGCAGTCCACGTGCCGGTGCAATACCCATCGGAGGTTTGACCGCGCCAAGTTCCGCTGCCCCGGCCGACGGTCAGCCGTCCGTGCCCCAGGGCATAATTCGAGCCACTCGAAACCTTGACCCAGGCGGCCCCGCTGGACCTGACGCGTCCGTTGAAATTGATCGGACCGCCGCCGCTGTAATAGATAATTCCATTCCAGATTTGCCCACTGAAACGGTAGGCGGCGTTGCAAGGTCCGGTTCTGGTCACGATGACGATGCTCCACGCGCCATCGTATTTGGTGGCTGCGCGCACATAAGTCGCCTGGGTCAGTGCAGCGGCGGCGATCGTTGCAACAAACAGAATTGTTGCGGCGCTATGGCGGATCATATGAGCCCCCGTAAGCTCTCGGCGCCAACGTGTCCGGCGGGCGCCCTACAGCGTGGAAAGTGACCCTCGAAATTCACTTGGGGCAACAGCGCGCAATGTCCCACGACACGCAGCAGCGTGTCCAGGCCCGGGACTCTGAAATCCTTGAGAATGCAAACCGCGACGACGCGCGCGGCCGCTTTCAGTATGGTAAGATAATGGAAATCGGCGTCGGATACGGTGGCCATCGCTGTCGGACGCCACAGGGCGGGCGCAGTCGGCCGCTATTGAGTTATAATGCGGCAGGCGGGGCGAGAGAGCGGGTCGAGGGAATTGGGTATGGCGCGTATTGCCGGAAATCGCCTGTTGCGGCTTGTCTTGGTTGTCGGCTTCGCTATGGCGCTCGGCGCCTGCTCCAAATGTGACGTGCCGACCTGGCAACCGAACCGGGCGGGACCGCCGCTCTCCTGCCACGGCGACGCGCCGGTGCAGTAATTCCTATCCTGCCCCGCGAAGCGGGGAGGATGGAAGCACATCACGCGGCGAGCGTTTCCTTCACGGCGGCGACGAGCTGCTTGAGCGTAAACGGCTTGGGCAGGAACGCGTACTGGCCGTGGTCGGGCAGGTGCTTTTGGAACGCATCCTCGGCATAGCCGGAGACGAAGATGATTTTCAGGTCCGGATTGCGGCTGCGCAATTCCCGCGCCAAGGTCGGCCCGTCCATCTCCGGCATAACCACGTCGGAAACCACGAGATCGACCTGCCCGTCGAATTTCTCCAGCAGATCGATCGCCTCGAGGCCGTTTCCGGCCTCAAGCACGGTATAACCGCGCGAGGCGAGCCCGCGTGCATTGAGCGCGCGCAATCCCTCCTCGTCTTCCACCAATAGGATGGTGCCTTGGCCGGTAAGATCGGCGCTTGCCGCGCGCTTGACCTGATCGGCTGCGGCGAGCACGTCGGCCACTGCGGGGACTTCAGCCGCGCCGGCGCCCTCTGCCGCGGCCTCCTCGGCGCTGGCAACGTACCGCGGCAGGAAGATGCGGAAGGTGGTGCCCTCACGCAGCACGGAGTCGACGTAAATGAAGCCGCCGGTCTGCTTGATGATGCCGTAGACCGTGGAAAGGCCAAGGCCGGTGCCTTTGCCCACCTCCTTGGTCGAGAAGAACGGATCGAAGATCTTGTCGATGATGGCGTCCGGGATGCCGGTGCCAGTATCGCCGACTTCGACCAGCACATAGTCGGCCGCCGGCATGCCTTTGGCGCGGAAACGCTCGCTGTCCTTTGCCGTCACATTGGCGGTGCGCAGCCGCAGCCGGCCGCCCACGGGCATGGCGTCGCGCGCGTTGACGGCGAGGTTCACAATCACCTGCTCGAATTGCGAGATATCGACCTTGACCGGCCAGAGATCGCGACCGTGCACCACGTCGAGCGTGACGTTCTCGCCGATCAGGCGGCGCAGCAACATCGTCAGATCGCTCAAAACCTCGCCGACATCGATGACCTGCGGCCGCAGCGTCTGTTTGCGGGAGAACGCCAAGAGATGCCGCACCAAGCTCGCCGCCCGGTTGGCGTTCTGCTTGATCTGCATGATGTCCTGGAACGAGGGATCGGTCGGCTTGTGCGCGTTGAGCAGAAAGTCGGTCGCCATGATGATGGCGGACAGCACGTTGTTGAAATCGTGGGCGATACCGCCGGCAAGCTGACCGACGAGCTCCATCTTCTGCTGCTGGGTGACTTTGTTCTCGAGCTCGCGCTGCGCGGTGGTCTCCAAGGTGTAGACGATGGCCGCTTCCTGGTCGCGCTCCTCCTCCTCGACCGCGGTGACGTAGAAACGTCCGAAGCGCTCGCCCTGCCCCGCCAGCGTGGCGTCGACCGGCGCGATGTCGCTTTTGCCATGCGCGGCCTCGGCAATGGCGGCTTCGAGCGCCGGCCGATCGCGCTCGACGACGACGGCAGAGATCGAACGGTCGCGGCCCTCGCCCGTTAGACCGCTCAGCACATCGTGGAACAGCCGGACGAACAGCGGGTTGGTGCGCACGATGCCGCCGCCGCGATCGACCGTCGCGATCGCCATCGGCGTACGGTGGAAGAAGCGCATGAAGCGGATTTCCGCCGCGCGCTGCGGGTCGGTGCCGTCGTCGCGCGCGCGATTGAGCACCAGCGTGCGCGAAGCGCCGGGCGCGCCGTCGGCGCCGAAAGCGAGCTTGTGGAAGAGGCGAACCGGGAGCGTGCGGCCGCTGCGGGTCTTGAGATCGAGGTCGAGCACTTCGGTCTTGACCTCGCCCGGGGCGCCGCGCAGCGTGGTCAGAAGCGCGGCGCCGTCGCCGGCGACGAGGTCGGCGAGCTTAAGTCCGCCGGACCCGACTTGGGCAAGATCCTGATCCAGCCAATTGGCCAGCGTCGCGTTGAGGTAGACCACGTCGCCTTTAGCATCGACGGAGAAAAAGCCGGCCGGCGCGTGATCGAGATAGTCGATGGCATGCTGCAATTCCTGAAAGACGTTTTCCTGCCGGTCGCGCTCGCGCGTCACGTCGCTGAGCGACCAGACGGTGAAGCGCCGCATGCGCTTGCCGTCGCCGAGCGGCCGCACCCGCAAGCGCAGCCAGCGCGCCGGCCGGCCCTTTGTGCCGGCGATGCGCACCTCCTCCTGCAGGCGCCGGCCTTCACTCGCCGCCTTGAGCAGCCGGTAGATCGCTTCGGACGCGTCCGCATCGTCGATGAACACGCGTTCCACCGGACGCATGTCGCTCGCGTCCGATGCGTCGATGAGATCGAGATAGGCGGCATTGGCGTAAATCACCCGCCCGTCGCCGTCGGTGACGACCAGGCCGTCGACGGCATCGTCGACGACCGCCTTGATCAGCGGGCTGCCTGATTCCGCCGCCGGCAGCCGCAGGATGCCGCTGGCGAGCGCGAACAGCGAGAACACCCCGACCGTGGCCAATACCGCCAGAAAGACCAGGATGTATGGCTCGGCGGCGCTCGGGCCGAGCACCACGATGCCGGCTGCAGCGGCAACCAGCATCCCGGCCACCAGCAGCACCAGAACGACACTGCCGGTGCGCGCCGCATTGACGCTGCGATCGACCGCCCTGCGCGCGGCGCCAGCGGAGCTCTCGGTCATGCCGTGCGTCGTCATCCCTGCCCTGAAGTGGGTCGCTGCCGACTTACTGTGGTGCCTGGCGCGACCAGCGCGCAAGAGCGTTCGCGCAACACTGCACAACGAGCGCCACCCCCGCGGCGGCCGGCGCGGACGCCTGACTGAGCTGCTAATCTCGGCGATGCGGTCGGTTCCACCTTGAGGGCGACGACGCAGGCGATCGGACGGGTCATGACCGCGGAGGCCTGCGGCACCGCCGCCCATGATGCGCTTGCACTTGCGCGGTGCACCGGGGCAGACTTAGCCGGGCGCATGGTTAATGGCCGCTTAATGGAGGTTTGGCGCCGATTTGCCATGAAACCGCCGTTTACCATGAGAATGGTTGAGCCGCAGCCATTGAGTGCGAATTTCGCTCACGGGCCCAATTTCTTGTTAGTATTCGCGACGGCGCAAGTTACCGGCGACTAACCATTGGGTATCCAATGGCCGCCGCGGCGACACGGGGAGAGGGCGGATGTTCGAGACTTTGTTCGGCGCGGAAATGCCACTCGCCGTACGCTTCTTCTTGGCATTTCTGATCGTGCTTGGATTGATCGGCGCGGCCGCATGGGCGGTCCGCCGGTTCGGCAGTGGCCGGTATGGCGGTGCCGGACAGCGCGGCCGCCAGCCGCGGCTCGCAGTCATCGATCATGCCAGCGTCGACGCGCGGCGGCGCCTTATTCTCATCCGGCGGGACAATGTCGAGCACCTGTTGCTGATCGGCGGCCCGACCGACGTGGTGGTCGAGCCCAATATCGTGCGCGCGATGCCAGCCTCGCGCGAGGTGCCGGCGGCGCGGACGCCTGCCGTGGCGGAGCTATTGCCCCGCGCCATTCCCCTGCCCGACAGCGGATCGAACGATTCTTGGCCGCTACAACCCGAGCCGGTGATTTCGCCGGTCAAGCAGCACACCGAAGCGCCGCCGCGGGCGCAGCGTGACGCACTGACCGCGCTCGCTGACAGTCTGGCGGTTCACCCGGTCACGCCACCCCGCACTCGGCCCGCAGCGGCGGCGCGGACGCCTGCAGTCGAACCGCGCGCGGAGCCACGTTCCGAACCTCGTCCCGAACCGCGCATCCCGGCGCAGCCCGCCAACGCGGAAACCCCCTCCGCAGTGGATCAAGGCATCGCGGAAATGGCGCACCGGCTTGAAGCGGCGTTGCGCAAGCCCAAGACGGCGGACGCGCGCGAGGCGGCCGCCCCGGCGGTGGCACCACGCGCAGCATCATCACCTGAGCCCAGTCCGCAGGCGGCGACCGCCGCGTCGCCGCCTGCCCCACCCGCTCCACCGCGCCCCGCCCGCGCGGCCGAGGCGCAACCGGCGCGGCCGGATGTCCCGGCGAAGGAAGGCAAGGCGCTGTACGACAGTCTCGAGCAGGAGATGGCGAGTTTGTTGGGGCGCCCGGCCGGCAAGACCTGACGGCATCGGCACGGAACTTTCCCAGTAGGTCGGGGTTGAATAAGCCGACAACTGAGGAGGTCCGTTATGGGACTCGGACGTGGAGCTTTACTCTGGTTGCTGGGTATCCCGCTGCCCATCATTATACTGTTGGCGTTGTTCTGGCGTTGAGTTCACTGCAAAACATCTGACCGCCGAGTGATCACAGCGGTGGACAGAACAAAGCCCCAGCTTTCCAAGCTGGGGCTTTTGCATTGAGTGCGGCCGCCCGATCGGAACCATTGCTGGTTGGGTGACGTTTCCCGAGCGTGCAGCCCCAATCTTCCAGAAGGATCATCGGTCATGTCCGGTTCCGCGAGATATTCCCGCGCCATTTCCGCCAACGTCGAGGAAATCGACCGCCGTTTGCGCTTGCTCGAGCAAAACCTGGAAAGAATCGGCGCCCGGGCTTCGACCAATGCCAGGGAAACGGCCGAGGGTCTTGGCGACGCGATCGCCTCAGCATTGGCGGGGTGGACCGGCCGCTTTCGGCAAGGCGCCAGCACGCTCAGCGGTCAATCCGCGAGCCTGGGCAAGGATACCGCCAGACTCGGAAGCGCGGCGCTTCGCCGGCTCTCCGATGAGACCGAACATCGCCCGCTCTTTGCGCTTGCGGTCGCTGTCGGGGTGGGAGTTCTCATCGGTCTGGTCATCCGGAAGTGGGATTAACAGCGCCGACTTAAGGCGCTGCACGTCAGCCAGATCGCTCCACCTCATTACCCGGTAGGCCAGGTCCGTTCCGAAACACGGTACCGCAATGACGCGGGACCATGTACATGCATTCGCCTGCTCGCATCGGACGGGTCCCCTATGCTCAACGCCTATCCCATCCAACGCCATGCCGGCACGTCACTGGCGACCGCCGCCTGGGTCGACCTGGTTAATCCGACCGACGAGGAAATATCGGCGTTCGAACAGGCATTCGGGCTCCGCGTGCCCACCCAAGACAAGCTTTCCGAAATCGAGACGACGAGCCGGCTTCGTGTCGAGCACGACGCGCTTTATCTGACCGCTCCCCTGATCGTCGCCGCGGAAAACGAACCGTGGATCCCGGCGCCAACCGGCTTTGTGCTTTCCAAACGCGTCTTGATGACCATCCGCTTTGCCAAATCGGCTGCCTTCGACACGGTGATCAAGGAATGGGGTCAGGCTGAAAAACTCGAGCCGGCCCTCGCCTTCGTCCGCCTGCTCGAAGAGCTGGTCGATCGGATGGCCGACCTGCTCGAAGCGAGCGGGCGCGACCTGGACGACGCCTCTCATCTCATCTTCCGGCCAGACACCCCGAACCGGAGGAAGTTGTCGCGCGAGACCACCATGTTGCGCCGGCTGATGATGCGAACCGGCCGCACCAGCGAACGGATGTCGCGCATTCATTACACTTTGGTGTGCCTCGACCGCATGGCGAAGTTCACGGTGGAGCAAGGCCGGGAATGGATCGCGCCGGACCTCGGCGGACGGCTGCAAACCGTGTCGTCGGACATCGCCTCGCTGGTCCGGTTCACCGAGGGCCTGATCAGCCGCGTTCAGCTTCTCCAGGACGCAGCGACCGGCATCATCAACATCGACCAGAACGATGTGATGAAGGTCTTGACCATCGCCTCGGTCGTAGGGATTCCCCCGGTGCTGGTCGTCGGCATCTACGGCATGAACTTCAAGAACATGCCGGAACTCGCTTGGACCTGGGGTTATCCCTACGCCTTGGTCTTGGTCGTCGTGACCGCGCTGCTGCCGCTGATCTGGTTCAAGTGGAAGGACTGGATCTGATCAGCCCAGCTGGTCGCCGTAGCGCGGTGGCTTCGAAGGCGTGCGGCTAGCGCATCAATGCGCCGCCATCGACACTGATAGTCTGTCCGGTGACAAAGTTGCTGTCGTCCGAGCAGAGGTAGATCAGCGTCGAGATCAGATCGGCGGGCACTTCGTCGCGCTGAATGGCGCGGGCGGCGATGCCGGCGGCGCTGGCCTTGCCGGTCCAATCCGGATTGACGGCGACCGCCTCGCTCATGGTGAGCCCCGGCGCGATGGCGTTGACACAGATATTGTGCGGCCCGAGTTCGCGGGCGAGCGAGCGCGTCATCGACACCACGGCGCCCTTGGAGGCGACGTAGTGTAGCAGGTTGCCGGTGCCCTTGAACGCGGTGCCGGACGCCATGTTGACGATGCGGCCCTTCTTGTTCTCGATCATGACCGGGGCGACGGCCTTTGCGCATTGAAACGTGCCGCGCACGTTCACCAGCATCACCCGGTCCCATTCCTCTTCGCTGATCTGTTGGAACGGCTTCAGGGCGAGATCGGCGAACAGGGCGGCGTTGTTGACAAGGATGTCCACGGTGCCGAATTCGCGCACCGCATCGGACACGAGGTTCTCAACCGACTGCTTCGAGGTAACATCGGCGCGCACGTAGATGGCGGGCCGCTGCGTCTCGCCAATGCGCTCGGCGACCGGGCTGCCATCCAACACGTCGGCGACGACCACCTTGGCACCGGCGGCGGCCAATCCTTCGCAAAAAATGGCGCCGATCCCGCGCGCGCCACCGGTCACGATCGCAACTTTATCCTTAAGACGCGTATCCATGGTTTCCCCTTCCCCAGAGCTGCGGCCAGTTTACGAAGCTATTCGCGCCGCAGCGAGATAGAAATCGTTCTCGGCCGAGTCGTGCGGGTTGGCAGGAATAGCGTCGCCGGTTGGCGTCATCCGCCAATCGCCGCAAAATTTGCGACCCACTTCGCTGAAATCAAAACGAAATGCAGCGCGTTGGGCTGCGCAAACGCCGAACGCTCTTCGCAACTAGAGCGGCCGGTGCATGCAGCCGAGCAGCCACCCCAGGCCGAGCGCGATAGCGGCGGCCGTATACGGCTGAGTCTCGATGGTGTTGCGGATCGCTTGCTCCAGTGAGCCCATTGTCTTACGCGCGGCCGTGCTCGCCTGCGTCTTTGCGTCGCCGACGACGCGATTGAAATCCGAGGTTTTCGTCGATTTCTGTTCCATGGTGTGGCCCTGGCGCTCGCGCGATTGATGACCTCTAACGCGCAAGGTCCCTGCAGGGTTCGGAAGATGAAGGAAGTTTTCCTGCCGCCCCGGCAGCGGCCAAGACCGGTAGCGCCGGGCGCTTTGGTCCCCGCGCAAGCGCAAGCGGTCTGCGGCGGCCTGGCGCCGCTTCGCCCGAGCGAGCCGGCAAGTACTTTGCAGGGCGCGGTGGCAGGGCAAGTGTTCGATCAGGCCCTGCCCGCCCACGGCGCGGACGCCTATTCCTCGCGATAGACCCGCTCGCGCCGCTCGTGGCGTTCCTGCGCTTCGATCGAGAGCGTGGCGATGGGGCGCGCTTCCAGGCGCTTGAGCGAAATCGGCTCGCCGGTCTCCTCGCAATAGCCGTAGGTGCCGTCCTCGATCCGCTGCAGCGCGGCATCGATCTTGGCAATCAACTTGCGCTGACGGTCGCGAGCGCGCAATTCGATCGCCCGGTCGGTCTCCGAGGAGGCGCGATCGGCCAGGTCGGGATGGTTTTGGTTGTCGTCCTGGAGGTGCTGCAGCGTCTCTTTCGCCTCCTTCAGGATGGCCTCCCGCCAATCGAGCAGCTTCATGCGGAAATACTCCCGCTGCCGCTCATTCATGAACGGTTCCTTGTCCGTGGGACGATAGATCTTTTCGAACGGCCGCACGTTCTTACCGTTCCTGCTCAACGTGTCGTCGTATCGAGCGTTTTTGCTCTTTATTGATTGCATTGTCCCTCTAGCTCCGCGCACGCGACTGCGGTTAGGTCCTCCCCGCGAGGCTGGCCTATATATCGAGGGACTGTGACGGTGACAATAACGATGATAGCGCCGGATACCGCCGGGCCTGACCTTGTTGTAGAGCAGCGACAACGCCTCGCAACATACTGACAAATGGATAGATTCCGTCCAACCGACCGCAGCCACTCTGCCTCCGGCCTGTCCGCTCGATCTCCCGCTTCGCAAGTCGATCGAACTTTTTGCAACCCCAAATTCATGTTGAAGCGGCGGCCGCCGCTTTCAGCCGCAAAGTGTAACCGGGCAAGCGCACCAACCAGAGCTTGATGGCTTCGCCGGCGCAGAGGATGGCCGAGACCAGAGGCGCGCGCCGTTGGCGCAAAACATTAAAGTATTCTTTACCCTGTCGCGCCTAGTTCTCTCCATCAAGCAAGCTTGCCATCATGCAGCCAGTCCACCGTAATCCGCTCCACAACTTATATGCGACGCGCCCAGCCGAGGCCGCGACCCGGACGACGCGCGAGACCGCTCGTTGCAAGCTAGAACCGGGCCTTGACGCCCTCCACGACCTTCATCCATCATTGCCGCAACACGAGGCCACGCGTGCGTTGGTCGGGCGCCGTCTCGCGGACGTCGAACGCCACCTGATCCTGGACACTCTGAGGTTTTGTCTCGGCAACCGGACACGGGCCGCCAAAATGCTCGGTGTGTCGATCCGGACGATGAGAAACCGGCTTAAGGAATTCGCGTTGGACGGCTTAAGCATACCGCCCGCCGAGCAACGGCAGAGCTCGTAGAACACGATCGAGCGAGCGACACGTCGCCCCGCCTCGATTAACAAACTCCTAGAAACATTACTTGCATCTGAGGTCTTCGGATAAACGCCGCGCAATCGCCTCGTGCTATGAGCCTCACCTGGGGCGCGATTGCCAGCGCAGGGCGGGGTCGGGGATAATGTTTGCCTTGGCTGAAGATGAGGTCCTAAGCCGGACCCGGGGGCTGGAGGCTGAGCTCGCGGAAGCTCGCTCTAAGATCAAACAACTTGAATCCAGAATCGAAACGGATGCCCTGCTCGACATCTTCAACCGCAGGGGCTTCGAACGGGAGTTGACGCGTGCGGTTTTGCAAGTGAACCGCTACCAAAGGAGCGCGGCCGTCGTTTTCATCGATCTTGACGACTTCAAGTCCGTCAACGATCGATTTGGCCATCTTGCCGGCGACGCGACTTTAAAGGCTGTCGCGGAAACCATCATCAAGGCTTGCCGCGCCTCGGACACCGTTGCGCGTTTCGGCGGCGACGAATTCGCCGTACTTCTCTGGAATCTGCAGGAGTGCGACGCCCGGGCCAAGGCGCTGTCCCTCGAAGAAAAGATTGAGGCCATAACAATGCGCTTCGCAACCGAGGTCAGCTCGGTGGGCGCGTCCGCCGGGCTCACCATGCTTCGGCGCTTCGACAGCCCGACCGAAGTGATAGCGCGTGCCGACAAGGACATGTATTCGCGAAAGATGGAGAAAAAGACCGAGCAGCAACATTTGCCGGCGGCGTTGGTCGTTGACCCGCGGCAAGTTGCCCGGCTTTTCCAAGAGATCCAGTCGCGACCCGCCGAACGCGCCGCTGCCGGACGCTGACGCGCCGGTTTCAGCCCAGATCCCTTGCGCGATCATTGCAAATTCGCGTCGGTACTGCATAGTTGCGGCACAAACGGCCACTCCCATGGCCGGGGCAAACGAGCGGATTCTCATGCGTTTCGAAGGAACCAGCGGCTACGTCGCCACCGACGACCTCAAGGTTGCGGTCAACGCCGCCATCGCGCTGGAGCGGCCATTGCTGGTCAAGGGCGAGCCGGGCACCGGCAAGACCGTGCTGGCGATCGAGATCGCCAAGGCGCTGGGCGCGCCGCTGCTCGAGTGGCACATCAAGTCGACCACCAAGGCGCTGCAAGGGCTCTTCGAGTACGACGCGGTGACGCGGCTGCGCGACAGCCAACTGGGCGACGCCCGCGTCAAGGACATCCGCAACTACATCAAGCGCGGCAAGCTGTGGGAGGCGTTCGTTGCCGACGAGCGGCCGGTGCTGCTGATCGACGAGATCGACAAGGCCGATATCGAGTTCCCCAACGACCTGTTGCAGGAGCTCGATCGCATGGAGTTCTTCGTCTACGAGACCGGCGAGACGATCCATGCCCGGCGGCGGCCGATCGTCGTCATCACTTCGAACAACGAGAAGGAATTACCGGACGCGTTCCTGCGCCGCTGTTTCTTTCATTACATCCGCTTTCCCGATCCCGACACGATGCGCGCCATCGTCGAGGTGCACTTCCCCGGCATCAAGCACCGTCTGGTGGCGGAGGCGCTGCGGCTGTTTTACGAGATCCGCGATGTGCCCGGCATGAAGAAGAAACCTTCAACCTCCGAATTACTCGACTGGCTCAAGCTATTGATGGTCGAGGATATTTCGTTGGAGACGCTGCGCGAGCGCGATCCGAAGAAGCTGATCCCGCCGCTGCATGGCGCGCTGCTCAAGAACGAGCAGGACGTGCACCTGTTCGAGCGGCTGGCGTTCATGGCGAGACGAGAGGGTCGCTGAGCGGCCAACGCTCACCACAAGGGGCGCATGTTGAACGTATAGGTGGCGCCCAATCCGAAGGTGAGTTGGTTCGGCGACCCGCGCATCGTCACCAGCGGAGAATTGGCGGCGGAATCGCTGATGCGCTCGTATTCCACCAAAGCGTGGACCTGCCATTGCCGGTTGAAGAAATACTCGATCTGGCCGCCCGCGCCATACGAATAGAACCCGCCGGTCGCGTTGTAGACGGGAAGCCCGGAGGCGGCAGACTGCGCCGCGGTAATACTGAAATACGGGGAAACCGCAGCGGTCGATTGCAGCGACAGGCGCGGGCCGCCGGACAGCCGCCACTGGCCCAGCGGCACCACCACGTCGGCGAAAAGGTCACCGCTGACGCCGGTTTCGCCGCCAATGCCTTGGCGAACTTCGCCGCGCACGCGCAGCCACGGCACCGGCCAATAGACGGCGTAGCCGCCGAGCTGCGCCGCCCAAGGCACATCGCCCAGACCGTTGAGCTGGCTATAGGACGACGCGTAGCGCGGCCATACAAGCTTGCCGACCGGCCCGACTTGTAACTGACCGAAATCAAGAATGGGCACGCCGAAACCATCGCGCGCCCCGAAAAAGAACGGCGGATCGCCGGGCTTTTGCAGCGCAAATAGCGGGAAGCCGGTGAGCCCATACTCCGTCGTCGGGGCACCCGGCCAAGCCGGAATCGCCCGGACTTCAGCGCCCACCGTGACGATCCAATCGGGAGTGGGTGGTGCGTAGGTCGCCGGTGCACCCGGAGGCGGTGGCGGCGGTTCAGGAGAAAGATCGGCGGCCGCGGCAAGACCGGGCGCGACGACAAAGGCCACTGCGACAGCAAAACGCCATTTGGCCAATGTCATCCGACGCCGCCCCATTCCGCCCGCACGCCGCAGATCCTGCATCATTATGGAGTAAATCCTTTTCCAAATCTTACGCGGCTTTCACGCTTTGGCGCCCTCGCGCTGCGTCCCGCCATTCGGCGGATCGACGGGACTTGTCGATGGCGGCATCTCGTTGTGAGCCCCGAGGTCCGTACCGGCAGGTGGCGGCACAATGGAGTCCGGAGCACCCTCCTCCCCGGCCTCCTGTTCTGGTCCGGCTTGTTGCGCGCTCTCGATCGCCGCGATCTCGGCTTCGCGGGCGCGGCGATGCGCCATCTCGGCGGCGCGGGCGCGGCGCTCGGCCGCGGCATCGCGAATTCGCCTCGTCCAATAGTACAGCTGCGCGGTCGCGCGGCCCAATATGCCACCTGCCCAGACGAGTTCGAACGGCGTGAATTGCCGCCACGTTTGATCGCCGTCGACAATGGCGCGGGCGATCAGATTGCCGGCCATCGCCGTGGTATTGAGGCCGTGGCCGCCGAAGCCGCTGGCCAGCCACAATCCAGGGCCGAGCTCGCCGATCTGCGGCATGCGGTGGATCGAATTCCCCAAGGTGCCGGACCACGCGTAGTCCACGGCAACGTCGCCGAGCTGGGGATATGTTTGTTTGATGTCCGCGGTCAGGGCGCGCACATAGCGGCGCGGATTTCGCGCCCACGTTGTCGCCCGGCCCGACCACATCAGCCGGTCGCCACCGACGATGCGATAGTGATTGTCGGCAAGCTCGGAGTCGCTGACCGCGCCGCGATAATCGATCGCTTCGTTAAGCCGCGGCCCGAGTGGAGCGGTGGCGATGACATAGGTCGTGACCGGAATGAGCGCAGACGCAACCCGTGGCAATAGCGACGCGATCTGCACATTGCCGCACAGCACCACATGATTGGCCCGTAGCCGCGCAGCCGGCGTGACAATGCGCTTGCGCACGCCTGCCGGGTCGATGGACAAAGCCGGCGTGTGCTCGAAGATGCGGGCGCCGGCGCGTTCGGCCGCGGCCGCCAGCCCTAGCGCATAATTGATTGGGTGGATATGGATCGCCCGCGGATAATGAATGGCGTGAAAGTAACGCTCGCTGCGCAGCACCGCGCGCACACGTTCGGTCGGCCAGCCTTCGATCTCGGCACCGAACTCGCCGAGAAGCTCGACGAGGCGCATGAACTCGTCGCCATCGTCGGTCTTGGAGACGTACAGCCAGCCGTCCTGCGCCTCGACACCGGGCATAGCGTCGTTGCCAATGGCGTTGCAGACGTAGTCGAGGCCGCTCTGCGACAGCGCCCACAAATCCTTGGCCGGCGCGAAACCGACCCGGGCGATAATACTGTCAGGCGCGGCGGCAAAGCCCGGCAGCACAAAACCGGTATTGCGGCCGGAGGCGCTTGCCGCGATGCGGCCGGCCTCGATGAGCACGACAGACCAGCCGGCGCGCGCCACCTCACGCGCCGTCGTCAGGCCGGCAAGGCCGCCGCCGATCACGCAAACGTCGACGTCGAGGTCGACATGAAGCTGCGGCCGCCGCGGTGCGACCACCATGGTCGCGGCGTACCAACTTTCGCCATAGGCCGTGATATCGGCGGGCTCCATCACGGGACACTAGACTGACGCCGTCGAGAAAGCGACATTGCAGGGATGCGCCGTTTGCTGCTGCTACGCCATGCCAAGACCGAGCGCCCCGAGCCCGGCGAACGTGACCGCGATCGCAAGCTGACGGCGCGCGGCCGCGCCGATGCGCCCGTGATCGGCACCTACCTCGCCCGCCACGGCCTTGTTCCGGACCTGGTCCTGGTATCGCCGGTGACGCGCGCGGAGGAAACCTGGGCCCTCGTAGCGCCGGCCTTTACCAAGGCGCCGCGTGTGGCGAAGGACGAGCGCATCTACAACGCCAGCCCCGAAGCACTCATCGGCCTTATCCGCCAGACGCGCGACGCGCACACGCTCCTTGTCCTCGGCCACAATCCAGGTCTGCACGATCTTGCGGTGCGTTTGATCGCTTCGGGCGACATCGAAGCGCGCGAACGCGTCAACGAAAAGCTGCCAACGTCCGGGCTCGTCGTCATCGATCTTCCGTTCGACGACTGGTCGCGGCTGCACGCCAATGCCGGCAGGCTGGAGCGTTTCGTCACACCGCGCTTGATCGAGGCGGCGAGCGACTGAACGGTCCGCGAAGCTGCCGCGGTCTTACCGGCTTCGAATCCGCTTCCCGGTACTTTCGTCATCTTCCTGCGTTTGATTGAGATCAAAGTGAGGCTGCAATCCGCGTACTTAGCTTGACTTTGGCCAAAAATTCAACGGGTTAGCGATGGTTCGAAGGGCAAAATACGGGGCGTGTCAATTTCTTTAATGTCTCGGCCAAGCCGGGACAGTAACAAAATTCCCCGCCGTATCAGTTTACCCTGCAAAATACGCTCTCCCGCGCGCTGCCTAAATTGGCCAAAGTCAAGCTTAGGTGGTATAGTTTAAATTGTTTTGTCGACGCAGTGAGGGGCAACGGCTCCCACCGGCTTTGAACGGGAGGATTTTCATATGAAACCCAGCAAAAACCAGCTGCTGTGGATGTACAGCGTCATGGCCAAAGCACGCTACTATGAAGACACCATGGCCGCCGTTTACATGGAGGGCAAGTCGCCGAAATTCGACATCGGCGCGGGACCGGTGCCGGGCGAAATGCATCTGTCCGCCGGACAGGAACCGTGCGCGGCCGGCATCTGCGTGCATCTGCGTGCCGAGGATACGGTGACGGCGACCCATCGACCGCATCACCAGGCGATCGCCAAAGGCGTCGATCTCAAGAAGATGACGGCTGAGATCTTCGGCAAGAAGGGCGGATTGGCCGGCGGACGCGGCGGTCACATGCATTTGCTTGATCCGAAGGTGAACTTCGCTTGCAGCGGCATCGTCGCCGAAGGCACCGGGCCTGCCGTCGGCGCCGCGCTGGCGGCAAAGATGCGCGGCTCCAAGGCCGTCGCCGTCTCCTATGTCGGCGAGGGCGCCGCCAACCAGGGCGCATTCCACGAGGCGCTCAATCTCGCCGCACTGTGGAAATTGCCGGTGCTGTTCGTCGTCGAGGACAATGCCTGGGCCATCTCGGTGCCGAAAGCAAAATCGACGGCCGTTGCCGATAACAGCGTGCGCGCTGCGGCGTATGGAATTCCCGGCGTGCACATTGCGGATAATGACACGCTGGCGATCTTCACTGCCGCCGGCGAAGCCATCGAGCGGGCGCGCGCCGGCGGCGGACCGACCCTGATGGAGATAGAAACCTATCGCTATTATGGGCACTTCCAAGGCGATCCTGAAGTTTATCGGCCGACCGGTGAAGTGGCCGCACTGAAGGCCAAGGACCCGATCGAACGTCTGCGCAAAGAGATGATCGCCAACGGCGGAGTGAGCGCAGCCGAAGCCGATGCCGCGCTCGCTGCGGCGCGCAAGGAAGTGGACGAGGCTTTCGCATTCGCGCGCCAGAGCCCTTATCCGGCGCCCGCCGAAGCACTCGAACACGTCTTTGCCTGAAGCCTCGCGGCTTTCGGCGACGAACACACGCCGCGACCGATCCCAGCGATCCGGGCCGTCCACATCTCAGGAGAAACGCCATGCCAAGCCAAAGCAACCGCATTCTCACCATGTCACACGCCATTGCCGAGGGCATCGCCAATGAAATGCGCACCGATCCTTCGGTCTTCGTCATGGGCGAAGATATCGCCACCTATGGCGGCATATTCGGTGCCACCACGGGTCTGCTCGCCGAGTTCGGCGAGCAGCGCATCCGCGACACCCCGATTTCGGAAACCGCCTTCATCGGTGCCGGGGTCGGCGCCGCGATGGCCGGCATGCGGCCGATCGTCGAACTGATGTTCGTCGACTTCTTCGGCGTCTGCATGGACGCCATTTACAACCTGGCGGCAAAAAACATCTATTTCTCCGGCGGAAACTGCAAGGTGCCGCTGGTGATCATGACGGCGACCGGCGGCGGCTACAGCGATGCCGGCCAGCATTCGCAGACACTGCATGCAACCTTCGCCCATATGCCCGGCCTCAAGGTTGCGGTGCCGTCGAATGCCTACGACGCCAAGGGGCTGATGATCTCGGCGATCCGCGACGACAGCCCGGTGCTCTACATGTTCCACAAGGGCCTGCAGGGTTTGGCCTGGATGGCGTCGCCCGAGAAGGCGGCGACGGAGGTGCCGGATGACGCCTATGCGATCCCCTTCGGCGAAGCCAAAGTGGTGCGTCCGGGCAAGGACGCCACCATCGTGACTTTGAGCATGATGGTGCATCGTTCCATGGAGGCCGCGGAGCAGTTGGCCAAGGACGGCATCGACGTTGAAGTCGTCGATCTGCGCACGCTGGTGCCGCTCGACCGCGCCACGATTTTCAAGTCCGTGGCCAAGACCGGGCGGTTGATCGTGGTCGATGAGGACTATTCGAGCTTCGGCATCACCGCCGAAATCATCACGTCGGTGGTCGAGCGCGATCCGACCGTGCTCAAGGCCAAACCGCGGCGGTTGGCTTTTCCGGATATTCCCATTCCCTATTCGCGGCCGATGGAACAATTCGCGCTGCCGAATGCCGAGAAAATCACTGAGGCGGTCCGCGAGACCGTCAAGAAGGGGCACTGACCTTGGCGGACATTGCCGTGCCCGAGGGACTCTGGGACACCAGCAAGACCCCGGAGGGAATCGTTGGCAACTGGTTTTATCGCGACGGCAGTATGGTCGAGGCCGGAGCCAAGGTTGCCGAACTCATGGTCGAAAAAACCGTGTTCGATATCGAGGCTTCGGCGGGCGGACAGCTCCAAATCCTCGTCCCGAAGGACGGCGTCGTGCGACCGGGAACGCTGATCGGCCGGATCGACAGTGCCTGATCGGACGGCCTTGTTCGAACCGAGTAGCGGCCGCGATCGGCGCCGTGCCGAGCCAGCGCGCACAACCGGCGGCTGGCAAGTTGTTGTGGCAGAGTATGCCGCAGCGGCGCACGTTGGCCTGCAGCGAGAGCACGGTATCGCCGACGCGGTTGGCGCCGGCGCCCGTGGCCCAGCGATCTTCATCTGGCGGTCGCAGCGGGCGTTGATCGTCGCGCGCAGTCAGACCCGCTGGCTCAACTTTGAAAGAGCGGCAACAGAACTGGCGGAGACTGGCTGGCCAGTGCTGACGCGCAGATCGGGCGGCGGAGCCTTCCCAATCGGTCCGGGTACTGTGCAGGTCGCGATGATGGCGAGATATGCCGATCTCGGCATGGCGATGGATGGCGTCTACGACCGGCTCGGTTTGCTGATCGGCTCCGCTCTCGCCGGGTTCGGCATCTTGGCCGGCGTCGGCGACACGCCAGGAGCGTTCTGTGACGGCCGCCACGACCTCGTCGTTGCCGGCCGCAAGATTGCCGGCTTGGCGCAGCATTGGCGCCTGTGCGGCGGCGGCGACCGCTGCATCACCGCTGCGGCATCGGTGCTGGTCGACGCCGACTTGGCTGAACTTGCCGGAATTGTCGATCGGTTCCACGCCATGTGCGAGCAGCGGATCGACATCCGACCGCAAGCGCTGACGACCGTGCGGCACAACTGCGATGCCGTCGCGCTGTCACGTCGCGATCTGACCGCGGAATTTCTGGCGCATCTCGCCACGGCCGCCAACCGGCTCGACGGAGGATGTCGTCCCTCGTGGGCGAATGGCGAATAGGCAATAGCGGGCGTACTTTCGCTTGCGCCCTACCCCGCCAGCGCCGCCAAGATGCGCGCCCAGCTGCGAATGCCTTTGTGGAAGCTGCGCAGGTCGTATTTTTCGTTGGGCGAATGCACACGGTCGTCGTCGAGCGCGAAGCCGACCATCAGCGTATCCATGCCGAGCACGGTCTTGAAATCGCCGACGATGGGGATCGAGCCGCCGGCGCCGATGGTCACCGCTTTCTTGCCCCATTCCGCGGCAAGCGCCGCCCGCGCCTTGCCGAGCGCGGGATTATCGAACGCCACATCGAATGCCGGCGCGCTGGTGAAATTGCCGAACTCCACCGAACAGTCGGCCGGCACCCGCGCGCGCACAAAATCGCGGAAGGCCGTGCGGATTTTTTCCGGATCCTGGGCGCCGACGAGGCGGAATGAGACTTTGGCCATCGCCTTGCCGGGGATGACTGTCTTCGCCCCCTCGCCGGTATAACCGCCGAGAATGCCGTTGACCTCCGCCGTCGGCCGCGTCGAAATCTGCTCGATCAGCATGCGGTCCTTTTCGCCGGCCGGGATCTTCAATCCGATCGGGCCGAGGAATCTTTCCGTCGTCAGTCCGAGCCCGGCGAGATCGGCCTTGATATCGGGCGGCAGTTCGTGGACGCCGTCGTAGAAACCGGGAATGGCGACCGAGCCATCGGGCTTGTGCATCGCCGCAAGGACGTCGGCCAGGACATGGATCGGATTGCGCGCTGCACTGCCGAACACGCCGGAGTGCAGGTCGCGGTCGGCGCAGGTCAGCCTGACCTCCTCGTAAACGAGCCCGCGCAGCGAGGTCGTGATCGCAGGCGTCTGCGTGTCCCACATGCCGGTGTCGCAGACGAGCGCAAGATCGCGTTTGAGCTCCCCGGCATTGTCGCGCACGAAAGTGAATAGGTGCTTCGAGCCGCACTCCTCTTCGCCTTCGATCATCATAGTGATGTCGAGCGGCAGCTTCCCCGTTACGGCCTTGAAGGCGCGGCAGGCCTCGATGAAGGTCATGGCTTGGCCTTTGTCATCGCAAGCGCCGCGCGCGACGATGATTTTCCGGCCGCCGTCGAGCGTCTCGATGCGCGGCTCGAAGGGCGGCGTCTTCCACAGATCGAGCGGATCGACGGGCTGCACGTCATAATGGCCGTAGAACAGCACGCGCGGTGCTTTCCCGTTGAACGGGCCGTTACCGCTCTTGCCGACCACGACCGGGTGGCCGTCGGTCGGACGCACGCTGGCTTCGAACCCGAGGCCGCGGAGGTCGGCGGCGACGTGTTCAGCCGCCGTGCGGCAATGCGGTGCATAGGCCGGATCGGTCGAGATCGACTGAATTCGTAAGAGCGCGAACAGCCGGTCGAGGCTGGCGCCAAGATCGCGGTCGACACGGTCAAGCACAGCAGGCAACGCTTCTGATGGGGTCATGACGTCACCGTTTCAACACGCCGCCGAGCGCACCGCGCACGACGGCCTTGCCAATTCGGATCGGCACGATGACGGCCCGGTGCTCTTGGCAAGTTCTGCGAGGTCCAGCTTTTCATCCCTCCCCCTTCGTCGACAAGAATTTTCTGTCCCGAGCGGATTCGTCATCACTCATTTCCTTCACCCAGCGTGCGCCGCATCATGACCGATCGCGGCCGAGTTTCGTCGCGTCTTGCGTTTCTATCATGCCGAGCTGCGGCAATTACACCAGAGGCTGATCGCCCAATTGGCAAGCGACAGACTTGTCATGCAGCGCCCTAATGTACATTATGGCAAGAAGGTGCTGGGACTAGGGCTGGCGAGGGGATAATGGACGAACTGATCGGGCGCCTCGTCGCCGACGTCGGCGTCGATCGGACCGCTGCCGAAACAGCCGTGGGCATTATCCTCGACTTCCTGGCCAAGGAAGGACCCACCGACAAAATGCGCGTGCTCTTGGCCAAGTTGCCTGGAGCCGCGCCGCTGATTCAGAAAGCCGCGAGCGAGAGCAGCGGCGGCATGGGTGGCGTGATGGGCGCGGGCATGCGCATGATGGCCGCCGGGCTGGGCATGGGTCGGGTGCAGGGTGTCACCGGGCAATTCATCGCTTATGCGCGCGAGAAAGTCGGCGAGGACGAGGTCGGTGAGATCGTCGGCGCCATACCCGGTCTCGCGCAATTTGTTTGAGTACCAACTTGGTTACGGCGACGCTATTGCGCGACTGAGGAGAGGCATCGATGGCGTATCCCATCACCGATATTCGAGCCATCGGGCCGGATACCGCCGTGATCCTCAAATCGGACGGCATTCGTACAACCGTAAGTTTATTGCGCTCGGGCAAGACGCCAAAGCAACGGCTTAAGATCGCCGAGAGGATCGGCACCGACGAAAAGCACGTCCTCGACTGGGTGACGGCGGCCGACCGCATGCGCGTGAAGGGCGTCGGATGGGAATATGCGGAGCTTTTGCGCGCGGCCGGGGTCAAAACGGTCAAAGAGCTCAAATTCCGCAACCCGCGCAAGCTCGTCCAAGCCATGGCGGCGGCCAACACCAAGCGCAAACTGGTGCGGCTACTGCCCTCGGAGAGCACCGTCACCCGCTGGATCGACAACGCCAAGAAGCTGCCGCCCGTCATTCGCTATTGATTGCCCGGCGCGCATGCGCCGTCTGCGCGCGCTGCACCGGCCGGCGACTTGACTCATCGCGACCGACCGCGCAAAGCGACCTACAAACAACGGCCGAAGGGATGGCCGACGATGGCCACGACCCTCACTTATCGGGCTTTTTCCACGCCGGACTCCGCATCCGGCGGCAACGTGCTTGCGCAGCTTCTCGCCAAGACGCGGCCGCTGGTCATGGGCGTGCTCAATGTCACGCCGGATTCATTTTCCAACGGCGGCCGCTATCTCGATCCGCAAGCCGCCGTCGTGCATGCCCGCCGCCTCGCCGCCGAAGGCGCCGATATTCTCGATGTCGGCGCGGAATCGACGCGGCCCTATGGCGGCGCCGTTCGTATATCGATCGAGGAGGAACGCGCGCGGTTGGCTCCGGTATTGTCCGATGTCATCGCGCTTGGCGTTCCGGTGTCGATCGATACGCAAAAAGCCGCGATCGCCGCCTGGGCGCTCGATGTGGGAGCGGCGATCATCAATGACGTGTGGGGCCTGCAGGGCGATGCCGACATGGCCCGGGTCGTGGCCGAGCACCAAACGCCCGTCATCATCATGCACAACCGCGACACCGCCGATCCGGCGATCGATATCGTCGCCGAGGTGACGGACTTCTTTCGGCGCTCGCTCGACATCGCGGCACGCGCCGGCATCCCGCGCCAGCGGATCGTGCTGGATCCCGGCATCGGCTTCGGCAAGACGGCCGAGCAGAGTTTGATTTGTATCGCCCGGCTCGACGCCTGGCACGGTTTCGGCCTGCCGCTCTTGATCGGCGCTTCGCGCAAGCGCTTCATCCATTCGATCGCGCCGTCCGAGCCCAAGGAGCGCCTCGGCGGATCGCTGGCCGCACATCTTCTGGCGGTCGAGAACGGCGCGACGATCGTCCGGGTCCACGATGTGGCGGCGACGGCGCAGGCGCTGGCCGTCGCTTCGGCGATCAGGCGCGCGCGATGAGCGACGCGATATTCGTCAATGGCCTTGTTCTCCACGCCTATCACGGCGTCATGCCGCACGAAGCCAAGGTCGGACAGCCTTTCCGGCTTGATCTCATGATCGATGTCGATTTCGCCGAGGCCTCGCGCACCGACACGCTGAAAGGTACGGTCTCCTATGAAGCAATGATCAAAACCGCGAGCGAGGCGTTCTGCGCGCGACGCTATCGCCTGGTCGAGGCCGCTGCCGGGGCGGTCGCGGATGCGGTGCTTGATCGGTTTCCCCAGATTGGCGGTATTCGCGTCACCGTGCGTAAGCCGCACGCTCCGATCGCGGCGACCTTCGATGATGTCGGGGTGATCGTCACGCGCACCCGGCAACGCCCGCGGCCATGACCTTGGCCGAGGCATTCGTTGCGCTCGGCGGCAATGTCGGTGACGTGCGTTCCACTTTTCGCCGGGCCATTGCGTTGTTCTGCGACGGCAACGCAGTGCGCCTGACAGCGCGCTCGTCCGACTACCGCACGCCGCCCTGGGGCCTGACCGACCAGCCGCCATTCGTCAACGCCGCCATTGCCATTACGACCTCGCTCTCGCCGCATGAGCTGCTCGCGCGCGCCGAACAATGCGAGCGGACGCTCGGGCGTGACCGTACCCACGAAGCCCGTTGGGGACCGCGCTCCATCGACATCGACCTTCTCGCCTATGACGACCTCGTCCTCAACGATCCGGACCTGATTTTGCCTCACCCGCATCTGTTCGAGCGCGCCTTCGTGCTTGTCCCGCTCGCCGAGATCGCCCCCGAACGGGTGATCGCCGGCGTCCGGGTACGCACGGCGTTGGAACGCCTGGATACGAGCGGCATCGAAAAGCTGCCGCCGTACGGCTAATGTCCGGCGACGCAACTCAGATATGCCTGTATTGCCGGCCTTGGATTGGACTTTGCCGGAAAGGTTTGTTGGCCTTCATCGCCCGGCATGGCATTTTGCCACCATGACTGATCCTGAAACCCTGCCCTTTGCCGCCGATTTCCCCTCGGCGACGCGGGAGGATTGGCGCAAGCTTGTCGACGCCGTACTCAAGGGCGCGCCGTTCGAACGGCTGGTCAGCACCACCTATGACGGATTGCGCATTGAACCGCTCGCCGCGCGCCGGCGGGACGCGCGGCCCATCGCAGGGCGCGCGGGCGCAACGGCGTGGGAGGTGCTGGCGCGGATCGATCACCCCGATCCGGCGCTTGCCAATGAAATCGCGCTGCGTGAACTCGAGAACGGGGCCAGCGGCCTTTCCCTGGTCTTTGCCGGCGCGATCGGCGACCACGGCTTCAGTCTGCCGGCACGCGAGGAAGCGCTCGCGCGCATGATCGAGGGCGTTGACCTCACCGGCGCAGCGATCGAGCTTGATCTTTCGCCGCCTGCGGAGGCAGCCGTCGACGTGGCGCTGGCAAGGGGGCTCGCGCCATCGCCGCAGGCAACGCGCCTACGCCTCGGACACGACCCCCTCGGCGCCATGGCGGTTGCCGGCGGCGCGGCGCGGAAGTGGAACGAGGAAGCGCCGCATTTTGCCGGCCGCCTCGCGGCATTGGCCCGTGAAGGTTTCCAAGGCAAGCTGGCCGTGGCCGACGGACGGGTCATCCATAATGCCGGCGGCTCCGAGGCGCAGGAATTGGCCTTCGTGCTGGGCGTTGCGCTCGCCTATCTGCGGGCGCTCGAGACGGTGGGCGTTGCGCTCGAAACGGCGCGGCGCATGATCTTTTTCCGCCTCAGCGCCGATGCCGATCAATTTCTCACCATCGCCAAATTCCGCTCGCTGAGGAAACTATGGGGGCGCGTGGAAGCCTCGTGCGGGCTCATGCCGGAGCCGGCATTCGTTTCGGCCGAGACTGCCTGGCGGATGATGGCGCAACGCGACCCGCACGTGAACATTTTACGCGCGGCCATCGCCGTGGCTGCCGCGGCACTCGGCGGCGCCGATGCGATCACGGTGTTGCCGTTCACGGCCGCGCGCGGCCTGCCGGAGCGTTTCGCGCGGCGCATCGCCCGCAACACCCAGCTCATTCTCATTGAGGAAGCCCATCTCGCCAACGTCGCCGATCCGGCGGCCGGCTCCGGCGCGGTGGAGGATTTGACCGACCAGCTTTGCCAGACGGCGTGGGCGCGGTTCCGCGAGATCGAGGTGGCGGGCGGTACCGCCGCCGCGCTGGAAAGCGGGCTGATCCAAGGTCAAGTCGCCGCCGTGCGCGCCAAGCGCGCCAGCGCATTGGCGCAACGCCGCGAGGCGCTGACCGGCGTGAGCGCGTTCCCCAACCTGCACGAGGCCGATGTGGCGGTGATGGCGGTGAGGGAGCAGAAACACTCACTGCAAGCCGGCAAAGCGCCAATGTTCGCCCCGCTGCCGGCAATGCGGCTGGCCCAGCCGTTCGAAGCGTTGCGCGATGCGTCCGACCGTTGGCTTGCCGCGACCGGCGCGCGGCCCAAAATTTTGCTCGCCAATCTCGGCACGCCTGCCGATTTCAGCGCGCGGGCGACCTTTGCCAAGAATTTTTTCGAGGCCGGCGGGATCGAGCCGGTCGGGAGTGAGAGCCTTGACGTGCCGGCCCTTGCTGCCGCCTTCAAGGCCGCCGGCACGGCGCTGGCCTGCCTGTGCTCCACCGACAAGGTCTACGAAAAAGAAGCGCCTGCGGCAGCCGAGGCGCTCAAAGCGGCTGGGGCGCGGCACATCTATCTCGCCGGCCGGCCGGGCGAGCGGGAGGCCAAATGGCGGGCGGCCGGGGTTCAATCGTTCATTCACGAGGGCTGCGACGCCCTGGCGACACTCAAAAGCGCGTACGATATTCTTGGTATCGAGATCGGATGACCAGATGAGCCGAATTCCGAATTTCGCCGGGATCGATTTCGCCGATAAGCCGGCCGCTGCCGCGGCGCCAACCGCCCCGTGGCTCACGCCCGAAGGCGTTGCGGTCAAAAGCGCCTACGGCGCCGAGGATCTCGACGGCCTCGATGGTCTCAACACCTTTCCCGGCATCGCGCCCTACCTGCGCGGGCCCTACCCGACCATGTACCTGACCCAGCCGTGGACCATCCGGCAATATGCCGGTTTCTCCACGGCCGAGGATTCCAACGCCTTCTACCGGCGCAATCTCGCCGCCGGGCAGAAGGGGCTCTCGATCGCCTTCGATCTCGCCACCCATCGCGGCTACGACTCAGATCACCCGCGCGTCGCCGGCGACGTCGGCATGGCGGGCGTGGCGATCGACTCGATCTACGACATGCGCACGCTGTTCGCCGGCATTCCGCTCGACCAGATGTCGGTGTCGATGACTATGAACGGCGCCGTGCTGCCAGTGCTCGCGCTCTATATCGTGGCCGCCGAAGAGCAGGGCGTGCCGCCGGAAAAACTCGCTGGCACCATCCAGAACGACATTCTCAAAGAGTTCATGGTACGCAACACCTACATCTATCCGCCCAAACCTTCGCTGCGCATCATCTCCGATATTTTCGCCTACACCTCGGCGCACATGCCGAAGTTCAATTCGATCTCGATCTCCGGCTACCACATGCAGGAGGCCGGCGCGACCGCCGACCTCGAGCTCGCCTATACGCTGGCCGACGGCGTCGAATATGTGCGCGCCGGGCTTGCTGCCAATCTTGACGTCGATCGCTTCGCGCCGCGGCTGTCCTTCTTCTTCGGCATCGGCATGAATTTTTTCATGGAAGTAGCGAAGCTGCGCGCCGCGCGCGTGCTTTGGGCGAAGCTGATGAAGCCGTTCGCGCCGCACGATGCGCGCTCGCTGTCGCTGCGCACCCATTGCCAGACCTCCGGCTGGTCGCTCGCCGCGCAGGACGTGTTCAACAACGTGGTGCGCACGGCCATCGAGGCGATGGCGGCGACGCAAGGCCACACCCAGTCGCTGCACACCAACGCGCTCGACGAGGCGCTGGCGCTACCGACCGATTTTTCCGCCCGCATCGCCCGCAACACCCAGATCGTGCTGCAGCGCGAGAGCGGCACCACGCGCATGATCGATCCGTGGGGCGGCTCATTCTATGTCGAGCGGCTCACGCATGATCTCGCCACCAAAGCCTGGGCACATATCCGCGAGGTCGAGGAGCTCGGCGGCATGACCCGGGCGATCGAGGCCTCGCTGCCGAAGCTGCGCATCGAGGAGGCCGCCGCCCGCACCCAGGCGCGCATCGACAGCGGCGCCCAGGCGGTGATCGGCGTTAACAAATACCGGCCGCGGGACGAGGCGCCGATCGACATCCTCAAGGTCGACAACGGCGCCGTGCGGCAGTTGCAGATCGACAAGCTGACACGGCTCAAGCGCGAGCGCGATCCGCAAGCCGTCGCCGAAGCACTTGCCGCGCTGACGCGTAACGCATCTGGCGGTAACGCTAACCTCTTGGCGCTCGCGGTCGACGCGGCGCGCGCCAAAGCAACGGTCGGCGAGATATCGTTGGCGCTGGAGCAGGTGTTCGGGCGCCATCAGGCGGAGATCAAGACGATCTCCGGCGTCTACAGGCGGGAGGTCGGTATGGCGGACGCCGTCGAGCGGATGAAGAAGCGCGTCGCCGAATTCGAGGACAAGGAAGGCCGCCGCCCGCGCATCCTGGTCGCCAAGATCGGCCAGGACGGCCATGACCGCGGCCAGAAGGTGATCGCCTCGGCGTTCGCCGATCTCGGCTTCGACGTCGATATCGGGCCTTTGTTCGCCACGCCGGCGGAAGCCGCGCGCCAGGCGGTCGAGAACGACGTGCACATCCTCGGCATCTCATCGCTCGCCGGCGCGCATCTGACGCTGGTGCCGGAACTCAAAGCCGAGCTTGGCCGCAACGGCCGCTCCGACATCATGATCGTGGTCGGCGGCGTGGTGCCGCCGCAGGATTACGAGGCGCTCAAGGCCGCCGGTGCGGAGGCGATCTTCCCGCCCGGTACGGTGATCGCGGAAGCCGCCGAGTCGCTGCTCGACGCGCTCAACCGGCGTCTCGGCCATACGCGGGCAGCGGCGGAGTAAACAATATGAGCAAGCTCACAATTCCCCATGACGCACTCGTGTTCATCGGTGATGGCCGCAAGGCCCTATTCCTGCGCAACGCCGGCGACGCGAAATATCCGGATTTGAAGGTCGAGCGGGTGTTCGCCGAGGAGAACCCGCCGACCCACGAGCAGGGTACCGACCGGCCCGGGGTCGCCTTTGCTCATGCGGGCTCGCACCGGCGCGCGAGTATGGGCGATACCGACTGGCATCACCTTGAGGAGCATCATTTTGTCGCACGTGTCGCGGCCACGCTGGAAGACGCGGTGCGCAAGCGCGGCGTGCCCGCGCTTATCATCGTTGCACCCCCGCGCACGCTCGCCGATTTGCGCAGCGCTTTCCATGCCGATGTCAAGAAACGGATCGTTGCCGAAGTCGGCAAAGACCTGACCAAGCACCCCGTCGCCGACATCGAGACCCATCTGTTCGCGTAGCGGCGCGCGGCGGTCTTATTCCCTCGGCTTCACCGCGCCGACGCCTCTTGCGGGCTCCCGGCGGGAGCGGCAACCGGCGTGCCGAGGCCGGGCGTGTGTCCCAACGAGGCGAGGAACGAGCGGAACGCGATATTGCTCTTGAGCGCGTCGCGGCCGGCGTCAATCAGCAAGTCCACCTGCTGCGGCGGCAGAGTGAAGCGGGTCTCGACCGCGTTAAGCGCCGCGGCGCGCTGCGGATCGAACTGCTCAAATGAAACCCGCCCGATGAAGAACTTGACGTCTCGACAATTCCATCCCGACGGGGCGCCGAACCGCCGGCGATCGGCCGGTGAAAGCCCGCAGCGCCAATCAATCAGCATATGCTGCCAGGAATTCATGGTGTCCTGGAAGGCCGAATAGCTTCCGACCGCACCGGATTCGGTTGCCGTATCGGACGCCGCCGTGACCAGCGCGACGCCGGAGGGGCCTTCCACGGTTTGCGACCATGAACCGGAGGGCGCGCGGCCGGAATCGACCACCAGGAACAACAATCGCCGCAGCTTAACGCCCTCCTCCGGCTCCAGCGGGCCGTAGGGCGTGGTGGCGGCAAGGCGCGCGGTGGTGAAGCCGGCAAGCCCGTAATTGTCGACGACTCCGCCATCGAGCAGTTTCACGTAGCGGACTTCGCCGCTGTGATAACGCTCCAGCGCGTCGGCGTAGATCTTGAGCAGCGGCGGAGCGGTCCCGCTGGCGCGGGCGCGTGCCACCCAGTCCGGCAACGGCACCGAACAGCCTCCCGGATAACCCTGGATGACAACGGGCGCGAAAATCACCGGCACCGCCGCCGACGCCGCCACGGCCAGCGAGATCGGGTAGCTGGCCAGGTCGCTGCACAAGGCCCCGAACGTCGTGCGGCCGAACACGAACGGCGTGCGGTCGTAGATATCGGAGGCGTTGATCCAGACCTGCGGCCGCCGCTCGAACAGCAGGCTTTTGAAAGTCGCGTGATCGAACAGATTGTCGTCGAGCCAGCGCGGGAACAGGGTCGAATCGTTGATGCCGCCCTGCAGCCCGCGCGCGATGTTGGTGAGACTGATCGTCGTCTGCAGCCCCTCCTCGGCGTTACGCAGCAGGAAGCGCTGCTTGAAGTCGGTCAACGCCTTGCGCTTCTTCAGCCCATAATAGGCGGCAAGCACCGATCCGCCCGAGACGCCGGTAACAAAGTCGATGCGGTCAAGCAGCGACGCCGAGCGATTCGGCACCGGCGTTTCGTCGAATCCGGTGAGCACGCCGTAGGCAAAAGCCGCCGCGCGCATGCCGCCACCCGAGAACGACAGCGCGATGACGGTGTCGTCGTAATAGGTCTGGACGTCGCGGCCGAGTTCGGCGCCAACCTGCCTGGCGCTGCCAACAAGGGGCTGATTGATCGGATCGTTGTGGATGACTTGGGTACAGGCGACCAATAGCGCCGAACACGCAACAATGCGCCCTGCGCGGACTAGACGCTGCACCAGACCCCGCACCATTAACCAAGCTTATCAACGCTTCCCTCCCACTCCGTCAACAAAGCAAAGCCACGGAAGAGAGGCGTCTTTCTTTGAGGTTAATGATTTCCTTCAAATGCGACCTTCTTCGTCCGGTCGTGTGCCCGTCTGCGGACGAGATTCGTCAGAGTGTCGATGGCGCCCCTGACCGTTGCAGATTCTCTCGCTAATTCAATGCGCTAGAGCGAGCGTGCGCGCGCCGATCCGGCAAAAGGATCGATTTTTCGCACGCTTTCACTCAGAATCAGCGCGAAACCCGCGTCGTTGCGTGACAGAACTATGAAGAGCTATAGGGCAAACGCCTCGACGGGCGGATGAGTCGGGTCGGAAACCGTCCCCAAATCTTCGGAAAAGTTCCCCTGGCGCGTCCGTAATCCAACGAAAAACACTGCCGAGCTGCGGCGCACTCTTTCGGATTCCCCACGAATCTCCGATACTTGCGCATTCTCCCATTGAGTCGTCCCCACTATCCCCACATTTAGTGGTTGATTCAGAATTTCGTACTAAGTCTTGACGGGCGCGACGGCCTTGGCCTAGCCTGATCAAGTTCGGCGCGCGGGTAGAGAAGTCCGCCGGGCTCTCCAAAAAGGGGTTTGCGGGACTGCCCCGTGCCGCCCACGGCGCGAGGCATTGGCCTCCTTGTCCCTACGGGATGCGCGGACGTGTCGAACAAGGTCCGGCTCATGCGCCGGTCCGGGGGCAGAGACAGAGCAGGGCTGAGGCCGCACGCGGGCGAGTTCGCTTCACCGCGTCGCGGGGAAGCTGTCGGCGACCTATATTTGAAGCGGGTTATCCGCAGGGGCCGCCGAGCAGAGAAACTGAGACCGAAAGGGGCAGAAAATGCGGATCGAGCGGCGCTACACCAAAGAGGGACAATCGCCATACGCGGATATCGTCTTCCGGCTCACCACGAGCGAGATCCGCAATCCGGACGGCTCCGTCGTCTTCCATGCCGACGACGTCGAGGTGCCGGAACAATGGTCGCAAGTCGCCTCCGACGTGCTGGCGCAAAAGTATTTCCGCAAGGCCGGCGTGCCCGCGCGCCTGAAAAAGGTCGAGGAGGAAAGCGTTCCCTCCTGGCTGTGGCGCAGCGTTGCCGACGAAGCCGCCCTCAACGAGCTTCCCGAAAAGGAGCGATTCGTCGGCGAAACCTCCTGCAAGCAGGTTTTCGATCGGCTCGCCGGGACCTGGACCTATTGGGGCTGGAAGGGCGGCTACTTCAGCTCCGAAAGCGACGCGCAAGCCTTCTTCGACGAGCACCGCTACATGCTGGCGATGCAGATGGCGGCGCCGAACTCGCCGCAATGGTTCAACACCGGCCTGCACTGGGCCTATGGCATCGACGGCCCGAGCCAGGGCCATTTCTACGTCGATTTCAAAACCGGCAAGCTGGTGCAGTCCGCCACGGCATACGAGCACCCGCAGCCGCACGCCTGCTTCATCCAGTCGATCTCCGACGACCTCGTCAACGAGGGCGGGATCATGGATCTGTGGGTGCGCGAGGCGCGGCTGTTCAAATACGGCTCCGGCACCGGCTCGAATTTCTCAAAACTGCGCGGCGAAGGTGAAAGGCTGTCGGGTGGCGGCAAGTCGTCAGGCCTGATGAGCTTTCTCAAGATCGGCGACCGCGCCGCGGGCGCCATCAAGTCCGGCGGCACCACGCGCCGCGCGGCCAAGATGGTCATTCTCGATGCCGACCATCCCGACGTCGAGCAGTTCGTCGACTGGAAGGTGATCGAGGAGCAGAAGGTCGCCAATCTCGTCACCGGCTCGAAGATCAATCAGCGGCACCTGCGCGCGGTCTTCAAGGCGTGCGTGAACTGCGAAGGGTCCGGCGACGATTGTTTCGATCCGGAGAAAAACCCCGTGCTCCGCCGCGAGATCAAAGCGGCGCGCAAGAACCACGTGCCGGACAACTACATCCGCCGCGTCATCCAGTTCGCCAAGCAAGGCTACAAGGACATCGAATTTCCGGTCTACGACACCGATTGGGATTCGGAAGCCTACCTCACGGTCTCGGGCCAGAATTCCAACAACACCGTGCGCGTGACCGACGAGTTTCTCAAAGCCGTCGAGGCCGATCGCGACTGGGATCTGTTCTGGCGCACCAAGCCGGGGAAGATCGCCAAGACGACGAAGGCGCGCGAGCTGTGGGAGAAGATCGGCTACGCCGCCTGGGCCAGCGCCGATCCCGGCCTGCAATTCCACACCACCATCAACGACTGGCACACCTGTCCGGCGTCGGGGCCGATCATCGCCTCCAATCCGTGCTCGGAATACATGTTCCTCGACGACACCGCGTGCAATCTCGCTTCGCTCAATCTGTTGTCGTTCCACACCCCTGCCCCGCCCTCGGCCGCGACCGGCGCCAGGCTCGAGCGGCAGCTCTATGACGTCGAAGGCTACGAGCATGCGGTGCGGCTGTGGACCATCGTGCTGGAAATCTCGGTGCTGATGGCGCAGTTTCCCTCGAAGGAAATCGCCCAGCGCTCCTATGACTTCCGCACGCTGGGCCTCGGCTACGCCAATGTCGGCGGGCTCCTGATGTCGTCGGGCATTCCCTACGATTCCGACGCCGGCCGCGCCATTTGCGCCGCGCTGTCGGCGATCATGACTGGCGTTTCCTATGCCACCTCCGCCGAAATGGCCGCCGAGCTCGGGCCGTTCCCGCGCTTTGCCGAAAACCGCGACGCCATGCTGCGGGTGATGCGCAACCATCGCCGCGCCGCCTATGGCGAGCGCAGCGGCTACGAGAAGGTCGCGACCCCGCCGGTGCCGCTCGATCATAAAACCTGTCCGGATGCGCGCATGTCCGAGCACGCCAAGCGCGCCTGGGATCGCGCGCTCGAACTCGGCGAGGCGCACGGCTACCGCAATGCGCAGGCGAGCGTGGTGGCGCCGACCGGCACGATCGGGCTCGTGATGGATTGCGACACCACCGGCATCGAGCCCGACTTCGCGCTGGTGAAGTTCAAAAAGCTCGCCGGCGGCGGTTACTTCAAGATCATCAACCGCGCCGTGCCGGAGGCGCTGCGCGTGCTCGGCTATGCCGAGAACGAGATCGCCGAGATCGTGGCCTATGCGGTCGGCCACGGCACGCTCGGCAACGCGCCGGCGATCAATCCCACGACGCTCAAGGCCAAAGGCTTTACGCCCGAGGCGATCGAGAAGGTGGAAAAGGCGCTGCCGACCGCCTTCGACATCAAGTTCGCCTTCAACAAATGGACGCTGGGCGCCGATTTCCTGCGCGACGCGCTCAAGGTCGAGCCGGCCGATCTCGCCGCGCCGAGCTTCGACCTGCTCGCGCATCTCGGCTTCACCAAGCGCGAGATCGAGGCGGCCAACATCCACGTCTGCGGCGCCATGACGGTCGAGGGTGCGCCGCATCTGAAGCCCGAGCATTATGCCGTGTTCGACTGCGCCAATCCGTGCGGCCGCACCGGCAAGCGCTACCTCTCGGTCGAGAGCCACATCCGCATGCTGGCGGCGGCGCAGCCGTTCATTTCCGGCGCCATCTCCAAAACCATCAATATGCCGAACGAGGCGACGGTCGCCGACTGCAAGGCAGCTTATATCCTTTCCTGGAAGCTCGGCCTGAAAGCGAACGCGCTCTACCGCGACGGTTCGAAGCTGTCGCAGCCGCTGCAAAGCCAGCTCATCGCCGACGAGGAGGAAGAGGACGACGTCATCGAGGCCTTCCTCGACAAGCCGGCCGCCGCGCGCGCCGCCGGCCTCGCGGAAAAAGTGGTCGAGAAAGTCGTCGAGCGCATCGTCATCATGCGCGAGCGCGAGCGCATGCCCGACCGCCGCAAGGGCTACACCCAGAAGGCCGTGGTCGGCGGCCACAAGGTCTATCTGCGCACCGGCGAATACGACGACGGCCGGCTCGGCGAGATTTTCATCGACATGCACAAGGAGGGCGCGGCGCTGCGCTCGCTCCTCAACAACTTCGCCATCGCGGTGTCGCTCGGCCTGCAATACGGCGTGCCGCTCGACGAATATGTCGATGCCTTCACCTTCACGCGGTTCGAGCCGGCCGGCCCGGTGCAGGGCAACGACTCGATCAAATACGCCACCTCGATCCTCGACTACGTGTTCCGCGAGCTGGCGGTGTCCTACATGGAGCGCTTCGACCTCGCCCATGTCGACCCGAGCGGCGAAGGTTTCGATGCCCTCGGCAAGGGCGTTGCCGAAGGCAAGCCCGCGCCCGACGGGCGCTACGTATCGAAGGGCCTGACCCGCTCGCGCACCGACCGCCTCAAGGTGATGCAAGGCGGCCAAGGCGCTTTGGACCGCGGCGTCACTTCACCACCCTCCCCTGCAGGGGGAGGGTCGGCCGGTGAAACCGGCCGGGGTGGGGTGGCCTCCAACGTCACCGCGCTGACCTCCACCTCCCCGCGCGGCGAAACCGCCGGCAGCGCCGCGCTCAAGAGCGAGCCCGAGCAGAAACTCTCGCCCGCGCAGGCGCTCGAGCAACTGAACTGGACCGACGCCCGCTCCCACGCCAAACAAGCCGCCGCCGAAAAGCGCGCCGAAGCGCGCGCCAAGGGCTACGAAGGCGAAGCCTGCGGCGAATGCGGCAACTTCACTTTGGTGAGGAACGGCACCTGCATGAAGTGCGACACGTGCGGCTCAACGACGGGGTGTAGCTAATCAGGGTGGCAGGCGTGTCTGACGACTATTACGTCCCTAAACGGAAAAATAAGGAGATTCGCGCCGAAGCGTTGAGCGCTAAAACGTTCTATCAAACAGAAAAACGTCGCCCTGTGAACATCATCCGTTGCTTGGTGTCCGGCCGAATTCCCACTCGACGAGGCTGCAAGCCGCTCACCTACAATGTGGCAGATGATGATGAGATGGGGAACCGAGACGGCAAGATCGAGTTCGTTGCTGACGCCGTCGTTATCTCCGTCAAGCGCGGTGTTCATCAAAAGGCGATTTGGGGCGATGGCCGCGCCCGGATGACCTTGGCACACGAACTCGGCCACGGAGTTATGCACCACGGTGCAACTATGTTTCGCAACTCTGACGCTGTCGGTCCGACCGAATTGTCGCGAACTAGCCCCTGGGAGTCAGCCGAACATCAAGCAAAGGTGTTTGCATCGGCGTTCCTCATTGAGGACGAGGTCGCCGCGTCGCTTTCTTCACCTGAGGAGATATCAACTGAGTTCCTCGTGAGCCTCGAGGCGGCGGAAATCTGCTTTGAGCGATTGGTGGAAGAAGCGGAACGCGCCCGTTCGGTGGAAAGGGTCCGACTGAGCAACGAGGATTTCCAAAGCAAAATGCGCGACGCTTTCGACCGCCGTCCTAAGCACGAGTTCCACTACACTGGCGACTTTTGCACGAATTGCGGCAACGCCACTCTCATTCCAATGGGCATAAAGCTCTTATGCCACACCTGCGGGAATATTAGCGATCCCTAGGCGATCTTACGCTGCTGTAAGATCATAGCGCGGGAGCATAGGGCAGGCTAAGGCGCGGAACGCGCCGAGCCCACGCGTCCATTCAGTGGTTCGCATCGTGGGCACGCTTCGCTTTTGCGGCACAGCGGGTTAGCATGCAGCGATGGAGATCGGGCCGTGAGTCGCAGCAATATCATCTACCTCGTCGTCGGCGCGCTGGTGATCGTTGTCGCCGTGATGGGTTATCAACTCTATCAGGATCGCAAGAAGCCCGAGGGTGTGCGTATCGACGTCGGCCCCAACGGCCTATCGATCGAGAAGAAATAGCGAGCGCAGCCTGGGCGCGGAACGCGCCGAGCCAACGCGTCGATTCCGTGGTTTCGCATCGTGGGCACGCTTCGCTTTGCCCACCCTACACTTCGCGGCTCGGGTGACCCGGGATTTTGCTTGCGCGCGATCTGCGCTAGTGGCTGCATGCACGGGGGCGCGATGAGGAAGGTCTTCAATGCTGCGGGTTTCGCTCGGACTCATCACCCTCGCTCTTTCCCTCTCGCTGATCTCGTCGGCTTCGGCCGCGCCCGCGCACAAGCCGCCGGCGCACAAGAAACACCACATCTCGCGCCACTGGCACGGCTACGGCTTTCTGCCCGGCTACCGCCCGCCCGAGGTGATTGAGCGCGAGCGCGCGGAGCACTATTACGAGATGAATGGGCCGCTGTATTATGGCCCTGCGTGGCCGGGCTTCTATAACAACCGCTGGAACGGCGGCGGCTTCGGCCCCTGCTATACGCAGACCCCAATTGGACCAATCTGGAATTGCGGGCGGTAGCAGCGAACTACAATCTACTGACTCACGCGGACGGAAAAATGGAATGGCCGGCGCCGGCGCGGATGTAGCCGGTGCCGATGGCGCTTAACAATCCCTCGATCCCATCGAGCGTCTTGTCGATCAGGCTGCGCGGTTCGCCGGCCTCAAGCAGGATCTTCAGTTGCAGAAGCCCTTGGTTGGCGGCGTCGATGCGCCGCGCGAGCACGATCGTCACATAAAGCAGCGCCGCCGGGTCTTGCAGCAATGTCGCGGCGTCGGCGACATGAAACTCCGACGCTTCCAGTGTGCGCACATCCGCGCCATGCGGCTCATCGAGCAGCGCCGAGAGCTCGCCGAACACCGCGCCGGGTTCGGCCACCTGGGCGATCTCGATACCCGCTTTCACGATACTGACCGCGCCGCTTTTGAGAATCAAAAGCCGCCCGGTTTTCGTACCCTCGGCGAAGACGACTTCGCCGGCGTCAAAGCTTTCGAGCGGAAGCGCGGCAAGCTTGCTTTGCCAGGCCTCCGGATCGTGGATCAGAGCCATTTTCGAGCGCCCCCAAGTTGTCGCATCGGCCGATGCGCTTCGCAGGCCATCTGAAAAATACTATGCACATGAGCGAGCGTGCAATGTCGTAAAGCCCCATGCCTGCCGGGATTTCGCCCGGCGCCCGATCCGGGCTAGCGTGAACCACATTCGCGACGCAATTTCCCCTCACCACCTGCCCCACCGATCCTCAAGGAGAAGAGAGAATGCGAGTTTCCCCGCGCGCCGGCGCCAAGACCGGTATTGCCGTCGCTGTCGCCATCACCGCGATCGCTGGCACCGCCGTCCTCACTTTAACAGCGGCGAGCTTCGCGCCGGCCGCCGCGCAAACCGCTGGAACCCCCATGACCACGCCGTCCGGACTGAAGATCATCGACGCCAAAATCGGCACCGGTGCCTCGCCCGCACCCGGCCAGATTTGCGTCATGCACTACACCGGCTGGCTTTACGAGCACGGCGCCAAGCTCCAGAAATTCGACTCATCCGTCGATCGCGGCCAGCCGTTCGAGTTTCCGATCGGGCAGCACAAGGTCATCGCCGGCTGGGACGAAGGCGTGGCGACAATGAAGGTCGGCGGCAAACGCACGCTGATCATTCCGCCCGAACTCGGCTACGGCGCCCGCGGCGCCGGCATGGTCATTCCGCCGAACGCGACGCTGATGTTCGACGTCGAACTGATCGGCATCAAAGGTTAGGTTTCGCCGTTCCCTTCAGCACTCCAGCACCGCGACGTGCCCCTGCGCGCCGTAATCCAACAGCGCGCGGTCGCGCGTGACCAGCGTCGCGCCGAGGTCACGCGCGGTGGCGGCGATGATGCGATCGGTCGGATCACGCGGCGGCTTGCCCGGCAAATAAGACGAGGCGATCAGCAGGTCCGGCGACATATCGGCAAGCAGCACGCCGGGGACCTGAAATAAGTTGGCGAACCAGCGCTACGAAAATTCGCTGAGCCGGCAAAATGTCATTGTGCCGCCGGAACAGGTCGATCGGTCGCTGAAGTTTCTGCGCCACGAAAACGGCCTCGATGTCTATCGCAATAATCTAACCGGGCAGGAAGTCTTTATCGGCCGGCCCAAGATCGAGGGTGCGTAGCCGTAGCCCGGATTTCGTTTCGCTTCATCCCGGCTACCCCGCCGCGCCGGCGCAGCCGTTGGCGATCGGCTTGCCCTCGAAGCGGTCACTGATCCAAGGCTTGTAGAGCGGCTCGGCGGCGCCGGGCGTGGAGAAATGCGTTTGCTCGCCGGCAAGCTGGACGCGCGCGACATTGCCGCCGAGCGCGCACATCTGTTCGCGATAAAGCTTGCCCATCAGTGGAGGCACGGCCGTGTCCTTGGTGCCCCAATAGATGACGACCGGCGCTACCGGTTTGACCGCCGCGACGCTGCCGTCGATGAAGGCCTGCGCCCAGGCCAACGCGTTTCGCGGCACCGGCCGCAGCAAGGATTTGAAATTTTCACCGTAGGTGTAGTTCAGCGTGTCGGCAGCGACATGAACGCACTTTTTGCGCATGACCTCGTCAACGACCGCCGCACCCTCGTCGGTAAACACCTCGGTCAGCATTAGGTCCGGGAACGCCGCCGGGCTTGCCCACAGGTTCATGGCGAAGTGCGAAAAGTTGAAGACGTTGTCAGTGAAGCTTGCCGTCAAGCTCGCGAACAGCTTTTCCGCCGCCGCTTCGTCGAGCGCGCCTTTCGGCGCCATGGCGGCAACATCGTCGGGCGCCATCGCGACGAAGCCTGCATACTCGACGTCATCGTAGGCCGTGCCCTTCTGCGCGATGTAGTCGGCAAGACTGGCGGCGGCGATGGCGGCGGCGCCGCCTTGCGACCACCCATAGACGACGGCTTTTGTCTCCGGCCCGGCGAGATTCATGGCGCCGGCCGCGCGCACCGAATTAATGACGTCGCGCGCCTGCGTCGCGGCCACCGCATATTGATGCGCGCCGCCGCCGCCCAGGCCCTGATAATCGGTGCCGACGACGACATAGCCCTGGCGAATGAAATCTGCGACCGCCGGCAGTCCGTAGTCGGACCAGGAATTACCGCCGACCAGGAAATACTGGTTGAGCGGCTGCGCCGGATCCACGACCTGCGACGGTCCGCAATTCTGCGCCGTGCCGGTGGTTCCGTGCGCCCAGGCGACGATAGGGCGTCCCGCCGCCAGTGCGGCGCCGCGCGGCGCCACTACGAGCGCCGTCGAAATAGTCCGCCGCTCTTTCAGATCGGAGGACACATACGCGATGCGCCAGGCCAGCGCGCCCTCAATCGCGGTCGGCACGCTCTCCTTGGCGAGCACCTGCCCAAGCTTGCCGGTCGCGGGCAGCCTCGCGGCCGCCTCGTAGAAAGGCGGCAATGAAACATCCAGCGTGTCGGCGGCGGCGCGGCAAAGGCTGCCGCCGACCACGGCTGCAAGAACGGCGGTTGCCAAGCGCATCACTGTTGCGTTCATGCGTGCACTCCGTCGTCATCTGCGACCGCGGACGCCACCATGTTGCGCTGTCCATAAAGAAAGCCGTGCGGGCATTCCCGCGTTTTGTCTTTGATCGTCGCGATCGCGCCGATCTCCCATTAACGAAGCTTCGGCGCTATGAAGAAGTACGTACGATTTCGCAGGGTGGGCCAAGGCGCCACTGGACTTGATTCGGTGGCTCCTCGCAATGACGAGAAGCTTCAGCACTCCAGCACCGCGACGTGCCCCTGCGCGCCGTAATCCAACAGCGCGCGGTCGCGTGTAATCAGCGTCGCGCCGAGGTCACGCGCGGTGGCGGCGATGATGCGATCGGTTGGATCCTTCGGCGGCTTGCCCGGCAAATAAGATGAGGCGATCAGCAGGTCTGGCGACAGATCGGCAAGCAGCACGCCGGGCGCATCGAACAAATTCGAAAACCAGCGCTCGGCTCTGATCAAGAGCTGCAGGCGGCCGCGCGAGGCCAACATGCCGATCTCCCAGGCGCTGATCGGCGAGATGTAGGTGATCCCGCCGCTTTCACTAGTCGCTTGCATCGTTTTGACCGCCGCCGCCGCCAAGCGAGCCTTTTCGGTCAGAAAGATGAGCGCACAGGTATCCAGAAGCAGCGGCCGCACTAGTTGTCCTTCTTCTTCTCTGGGCCGTACTGCGCGTCGAGCCGATCCGCCCATTCCGGGTCGGCCGGCTGCGTGAGATCGGTGCCCGGCATGATGCGGATGAGGCCCTTCATGGCGCCATAAAGCGGATGAAACGGTTTCTCGCCGGCGGGTTGCGCGGCGGCCGCCGCCTGCGGCTTGCGGACACGCCGGAACATCAGCTTGCGCGCCGGCATGTCGACCTGCTCGCTTTCAAAGCCGGCATCGAGCCAGACTTTGGTCATCACGCTGTTCTTTGGATTGTTGCTCCACCAGGGACGATGCTTGTGCGCCGAAGGCGGAAGCTTAACCCCGGTGACCTTTTCGATTTTGGCAAATGTCATAGGCACGAGATCGCCGCGTTGGCGTTTCAGGTACTCGCCGAGGGCGGTGTATTTCGACATACCTATCTCCGTATATAGGAGCTATTTTTAGTACCTATTGTAGGTACTGTCAAGCGCGCCCATTCCGGGACTTGCGCGGTGGCCTCCGGTCAGCTCACGCGCTCTCGTCGGACGGCGGCGGGATGCGCGTCTCGTGGAAGCCGTCGGCGAGCATCTCGTAGACCTCGCGCACCAGGATGTGGGTAGCCACCTCATTCTCGGTGCGGCCGAGCTTTCCGCGCGTCGCCAGCAGCGCCAGGTAATTGAAGGTCTCGACCGGCAGGGTCAGGCTCAAGGCCCGCGCCTCCGAGCGGTTTTCGGGTCGCGCCATGAATCGGGTGCCTCAGGTTATAACTTGGTTATAATATAGTTAAAACACTTGCGAGGCGACTCGAATCATGCCAGTTTTGCTCTCGGCGGCGGTTTTCGCTCAACAAGCTTAAAGCGGCTCCGGCAAGGGGCCCCGGGCGTAAAAACGGCGGGCTGGCAATCGCTTAGGCGCGGATGCGGCTCGGTGATCGCGGCGCTGTGCGCGCCGTCGCGCACCGAATTCGCGCTCCAGGGTTGCGCTAGCCTGTCGGGATGCTCGTTGCGCGCGGCCTTCGCCCTATCCGCGGCCCCGGAACCCGGCCGCGGCGCTTACGAGGCCGTGTCATGACGAGCGCAACCTGGAATCCCGAGCGCATCGAGCAACTGCGAAACTTTGTCGTCGCTGGCCTGACCTGTAGTCAGATTGCCGCCGAGATCGGCGTCTCCCGTAACGCCGTCATCGGCAAAATTCATCGCCTTGGCCTGGGGTCGGGGCGTCCTGAGCGAGCGCCGGCGCGGGATTACCCTCCACGCGTCCGGCGCTCGCCTTTTTCGCCGCAACGCCAGCTCCTGCGCCTGCTGCACGCCGACGCCGCCCACGGAGTTACCACCGAGGCCATACCAATCGACAGCGCGCGACGTTGCTCGCTCCTCGAGCTGGCGCAGGGCAGCTGCCGCTGGCCCATCAGCGATCCCGGCGCCGCGGACTTCGCGTTTTGCGGTAACGCGACCGCCGCCGGATTCTCCTACTGCGCGGGCCACGCCCGCATGGCCTATCGGCCCCCGGCGCGGCGGCGCGCTTAAGGCATTGGGGCGCATGAGATCGCACGGGCGGCGGGATGCGGCCTCGCGGGAGCTGTGTGCATTCAGCTTCGCCCGTTTCGCTGCGATCGCGATTTTACTGGCCGCCAATACGCCTCGCCGCTGCGCCCCACATTGCTTGCTAGCACGGGCCGTTATCCGCTTTTTGCTCCATGGCTTTGATGCGCTCGCAATCGTTGGCGTAGGTCATGCCATTGCAGCCGCAAACCGGCCGCATGACCTTGGCCTCCGCCAGCGGACAGACAGCCGGAATTTGCACGCATTTCCCGGTGCCGCCGATCAGGTGGCAGGTGCCGGGCTTGCGCTCACAAAACAAGCCCGGGTCGCAAGCCCCGTCGCGAATTGGGCCGCATATCCCGCCGAGACCGACGGCGCCCGCAGCGCTCACGCTCAGCAGCAGAGCAACCGCAAACGTCACGCAAACGTTCAGTGATTTCCAACCCATGTGTTCCTCCTTCGCGAGCCATTTTCTCCCGACATTCCAGTTTCACGTGTTACACTCTCACCAGCGAAACCGACCTACCAAACCAAATACGGCCGCCATGGACGACTTCCCGATCGAGCCGCCGCTTGTGGTGAAGGACACTCCCAAGCCGCGGCGGCTGGCGACGCTGGCGGAGGCGCGCGCCTATGTCGGCGAGGCGATGCGGCTCGGCCGGCCGGCGCCGTGGCGCGAACTGTGGCACCGCCTCAAATCGGTGACCACGGAGGATGAGGCCATCGAGGCGATCGGCGACATGCGCGAGCTGCTGGCGGAGGAAGATTTGCTGATCCCGCCCGGCAGGCCCTCGTGAGGCCGCAGAAAACTTCGCGCCCACGCAATCTGAGCAGGAGCGCTGCGCGTCACGACGGCTTGCAGGCGCCGGCGTGGGCTTTTTGCGCCCTGGCTTTGATGCGTTCGCAATCGTTGCCGTAGGTTTTTCCGTCACAACCGCAGACCGGAATAAAGCTCTTTTCGCAGACCTCCGGTATGCGAACGCACTTTCCCGGAAGATCAAGCACTGCACATTTACCCGGTTGCGGATCGCACCACAGACCTTCATCGCACCGAGGAGCGCCCACTACCTCCGCATGTTTTGCCGACACCGACCGCCCCCGCTGGGCCCAATAGCCCAGTCAGGACAACGAATGTCAGCGCCAAGAACACTCCCGTAATTTTCGGCAGCTGTTCCCCTCCCCTTGCGAGCCACCTTCCAGATCTTTTCTTCAAGCAGGAAGCGCTCCAGCTATGATCGCACAACCTAAGCGTTAGGGCAATATCGGCGGGCGCAGGTTGCGGTTGGCGCATGCGACATCGCTTAATTGGTCGTATGAGAAATATGGATGGCCGGGCTTGCGCCGCTGCGCGACGAGCCCGGTCATGATCTCTTTGTAACGAGATGCGCTAGATACGCCGCGACGGTTAGGACCGGCTCGCGTTCCAGCGGCCGTTGTACTTGAACTCCGGCGCCGCCTTGAGCTGATCGGCGGTGAAGTGAATCCGTCCGGCTTGCGTCGTCTTGCTTTCGGCTGGCGCGACCGATTAGACAGTCATATCGGTTGCGGAACTGCTGCGGTTCGGCCGCGTCAGCGGCCTACTCCTCCGGCTCGGTCGTAAAGAACAGCGGATAGCCCTGGCTCTTGCCCAATTCGGTCGCTTCCTTGGCCTTGGTCTCGGCGACATCCCTGACATAGACGGCGATGACGCAGGCGCCTTTCTGATGCGCCGTCATCATCACGCGATAGGCCTGGTCGGCGTCCATGCGGAACACCGCCTTGAGCACGACGACGACGAATTCGCGCGGCGTGTAATCGTCGTTGAGCAGAATGACCTTGTAGAGCGGCGGCCGCTGCGTTTTCGTCCGCACCTTGGTGCGGGGTTTGACCAGGGTTTTGCTCATGCCAGACGCTCCGCGCCCGCTGTGGGGCGCGCACGCCAAATATAATCCCCGCCGCGGCGCTGGCCCAGCGCGTCGCATCCGCAAGCGCGCCGAGCCGCGCGTGGCCGAACAGCTCCGGTCAAGCCGAGCAACGTTGCCTCTTGGAACCGGGCCGGATGTGTGGCGTTAATGGCCGCCTCGCACGGAGATCGCCATGCACATTCTCTGGGTCATCATCATCGGCTTCGTCGCCGGTATCATCGCCCGCATGCTGGCGCCGGGCCCGAACAACCCGGCGGGTTTCATTCTCACCACGCTGCTCGGCATTGCCGGGGCATTCGTGGCGACCTGGATCGGGCAAACGATCGGCTGGTACGGAACGAACGAGGGCGCCGGCCTTCTCGGCGCTGTGGTCGGCGCGCTGATCGTCCTCTTTGTCTGGCATCGGCTGGTTACGCACCGCGCGATCCCCGACCCCGGCCGGCGCTGGCTTTAAGGTTCTCGCGTTTTCGGGACTTAGCGGCCGACCAATCGCCGCTGCACGACCGCATAGCGCGGCGTGCGGCGCTCGACGACAACGGCGCGCGGGCCGCCAACGCGGCTGGTGACGGTCACCTGGTTCGCGCCCTTGCGCTGGCCCATCCGCAACACGGCCCCGCGCGCTTCGTCGATCGGGACTTCCATCAGCGAAGCCACAATCTCAATCTGGCCTTTGAAATCGTCGGTCAGCCCTTGCGCCGCGACCACAGCCTCCTCGAGGGTCGGCGGATCGCGTCTTACGCGCCGGCGACCATCCTTCGTCTCCCAAACCTCGCTCATATTGGCACCTGCGTTTATTTTTTTCTTTGGCGAGCATTATCCACTCTCTACCGCATTGCAGCAAGGAAAATTGTGCAATGCACCCATACAAATTCGCGGTGCGCTATGCGGTTCCCGGACTTTCGACAGGCAATCCGGTCGGAAGCGAGCCGCTTCGCTAACGCGGTACCCTTCATTGAACAGCACGCCGCTCTTTATCCCTCGCCGTTCTCCGCGTCTCCGCCGGCGCAGGACAGTAACCGATTCTTTCGTCCGCCCAGATATTCACAACCGCCGCGTGACATCCTTAACGAGTCCCCGCCTCTGCTCGCGCATGCGGCCTTCCCAGGGGTGCGACGATTTCCGCTATGACTGCTCCCCCATGAAAATCCCGCTGTAGTTGAGGCACAGCCCAGCGTGAGCCGCACGCGGGCTTGCTTCAACATCGAGTTCCGTACTATCGAACCATGTGGGTTGGAATTTAAGGGAGCTGAACGATGAAGAAATTGGCTTTTGCAATCGGCATATTGGCGCTTGGTTTCGCCGCCTCGACCGCGGCTCGCGCTGATTTTGCCGTGGTAAAGTTCAATAGTAGTGGCTGGTGCCGAGTGTGGCCCGATACCACAGCCAAGCCTTGGGACGGAAAATTCCTCTGGTGGCACCATCACCATCATTGGTATTATCGCCTCCCGACTTGGGCGAGCGCCGAGCATAAGTTACATGTGGCGATCGCTCGGCATCGGTGCCGGCCCTGGTAGGCAGATAGGTCCGCGTTCAGCCATTCTCCTGCCGCCCAGCAGATCGTGACGGGTTGGATTTTGGGCTGCACGTCGAGGACGGTGATTGCGCGGCGGCGCGGCGTGTTTCGCACGTCGCGCCGCCGCGCGACATCTTGAGCGCGCGCACACGGACGATGGGCTTGGAACTATCGGAAGGCTCCGGGGTTTTTTTGCCCATCAAGGAACTCCCGATGAAGCGATTGGCATTTGCGGTTGGCGTGCTGGCGCTAGGTTTTGCTGCCTCGACCCCGGCGCGCGCCGACTTCGCCCTGGTCCAATTTGGCGACGGCTTTTGCAAGATCTGGTGGGACAGCGCCGGCACTCCTTGGGGCGACAATTGGACCAAGGTCGCGGTTGGCCTGCCGGACCACGAAGCGGCGCAGGCCGCGCTTGATAGCGCGATCGCGCAAGGCGTCTGCCGCTAGCACAGAAACTCGAGCTTCGGAATTCACTCGTACGGCCAGGAGGCGCCGGTCGGGGCGCGGGCGCTGAACGAACGCAGCAGCGCCAGTGGCCCCTTCACGTCGCCAAAGACTTCCTCGCGGCGCGGGGCGCTATGGTGCCGCTTGGCCCGCTTCTTTTGCAATGACGGTGCAGCGGACGTCGGCTCAACCGCTTGCGGTGGCGCGGCATCGGTCGCAGCCGGGGCTTCGGCAAGCACCGCGATGCCGGCCGGGCGCTGGATTGTCGAACGCGCGCCAGATTCGCTTGCCGCAGGACTTACCGCTGCGGCGTTCGCCGGTGACAGCATCACGGACTGGCTTGGCGCAGCGGCATCTGGTTTCGCCCGCGCCTGCGCCGCGCGGGTTGGAACTTGCAGTTGAACCGTCTGCGAAGCCGTGTGGGCTGCGGCGGAATCCGTGGGCCGCGCCAGGGTGCGCGCCGCGACCGATTCTTCGGCGACCGGACGATCCACCAAGGAGAAAACGACGGCGGCGCCGGCGGTGGCACCCACGGCCGCTGCGACCACGGCGATGCGCACCGTGCGAATGAAACTCGGCGCCGGGGCAAGATAGCCCCATTCCGGATTGAAGTTGCCGGCGAAACGCATCACCACCTCCGAGGCAAGCGGCCCGCATCCTATTTACGGACACCGCCGCACCTGGAAACGCTTCGACCGCAGCGCCAGTTCCTGTTCCGGCGTGAAACGGATCGCAGCGATCCAAGACGCTCGCACCGCCGCGCAAGGTAGAAAGCTACCGTCAATTGGCGACCGATTTGCTGCCTTGCGCCGCGACCTTCGGGACATAAGGCGCCAACCACCAAGACAAAAGACGCGACCACGAAGCTACGTTAAGAAGTGCTAACCAGCCGGCTGACAGAAGGTGTGCTTGCACCGCCGAGGCGATCGCCCAGCGAGGCGATCCAGTTTGGAATCCCACCGATCGCGGAAACCGCATGCAGCGTCGCGTGGACGACATGGTCCTTGATGGTGAGGGTCTTGGCGAGCAGCGAGTCGGATTGTCGTGCGGCGTCCACCGCGGGCGTACTGCCGTCAGTTTGCTCGGCCTGCGCAATGACGCGCGGCGCCCGCACCGCCGGCGCCGGCGCCGGCGCCGGGGTCGCCGCGATGACGGGGGCCTTGATGCGCGGCGACACCGCGGGCGCTGACGCCACCAAGGGGCGGCGCGTGACCGCCACGGCAGCGGGCTTGGCGTCCGCCACCGCGTGCGCGTCTTCCTTGTCCTCGGCGGCATTGCGGCTCTTCTCAGCCGCGGTCTGGGCCTTGATATAGTCGAGGATCATGGCGTGCTCGTCGCGGACGAGCTGCAGCATTTCGGCGGAGGCCGGCGCGGCCTGCTCGGCCACCGGCTGCGGAGCGGGCCGGTAACCGGATTGATACTGGGTGAAGAGAAACCCGCCGATCAGGCTCGCCATCGCCGTCGGCAGGACGTCGGCGAGCTTGGCGAAGAAGCGCCCGAACAGCGGCGCCGTGTGCCGCCTGACGCCACCCAGCCCAACGACCGCGATCTGTGCCATGACCCTCAACTCCTCCGCCCGATTCATTTTTCAAACGGCTGGTTGAATTTCAACATGTGTTCTAGGCAGTCAATAGCCCGGAATAAGGAATTTTCGCGGCGTTCCTCGGGTTTTCCTGGGCAAAAACGCCTATTGTGGCGGTTCAGAAGTCCGCATCATTTTTGCCGCAAACTCGTCATGCGGATTTCTGAACCAAAGCCACACTAGATCAATACGTTGCTAGTGTCCTTCGATTCCGAAGTTCGCAAACGACGGTGCCTCATAATGATGCGAACTTCGGAATCGCGACACTAGACGGTCCCGCCAAGACCGCCGATCGCCCAGCGGCTGATCATCTTGCCGATGAATTCAATGGCGGATTCATCGAGCGCAAGATTGATCGGCGGCTCCGCAAGCTGCTCGCGGTTGCGCATGAACACGTTGCATTGGCCGATCAGCCAGATCGCGGCGACGACAAGGGTGCGCTGATCCGCATCGGGCAAAAAGCGGTGCACCAGGTCGACCGCCACGCCCATGAACGGCGCCGCTTCCTCGCTGAGGAGCTTGCGGAAGACAGCGGTCGGACGCACCGTCTCCCAATTGAAGATCCGTAAGTGCCGGCTGAGTTCGTCGCGTCCGATCAGCGGCTGCAGTTGATGGCGGACGAATTCGACGAGCGCCTGCTCGCGCGACAGGGCTTTCATTTCCTCGGCGTGTGCGAGCTGGTGCTCGGTCAGGGCGCGGAACGCCGCCCGCAGCACGTCGCGGTACAGTCCGTCCTTGCCGGCGAAATGGTAATTGATGGCCGCCTGATTGACGCGCGCCTTGCCGACAATGGCGCGGACGCTGGTGGCCTCGTAGCCGCGTTCGGCGAACAGCCGCTCGGCCGCCTTGAGGATCCGCTCGCGGGTGATTTCAGACGGTCGCGTCATGGTCGGCCCATATTCAAACTTCCGTTCGAAATCCGAATACGTGTTCGGCGCGGGCAATGCAAATCCCTTGCGACAGTTTCTCGCGGCTCGGTGGCGCGCTACAGCTCGCCCAACGCGGCCCTACCGGCAGCAAATGACCTGCCGCGCCGGCCCGGCTATCGTGCTGCCCCATGATCGGGCCGCACCGCGTCGAAGGTTACGCCATCGTCTCCGCCGATGGCATGATCGCCGACGGTAACGGCGTGATGCCGCAGAGCATCCGCAACGATGCCGACCAGAGATTCTTGCAATCCGAGCTCGATCGCGCTGCTATTATCGTGCACGGCCGCCGTTCGCACGAAGACGGACCGCATGCCGGGCGCCGCAAGCGCCTGATCCTGACGCACGCGACCCCGGCCCTTGCGCCCGACCAGTCGCATCCCGGCGCGCTCCTTTGGAATCCGGCGGGCGCCACGCCAGAGGAGGCCATCGCGATGCTCGGTGCCGGCGCGGGCACCGTTGCGGTCATCGGCGGCACCGACGTATTCGGCCTGTTCTTGCCGCTCTATGACGCCTTCCATCTCACGCATGCCGCCCGTGCCAAGATTCCCGGCGGGCGGCCGGTGTTTCCGCAGGTCGGCCCGCAGGCGACGCCGGAGGACGTGCTCGCCCGCTACGGCCTGAGCCCTACCCCGCGGCGCGACATCGACGTCAGCGCCGGCATCACGCTGACCACGTGGCAGCGTTAGCGCACATGGCAATTTGGCGTACAAACCAACGGCTCCTAATCTCCCCGATATGACGCTGCTGCCGCCTCGCCCCTCTCATTCGCGCCAGTCGCGCGAGGGCGCCCTCGATTACGAAATTGTGCAGGAGCAGGCGGCGGCGCTCGGCCGGCTTGGCCGCGCACTCGAAGCGGCGCTCGCTGCACTGTCAAACTACGACCGCGCCCACGCCGAGCGCGGCGATGACGCCGCGCCCGCCCCTTTCGCCGCCTCGGCGCGGGCCAGGCTGGTGCAGGATGCCAGCGATGCGCTGTGGTGCTTTATCATCCAGCGCGAGGCCTGTGGGCTGCGCGACTGGCGGCTGGTCGTGCGCGAATACGGCGTTCCTGCCGAGGTGCAAAACCGGATGGGTGTTTTTGCGGGCGCAAAACCCCGGAACCCATGACGAAAGTAGCCGCGCGGGCGAGCCAAGCCGAAATCGCCGCGCAAGGCTTTGTTCACCGTTCTCGCGGCATTGTTGCGGGCGTTTCAATGGCGTGACGGCGCCAGTAGCATCATGCAAGCCCCCCTCCTCATCGCCGAGATCGAAGCCGCGCTGGTGTCCGGAACCGGGCGCCGTGTCGAGATGCTCGCGCGCATCGCCGAGCTGTTCGTGAGTGCGGCAGCGCGCTATTCCGAGGAGCAGATCGGCCTGTTCGACGACATCATGGTGCGTCTCCTCAGCACCGTCGATGCTGACGCGCGCGCCAAGATCGCGCGCCGCCTGGCGCCGCTCGCAAACGCGCCCTCGAACCTGATCCACTTGCTGGCGTTCGACGACGACATCGAGGTGGCGAGACCCGTTCTCAGCCTGTCGGAAGGTCTCGAAGACTCCGCCCTTCGTGCCAACGCCGCCACCAAGAGCCAGCAGCATCTTTTGGCCATCGCGCAGCGCAGATCGCTGAGCGAAACGGTGACCGATGTGCTGATCGAACGTGGCGACCGCGAGGTCCATCGTGCCGTCGTCAACAGCGTCGGCAGCCGTATTTCCGAAGCCGGCTGGCGCCGCCTTGCCGCCGAGAACGCGCCAGGGTCGGCCAGCGAGGGTATCGTGGCCGAAGGCACCGCCCGCGCCGCTGCGCCGCATTTTGCCGCGGTCCCGGCAGGCACACAGAACCCCAATCGCGTTGGCCGCATCGGCGAAGCCGAACTCTATCGATTTGCGCGCGACCGCAAATTCGAGGAAACCGCGCGCGCGCTGTCGATCCTGTGTAATACGCCGATCGACCTCGTCGAGCGGGCGCTGGCCGATCCGACCGCCGAGATTATTCTTATCCTCGCCAAGGTCGGCGGCCTGTCGTCAGCGACGACCAAGGCTCTCCTGCTGCTGCGGGCGGCCGACCGCAGCATGTCGGCGACGGACATCGATCGCGCGCTGTTGAGCTTCGAGCGTTTGCAGCCCACCACCGCCCGCCGCGTGCTCGATTTCTTCCGCACCCGGCTGAAAAAGCCGGCGCAGCCGCTGATCTCGCCGGCCATGGCCGCCAACCTCTAGCGCCGCAAGCATCGCTCGAAGCACGATCGGCACACTGGAAGTCGTGCCTGACCGGCGAGCGCGCGATCGGCGATCCGGCGCGCTGCGCTCTCTACCTCATGGCGAAGATTCCGTCCTCGCATCGCGCATCGACGTGGAACGAGACGAAGCTTTAAATGTTTCCTTGCAGAATCCGCTTGACTCCCCGCTGTTTGCATTTATCTGGGGACTTTGCCGCTATTGATCAGTCCATGTGGACACGATCGGGCGGCATTCGCTTTCCGTGGCGCCGGCTTGCCGGCATCTCGGGTTCTTATCTCTGGTTGGGGAGGACGGCATGAGCCAGAACGCCCTCTTGCGATCGGTGAAGGGCTTGGGGATCCCAGGTACCGCCCGAAAGGAAGACAGGAAGACCAAACTCAAAGTGGCCGCTCCGGCGCCGGCGGAGGACCGTCAAGATCATTTCGCGGTTCGCAACGGGGTGCGCTGCGCCGGCGTGCATCTGATCGTCGATCTGCACGGCGCCGAACGGCTCGATGACATCGAGCACATCGAAGCGACGTTGCGACGCTGCGTCGAGGCCGCGCGCGCGACCCTCCTGCATATCCACGTGCATCATTTCCAGCCGAACGGCGTGTCCGGCGTGGCGGTGTTGGCGGAGAGCCACATCTCCATCCATACTTGGCCGGAGGCGGGCTATGCCGCGCTCGACGTGTTCATGTGCGGCTCAGCCGATCCCGACAAGTGCATCCCGGTGCTGCGCGAGGCGTTTTCCGCAAAGCGGGTCGGCGTCAACGAAATCTTGCGCGGACAGGGTGCCTGAGCGAGGCTGACGCCCACCGGGCTTAAGCGGCCGGGCCGAGTCCCGGCCGTTTTTCTTTCTGCAATCGCGCACCAGAGGGTGTCATGACCGAAAAGCGCTGGATTGCCGAGACGCTGTTCGACGATCTCGGCTTTCGCATCAGCTACCGGGTCGACAAGGTGCTCTATGAAACGCAGACCGAGCACCAGCACCTCGTGCTGTTCGAGCAGCCGTTCTTCGGCAAGATGCTCATGCTCGACGGCGCAACCCAGATCACCAAGCGCGACGAATTCATCTACCAGGAGATGATGTCGCACGTGCCGCTTTTTGCCCACGGCAACGCCCGCGAAGTGCTGATCGTCGGCGGCGGCGACTGCGGCATCGCCGAGGAGGTGCTCAAGCACAGGAGCGTCAAGCGCCTCACCCAGATCGAGATCGACCCCGCGGTTATCGCGTTCGCCAAGGAGCATTTCCCGGAATTCACCAAGCCGGTGTTCGCCGACCAGCGCTTCGAAAGCGTGATCAACGACGGCATGAAATACGTCGCCCGGACCGAGCGGCGCTTCGACGTCATCATCGTCGACTCCACCGATCCGCAGGGGCCAGGAAAAGTCCTCTTCAGCCAAAAGTTCTACGCGGCGTGCAAACGCTGCATGAACAAGGGCGGCGTCCTGGTCACACAGAACGGCGTGCCCTTCTTCCAGCCACGCGAGCTCCTATCGAGCCTGACAAAATTCCGCCGGCTATTCGCGGACGGCGCCTGCTACATCGCCGCCATTCCGACCTATGTCGGCGGTCACATGGCAATGGGCTGGGCGACTGACGACAGGCGGCTGCGCCAAGCCGCGGTCAAGACGATCGCCGCGCGCTGCCGCAAGGCCGGCAGCTTTCCGACCAAATATTGGACGCCGGAGGTTCACGCCGCCGCCTTTGCGCTGCCGCGCTTCATCGCCGACGTGGTGGCAAAGGCCAAGCCGCAGCGATGAACGATCCCCGGGCGCAATCGACGCCGGGCCGCTGCGCTGACCGGCCGTGAGCGCCTGGCTCCCGCCCACCACGCGGTCTTCTATCTAAAGTGGCTTGGACACCTATCTAAAGTGGCTTGGACACCGCATTTCACCGGTCCCACAGATGCTCTATAAGCCTGCGGATAACACTTCCTTGGGAGGGAATTGCCATGAAGCTCTATATGCACCCGGTCTCGATGACGAGCCGGCCGGTGCGGCTGTTTATCGCCGAAAACAAGATTCCGGTCGACGAGGTCGTCGTCGACCTGTTTACCGGCGAGCACATGAAGCCGCCATACTCCGTTCTGAACCCGAACAGCCTTGTGCCGATGATCGAGGACGACGGCTTCCGGCTGACCGAAAGCTCGGCGATCCTCAAATACCTTGCCGACAAGATCGGTTCGCCGGCTTATCCGAAGGATTTGAAGGGACGCGCCAAGGTCAACGAGATGATGGATTGGATCAACACCAACTTCTATCGCGATTGGGCCTACAATCTTGCCTATCCGCAGTTGTTCCCCAACCAAAAGCGGCGCAGCGCCGAGGCGCAAGCCGCCACCATCGAGATCGGCCAGCAGAACGCCAAGCGATGGCTGAAAGTCCTCAACGACCACTGGATCGGGCCGAACAACCAGTACCTGTGCGGCAACCAGATCACGATTGCCGATTATTTCGGCGCTGCTCTGGTGACGCTGGGCGAGGTCATCCGCTGCGACTTATCGGCCTATCCCAACGTGCAGCGCTGGCTTAACAATATGAAGAAGCTGCCAAGCTGGGGCCCGGTCAATGAGGTGTTCCACGGCCTGGTCGAATCGGTGAAGCAACAGCCGTTCCACGCAATCTGAAGACGGCAGCCGGAGGACAGACGACGGACGACAGATGAGGAGGCGCGCCCTCCGTCATCCGCCTTCCGTCGTCCGATTACGCTTATGAGAATGAGCCGCGATCATATTCTGACGAGTCACGCCGGGAGCCTGCCGCGTCCCGACGACCTGATTGAAGCCAACCGCGCACGCGAGGCCGGGGAAACGACCGACGAACGCGCCTACCAAGAGACGCTTCAAGCGGCCGTCGTTGACGTCGTCCGCCGGCAAAAGGAGAGCGGCATCGATGTGCCGGGCGACGGCGAATTCGGCAAGTCGATGGGCCACAAGGTGAACTACCGGGCGTGGTGGAGCTATTGCTTCAATCGGCTGGGTGGCCTCGATCTGGCAGGACCCAACCTTTACGAAGGTCAGCCGAAGCGCGCGCGTCCGGGTGAAGTGGTGCTGACCAGCTTCGCCGACCGCCGCGATCGCACCAAGTTCTTGCAGGTCTATAAGGACGAAGTGACAACCGGGCCGCCGATGGCGCACTGGCCGGTGTGCACCGGCCCGGTCTTCTACAAAGGCCAGGACGCAATCAAAGCCGACATCGCCCATTTCAAGGCCGCGCTAAAAGCCGGCGGGGTCGAAGAGGGCTTTATGACCTCGGTCGCGCCAGCCAGCGCCGCGCGATTCAAGAACGTCTATTACAAGACCGACGAAGAGTTCATGTTCGCCGTCGGCGAAGCCATGCGCGAGGAATACCAAGCCATTATCGACGCTGGTTTGATCCTCCAGCTCGACGATCCGGCCATCGCCGAGAATTGGGACATGATCAATCCCGAGCCTTCGGTGGAAGGCTATCAGAAGTTCACCATGGTCCGCATCGAGGCGCTCAACCACGCCATCCGGGGTCTGCCGCAAGACCGCATCCGTTTTCACTTATGCTGGGGCAGCTGGCACGGGCCGCACACCACCGATATCCCGATGCGCGATATTGTCGACGTCATGCTGGCGGTGAACTGCCAAGCCTACTCGTTCGAAGCCGGCAACGTCCGTCACGAACACGAGTGGAATGTATGGCGGGACGTCAAGCTTCCCGACGGCAAGCTCATTCTGCCCGGCGTCGTCAGTCACGCCACCAATGTGGTGGAGCACCCCGAACTCGTCGCCCAGCGCATTCTGCGCTTCGCCGAAGGCGTCGGCCGTGAACGCGTCATCGCCTCGACCGATTGCGGCCTCGGCGGCCGCGTCCATCCGATGATCGCCTGGGCCAAGCTCGAGGCGCTCGCGCAGGGCGCGGCTTTGGCGAGCCGCGAGCTTTGGCGCTGAGGACTGCGAGCGCCGCCGCGACAAGATCGACGGCATTTGGCATCACGCGGCGCGCCGTTGCGCCTTCATCCATGCTTCGATCTCGCGCTCGGCTTCGGCCTTGGCAAAGCCGTAACGCGCTTGCAAACGTCGGACCAGTTCGTCGCGGCGGCCACCGATGCGGGTGAGATCTTCGTCGGTGAGCTTGATCCAGTTGCTGCGAACCTTGCCCTTGAATTGCACCCAATCGACCTGAATCTGATCCCAGTTCATCGATGTCTCCATGTTGATGACGGACGGGGGCCGCTGCGCCCATGCGGGCAACACGCGGATGACAACCCGCCGATGCGGCTGCAATTCGACAACATCGGGGTCATTCGGCGAAAAAATCCGCTCCGGTGGGTGAGCAGCATGAAAAAATGTAAATACCTTGGCCTGCGCGCTGCTTGACGGCAGGCGCATGCTCGCCGAAGACAAATCATGGCGTCTTCCATTCCGCTTTCCGATGTGGACCGCCTGGCGCGCGACATCCGCGCCGGCGATCGCGCCCTGCTGTCGCGCGCAATTACCCTGATCGAAAGCAAACGCGCCGATCACCGCCGCACCGCCGCCGCGCTGACCCAGGCGCTGCTGCCGGCGACCGGCAAGGCGGTGCGGGTCGGCATCACCGGCGCGCCGGGCGTCGGCAAATCGACCACTATCGACGCGCTCGGCACCATGCTGACCAAACAGGGCCGCAAGGTCGCGGTGCTCGCGGTCGATCCTTCGTCGCGGCGCACCGGCGGATCGATCCTCGCCGACAAGACCCGCATGGCCCACCTCGCCAATGACGCCAACGCCTTCATCCGCCCCTCCCCCGCGTCCGGCACCCTCGGCGGCGTGGCGGCGAAAACCCGTGAGACCATGCTGCTCTGCGAAGCCGCGGGCTACGGCGTGGTGCTGGTCGAGACGGTCGGGGTTGGCCAGTCGGAAATCGCAGTCGCCGACATGACCGACTTTTTTCTGGTGCTCATGCTTCCCGGCGCCGGCGACGAACTGCAGGGGTTGAAAAAAGGCGTGGTCGAACTTGCCGACATGATCGCCATCAACAAGGCCGATGGCGACAATATCGTTCGCGCCAAGGCCGCGGCGGCCGAATATCGCGCCGCGCTGCATATTCTGTCGCCGCGGTCGCCGAACTGGGCGCCGCCGGTTGTCACCTATTCGGCGCTGACCGGCGACGGCATCGCCGAGCTATGGACGCGGATCCTCGACCACCGCGAACGGCTCACCGCATCGGGCGAGCTTGCTTCGCGCCGTGGCGAGCAACAGGTGAAATGGATGTGGGCGATGCTCGAAGAGCGTCTGTTCGCGCCGTTGCGTTCCGACCGGGCGCTCAAGGCCGCGCTGCCGCGGATCGAGGCAGAGGTCGCGGCGGGGCGTCTGGCGCCCAACGCGGCTGTCGAGGAAATTGCCGACATGCTCGGGCGCTGAAACGATGCGGGTCATCTTGATCGGCTTCGGCCCCTTTCCCGGTGCGCCGTTCAATCCCAGCGCGGCTTTGGTCAAGGCTCTCGCCCGCCGGCGGCGGCCGGCTCTCGCCGAGATCGCGTGCACGACGCACGTCTTTGCAACAACATACGCCGCCGTCGATCATGACCTGCCGAGGCTGTTCGCGCAAAAGCCGGATATCGTCCTCATGTTCGGGCTCGCCGGGCGCCGGCGTCACCTCTGCATCGAGACGCGGGCGCGCAATGCGGTCTCGGTGTTGTTCCCGGATGCCAGCGGATATCGCCCTCAACGCGGCGTCATTGTGCCTCATGGGGAAGCGGCGCTCCGCGGCGCTGCGCCGTTTGCCGACTTGCTCGGGGCGATACGCGGACGCCAGATCCCGGCCTGCGTGTCGCGGGATGCCGGACGATATTTGTGCAACTACGCCTATTGGCGCGCATTGGAGCGCGCCCGCGGCGGCCGGCCATTGGTTCAATTCGTTCATATTCCGCCTGTCAGCTTGAAGCCGCGACCGCGGCGGCAGAATGGACGTCGCAGATCACCGTCGTTTGCGGCGCTTGTCACGGCGGGCGAAGCGCTCCTTATCGCGCTCATGGCCGCAAGCCGCCGTTAACCCTCAGGGGAGAATAGTCAGCCGTGCTGGACCGCACGGTCTTATGCACGCGGCGTGATGCGCCTTTTTCTGCGCTTCACGAGGATGAGCCGTCATGAGCATCGATCGCCGCCGCCTGTTCGCAGCCATCGCCGGTGCCGGCGCCGCAGGTGCCACGACCGAGGCGCAATCCATGCCGGCCCACGATGTTGGATTGCGCGCCGAGGTCGACGCGGTATCGCTCGGCCTTCGGCCGAATGCTTCCGAAGATCAGACACCAGCGTTTCAGCGCGCGATCGAGCGAGCCGCAGCGGACCGCGCGGTGCTGCGGCTGCCGCCCGGTTTCTATCGCGCCGGGTCGCTGCAACTGCCGCCGTTCGCCGCCATCGCCGGCGTCGCGGGAGCCACACGCATCGTCATGGCGGGAGGCCCGTCGATGATGTTGGCCACCGGCAGCGACCACATCGGCATTAGCGGTCTCGTACTCGACGGCGCCGGCATCCCGCTTCCGGAACGGCGCGGGCTTTTGCATTTGGCGCACGGCCTCTCCGTGCGTATCGCCGAGTGCGACATCGTCAATGCCGGCCGCAATGGAATTGCGCTCGAGGCCGTTGCGGGTGAAGTCACGGGGAATACGATCAATGCGGCTGACGCCGCGATTTTCTCGCTCGATGCGCGCGGGCTGCGCATCGCCGGTAATACCGTGCGCGGTGCCGGCAATGGCGGCATCCTGATCTGGCGCAGCGAGCCCGGCGATGACGGCACGATCGTGATCGACAATCGCATCGAAGGCGTCATGAACAAGTCCGGCGGCTCCGGCCAGTACGGCAACGCCGTCAACGTGTTCCGCGCCGACAATGTCATCGTGCGCGGCAATCGCATCCGCAACGCGGCCTTCTCGGCCGTGCGCGGCAACGCGGCGTCAAACTTGCAGATCGTCGGCAACACCTGCAGCGGCCTCGGCGAGGTCGCGCTCTATGCCGAATTTGGTTTCGAAGGCGCCTTGATCGCCAACAACATTGTCGACGGCGCGGCGATTGGCGTGTCGGTCACCAACTTCAAGCAGGGCGGCCGGCTCGCCGTCGTGCAGGGCAATTTGATCCGCAACCTCGTCAGCCGGCGCCCGCCCGGCACCGACCCGAACGACAGCGCCGGCATCGGCATCGGCGTCGAAGCCGACACGGTGGTGACCGGCAATATGGTGGAGAACGCGCCGAATGCCGGAATTGCCGCCGGCTGGGAAGCCTATCTGCGCGATGTCGTCATCACCTCGAATGTGATCCGCCGCGCCGATTACGGCATCACGGTTTCCGTCGCGCCAGGCGCCGGCGCCGCGATTATTTCCGACAATCTCATCGCCGCCGTCCGCCGCGGCGCCATCGTCGGCGTGGAAGGGAAGCAACCGGTCACCGGCGATCTTGCCACGGACGGCGCCGCCGCCCGTTACGCGCAATTGTCGATCGGCGGCAATCGCGTGCGCTGAGCAAAACGCGGACGCGAAAGTTACGCGAGCGCGTCGGTCACCCGCAACGCTCCGACTTCGATGCCGTTCCAGTTGCGCAGCATCGGCCGCAGGAAAGGCGCGAGCGCCGCGCGCTCCTCGGTCGCCAGCGGGAGAAAGCGCGCGATCATGGCCGCCATGATCGCCTCCGCGGCGCGGCCGGCGCCGTCGTCGCATTTGATCGCGATGCCGAACCCCAACTCCGGCAGCGCCCCGCAGAAAACGCCTTCGGCGCCGGTCTTCACGTAAACCCGCGCTCCCAATAACCGCATGATCTCGGTGCAGAACCGTCCGGTACCGGCAACATACCAAGGCTTTTGCGCGCAGGCCGCCCGCAGCCGCGCGGCAGCTCGGGCACGTTCGGGCGCAAGGCCTTGCCCGGTGCCGAATTTGGCGAAGGCGCGGGCGAGATTTTGCAGCGGCATCGCCCAGGTCGGGACCGAGCAGCCATCGACCGCACGGCGATCTTGCGACAGAACAGTACCGGTCACGTCCTCGAGCACGGCGTGCACCTCGCGCTGCACGGCATGCTCCGGCCGCCAGTAGCCGACGTGATCCACTCCCAGCGCGCAGGCGAGACAAAGAAAGCCAGCGTGCTTGCCTGAGCAATTGTTGTGCAGTGCCGAGGGCGCGCCCGTTCGCGCCAGCGCAAAGGCCGCCGGTTGCGAGACCGGCCAATGTGTCCCGCAGCAGAGCGCGGACAAATCGAGCCCCGCTTTGGCCAACATGAGCGCGACGCTTTCAACGTGTGCCGGCTCGCCGCTATGCGAGGCGCAGGCGAGCGCGAGTTCCTCATCACCAAGCACGTAACGGTCGGCCGCCCCTGACTCGACGAGCGCCAGTGCCTGTAGCGCCTTTACCGCCGAACGCGGGAAGACCGGCCTCGTCACCTCGCCGACGGCAAGCACCGTCGCGCCATCGGCATCGGCAATGGCGAGCGCGCCGCGATGGCGGCTTTCCACCAAGCCTCCGCGCGTCACTTCGACAACAACCGGATCGCTCATTATCAGGCGCGTAATGCCGTTCCTGGCCAAACCGCCGGACTGACGCGGTGGTATTGCGGCGGGCGGCTGACGTCCCCGCCGAGGACCTGCGCGGCATGCCATCCCCAATGCGGATCGTCGAGAAACGCGCGCGCCAGTGCGACCATATCCGCTCGGCCTTCGGCGACAATGGCTTCCGCCTGCTTGGGGCCAACGATCCGACCGACGACGCGCGTGGGAATGCCGGTTTCGCGACGCACCTGTTCGGCAATCGGAACATTGTAGCCGGGTTCGTTCGGCAGGGACCCTCCGCCAACGCCGACACCGCCGGAGGAGATATCGACGTAATCGAGTCCGGCCTCGTTGAGCGCTTTGACAAGGACCACCGCATCCGCCGCGGTGAGGCCGCCGTCCATCCAGTCGCTTCCGGTGATGCGCGCGCCGAGCGGGGTGCCGCGCGGAACCACGCCGCGGACCGCGCGAGCCACCTCGAGCGGGAAGCGCATGCGGCCTTCGAGCGAGCCGCCGCCCCACGCGTCATTGCGCAAGTTGGAAATGGGCGAGAGGAAGCTGTGCAGCAAATAACCATGAGCCATATGCAACTCGATGGCATCGAAACCGATGCGCACGGCGCGCCTTGCGGCCTCGGTAAAAGCCGCGCGCACGTGCGCCATGTCCTCCTCGGTCATGGCGCGCGGCATATGCCAGCCCGGACCAAACGGCAGTGCCGAGGGAGCGATGGTCGGCCACGGATCCTCGCCCTCCGGCAATGCCTTGCCGCCTTCCCAGGGGCGTTGCGAGGAGGCCTTGCGGCCGGCATGGGCGAGCTGAATGGCGAGCTTGGCGCCGCCAATACGCCGGCAATGGGCAACGACCCGCGCCAGCGCCGCCTCGCAGGCATCGGAATAAAGGCCGAGGCATCCATGAGTGATGCGGCCAGAGCGCTCGACGTGGGTCGCCTCGACCACCAGCAACCCGGCGCCGGAATTCGCCAGCATGCCGAGATGGGTCATGTGCCAGTCTTCAGCGACGCCGTCATTGGCGCTGTACTGGCACATCGGCGAGACGACGATGCGGTTCGCGAGGCTGAGGTCGGCGAGCCGTAAAGGCGAAAACAAAGCACTCGTCATTGGAACGTCACATGATCCGCGGGAGTCAGCATGTAAGCAGAAGAGCGATGCAGATCAATGCAGCCTTTCAGGGGCTTGACTGACCCGGCGCGTCGCCCTCCTGCGGCACCTGCCCGGCGACCCTCGCCCATGAGTCGCGGCTGCTTGCCGCCTCGCGCATCGCCTCGCGCAATTCCTCCGGCGTGTAATAATGTCGCCAGCGGCCGCTGTCGCTGAGCTCGACGACGTGCGCCCGCCGACGCTCCGCCAGTGCGAGCCATTTGCGCGCGATACTGTCGTACGGACCGGGTTGCCGTGCCGACATGAAAGAGCCAGAAGCGCCCGCCGAATCGCGGATTCCGCATCTTCAGTAGCGGACATCGGCAATGAAAATGCAAAGGTGGGGAGTTGCGGCAATTGTGGATGAACGCGGCGCGGCTGAGTTGTCCTGTGGATAACTTCGCGCAAAACCAGATCAAGCCTATAGCTGCACGCGCAAGGCGTGGGCGAGCTCGCCCACAATACCGCGGCGGAACGCCAGCACGCAGACCACGAAGACCGCGCCCTGGATCACCAGCACCCACTGGCCGAACGGGGCGAGATAGCTCTGCATGGCGACGACCAGGAATGCGCCGGCGACTGGCCCGAACACCGTGCCGAGGCCGCCCAGGAGCGTCATCAATATGACGTCGCCCGACATGGTCCAGTGCACGTCGGTGAGCGAGGCAAGCTGAAAGACCAGCGCTTTCAATGAGCCGGCCAGTCCCGCCAGGGTCGCCGAGAGCACGAAGGCGACGAGCTTATAGCGTTCGACGTTGTAGCCGAGCGAGACGGTGCGCTGCTCATTCTCGCGGATCGCCTTGAGAACCTCGCCGAACGGCGAGTTAATAATCCGGTAGATGAGCAGCAGACCGGCGAGCACGACGACCAGAACGAACAGGTACATCGTCATTTCGCCGTTGAGATCGAAAATCCCGAATAGGCGGCCGCGTGGCACTCCTTGGATGCCGTCCTCGCCGCCGGTGAATTTCGCCTGCAAGGCGAAAAAAAACATCATCTGCGCGAGCGCCAGCGTGATCATCGCGAAATAGATGCCCTGGCGGCGAATGGCAAGGCTGCCGGCGACCAGGCCGAGGACGGCGGCCGTCGCCGTGCCGATGAGGATTGCAAGTTCCGGCGGCAGGCCCCAGACCTTGGCGGCGTGCGCGGTGAGATAGCTCGCCCAGCCGAAGAACATGGCATGGCCGAATGACACCAGGCCGACATAGCCGATCAGCAGATTGAAGGCACAGGCGAACAAGGCAAAGCACAGCGCCTTCATGAGAAAGATCGGGTAGATCACGAACGGCGCCACGATCAGCAGCGCCACCGTCACCGCGAAGGCTATGCGCAGGCTCCAGGCCGTCTCGCGACGGCGCACCAGCACCGGCGGATCGAGGACACGTTCGGTCATGCGGTCCGTCCGAAGAAGCCGGCCGGCCGGATGAGCAGCACGATCGCCATGATGACAAAGATCACCGTGTTCGAGGCTTCGGGAAAGAACACCTTGGTCAGACCCTCGACGATGCCCAGCGTAAAACCGGTGAGGATGGCGCCCAGGATCGAGCCCATGCCGCCGATCACCACCACCGCAAACACGACGATGATCAGATCGGAGCCCATCTGCGGCGAGACGTTGTAGATTGGCGCGGCCATCACTCCGGCGAGCGCCGCCAGCCCGACACCGAAGCCATAGGTCAGCGTCACCATGCGCGGCACATTGATGCCGAAGGCGCGCACCAGCACCGGATTTTCCGTGGCGGCGCGCAGGTAGGAGCCAAGCCGCGTGCGCTCGATGGCAAACCAGGTCGCCAGACATACCGCGAGCGACAGCACGATCACCCAGGCGCGGTAGTTCGGCAGGAACATGAAACCTAGGTTATGGCCGCCCTGCAGCGATTCCGGCACTTGATAGGGCAAGCCGGAAGAGCCGTAAGAGTTACGGAACACGCCCTCGATGACGATCGCCAGCCCGAACGTGAGCAAAAGCCCGTAAAGTGGATCGAGCTTGCGCAAATGCTTAAGGAACAGCCGCTCGACAAGAATTCCGGTCGCGCCGACCAGGATCGGGGCGATCACCAACGCTTCCCAATAACCGATGCCGGTATGTTGCAGCAACAGATAGGCGGCAAACGCGCCCATCATGTACTGCGCGCCGTGGGCAAAATTGATGATGTTGAGCATGCCGAAGATGACGGCGAGCCCCAGGCTCAACAGCGCATAGAACGAGCCGTTGATCAGGCCGAGCAGCAACTGCCCGAACAGCGCCTGCGAAGGGATGCCGAAAATTTCGAACATGCCGATTGTTTCCCCTACCCTCCTTCGACCCGGAGGGTCGAACCGCGTCGGGCGGTTCTTCGCTTATCAAACCCCGAGATAATCGTGCAGCTTTTCCGTGTTGGCGTGAAGTTCGGCGGCAGCGAAGTGGTCGACGATGCGACCATGTTCCATGACGTAGTAACGGTCGGCAAGGGTGGCGGCGAAATGAAAGTTCTGCTCGACCAGGAGAATCGTGAAGCCCTGCGCCTTGAGGGTGCCGATCGTACGGCCGATCTGTTCGATGATGACCGGAGCCAGTCCCTCGGTCGGCTCGTCGAGCAGCAGCAGCCGCGCGCCGGTGCGCAGAATGCGGCCGATCGCCAGCATTTGCTGCTCGCCGCCGGAGAGCTTGGTGCCCTGGCTGCGCAGCCGTTCGCGCAGATTGGGGAACAGCTCAAAAATACGGTCGAGATCCAGCCCGCCGGGGCGCACCTGCGGCGGCAGCAGCAGGTTCTCTTTGACATCGAGGCTGGCGAAGATGCCGCGTTCTTCCGGACAGAAGGCGATCCCGCAGCGCGCAATCGCGTCGGAGGGAAGGCCGATCAATTCCCTGCCTTCGAAACATACCGAACCGGTGCGCTGCTCGATGATGCCCATGATGGCCTTGAGCGTTGTCGTCTTGCCGACGCCGTTGCGTCCGAGGAGCGTGACCACCTCGCCCGGCTGCACATCGAAGGTGACGCCATGCAGGACGTGCGATTCGCCGTACCAAGCCTCGAGATCCTTCACCGACAGCAGCGCGCGCGTGTCAGACATGACCGGTCCCGAGATAGGCCTCACGCACGGCCGGATTGGCCGATACCGTCTTATAATCGCCCTCCGCCAAGACCTGGCCGCGGGTGAGCACGGTGATGCGGTCGCAAAGATCGGCGACAACGCTGAGGTTGTGCTCGACCATGAGCACCGTGCGATCGGCGGCGACCGCCTTGATCAGCGCGCTGATGCGGACGATGTCCTCGCGCCCCATGCCCGCCATCGGCTCGTCGAGCAGCAGCAGCTCGGGATCGAGCGCCAGCGTGGTCGCGATCTCGAGCGCGCGCTTGCGGCCGTAGGACAGTTCGACCGCAAGCACATCCGCGTAGGGCGCAAGCCCGACATCGGCAATGAGCGCTATCGCGCGGTCGTCGAGCGCATGCAGCACGCGCTTGGAGCGCCAGAAATCGAAGGAATGGCCGCGCCGGCGTTGCAGCGCGATGCGTACGTTCTCGAGCACGGTGAGATGCGGAAAGACCGCCGAGATTTGAAACGAGCGGCCCAGCCCGAGGCGCGCGACGTCGGCCGGCTTGAGCGCCGTGATGTCGCGTCCATCGAACATGATGCGTCCGCGCGTCGGCGCCACGAACTTGGTGAGGAGATTGAAGCACGTCGTCTTGCCGGCGCCGTTCGGCCCGATCAGGGCGTGGATGCTGCCGCGCGCGACGCGCAGGTTCACGGAACGCACCGCGATGAACCCGGCAAATTCCTTTGTCAGGTCTTCCGTCTCGAGGATCGGATTTTCACGCACGACTTCCCCCCATAGGACCATTGTCGGCAAGTTCGGCGCGAACGTAAAGGCAGTACGGCTCCGCGACGACGTTCATCAGACGTGACCAGGGGTGAAGTCGGTGCGGCAAATCGGCTTGACCCATCTGGCGGTGGCTGGCTTATTTCACTAGGCTTTTGGGGGAACGACAATGACCAAGAAGCTTGCGGCGGAATTCATCGGGACGTTTTGGCTCGTTCTCGGGGGATGCGGTTCGGCTGTTCTGGCTGCGGGCTTTCCGCACCTTGGGATCGGTTTTGTCGGGGTGGCGCTGGCCTTCGGGCTGACGGTGCTGACCATGGCTTACGCGATCGGCCACGTGTCTGGATGCCATCTCAATCCGGCGGTCTCGGTCGGGCTGTGGGCTGGAGGGCGCTTCAACGCAGGCGAACTCCCTGGTTACATCATCGCTCAGGTTTTGGGCGCCATCGTCGCGGCGGCTGTCCTCTACTTCATCGCCAGCGGCAAAACCGATTTTAGCCTCGCCGGCGGATTCGCCAGCAATGGTTACGGGGAGCATTCCCCCGGCGGCTACACGATGGTCGCCGGGCTCGCGTGTGAAGTCGTGATGACCTTCGCCTTCTTATTCGTCATCATGGGGGCAACCCACGGCGACGCACCGCGGGGATTCGCGCCGCTCGCCATTGGTCTGTGCCTCACGTTGATCCATCTGATCAGCATTCCTGTCACAAACACCTCGGTCAACCCCGCGCGCAGCACGGGACCGGCTCTGTTCGCGGCTGGGCATTGGAACAGCTCTGGTTGTTCTGGCTCGCACCCTTGGTCGGCGGCGCTCTCGGTGGCCTTGTTTATCGCTGGCTGAGCCCGGCCGACCCGACCCCAGTCGAGGTCTCAGGCGTTTAGAGCGCGTCCAGGAAAAGTGGAAACCGGTTTTCCGTCCGGACGCGCGATGAAACAGGGACTTAGAGCGGGATGACGATTCGAAGATAAGTCATCCCGCTCTAGGTCAGCCGGACACGCGCTCTCACTGCTTGAGCGTATTGGCGACCTTGAAGCTGGCCTCGGTCTTGGCCTTGATCTCGTCGAGCGTCACCTCGGGCGCCAGCTCGACCAGGGTCATGCCGCCGCCGCTCTTGTCGACCGTGAACACACCGAGATCGGTGATCACCATGTCGACGACGCCGGCCCCGGTGAGCGGCAGCGTGCACTGGTGCAACAGCTTCGCCTCGTTCTTGGCGGAATGCTCCATGACCACGACCACCTTCTTGACGCCGCCGACCAGGTCCATGGCGCCGCCCATGCCCTTGACCATTTTTCCCGGAATCATCCAGTTGGCGAGATCGCCGTTTTCTGCAACCTGCATGGCGCCGAGGATGGCGATGTCGATATGGCCGCCGCGGATCATGGCGAACGAATCCGCGGAACTGAAATAGCTCGTGGTCGGTAGCTCGGTGACCGTCTGCTTGCCGGCATTGATCAGATCGGCGTCCTCCTCGCCCTCGAACGGGAAGGGACCGGTGCCGAGCATGCCATTCTCGGATTGCAACTGCACGCTCATGCCGTCGGGGATGAAATTCGACACCAACGTCGGAATGCCGATGCCGAGATTGACGTAGAAGCCGTCACGCAGTTCCTTGGCGGCGCGCGCCGCCATCTGATCGCGGGTCCAAGGCATCAGACTTCCTCCCCGGTTCCGGCCGGCGCGTCCGACTGAGTACGCTTGCGCACGGTGCGCTGCTCGATGTGTTTCGTCGCGTTGGGCACATGGATGATACGCTGCACATAGATCCCGGGCGTGACGATGTGGTCGGGATCGATATCGCCGGGCTGCACCAGGTGCTCGACTTCGGCCACCGTGAGCTTGCCCGCGGTCGCCATGATCGGATTAAAATTACGCGCGGTCTTGCGGTAGACCAGGTTGCCCTCGATATCGCCCATGAAAGCGTGGACGATCGAGAGGTCGGCGAGGAGGCTGCGCTCCATCACGTAGCGCGCGCCGTCGAACTCGCGCTCGTCCTTGTCTTTCGCGATCAGCGTGCCGACCCCGGTCCTGGTGAAGAAAGCCGGGATGCCGGCGCCGCCGGCGCGGATGCGCTCGGCGAGCGTGCCTTGCGGGTTGAATTCGATCTCGAGCTCGCCGGCGAGATATTGCTGCGCAAAGGTCTTGTTCTCCCCGACATAGGAGGCCACCATTTTCTTGATCTGCCGCGTGTCGAGCAGGATGCCGAGGCCCTTGCCGTCAACCCCGCAATTATTGGAGACGACGGTCAGGTTGTTGATCCCGGAATCGCGGATTGCAAGGATCAAGACCTCGGGAATGCCGCAGAGGCCGAAGCCGCCGGCCATGATGGTCATGCCATCCTTGAGCACCCCGGCCAACGCGGCGCGCGCGTCCGCATAGACCTTGTTCATGTCCGCTCCATTTCTTCTGGTAAGCTCTCACCTACGCATAACGGCGCGCGTGGAAAGGTCAACCATTCGGGATGGTGTAGGTCGTGACGATGGGCAGCGGGATCGTCGGGTGCGGGTAGGTGTTCCATAACACGAAGAATATGGCGAACAGAATTCCGGCAATGATTGCTCCCAGGAAGCGGCTTCTAAACGCAATCAGACTTCCGAGCAAAGCCGCGACAAATGCGAATACCGCCATCAACCCAACGAAGACCCAATTTACAGTCGACAAGTCGAGAGAAGACAAAGAAGGCATTGTGTGCTCCTGGCAGCGCGTTGAACGACCATCGCCCCTAGTCTAACCGAGCTTCCGTCCCTGCGCGATGGCTTGGCGCCGATAATGGCTTCGGCAGCTAGTGTCCCGATTCCGAAGTTCGCATCATTATGCGGCACCCTCGTTTGCGAACTTCGGAATCGAAGGACACTAACAACGTATTGATCTAGTACCCACTTTCATTAATTCGTGAGTCAGAGATGATGCAAAAAGCTGAGATTCGAGAGTCGGTTAGCATCCTATCTCTCACTGCGCGGATTTCTGATTCCGGGTACTAGTGTGGCTTTGGTTCAGAAGTCCGCATGACGAGTTCGCGGCAAAAATGATGCGGACTTCTGAACCGCCACACTAGGCCTTGTGCAGCGCGCGCGCGGCATAATCGCGGATGTTACCAAGCGTTTCGGGTGCGGCCCAGATGTCGGCGACGGTCTTGTCGATCGCCTCCCGGCTACGCTCCATACGCTCGGCGACGGGCAACCGGAGCTGCTTCTTGGCCTGAGCGAAGGCCGGTGGCGAGAGCTGGGCAAGTTTTTGCGCTACCGCCGTCGCCTGCCCCGTGAGCGCGTCCGCATCGACCACGTCGTCGACCCAGCCGCGCTGCAAGGCGGCCTCGGTGTCATAGGTCGCGCCGCCGAAGGTGAACTCTGGCAGAAGGCGCGGCGGCACGGCGAAACGCACGATCTCGAAGGCCAGCGCGGGAAACGGCACGCCCACCAGCAGCTCGGTCACGCCGATGCGTCCGCTTCCACGCGCCATGATCCGCCGGTCGGCGCAGCAGGCGAGCACGCAGCCGCCGGCGATGGCATGCCCGTTGATCGCCGCCACCACCGGCTTGGGATGGAAGAACGCCGCGTCATAAAGCCGATGCAACGCCGGAAGGAATTCGCGCACATAGGCCGCACCGCCCGAACCGACCCGCAACAGGTCGACGCCGGCGGAAAACATCCGACCGTGGCCCGTCAGCACCACCGCGCGCGTGTCCAGCCGGCAAAGTTCGTCGAAGCATTTCGCCAGCGCCTCGCACAACTCGATATCGAGCGCATTGGCTTTGCCGTGCATAACGGTCACGACGGCAATGCCGCTGTCGATTTTCAGATCGATCATGATCGGCTCATTTGTGCCGCTCCGGCCGTCGTTTCGGTTGATGTTTCCGAAATAGCCCCAAACGGCCCAGGGCGGGTTGATGGTGCCAGGGAGCGGCCGGTCTCACAAGGTTGGTTAAGGGTGGCCGCTTTTCGTCCGCGTTTTGTGCCAAAAAATCCCCAATTGCGTCACTGTGAGGTCACGGCGACCTGTCCCGAATGCGCCATCCAGCAGGGGAGGACGCAATGCTGAGTATTCGCATCGTCGCGGTGGCCGCGTTGGCTTCGGTCATGACGGTCGGCGGCGCCATGGCCCAGACCGCGACCAGTACCGGCAAGCCTATTCAGCTTCTGCAGGTCGTTACCCAGCCGGACAAAACCAAGATGAAGGCCCATGCCAAGAGGCCCATCAAGATCAGGACCGCGGCCAAACGGACCGGCAAGCGGCACAGCCTCGCTGCGAGGGAAAGGCCGATCCACGTGGCTGAGGCCGTCAAAGCCGCAGCCCCGGCAGCGGCCCCTGCCAATGTCTGGCCGGAGCTGCCTCCGCCCACGGCCCCTGCCAACCTCGCGTCGCCCGAACCGGCGCCACCGCCGGCGCCGGCAGCCGCCGAGTCAACGCCGAGCGCACTCGTGGTCGGAGGCCAAACCGTGCATGTCGTCTCTCCGGACGACGCCAATGAGATTGACCGCGCCGCCGACGCGCAGACTGCTCCGTCGGCTGCGGCAACACAGAGCGCTGTCGCCGCAGCAGCGCCGGCGCCGGACACCGCGACCGTTGCCCGGGCGCAGGAGGAGACGAACCACGTCGGCAGCGCGTCCTGGATCGCGCAAGTGCTCGCGGCGCTCGGCGGTGCCGTCGCGGCTGGTTCCGCCGCCTGGTTTTTGATGGGATCGGCGCCGCAGCGGACTTACGGGTAACTCGCACTCGTCATTCCGGGGCGCCCCGGAATGACGATCACCCCTTCGCCTTGAGCGAGCTGAACAGCTCGTACGCCTCTTTCGGCTTGGCGTTGTTGTGCACGACGGCGTTGACGGCGGCGATCATCGCCTTCGGCGCTTCCGATTGGAAAATGTTGCGCCCCATGTCGACGCCGGCCGCGCCCTGCTGCACGGCATTGTAGGCCATGGTAAGCGCCTCGAGCTCGGCGAGTTTCTTTCCGCCCGCCATCACGATCGGCACCGGGCATGACGCGGTGACGGTCTCGAAGCCGTCCTCCACGTAATACGTCTTGACGTATTGCGCGCCCAGCTCGGCGATGATCCGGCAAGCGAGGCGGAAATATTTGGCGTCGCGCACCATGTTCTTGCCGACCGCGGTGACGCCCATGACCGGAATGCCGACACGCAGGCCGGCATCGACCAGCTTGGTCATGTTGTGAATGGACCGGGTCTCGAATTCGCCGCCGATGAAGACCTGGATGCCGACGCCGGCAGCGTTCAACCGCACCGCATCGTCCATGTCCATGGCGATCTGCTCGTCCGACAATTCCTCGCGCAAAATGCTTGGACCGCCGCTCGCCCGCAGCACCATCGGTTTCGTCGAGTCCGCCGGAATGACCGAGCGCAAAATGCCGCGCGTGCAGAACAGCGCATCGCAGAAGGGCAAGAGCGGCACGATGGAGAGGTCGATGCGCTCGAGCCCGGTGGTCGGGCCCTGGAAGTAGCCGTGGTCGACCGCCAGCATCACGGTGCGGCCGGTTGCCGGGGCAAAGACGCGGGCGAGGCGGTTCTTCATCCCCCAATCGAGCTGGTGGGAGCCCTTGAGATAAAAGCCCGGCGTCTGCTGCGGCCGATCGGCCGAATACCGCTCCCCTTCCTTGTCGACTTCCGGCATGGCGCTCCTCGTTTAACCGCACTCTTCCGACCGCCGTGCCGCGATCGGGGAATGAAACGTATGCGTCATCACTTTCAGGTCAGCAAGCGCGGCTCCTTCGGGTACCCGGCGAAGAATGGGAACCCTTGGCATTGTTCCCGTTTTGTTCTAATATGCCCCTTCACTCAGAAACCTGGCCATGAGACAGCCTGCCGTCCTCTCCGTGATGCAAAAAAACCGCGCCGCCGTCGCGGCGGAATTACGTCGTTTATTGCCCAAAATAGAGGGGTTTGCGTCTCCCAAAACCCTTCCCTTCGGGCTTTCCGCGGTTGATCGCCATCTGCCGCAGGGCGGCCTCGCCTGCGGCGCCCTGCACGAGGTCGTGCCCGACGATGGCGGCACTGCCGCCGCCTTCGGCTTCATGGTCGCGCTGCTGGCCCGCGTGCCGCGGCCTCGCCCGCTGATCTTCGTCATACCGGGCTATGGGCTCGGTCAATATGGCCGGCCTTACGGGCATGGCTTGAGCGTGCTCGGTCTCGATCCGGCCCGGCTGATCCTGGTCGAGACGGCGCACCGGAAAGATACGCTGTGGGCGCTGGAGGAGGCGCTGCGTTCGGGCACACCTGCCGCCGTCGCCGGCGTGATCGACAAGCTCGATCTGAAATTGAGCCAAAGGCTGCAGCTCGCCGCGGCGGATGCGGGCCTGCCGCTCTTCCTGCTGCGGCCGGCGCAGCTCCTGGAATCGAGCGCGGCGGCGACACGTTGGCGCGTCGGCACGGCGGCGGCCGCGCGCGACCGCTTCGGCCTGTTCGCGCGCGCACGCTGGCATCTCCTGCTGGAGCGCTGCCGCAACGGACGAGCGGGCGAATGGATGGTGGAGTACGATCATGTCGCGCATCGTTTCAGTCTGGCTGCCGCGCTGGCCGATCCTGCGTTTTCTCGTGACGCAGGCGAAACACCCGTCGCAAAAACCCATCGCGCCTGACCAGCCGTTCGTACTCGCCATTGCCGCTTCCGGAGGACCGCGCATCGCTGCCTTGAACGAGGCGGCAGAAGCCGCAGGGCTAGCGTTGGGCGAGCCGTTGGCCGACGCGCGCGCAAAAGCGGGCCACTTGCAGGTGCGCGCCGTCGATGCCGCCGCCGATGATGACGCGTTGCGCCGTCTGGCATTGTGGGCGACGCGCTATACGCCGACCGCCTCGCCATTGTGCAAGGAGGTTTGGGGCGAGGCGAATGGCGCGGACGGCTTTTTCCTCGATATCGAAGGCGCCGCGCATCTGTTCGGCGGTGAGGAAAGACTCATTGCCGATCTGTCTGACCGGCTTGAAAATAATTTCGGTCTGCCGGCGCGGCTTGCCGTCGCCGACACGCCCGGCGCGGCCTGGGCGCTGTCGCGCTTTCACGCCGCCCCCTCACCTATCCTGCCCTCGGGGCGGGAAGCCGAGGCGCTGGCGCCGCTCCCCATCGAAGCATTGCGGCTTGCGCCGGCAACCTGCACGACGCTGCGCCGGCTCGGTTTCAAATCCGTCGGCGCGCTCCTCAATAAGCCGCGCGCGCCGTTTGCCGCGCGTTTCCCCGCCGAGCTGCTGCGGCGTCTCGACCAGGCGCTCGGCCGCGTCGAGGAACCGCTCGTCCCCATCGTTGCGCCGCCGGTCTATCACAGCCTGCGTTATTTGCTCGAGCCGGTCCTGACGCAGGAGGCGGTCGTTGCCCACGCCAAACGCCTCATGCAGACCCTCGTGCACGTGCTCGAACGCGACGATGTCGGCGCGCGCGCGCTGCGGCTTTGCCTCTACCGCGTCGATGGCGCGGTGGCGGCGGTCGATATCGGGCTGACCTTGCCGACGCGCAATGTCACGCACGTCGCCCGCCTCATCGATCTCAAGCTCGAAGCGGTTGCGGCGACGCAAGAGGCGGGCTTCGGCTTCGAGGCGATCGGGCTTGCCGTCACGCTCGCCGAACCTATCCCGGCGCGGCAGGCGGAGCTTACGGCCATCGCCGAGGATATCGGCGACGCCGATAGAACCGAGCGTTGCGCGAGCTTGATCGATACGCTGCGCCAGCGGCTCGGTCCGCAGAGCGTGCGGCAGTTCGCGGCCATAGCCAGTCACCTGCCGGAGCGCGCCGAGGCGCTCTCTCCGATCAACGGCGAGGCTTCCGCATGGCCGACGCCGGAGCAAACAACGCGTCCGCTGCTTTTGTTGCCCCGTGCGGAGCCGACCGAGGTCACCGCGCTCGTTCCCGATGGTCCGCCCCGGCGTTTCTGCTGGCGCGGTGTGACCTATGAGGTCGCAGGCTCGCAGGGTCCGGAACGCATCGCCAGCGAATGGTGGCGCGACCCCCTCCCTTTCCCTCCCCCGCTTGCGGGGGAGGGAAAGAAGGGGGCTCCGACGCGCGATTACTACCTCGTCGAAGATGCCGACGGCCACCGCTTCTGGCTCTATCGCGAAGGCCTCTACGAGCGCGAGACGACAGCGGCACGCTGGTTCGTGCATGGGCTGTTTGCGTGATTTTTTCGTGTGAGAAAACAGATGAGCGCGTATGCTGAACTAGCTGTAACAACTAACTTTTCCTTCCTGCGCGGCGCCTCGCATCCGCAGGAGATTGTCGCGACCGCCGAGGGACTTAAGCTTGCCGCCATCGGCATTGCCGACCGCAACTCGTTTGCCGGCGTGGTGCGCGCCTATGACGAATGGAAAAAAAGAAAAAGCGTCAAACTGCTTGTCGGCACGCGCCTCATCACCACCGACGGTTTCGAGGTTCTCGCCTATCCCACGGATCGCCAAGCTTATGGACGTCTCTGCCAGCTTCTGACCAAAGGCAATCTCAAGGCCAAGAAAGGCGAATGCCATCTGACCTTCGAGGAGATCCTCGCCGCGAGCAAAGGCCAGATGCTCATCGCCTTGCCGCCGCCGACGTTGTTTACTTTCCCCTCTCCCGCTTCGCGGGGGAGGATGAATTTCACCGAGCGGCTTTCCGCCTTGGCGCGCGCCGCGCCGGGCCGCACGTTCCTCGCCGGCGTTCATTATCATCGCGGCGACGAGCCGCGCCGTCTCGGATTTTTGGCCGAGCTCGGCGAGCGCCTAACCGCGCCGCTGGTCGCCGTCAATGACGTCTCCTATCACGTCCCGGAACGCCGGCCGCTCGTCGATGTGCTCACCTGTATCCGCGAGAAATGCACCATTGCCGAAGCGGGCCTAAAACTTGCCGTCAATGCCGAACGCCATCTGAAGCCGGCGGCGGAGATAGCGCGGCTGTTCGCCGGCTTTCCCGACGCCATCGCCCGCACCGTCGAAATCGCCGAAACCTGCCGCTTCTCGCTCGGCGAGCTCACATACGAATATCCCGACGAGCCGGTGCCGGAAGGAAAAACCGCCCAGCAGCATCTTGCGGATCTCACCTGGGCGGGAGCGCAGGAGCGCTACCCGAAAGACCAATACCCCGACGGCATGCCCGCCGATGTCGCCAAGCGGCTTCACGAAGAGCTGACGCTCATCGCCAAGCTCGACTATGCGCGCTATTTCATCACCGTCCATGATGTCGTGGCCTTCGCGCGCCGGCAGCAAAAGGAAATCCTCTGCCAGGGCCGCGGCTCGGCGGCGAACAGCGCCGTTTGCTTTTGCCTCGGCATTACGTCGGTCGATCCGGACAAGAGCAATCTCCTGTTCGCCCGCTTCATTTCCGAGAATCGCGGCGAGCCGCCCGATATCGACGTCGACTTCGAGCACGAGCGGCGCGAGGAAGTAATCCAGTACATCTACCAGCGCTACGGCCGCGACCGCGCGGCGATCTGCTCAACCGTCGTGCACTACCGCTCGCGCCGCGCCATCCGCGAAGTCGGCAAGGCCATGGGCTTGACGGAGGATGTCACCGCCGCGCTCGCCAAGACGGTGTGGGGCTATGGCGACGGATTGCCGAATGAACACATTCGTCAGGCCGGACTCGACCCCGCCAACCCGGCGATCCGGCAGGCCGTCGAACTCGCGGACGAGCTGATCGGCTTCCCGCGCCACCTCTCCCAGCACGTCGGCGGCTTCGTGCTCACCCGTGCGCGGCTCGACGAGACGGTGCCTATCGGCAATGCCGCCATGGACGAGCGCACCTTCATCGAGTGGGACAAGGACGACATCGACACGCTCGGCCTGATGAAGGTCGATGTGCTCGCGCTCGGCATGCTGAGCTGCCTGCGGCGCGGGCTCGATCTCATCCAGCAGCATTACGGCAAGGCGTATTCGCTCGCCACGCTGCCGCAGGACGACGGTGCCGTCTACGAGATGCTCTCGCGCGCCGATTCCATCGGCGTGTTCCAGGTCGAGAGCCGCGCCCAGATGTCGATGCTGCCACGATTGAAACCGCGATGTTTTTACGATCTCGTCATCGAAGTCGCGATCGTGCGGCCGGGGCCGATCCAGGGCGACATGGTGCATCCTTATCTGCGCCGGCGCGACGGCATCGACCAGGAGCATTATCCCTCCCCGCATCCGGCGCACGGTCCGAAGAACGAGCTGGAGGACGTTCTCAAACGAACCCTCGGCGTGCCGCTGTTTCAGGAGCAGGCGATGCAGATCGCCATCACCGCGGCAAAATTCACGCCCGACGAGGCGGATGGGCTGCGTCGCGCCATGGCCACTTTCCGCCATACCGGCAACGTGCACCTCTTTCGCGACAAGTTCATCACCGGCATGACCGCCCGCGGTTATGACCGCGATTTCGCCGAAAATTGCTTCGGCCAGATCGAAGGGTTCGGCGAATACGGCTTTCCGGAAAGCCACGCGGCGAGTTTTGCACTGCTGGTCTATGCCTCGGCGTGGATCAAATGCCGCTACCCGGACGTTTTCTGCGCCGCCATCCTCAACAGCCAGCCGATGGGTTTTTACCAGCCGGCGCAGCTCGTGCGCGATGCGCGTCAGCACGGCGTCGAGATCCGCGCCGTGGATGTGAACTTCAGCGATTGGGACTGCACCCTGGAGCCGGGCGCGGACGGCCGGCATGCCGTTCGCCTCGGCTTTCGTCTCATCCACGGGCTCAATGAGGATGAACTGAAAAAACTCATTGCCGCGCGCGGCAACGGCTTTTCCTCGATCGAGCGGCTGGCGGCGATCGCCGGCATTTCCCGCTTCACCATCGAACGGCTGGCCGAGGCGGATGCATTCCGTTCGCTCGGGCATGACCGGCGCGCAGCCTTATGGGCGGCGCGGCGGCTCGACGTGATCGGCATTCGCACGACGCGGCAAAATGTCTCCGCCACGGTCGAGGGCGCACTTCCCTTGCTGACGCCGCATCTGAGCGACGAGCTTTTCCCGGAAGAAACTGTCGCGCTTCCCGCCATGGCGCTTAGCGAACACGTCGTGGAAGATTACGTGGCCACCGGGCTGTCGCTGAAAGAGCATCCGGTGCGCTTCTTGCGCGACCGGCTCACCGCGCGCGGCGTCATGCGCAACACCGAGCTTCGCGGCGACGGCTTGCGGCAAGATTCGATGGTCACCGTCGCCGGCCTCGTCCTGGTGCGGCAGCGGCCGGGCACGGCGAAAGGCGTGATCTTCATGACGCTGGAAGACGAGACCGACATTGCCAACATCATCGTCTGGCCAAAAGCTTTTGAAAAAAACCGCCGGGTGGTGATGACGGCGCGGTTCCTCGCGGTGCGCGGACGCCTGCAACGCGCCGGCCTCGTGATCCATGTCGTCGCGGAAAATCTTGTCGACCTCAGCGCCGAACTGTCATCGCTGCGCGACGGCGAGCTTCATTCAGCGGATTCTTCCCGCGCACCGCATCCGGAGTCGGCTTCCCTCCTCATCAAGAGCCGCGACTTTCATTGAGCGCCCTTCCCTACGCACTTTCCCAGCACGCGCGCGAGGCGATCGGAAAACAATTTCGCATCCGCCGGACGGTCGCCCTCGAGCACCCGCGCTTCGTCGAGCAACAGATGCGCCGCATCCTCCTTCAGCGTCCGCTCGTCTTCGCCGAGCGCCGCCAGTGCGACCACAAGCTGGTGCCGCGGATTGACCTCCAGGATCGGCTTCGACGCCGCGTTCAGCCGCCCTGCTCCCGCCAGCAGTCTTTCCAGCGCCCGGTCGGGGCCCGCATCCGAAGCAACCAGACAGACCGCACTATCGGTGAGCCGGTCCGAAGCTCGCACTTCGGCAACCGTGTCGCCGAGTGTGCCCTTCATGAAGGCCAGGAAGTCTTTGACCGCATCCTGCAATTGCGGCGCCGGCGCCTCCTTCGCGTCGAGCAACGGAATGAGCGCCAGATCGGCCGCCCCTTGGGTCACCGACTTGAAAGGTTTGCCATCGAAACCAAGTCCCGACATGACCCAGAAGCTGTCGACCGGATCCGGAAGCAGCAGCACCTCGATGCCGCGGGCGCGGAAGCCTTCGAGATGCGGCGATGACTGCAGCCGCGCGATATCGTCCCCGGCGAGATAATAAATCGCCGTTTGATTGGGTTTGAGCGCGGCGACGTAATCCTTGAGGCTGCGCCAGCCGTCGGCCGCCGCCGTGGTCCTGAAACGCGCGAGCGCGAGCAGCGCGTCGCGGCGCTCGAAGTCCTCATAGATGCCTTCCTTCAGCACCGCGCCGAAGGTCTGCCAGATCTTCTCGTAAGTTTGCGGCTCCTTGTCGGCGAGCCTTTCTAATTCCCCAAGCACGCGGCTGGTCGCGCCTTTCCTGATCGCGGCAAGGAGCGGGCTTTCCTGGATTTTTTCGCGGGAGACATTGAGCGGCAGATCGGCGCTGTCGACCAACCCGCGCACGAAACGCAGATAGCGCGGCAGGATCTCCGCGTCGTCGGTGATGAAGACGCGCTTGACGTAAAGCTTGATGCGCCCCTTGCGGTCGGGATCGAACAGGTCGAACGGCCGCGAAGAAGGAACAAACAGCAGCGTCGTGTAGTCCTGCCGTCCCTCGGCATGAAAATGGATGGTCAGCGCCGGCTCGTCGAACTGGCCGGCGATGCTGCGATAGAAGTCAGTGTAATCCGCCGCCGCGATCTCGGACTTCGGCTTCGCCCACAAGGCCGCACCGTCGCTGATTTCGGCCGGCTCGGCGCCGGCCTTTTCCACGATCGCGATCGGCACCGGCACGTGACCCGATTGCGCCTTGACGAGGCGCTCGACGGTGAAGCGCTCGGTATAGGACTTGGCGTCTTCCATCAGATGCAGCACCACGCGGGTGCCCCGGCGCGGCGCGTCGGTGGGGTCCGCGGGCGATACCGCGAAGGCGCCCTTGCCGTCGGACGACCAGAGCCAGGCGGCCTCCGCCCCGGCGCGGCGGGAAATCACGTCGACGCGTTCCGCCACCATAAACGCCGAATAGAAGCCGACACCGAACCGACCGATCAGCGCGGTGTCTTCGCCGTTCCCCTGCCCGGCTTCCAGGCGATCGAGAAACGCCTTGGTACCCGAGCGCGCGATGGTGCCGAGCGCCTCGACCAGCTCGTCGCGGCTCATGCCGATGCCGTTGTCCTCAACGGACAGTTGCCGTTTGTCGGCATCGATCGTCAGCGTGATGCGCGGCTTTGGGTCATCGCCGAGCAGCGCCGGGTCGGCGATGGATTCGTAGCGCAGCCGCTCGCAGGCGTCGGCGGCATTGGCAATCAGCTCGCGCAGAAAGATCGACTTATCGGAATAGACCGAGTGCACCATCAGGTGCAGCAGCTTGGCGACGTCCGCTTCGAACGGGCGGCTTTCCGCTTGGCTCTCCTCTGTCATGGTCATCATGGGTCCCCGGCGTATTGGCTACGGTTGTTGAATTGTTGGCTCGGAAATGGCGAGAGGGCGCCGTCAGGTCAAGTCCTCGCGGCTTCCGGCGACGGCGGGCCTACGGCGCTATCGAAATCGCTAGGGCGCGGACTTCACGTCCGGGGTGTGGATGTGCTCCGGCCGGACGCCCACGGCTAAGAGCCGGCCGGGTATGCGGCGGAGCAGCGGAATCCTATCGAACAACTTCAACAGCAGCGGCGGCTTCGGCCGCTGCGTGCCGGCGAGCGCCCGGCGGATGATCTGATTTTGCATAGTGAGCTGCAGCGCCTGAGTGAAGCGTACCGGGAATGTGCGGCGCGCCTGGATCGCACGCAGATCTTCGTCGGTCACCGTGCCAGCCTTGAGCGGCGCGGCGAGACGGTTGGCGGCGGCGACGGCGTCCTGGACGGCCAGGTTGATGCCGACGCCGCCGATCGGCGACATCGCGTGCGCCGCGTCGCCGATGCAGAGAAGACCCGGCCGCCACCATTGCCGCAGCCGGTCGACGGTGACGCTCAAAAGCTTGATGTCGTCCCAGCTTCTCAATTCGCCGACGCGGTCGGCAAGAAACGGCGACATCATCACCACCCGGTTGCGGAATGCGTCGAGACCTGCCGCTTGCACGCGGTCGATGCCGCCTTTCGGAATGACGAAGGCGCACTGCCAGTAGTCGCCGCGGTCGAGCATGATCATCATGGCGCCGGCCTCGACGTGGCCGAACGTTTCGGTCTCGTCGGTTGGCTGGCGCGGCAGCCGAAACCACAGCACATCCATCGGCGCGCCGTAATCGTCGCCCTTGAGCCCGGCTTTGTCGCGCACCGTGGAATGCCGGCCATCGGCGCCGATGACCAGATCGGCGCGGATCGTCACCTCGCCATCCAGCGTTTTGGCGCGGAGCCCGACGACGCGGCCGCCTTGTTCGACCAGATCGGTCGCTTCCGTCCGCATGTGCAGATGGAAAGACTCGTAGCGCCTGCCGTGCGCGGCGAGAAAATTAAGAAAATCCCACTGCGGCATCAGCGCGATGTATTTGCAGTGGGTCGGCAGATGCGTCAGATCGATCAAGCGCACCCGCTGGTCGCCCACCTGGGCGCTGAGCCGCTCGACCTTCTGATGCGGCAGCTTGAGGAACTCCTCGAGCAGATCAAGCTCGTACATCAGCTCTAGCGTGGAAGGATGGATGGTGTCGCCGCGAAAATCGCGAAAGAAATCGGCATGCTTCTCCAGCACCACCACATCGACGCCGGCGCGCGCCAGGAGGAAGCCGAGCATCATCCCGGCCGGCCCGCCGCCGGCGATGCAGCACTGCGTGGTGATCGGCGATTTCGGCATCACCGTTCCCGCGGCCGCTGCTCCGCGCGCGCAGTCACGCCGGAGACGTTCAAGCCCGCTGCGGCGTCTGCGGCGCTACGCCGAGCTTCTTTTGCAGGTTGGTGGACGACGTTGTGTACTGGAACACCAGTCGCTTCTCCGGATAGACGTAGTGGTACGCCTTCTGCGCCATCAGCGCCGCTTCGTGGAAGCCGGAGAGGATGAGCTTGAGCTTGCCGGGGTACCAATTGATGTCGCCGATGGCGAAGATGCCGGGCGTACTGGTTTCGAAGGCTGCCGTGTCGACCGGAATGAGCTCGTTGTTCTTGAGCTCAAAACCCCAATTGGCGACCGGACCGAGCTTCATAGTCAGGCCGAAGAACGGCAACAACACGTCACAGGCGAGCTCCATGGTGGAGCCATCGCCGGTCTTGACCATCGCCTTGCTGATCTGCCCCTGATCGCCTTGCAGCGCGGTCACTTGGCCCTGCACGAAGTCGATCTTGCCCTCGCCCACCAAGCTCATCATCTTGTTGACGCTGTCGGGCGCGGCGCGGAATTCGCTGCGCCGGTGCAAGAGCGTCAGGTGCTTGGCGATCGGCGCAAGGTTGAGCGTCCAATCGAGCGCGCTGTCGCCGCCGCCAACGATGAGAACGTGCTTGCCGCGAAATTCCTCCATCTTGCGCACCGCGTAAAACACCGACTTGCCTTCGTATGGCTCGATGCCCGGGATCGGCGGACGCTTGGGCTGGAATGAGCCGCCGCCGGCGGCGATGACGACGACCTTGCTCTCGAATTGCTTGCCCTGGTCGGTCGTCACGCGGAACAACGGATCGCCGATCTTCTCCACCTTCTCCACCATTTCGTTGAGATGGAATTGGGCGTTGAACGGCTTGATCTGCTGCAGCAGCGCGTCGACCAGACCGTGCGCGCTGGTATAGGGAATACCGGGAATGTCATAGATCGGCTTCTCCGGATAAAGCTCCGCGCACTGCCCGCCGATCTTGTCGAGAATGTCGATGAGGTGCGTCTTCATGTCGAGCAGACCCAGCTCGAACACGGCAAACAGGCCGATCGGGCCCGCACCGATAATGACAACGTCGGTCTTGATAGGTTCGTCCATGTCGTATCCGTACTCGTGCCTAATTGATGGCGTCTGATTGGGTGTGTGAAGTCGCGAGTGTCTAGCGTGGTCGCCGCGGCAGGGGAAGAGCGGCGCTTGGCGCCAAGGCGCCGGCGTCGGATTTGTTCCGGCTATGCCTGGCGCTCCGGCGTTCGCAGAATGAGGCCGTCGAGCTCCTCGCGCACCTTGATCTGGCAGGACAGCCGCGAGTTGGGCTGTACGCCATAGGCGAAATCGAGCATATCCTCTTCCATCGGTGACGGCTCGCCGACTTTCTCCCGCCAGGCCTGCTCGACATAGACATGGCAGGTCGAACAGGCGCAAGCGCCGCCGCATTCCGCCTCGATCCCGGGTACGCCGTGCTTGATCGCCGTCTCCATGACGGTCGAGCCGACCTCGCCTTCGACCGTGCGAGCCGTCCCCGCGGCGTCGATGAAGGTGATTTTGACCATGGCGGAGTGGAATGGCGGAATGGAATCGAAGGATTGCGGCCCCGAGGGAGAAGCAAAATTCAACAAGCCGGCCGCCGGCTCGCCTCTTCTATCGGCTCGCGTTGCGCGACGCCAGTGGCCGGAGATCGCATCAACAGGCGCGCGCCGGGCGGCAAAACGCCTCGGACCGGGATTCATCCGGGCGAACGCCCAAGCGCGCCGCGATCGCTGCGCACACCTCAAGACTGGCGGCCTCGAGTTCCGCAATGGCCGCTTTCATGGCGTCTTCATCCGCTTGCGTAGCGGCTTGTTCCAATCGTTCCGCCGCCCGCGCCACGCGCCACGCGCCGACCCCGCGGGCGGAGCCCTTGAGGGTGTGAGCCGCAGCGGCGACGGGGCCGGGTGCCGCGCCCGCGATACGCTCTAGAATGAGGCTGTTTTGGCGCGCGAAAATCTCCAGGACCTCGTGTTCGAGGCGACGGTCGCCGAGCGTCATGCGCCCAAGGTGATCTTCGTCAAGGGTCGCCAGCTCTTGCTCTTGGCCAGGCAAGGCCGACAGGCGCGCTGCAATCATGACCTCCTCACCGCGGCTTTCTTGCGAACAGCGCCACGATGCGCGCGCAGCGGCGAAAAGCCGGTAAATCGCGCCTCCGCAAAGAGATTCAGGCGGCGTCTTTAACGGCGATGGGTAAGGAACCTCTTACCAAAAATCCCTCAATCCTCCTGTTTCGACCTGCGAACGGTAACCTCCGGTGGAGGCGCTTCTCCGCGGCCCGGACCAGGCCGAGGCCCGTCATTGGCCCGTTGTCGGCCCCAGACCGGCCGCATTGTTGGCCCCAGAATGACGCGTCCATCGCTCGCGGTGCGCCGGCGCGGTCATGGTGACTAAACCGTTAACGATGATTAAAACATCGTTACCAATCCCGGTTTCCTTCGATCCGCCAGACCGATAGGATGGGCTACGGAAATGTGACGTGAGGGCGGGGGGAGCCCTGTGTGGTGATTAGTGATTGCGACGATCACGCGCTCGTGGCGCGGCTTGAGTTTCCTCGGGCCGTCCTAGTCCGGCGTAACAGGCGAGGCGACGACCGACATGGCCAATAACCCTAAGAAGATCGTGGATCCGACCGAAGCAGCGCTGTCGGCGATCCAGGAAGCGCTCAAAATCCGCGACGACGATCAGCCGGATAGCGAGCCGGAAGCCACCCCACACACGCTCGGCAGCGCCGCCGACCGCTGGCCCGAAGTCGCGCCGACGCCGACCTCCGACGCGCAATTCGATTCCGGCGAGATCGCCGCCCGCAGCGGCGATGCGCAAGTCCTTCGCGCCGCCAATGACGACCAGCAATCAATCGGGCAGATCCTGCAGGCACTGCAGCACCGACCGGCGCGCGCCTCCTATGTCGTCGCCGCCTTGTTCTCCGGCGTCTGGGTGATCGGCTGCATCGCGCTGTCCTGGGCCTATCTGGGCGATCTCAACGCGGCGCTTGGCCCCGGCCACTCGCCGGCCGCCATCATGATCGGCCTCGGAGCCGCGGCGCTCTTGCCGATCATCTTCTTCTTCGGCCTCGCCCATATGGCTGGGCGCGCACAGGAATTGCGGCTGGTTGCGCAATCGATGGCGAAAGTGGCCATGCGGCTCGCCGAGCCTGAGGGCATGGCACAGGATTCCATGGTTACCGTCGGACAGGCGATCCGCCGCGAAGTGGCCGCCATGGGCGACGGCGTCGAGCGCGCGCTGGCACGCGCCAGCGAGCTCGAAGCGCTGGTGCGTAATGAGGTCGCAGCGCTTGAACGCACTTACAGCGACAACGAGGTCCGCATCCGCGGCCTGCTGCAGGAGCTCGCCACCCAGCGCGACACTCTGGTCGGGCAAGCCGAGCAGGTCCGTTCCGCCATCAACAACGTCCACGTCGATCTGACGCAGGATCTTTCGACGATCAGCGATCTCGTGGGGCAGCAGGTCAACGAAGCCGCAGAGCGCATCACTCATTCGCTAGCCGAGAAGGGCGAGAACATCACGCTGACGCTCGGTCAGATCAGCGACAACATGATCCAGCAGCTCAGCGAGCGCGGCGAAGATCTGCTGGCGCGGCTGGAGACGGCGAGCGAGGAGACCTCGCGCGCGATCGCGTTGGCAAGCGACCAGCTGACCTCGGGCTTGAACTTCAAGACCGACCACATCGGCGAGGAATTTGCCGAAATCGCCCGTGGCCTCGAAGACATGGTGACGTCGCGGCTCGATCGGGTCACCGACGACTTTTCCGAAAAATCGCTGGCGATCGTCGACACCATGGTCGGACGCTCGCAAGAGCTCACCGACGCGATCGTCAACACATCGAGCCAGATTGCCGAGACGATTGCGACGCGCGCCGACGAGGTCAACAGCACGATCAAGGCCTCCGGCGAGTCGATCATCCTCGACCTCAATTTGCGCGGCGGCGATGTGGCGCAGAGACTCGAACAGGCCGGGGCGCGTGTCACCGAGGCCCTGATTTCGCGCGGCACTACAGTGACGGATTCGCTGCGCCAGAGCGCCGAGCAGGTCGCCGAGGTCGTCGCCGCGCGCGGCGACGAGATGAAGCAGATGCTGGCGACGCGGCTGGCCGCGTTCGAGGAGATGTTCAATCATTCCGGCGCCGAACTCGGCGAAAGGATTTCGCGCGACTCGTCGACGCTCGGCAATCTCATCACCCGGCATCTTGCCGAATTCGACCGAACGGTGAAGACCTACGGCTCTGAACTCGTCGAACGGCTCGGCGCCCGCACCCAGGACGTCTCCGAATCGATGCGCAGTTACGTCGACAGCTTCGACAATCGCGTCACCGCCAAGGCCACCGAAGTCACCACGGCGCTCGACCAGCGTCTGTCAAACTTCCAGGAAGCACTCGACAGCCGCTCGCAGACGCTCACCGAGGCGCTGTCCAATCGCGTCATGGATATCGCCAAGACCCTCACCGAAGGCGGCAGGGAAGTCGTTAGCGCGGTCGACAAGCGCATTGCCGAAGTCACCGCGGTCATCGATGCCCGCGGAACCAAAGTCGCCGAGGCGATCGGCGAGCGCGCCGCCGAAATCGACAAGGCCCTGGGCGGCCAAGCGCTACGCGTCGCCAACACGCTCGACAGCCGCATCAGCCATCTCGAACAACTCCTGGTGGGACGGGCCGAAGCCGTCACCCAGCAGATCGAGGTGCGCAGCCGCGCCGCGGCGGACCTGCTCAATGCCCGGCTCGAGGAGCTGTCGGAATCGATAAAGATCAATTCCGGCAACGCCGAGCAGGCGCTCGGTCAGCTTGCCGCGAGGACCGTCGAAGCGCTCGGCAAGAGCGCGGCGGCGGGCGCCGCGGCGACCGAAGCCTTGAACCGCAGCGCTGTCGAGGCGACGGTGTCGCTCAATCGCAGCGCCGGCGCGCTGAGCAATACCATCGGCAAGAGCGCCGCAGCCGCCGAGGAAGTCATCGGCAAGAGCGCCGCAGCCGCCAACGACGTCATCGGCAAGAGCGTCGCGGTCGCCGGCGAAGCCCTCGGTAAGAGCGCGGCCGCGGCCAGCGACGTCATCAGCAAGACAACGGCCACCGCCACCGATCTCATTGCGCGAAGCGCCACCGCCACCAGCGGGGCGATCGGACGCACCGCCAGCGAGGCCGAACGCACGCTCAGCGGCATCAGCAGCGAGGTGACGCGAAGCGCCACCGCCGCGACCGAGGCGATCGGGCGCAGCGCCGGCGAGGCCGAACGCACGCTCAGCGGCATCAGCACCGAGGTGGCGCGAAGCGCCGAGGCCACGACCGAGGCGATCGGCCGCAGCGCCAGCGAGGCCGAACGCCTGCTCAGCGGCGTCAGCGCCGAGGTGGCACGCAACGTCACCGACAAGGCCGGTGAGATCACGGCCGCCGTATCGCAGCGCGTCGGCGACATGACGCGGCTGCTCGACGAGAAATCGAACGGGCTGCTCGCGGCGCTTTCCGGCAAGGGCCAGGAGTTCGCCGGCGAGGTGGACCGCATCACCGACCAGGCCGTCAAATCGATCGAAGCGAAGAGTTTCGTCTTCACCCAGGCGATGATGGACAACAGCGAGGAGATCGCGCGGCTCATCAATGAAGCGAGCCAGAACGCTACCGTCGCGATGACGCGAACGCTCGGCCAGTTGCAGGAAGGCGCTCAGGGCGTCGCCGAAGCAGCGAAGTCGACGATCATCCGGACGCTCGATGACCTGCAAGGCGCGGCCAGGCTCGCCGTCGAGGAGTCGAAGCAGACCGCCACCGCGACCGTCGCCGAGATGCTGGAGACGCACAACATGTTGCGCTCCGATACCACGGCACTGTTCGAGCGCCTGCGCGAAGCCAACATCCTGCTGCAAGAGGTGCTCAGCGGCGCGCACGACAACATGAGTTCGCTGGAACGCACGATGGTGACCCGCGTTTCCGAATTCGTCGCCGCCATGAATGACCTCGACGGCAAGAGCGCGGCCTCCACCAGCGCGGTGGAGCAGCACCTCGGCAGTTTCACCACCGTGACCGGCAAGGCGCTACAGGAACTCGGCGAACTGGCCACCCAGTTCACCACACACGGGCGCACGCTCACCGAGGCGGTGGAGCTTCTCGACAAGAGCAACCGCCGCTCCGAGGACTCGGTTGCGACCAGGCGTGCGAGCATCGAGACCCTGGTCTCGACGCTCGACGCCCGCACCGAGGATTTCGGGCAGCGCCTGCAGCGCTTCTCCACTCTGCTGGATGAATCGCTCGATGCGGCGACGATGCGGGCCAGGGAAATCGCCAGTGTCGTCGCCGAGACGAGCAACGAAAGCGTGAACTCGATCGAACAGAGTTTCGCGCTGGTGCGCGCGACCTCGGAGGAAGAGCGCAGGCGTACCAGCGAGACCCTGAACGCGGTCTACGACGAATCCGCGACGCAGGTGCACGCGATGTTCAATCAATCCGCCGCCCGTTTCACCGAGATCATGCAGGGCATGAAGCAAATGGCGGCGGAAATGCAGCAGGAGCTGGAGACGACGCGCGCCGAGTTGCGCCGCGGCATCTTCGAACTGCCGCAGGAGACCGCCGAGAGCGCGGCGCAAATGCGGCGCGTCATCGTCGACCAGATCGAGGCCTTGGCCGAGCTCAATCGCATTGTCGCCCGCCACGGCCGCACCCTCGACACCGCCGAGCCGGTGCGGCGCGAGCCGGAGCCGGCCTATGCCGGCGGTGGCGGACGCGCGCCGGCGCGGCCGATGCGCGGGGATATCACCGCGACCCCGCAGACGGCGACGCGCGGCGACATTACCGGCGCGCCGCCACGGCGGCCGGAGCAACCCCCGCTCAACCCCGCTCAGAATGCCGGCAACGGCCGCAACGGCGGCTGGCTCAGCGATCTGTTGTCGCGCGCCTCGCGCGAGGAGAGCCCGCCCATTGCCCCGCCCTCCCCGCGCGAAGGTACGCGTGGCGAAGACCGCCCGCAGCGCGAGGGTATCGACTCGCTCGATTCGCTCGCGGTCGACGTCGCCCGCATGATCGACCACGAAGCAGCCGCCGAACTGTGGGAGCGTTATAACCGCGGCGAACGCGGCGTATTCACCCGGCGCCTCTACACGGCCCAGGGTCAAAAGGCGTTCGATGAAATTCGCCGCAAGTACCGCGCCGATCCGGAGTTCCGGCAGACCGTCGAGCAGTACATCAACGAATTCGAGCGGCTCCTGGAGGATGTATCGCGCGGCGACCGCGGCCCGGCAGTGGTGCGCAATTACCTCACGTCGGACACCGGCAAGGTTTACACCATGCTGGCGCACGCCGCCGGACGGTTCGACCAGTAAGGGCCGTCGCGCGTGACGCCTGCAGCGGTGCGCGCCGCGCGCGTCTCGCAGGCGCCTGATGAGCGTGCCGCAGCGGGCCGCTGGACTTGCGCACCAGGCGCCGAAAACCGTCAATGACGGTCTTGCTTGCCGAGCGACCGCGGCGTTACCGTTCGCCCCATGGAAGCCCCGGTTTCCTTACCCACTGCCGCGGATGTCGATGAGGCCGCCCGTCGGCTCGCCGGGATTGCTTTGCACACGCCGCTGCTCACCTCGGCCACGCTCGATGCCATGACCGGCGGCCGCGTTTTTCTCAAAGCCGAGACGTTACAGCACACCGGCTCGTTCAAGTTCCGCGGCGCCTACAACAAGCTCGCTGCGATTCCGCCCGAGCGGCGGGCGGGCGGCGTCGTGGCATTCTCGTCCGGCAATCACGCGCAGGGCGTGGCGGCCGCGGCGCGGCTCCTCGGCATGCCTTGCGTGATCGTCATGCCGCACGATGCGCCGCGCGCCAAACGCGAGCGCACTGCGGCACTCGGCGCCGAGCTCGTATTCTACGACCGCGCGCGCGACGACCGCGAGGCGATCGCGAGCGAGATCGCGGCGCGGCGCGGCGCCGTTCTGGTGCCGCCCTACGACGACGCGCTGATCATCGCCGGCCAGGGCACCGCCGGCCGCGAGATCGTCGAGGATTTGCGCGCGCTCGGCCTGGTGCCCGATGTGATCGTGGTCACCGCGTCGGGCGGCGGGCTGACCGCCGGCATTGCGCTTGCGGTGCGGGCGCGCGTGCCAAATGCGGCGATTTACACCGCCGAGCCGCAGAATTTCGACGACCACGCGCGCTCGTTTCGCAGCGGCCAGCGCGAGCAGAACGCGGCGCTGAGCGGAACGATCTGCGACGCGCTGATGGCGCGCACGCCGGGCAAGCTGACCTTCGCCATCAACCGATCGCTGGTCGGCGCCGGCGTCGTCGCGAGCGACGAGGAGGTCGCTGCCGCCGTCGCCTTTGCATTTTCCGAATTGAAGCTGGTGGTCGAGCCGGGCGGCGCCGTGGCGCTGGCCGCGCTGATGACCGGCAAGGTGGACGTGAGCGGCAAAATCGCGGTGGCCGTCCTGTCCGGCGGCAACATCGATCCGGAACTGTTCTCCCGGCTGGTCGCCTAGCGAACAGCTACGCGCCGGCGCCCGGCAAGAAGCAGCGGATTTGTGTCGCCCCGTCCGCATCCATATAGGGCCACACCACGGCCGGGCCGAAGCGGTTCGGCTCGGTCACGACCGCCGCTTCAGGAACAAAAATCCATTCGCCGTGGAGCCGCACCCGATAGCGGCCGTCCTGCGTGTCCCAGTCGACATTCTCGATTTTAACCCCGTCGGCAAAGGAACAGCATAAGCCTCTTCCGCTGGCGAGCTGATCGAACCAGGCATGCAGCGGTGAGTTGGCGTAGCGTCCATCATCGCGCGCGGACACGCCGCTCGGAACAAAAGCACTCGTGCACAACGCCACAACCGCCAAGGCGGGACTGGTGAGTCTGTGCATCGTGGCCTCCAGATGATCGTATTATGCGGACCGACAACGAAAAGTTCCGGCCGACCTGGAGAAAACAAACTTGCCTGCGCGTTGTTGTTAATCCGCATCAACTCCTAGAAAGCAACTTCCGTGCCGTTTACCGAATCACGTGCATCTCAGAATATCACCCGTTAACAGAGAATAACGCATACGAAAATCGCGGCGCGCCAACGGGCGAGCCGGCGCGCATTTGGGCATGCTCGACACGGCACTTGTGGTAATGGCGGAGTGCTAGCTGAAAAGCGCGATGAGCTCTTCCTCGCTCAGAGCGCGCAAGGCCGCGAGCGAATCAGTTGGCGCGGCACGCGGCATTGCGGGCGGCGGACTCACAGGGACGTCTGGTGTGGTATCGGTCGCTGGCATTGTTTCTTTGTCGGTCGCTGCCGCGAGCGCAATCAGCGCATCGACGCGACGCGCCAAGTCGCGCAACGCCAAGATCATATCTTTGATGGGTTCTGCGGCCGGAACACCGGCGGCCGCCTGCACCCCGCTTGCGGCGGCCTTGGCTTCGATCCGCGCGATCGCCGCCGCCACCTCAGTGAGTTCGTGTTTGAACGCAGGATCGTTGGCCATTATGCCCCGGCTGATTCCGATTCAAGCAGCACAATGGCCGCGACCACAATCGGATCGAGGTATCGTGATCCGGAGATACCACAGCGTTGTACGCCTCGGACGGCATGGGACCGGCTAGCCCCACAGCACCGGGTCGGGTGGATAAACAAGGCTGCCCTCATAGCGCAAGCCGTCGGCGCGATCCGAGGCGAGCAGCAATGGGCCGTCGAGATCGACCCAGCGCGCACGCTGCGCCACCAGCATCGCCGGCGCCATCGCCAGCGACGTCGCGACCATGCAGCCGACCATGATGGCAAAGCCGCACTGCTCCGCCTCGGCGGCGAGCGCCAGCGCCTCGGTGAGGCCACCGGCCTTGTCGAGCTTGATATTGACGGCGTCGTACTTGCCGGCGAGCGCATCGAGCGAAGCGCGGTCGTGCACGCTCTCGTCGGCGCAGACCGGAATTGGGTGCTTGACGCGCGCGAGCGCCTCGTCACGGCCCTCTGGCAGCGGCTGTTCAATCAGCGTGACGCCAGCGTCGGCGCAGGCGGCGAGGTTTGCCTTGAAATTGTCCGGGTTCCAGCCCTCGTTGGCGTCAACGATCAGCTCCGCCCGCGGCGCGGCGCGGCGCACCGCCGCGATCCGCTTGCCGTCGTCATCGCCCCCGCCGAGCTTCACCTTGAGCAAGGGCCGCCACGCGGCCTGCTCGGCCGCTGCCGCCATCGCCGCCGCAGAGGCGAGCGAGATGGTATAGGCGGTCGTAAGCGGCGCCGGCGCGCCCAGGCCAGCCAATTCGTGCACCCGAAGGCCGGTCTGCTTGGCGTTAACGTCCCAGTAAGCACAATCGAGTGCATTACGGGCAGCACCGGCGGGCATGGCGCGTTGCAGGGCGCCGCGGTCGAGGCCCCGCCGCAGCACCGGGCGTACGGCTTCGATCGCTGCCACAATGCCGTCCGGAGTTTCGTCGTAGCGTGCGTAAGGGACGGACTCGCCGCGGCCGCGGTGGGTGCCATCGCTTAGTTCGGCCACCACCACGACGGCTTCGGTCTTGCTGCCGCGGCTGATGGCGAAGACGCCGGCCAGCGGCCACCGCTCGATCCGGACGGAGAGTTCCATGCGAGAGGCACTATGACCGGGGATATCTCGCGGGCTCAAGGGTCGCAAAGCGCGTCCGGCCTTGCCCGGGGTAAAAAAGCTTGAGCGCGGCCTCGCTGACCGGCACGGCCGACGGCGAACGCTTGGCGCTGGCCGCGACCGGTGCCTGGACCGCCGAACGCGCGGCAGAGCTTGAAAAAATCATCGACCAGACCGCGCAACGCTACCAGCACGCCCGCAGTGTCGACATCGACCTCGCCAAGCTTGAGCGGCTCGACACCTTCGGCGCCTGGCTGATCGAACGCCTCAAGCGCGCCTTCACCGCGCGCGGCTCGACCGCACGCATCGTCGGCCTCTCGGACGCCGACCGCGGCCTGATGGAGGAATTGCAGCTGGTCAACCGCGCGCCGGCGGAAACCGTCGCCGCGGCAAACCGCATCGTGATGGCGCTCGACTCCATCGGCCGCGCCGTGGCCGGGATCGGCTGGTCGCTGGTCCTGCTCACGCAGCTTCTCGGCGCGCTGACCATGGCGGTCGCGGCAACGATCGCCCACCCGACGCGGCTGCGTCTGGCTTCGGTCGTGCATCATTTGGAACGCGTCGGCTGGCGCGCGGTGCCGATCATCCTTTTGAGCACGTTCCTCATCGGCGCCATCATCGCGCAACAGGGCATATTCCATTTCCGCACCTTCGGCGCCGAAATCTATGTCGTCGACATGGTGGGCATCCTGGTGTTGCGCGAAGTGGGTGTGCTCATCGTCTGCGTCATGGTCGCCGGACGCTCGGGCAGCGCTTACACCGCCGAGCTCGGCGCGATGAAAATGCGCGAGGAGATCGACGCGCTGCGCACCATGGGTTTGGACCCGGTCGAGGTGCTGGTGCTGCCGCGCATCGTCGCGCTGGTCGTCGCCGTGCCGATGCTCACTTTTCTCGGCGCCATGGCGGCGCTCTATGGCGCCGGGCTGGTGTGCTGGCTGTACGGCGGCATGACGCCGGATATTTTGCTGGCCCGCTTGCGCGAGGCGATCTCGCTGCCGACTTTCACCGTCGGCATGATCAAGGCGCCGTTCATGGCGCTGGTGATCGGGCTGGTGGCCTGCGTCGAGGGCTTCGAAGTCCAGGGCAGCGCCGCCTCGCTCGGGCTGAGGACCACGTCTTCCGTGGTCAAATCGATCTTTCTCGTCATCGTGCTCGACGGCTTCTTCGCCATGTTCTTTGCCGCGGTCGGGATGTAGCCGATGACCAAGAACGAGACCGTGATCAGCGTGCGCGACCTGGTCGTCGGCTTCGGCGACGTGACCGTGCTCGACCATGCGGCGCTCGACGTCTTCGAAGGCGAGATTCTCGGCTTCGTCGGCGGTTCCGGCGCCGGCAAGTCGGTGTTGATGCGCACGATCATCGGGCTGTTGCCGAAGCGCCGGGGCACGATCGAAGTATTCGGCACCGATCTTGCGGCGCTCGGCGACCGCGAACGGCGCGCGATCGAGCAGCGCTGGGGCGTGCTGTTCCAGCAAGGTGCGCTGTTTTCCTCGCTCACCGCGCTGCAAAACGTTCAGTTCCCGATCCGCGAATATCTCGATCTGTCGCCGCGCCTGATCGAGGAGATTGCGCTCGCCAAGCTGGAAATGGTCGGTCTCAGCGCGGACGTGCGCGGCAAATATCCCGCCGAACTCTCCGGCGGCATGATCAAGCGGGTGGCGCTGGCGCGCGCGCTGGCGCTCGATCCCGATATCGTCTTCCTCGACGAGCCGACGTCCGGCCTCGATCCGATCGGCGCGGCCGAATTCGACGAGTTGATCCGCACTTTGCAGCGCACGCTGGGGCTGAGCGTGTTCATGGTCACCCACGATCTCGACAGCCTGCACGCCGTCTGCGACCGCATCGCGGTCCTCTCCGAAGGACGCGTCATCGCCGCGGGTCCGATCGAGACCATGCTCGCCTCCGAGCATCCGTGGCTCAAATCCTATTTCCGGGGCAAACGCGGGCGCCAAAGTCCGCGCCTCGTCCACCACTAGCGAGCGCGCAGAAAGGCCATCCATGGAAACCAGGGCCAACTATATCGTCACCGGCTTGTTCACGCTCGCCGTCATCGTCGGGGCGTTCGGCTTCATCTATTGGTTCCAGAACAGCGGCGGCGCCGGCGAGCGCGCCATTTACCGCGTGGTGTTCGCCGGTTCGGTGTCGGGGCTCCGCACCGGCGCGCCGGTGCTGTTCGACGGCGTCCGCGTCGGCGAAGTGACCGCGCTTGCTCTCGACGCGCACGATCCGCGCAAGGTTGAGGCGTCGATCTCGGTCGATCGCGCGGTGCCGGTGCGTGCCGACACCAAAGTGACGCTCGATTTCCAGGGACTGACGGGACTGGCCGAGGTCTCCCTCAACGGCGGCGCCGCCGATGCGGCCCTGATCGCCGCAAACGATGGCCGACCGCCGACCATTTATGCCGATCCGAACGCCGGCGCCGACGTGACCCAGGCGGCGCGCAACGTGCTGTCGCGCATCGACGGCCTCGTCGCCGACAACGAGACGGCCATGCGCATTTCGCTGCGCAATATCGAGACGGTGACAGCAACGTTGGCGCAAAACTCGGATCGGCTCAACAAGGTCATGGCCGGCCTCGAAAACCTCACCGGCAGCGGCGATAATCACGGCGAGATCGCGCAAGCCGCCGAAGCGATCCGAAAGCTCGCCGACAATCTCGACAAACGCACGGAAGAAATATCGACCGGGCTCGCGCAGTTCTCGAATTCGGGCCTCAAGCAGTTCGAGGCGTTTGCCGTCGACGGCCGCCGCACGCTTGCCGAACTGCAGAAGACGATCAAGAACATCGATCAGCACCCCAGCCGGCTGATCTTCGGGCGCTGAGCGGCTCGTCAGCAACACGATCGCCGGCAGCCGGCGCGCAAAGCTTACGCCGCGATGCCGGTTTTCTCGTCCATCGGCACGTCCGGTGCCTCGGCCAGCGGCTGCTCGCTGCCGGTTTCGAACCAGGCGATGATCTCGAACCGGCCGTCGTCATGCTCGGCGACCGCAGTGCAGCTCTCCACCCAGTCGCCGCAATTGATATAGCGGATGCCGAAATCGTCGTGGATGACGGCGTGGTGGATGTGGCCGCAGATGACACCGTCGACATGGCGGCGCTGCGCCTCGGCGGCCAGCGTCTGCTCGAACGCGCCGATATAGTTTACGGCATTCTTGACCTTGTGCTTCGCCCATTGCGACAGCGACCAATAGGAAAAACCGAGCCGGCGGCGCAGAGCGTTGAAATAGCGGTTCACCAGGATGGCGAAATCGTAGGCGGTGTCGCCGAGCAGCGCCAGCCAGCGCGCATGCTTGACCACGAGGTCGAACACGTCGCCGTGCACCACCAGATAGCGGCGGCCGTCGGCGGCCTCGTGCGTAGCCGTCTCCGCCACCTCGATGCCGCCGAAATGCGTGCCGTAATAATCGCGCAGGAACTCGTCGTGATTGCCCGGCAGATAGATGAGGCGCGCGCCCTTGCGCGCCTTGCGCAGCAGCTTCTGCACCACGTCGTTGTGCGGCTGCGGCCAATACCAGCCCGAGCGCAACTGCCAGCCATCGACAATGTCCCCGACCAGATAGATCGTTTCGGCATCGTGATAGCGCAGGAAGTCGAGCAGGCGTTCGGCCTGGCAGCCGCGCGCGCCGAGATGAACATCAGAAATAAAGAGAGTACGGAACAGACGCGTGCCGTGCTCAAGTGTCACGATGTTTGATCTCTCGTCCGCTCGACATGGCCAAGCTTATAAATTGATTTCATTGCAGGTGGATGACAGCAAACGTTAACGAATCGCTGCGGCGCCGGAGTCACAACGCTGTCATGGCGCAGCGTTAAGTGATTCGGCGATGACAGCGCCGATTCTCGCCGCAGCGACGTTCTGCTTCACCACCACCGTCATTCATGTCGCCAGCATCGTGATTGCCGCCGTGCGGCTGCGCCGGCGCACGCCAGGCGAGCCGCTGTCCCGCCGAAAACTCCCCCCGGTCAGCTTGGTGCGCCCGCTATGCGGAATAGACAACTATGCCGCCGATACGCTCCGTTCGACATTCGAGCTCGATTATCCGCTTTGCGAAATCCTGTTCTGCGTCGCTTCCGCAAAGGATCCCGTCGTCCCGCTCATCGAGGCGCTGATGGCGGAGCACGCCGGCACCGGCGCCCAGCTGCTGATCGGGGACGAGAGAGTGAGCTCAAATCCGAAGCTCAACAATGTGCTCAAGGGCTGGCGCGCCGCCGAACATGAGTGGATCGTGCTGGCCGACTCAAACGTGCTGATGCCGCGCGACTATATCCAGCTCTTGTTCGCCAACTGGCGGACGGATACCGGCCTGGTCGCCTCGCCGCCGGTCGGCTGCCAGCCGCGCGGACCTTGGGCCGAGCTGGAATGCGCGTTCCTCAACACCTATCAGGCCCGCTGGCAGTATGTCGCCGATGCCTTCGGCTTGGGCTTCGCCCAGGGCAAGACCATGCTGTGGCGGCGCGCCGATCTCGAGCGCGCCGGCGGCATCGAGGCGCTCGCCAAGGAAGTCGCCGAAGACGCGGCCTCGACCAAGATCGTGCGCGACGCCGGCCTCAAAGTGCGCCTGGTCGACAGGCCATTCGCGCAGCCGCTTGGCTACCGCAGCGCCGCCGAGGTATGGCATCGGCAGTTGCGCTGGGCGCGGCTGCGGCGCGCCAGCTTCTTGGCCTATTTCCTCCCCGAAGCGCTCTCCGGCGGCGTGCTGCCGATGGTGGCGCTCGCCGGCGTCGCGGCTGCGGTCGACATGCCGCCCGCGCTCAGCGTCGCCGCGCTGGGCGCGGTCTGGTATGGCAGCGAAATGTTGCTCGCCGCGGTCGCCGGCTGGCACCTTTCGCCGCGCTACCCGTTCTGCTGCCTGGCGCGCGACCTCCTCTTGCCCGTCCTCTTCGTCAAGGCGATGCGCGGCGACGACTTCGTCTGGCGCGGCAATGAAATGCAGGTCGAACGCATGCAGCCGCGCGGCATGATGGCGCTGATGCGTCCCAAGCTTGCCGAGCTAGTTCCGGTGGCGCGCCGCCGCCTGCGCGCGCGGCGCGCCCGAATGTCGTGAGGTGGCGGTGCTGGCGGAGCCACATGCTTCGCCAGCATGCTCATTCACTCGGTGATGATGGCGACGATCTTTTTGGTGGAAGGATCGAGGAAAATCGCGCTCATTAGAGCGGTTTCCGTTTAAGTGGACCATATCCTGAATTCGCGAGGTATGCAGTGCATTCAGCTCGAGAGATTTGATCGAGACACGAGGCGACGGCCTTGCAGAGGCTCCTGACGGTGAACGCGG